>JBFMEV010000006.1:0-111924 GCA_040752335.1 Chloroflexota bacterium
CATCGCCCGGAGGGCCTCAGCTTCGGACTCGCTCACAGCCAACGGAGGCGCGGGATGTGCAGCCATGCCGGGCACGGTACGCCTGACCGATTCAAGAATCAAGCCCATTCCGGCGTGTCACACTAGCAGGTCGAACTCACCGTGGACACGTCGCAAGCGGGTCAGGTCGTCGACCAGGAAGTCGACGGCAACGCCCGCCTCGCGGGCGTTGGCCCGGGCCCTGGCGACCGCGCTCGGCGCGAAATCGACGGCCGTCACCTCGAAGCCACGCCGGGCCAGGAAGATCGCGTTGTCGCCGACGCCACAGCCGAGGTCGATCGCCCGGCCCGGCGCGAGCGCCCCGTCGTCCACGAGCCGGACGAGCTCGGGCCGCGGGGGGCCGATCCAGGGCGGGCTTCCCCAGCGGTACCAGGCGTCATAGAAGGCTCTCACGGGAGCTCCGGCCGGGTCGCGCCTGATGGCTTCAGGGCGGTGGTCGAGAGGAGGACGAGTGGGACCTGGCCGAGCGCGTACACCACGTGGGCGAGGTAGTGGCCGATCGTCTGCTCCGGAACGAACGGAAGGATCGTCAGCGGCAGGACCGTGATGATGCCGCCAACGACCAGGTTCAGGAAAGCCCAGATCGCGATCGGGAGGATGATGACCCGGGAGCTGGGGCGGAGGGCAAAGGCGGCCGCGAGGAGCACGTCCACGACGAGCGGTCCCGAGTTCTCGACATCGAGCGGGGTCAGCGGCAGCTCGAACAGGTTGTGGGCCAGCATCGACGCCCAGGACAGGGCGAGAGCCAGGGACATCGCGCGGCGCGTCGGATGGATCATGGCCGGTCACCAGTGCGGATCGGAACGACACGACCGTATCGGCCCGGCGACTGAATCGCTCGAGCCTTCTATTCGGTTTCGAAGGCCGCACCGAAGCGGTCGGCGTCGATGAGATCCGGGACGAGCTCGCGTCGAAGCACCACCGCGATCCGTGCGCGCACCGCCCGGTTGGGATCCCGATCGAGGCCCGTATATGCGGTCCCGGCGAGGAGGGCCAGGATCTCGCGCGCGATCTCGGTGGCGCGTGCCCGCTGGAGGCCCGGAGCGGCGGCGGCGATGAGTCGGCCGAACACTGCTTCGCCTTCCTGGAAGGCACGCGATCGGGTGCCACCGCCTGACCGTCCGTCGCCGGCCTCCTCGGTGAGCTGGAGGGCCAACAGGTAGTTCGGGAGCTCGACGATCGCGAGGTCAACAAGTTGGCTGAGCTGGCTGACCGCATCGATCGACGGATTAACCCAGGTGCTGTCCCAGTCAAGCCGCGGCCGGCGGACGAGGTACGTGGCGAGGTCGCGCTTCGACGAGAAGTAGTGGTACAGGCCCGCCGGGCTCAGGTGGCAGGCGTGGGCCAGCGCCTTGATCGTCGCGTCGCGATAGCCATGACGACGGAAGACCGGGGCCGCCAGGGCGAACAGCTCCCGCCGCCGGGCATCGAGCTGGTCGCCGCCGCGCCGTCGCCACGGCTCAAAGTGCTGGCCAGTTCGTTGTGCTGGACCGTTCATGACCCATCGATCGTAGCGGCCGGCCGACCACGTCAATGCCGGGAGCTGGGTCTTCCCTCGGTGGTCGACGCGCGAAGACGCCGGCGAGATCTTCCGCCCGCCCGAATCCATAGGTGTACCGTCGCGACGCCGCTCGTCGGCCGAGGGCGAAGGCGATCCAAAGGGGCACGGCGGTGAGGGCGTCCGAGAAGTTGTGAACCGTGTCGGCGAACAGCGCCACGGATCCGCTGATTGCCACGATGGCGAGCTGGAAGAGAGCGGTAGCTCCGAGCACGGCGAGCGAGATCTTCAGCGCCCAGATGCCCCGTTCGCTCGACTCGAGCGCCTGGTCCACCTTGTCGGCAGCGTCGTGGCTGTGCGGCGCGAAGACCGAGACCAGGGCGCCCAACGGACCGGACGGCTGCTCGTGCCCATGATCGCCGTGCTCGTGACCCTGACCGCCGTGGACGCGGCCGCGATCGGCGTGGGACTGTCCCCGGCGGCCCAATGTCAGGCCTCCGGGGCTGTGGTGTGGATCGGCGGGGACGGCGCGGCCTCCGACACGACCGTGAAGTGCCCGTGCATGAGGCGGGCAAGGAGGCCGCCGCCCCGGTCGTAACTGAGGCCGGAGAGCCCGCTGCCGTCGTGATGCGGCTGGTGGTCATGGCCGCGGCCATCGGACCCGTGCGCGTGGCCGTGGGGCGACCCGAAGAGCACCTCGCCCTGGTCGGCCGGCTCGTCGCCTGGGATGTCCTGCGCCATCGGATTGCGGAATTGGCTCGTGGCGCGCCGGAGCTCGGCGCCGGCCTCCCGCGACTCGACGTCATAGGTGAGCGCGAGCGCGCCGACGATCTCGCCGAACTCACCGGCGTACTCGCGGAGCACCGCGCCGCCCCGGAACGCCGTCGCCGACCGGACGTCGTCGAGCCATCGGCGGAGCGCCTGCTCGGCCTCGGCCTCACGGCCCGGCGCGGCGGCAAACAGATGGAAGTGCCTGAGCATGGCTGGGAACCTCGATCGAGCCGATGTGGTCGCGAAAACCTTGACAAGCGGGCGGCCCTCACCTTAAGGTCCGATCCCATGCTCGTCAAGATTCGATAGTTATCAAATGGTCACGCTTGTCAGAGGGCTCGCCGACCGGCCCGACCGGGACCCGTATGCCGGGCTCGTCCGCGTCCACGCGACACCGTGCTACGACCTCCTCGTCAGCCTTCGGGCGCTCTTCAACCCGCGAACGTACGAGGCCACGCGGGCCTGGGCCGTGGAGGCGCGTCGCCGCCTCTCGAGCGCGGCCGTGTCTCGCGGGGTGTTCTTCTTCCGCGGCCACGACACGAGCCTGGGCTACGGCGTCACCCGCCTGGTGGCGACCCTTCCGGACGGCGCCGAGCCGCGAGCCCTGATCGACGCGGTGGCCGCTGCCGATTCCGCAGCGCTCGCCCTGCTCATGGTCGACACCGGCGAGACGAGCGAGGCGGCCCTGGCGACGTTCCGTGACGCGCTCCGGGGTACCGTCACCGAGCGCGCGCTGGCGGCCGCGCTGCACGGGAGCTCGGCGAGCTGGTCGAAGACCTGCCGCCGGGTCCTCGCCGAGCCTGAATGGGCGCAGCGGGAGCTGACCCTCCTGCTCGAGGAGTACGAGCAGGCCGTCTTCCGCGACGAGACTGCCCACGTCAGCGAGGCCATCGCCGAGGCGGGCAAGCGTGCGCACGATCTCCTGGCCGTCCTCCCGACCGGCGTCGCGATCGAGCAGCTCGCCGGCGGCTACACCCTGGACGCCGATCTGGCTCTCTCGCGGATCACCCTGGCTCCGTCGGCGTTCATCCACCCGTACGTTGCGACCCGCCTGGACGAGGTCTCGGGCGAGGCGCTCATCGTGTTCGGGGTCCGGAGCCAGTCGCTCGAACGCTACGACGCCGCACCGCTCGACCCCGAGCTCCTCAAGGCCCTGCGGTCGCTGGGCGATCCGGGACGGCTTCGCCTCATCGGCCTGCTGTCGCGTGAGCCGTTGACGACGACCGAGCTGCAGAACCGCATCGGCCTGTCGCCGGCCACCGTGCATCACCACCTGCACCAGCTGCGGGCTGCCGGGCTGGTGCGGCAGGAACGGACGAAAGGAGGCATGCGGTACAGCATCAGGCGCAATTCGGCCATCGATCTGCTCGCTCAGCTCCGCCGGCTGATCCTCGGGTCTGAGTGAGGCGCGCCGGCATCCAGCACGTGGAGGGTATTGCCATGATCATCCGTTCCCGCGGACCAGCCTCACGGCTCAGGTCGATCGCTGGTGCGCTCGGCGCGGTCCTCCTGATCTCAGCCTGTCAGGCGGGGGGTTCGGCCACCGACGCGCCCTCGGCGGCCGCGTCCGCCCCGGCCGGCGATGGCGGGCTGCTGGCACGGGTCACCCAGGCCGGGGTGTTGCGGGTCGCCAATCCACAGACGAGTCCGCCGTACAGCTTCCGCGACGAGAACGACGACGTCATGGGCTTCGACGTCGACTTCGCGAACGAGATCGGGGAACGGCTGGACCTCGACATCGAGTTCATTCAGGGAACCTTCGACACCTTCATCCCGGGCCTGGCGACCGACCGCTGGGACGTCGTCATCGCCGGTCAGGCCATCACCGAGGAGCGCCTCAAGCAGGTGGACTTCTCGCACCCGTACCGCGTCTCGTCGGTCACCATCTTCCTCAACTGCGACGATGACGTGTCGGCCGTCCACGATCTCCCCGACCTCGAAGGCCGAAGCATCGCAGTCCTCGCCGGCTCGTCCGACGTCGAGCGCGCCGAGTCGGTGCCCTCGGCAGAGCTCAAGACGTACGAGAACGCCACGCTCGCGCTGACCGACCTCGATCTCGGCCGTGTTGACTCGTACATCGGCTCGCGCTTCGTCGGGACGTACGTCGCCGAGAAGAGCGGGCTCAGGGTCTGCGCGACCGACGCGGCCCTGACGCTCGAGCAGAACGCCATGTCGTTCAGCAAGGGCGAGGCGGCGTTCAAGGCCGAGATGGACGGGCTCGTCCTCGAGATGATCGACGACGGAACGATCGCCGAGCTGTCGACGAAGTGGTTCGGCCCGGGGGAGGACGTGACCGACGCACTCCTTGAGATGATCGACCGGTAGGCCGGCTGCCGATGCTCGTCGGTTCCGCGGGCCGGCGGGCATCGGTCAACCATCGGAGAGGAGTCCCAGCCAGGCATGTGGGATCTGTTCCAGCGGGCGGCGCCGACCCTGCTCGAGGCGCTCGGCGTGACGATCTTCCTCGGGGTCACCGCCTTCGCCATCGGCTCGACGATCGGCCTGGCGGTGGCGCTCGTTCGGATGTCGAAGCTGCGCCTCATCAAGGCCGTCGCGGTGACCTACGTGTCGGTGTTCCTGGGGACGCCGATGCTCGTCCAGATCCTCCTCATCTACTTCGGCCTCCCGCAGCTGGGGCTCTCGATCGACCCGATCCCGTCGGGCATCATCGCCCTGTCGCTCAACGTGGGCGCCTATCAGAGCGAGAACTTCCGGGCTGGACTGCTGGGTGTTGACGCGGGCCAGCGCGAGGCGGCCTACTCGATCGGGATGAGCTATGGGCAGGCGATGCGGCGGATCATCTTTCCGCAGGCGCTCCGGATCGCACTGCCGCCGATCGGCACCCGGTTCATCGCCCTGATGAAGGACACGTCGCTCGTATCGGTCATCACCGTGACGGAGCTGACGCGGGTCGCCGAGCGCGTGGGATCGGCGACCTTCCGCTACCTGGAGATGTACCTCATCGTGGCGGCGATCTACTGGACCCTGAACTTCGTGCTCTCGCTGGGCCAGGCCGGGCTCGAGCGACGGCTGGCGCGGCCCTACTGATGACCGACTCCGACGTGCAGGTCCTCGCGACCGGCATCCACAAGCGCTTCGGGAACCTCGAGGTTCTCAAGGGCATCGACCTCACCGTCCGGCGCGGCGAGGTGATCGTGATCATGGGCGTCTCAGGCTCCGGCAAGACGACGCTGATCCGCTGCCTCAACTTCCTGGAAGAGCCCGACGCAGGAACGATCGTCGTCTGCGGGATCGAGGTCGAGTGCGGTGACGGGAAGGATGGGCGCGCCCGCCGGGCACGGATCCGGGACATCCGGACCCGCGTCGGGATGGTCTTCCAGTCGTTCAACCTCTTCCCCCACAAGACCGCCCTCGAGAACGTGATCGAGGGCCCGGTCGTCGTCAGCAAGGTGCCGCGGGCCGAGGCCGTGGCGCTGGGGGCGGAGCTCCTCAGGCGGGTCGGCCTCGAGGACAAGCAGCACGAGTACCCCTCGCGCCTCTCCGGTGGCCAGAAGCAGCGGACGGCCATCGCCCGGGCGCTGGCGATGAAGCCCGAAGTCGTCCTGTTCGACGAGCCGACCTCGGCCCTGGACCCCGAGCTCCACGAGGAGGTGCTCAAGGTCATGCGCGAGCTGGCTCGTGACGGCATGACGATGGTGGTCGTCACCCACGAGGTGGCGTTCGCCCGCGAGGTCGCCGACCGGGTCCTCTTCATGGACCAGGGGGTGGTGGTCGAGGAGGCGCCTGCGGAGCGATTCTTCGCCGCGCCGGAACACCCTCGCGCCCGCTCGTTCCTCCGGCTCGTCGAGCACACCCAGCTGGACGGGCCGCAGTCGTGACCTTCGCGATCGGCCTCCGGTGTGTCCACTGCGACGCCCACTTCCCGCTCGATCCCATGCCCGAGGGCTGTCCGAGGTGCGCCACTGACGGGTTCCGGTCGAGCCTCACCCCGGAATACGACTACGAGGCGGTCCAGGCGTCGCTATCGGGGAATGGGCTGGCGGAGCCGGGGGGCGGGATCTGGCGCTTCCGTCGGCTGCTGCCGGTGGTGGATCTCCGCAGCGAGACGACGCTGGGCGAGGGCGGCACCGCCCTCGTGCCGATCGCTGCGCTCGCCATGGAGCTCGGAGCGTCAGGGCTGTGGGTGAAGGACGAGTCGCGGAACCCGACCTGGTCGTTCAAGGACCGCCACGCGGCCGTCACCATCAGCAAGGCCCGCGACTTCGGCGCGGCGATGCTCATGGCCTCGAGCTCCGGCAACCATGGCGCCGCGGTGGCCGCGTACGCGGCGGCCGCCAGGCTGGGCTCCATCGTGCTGAGCTATGAAGGCCTGCCGCAGGCGGCCGCCACCCTCATCCAGGCCTACGGAGCGACCCTGGCCATCACGAGCCGCGAGGGACGATGGCTCGTCGTCCGGGAGGGGATCGAGCGGTTCGGCTGGTATCCCGCCACGAACTTCAGCAACATCCCGACGAACGGCGCGTACGGGCACGAGGGCTACAAGACGATCGCCTTCGAGCTGCACGAGCAGCTGAGCGGCGAGGTCCCGGACTACGTGGCCGTGCCGACGGCGTACGCCGAAGGGCTCTACGGCATCTGGAAGGGGTTCTGGGAGCTCGCCCGTCTGGGGCTGGCCAACCGGGTTCCGCGGATGGTCGCCTGCGAGCCGGCCGGTGGCCCGCTCGGGGCGGCCTGGGCGGATCCGTCGCGGCCGATCGTCAAGGTCCGCGCGGCGCCGACCGTCGCGCGCGGCATCGGGGGGACCGTGAACAGCTATCTGGGGATCGCCGCCCTCCGAGAGTCGGGGGGCCTGGTTGCGCAGGTATCGGACGACGAGATCCTGGCCGCGCAGGGCGACCTGGCGCGACACGGCATCTTCGCCGAGCCCGCGGCCGCTGCGAGCCTGGCCGGCGTTCGGCACCTGCGGCGCGCCGCCGAGATCGAGGACGGCGCCCGCGTCGTGCTCATCAGCACCTCGAGCGGGCTCAAGCACCTGGCGCCGGCAGTGGCTCGCCACCCGGCGCCCGTCGAGCTCACCGAGCCGACACTCGACGCCCTGGCGAAGGCCGTGCCGGCCGTTCACGAGGCAATGGTCGCGAGCACCCATCGCTGAGGCGGAGACCCGGCAGCGCGATCAGGCTTCGGCGATGACCCCGATCGAGATCGAGAAGCCGGCCCGGCGGTGCGAGAGCGGCATCAGGGTGCCCTGGCCGACCGGCGAATCGCCAGGGAACCAGCGGGCCCATTCCTCGTTGAAGATGTCGAAGTCGCCCGGCTCGCGGAGGGCCCAGTTGGCCCACACGACCTTCTCGAGCGAGCTTCCGACCGCCTCCAGCCTGGACTTGAGGTTGGCCAGGCACTGGCGCGTCTGCTCCTTCATCCCGCCGCGGACGACCTGGCCCGTCGCCGGGTCAATCGGCCCGACGGCGGAGAGGTAGACCATCCCGCCGGCCTTGACGGCCTTGCCGTGGCCGACCGTGACGGGCCGCTCGTCGGCCTCGCTCGTCTGGCCCACAGACCAGCGGCCCTTGCCCTTCTGGGGTGGCTTGGACAGGTCCTCGGGCGGGATTCCGAACTCACCCTTCGGCAGGTCCAGCCCGGCCGACTTGAAGACGCCCATGAACGACGGCCGGATGCCGGTGGGCCGCAGGTCGCCGATGACCTTGCCGTCCTTGAAGTCGGTCTGGACGAACTCGAAGATGTCCTGGGTCAGGATGTCGTCGTCCTCGCTGCCGTAGACCTCGGTGATGTTGACGATCTTGCGGCTGCCGTCCCGGAGGCGGGCGGTGTGGACGATGACATCGACCGCCGAGGCAATCTGCTCGCGGATGGCCCGCAGCGGCAGCTCGTAACCGGCCATCAGGATCATCGTCTCGAGGCGGCGGAGCATGTCCTGGGTGGTGTTGGCGTGGCCGGTGGAGAGCGAGCCGTCCTGGCCGGTCATCATCGCCTGGATCATGTCGAGTGCCTCGCCGGCGCGACACTCGCCGACGATGATCCGGTCGGGTCGCATGTGGAGGGCGTTCCGGAGGAGGTCCCGGATCGTGATCTCACCGGCACCCTCGGCATTGGGCGGTCGCGACTCGAGGGTCACGACATGCTCCTGGCGAAGCTGGAGCTCGGCGGCATCCTCGATCGTCACGATCCGCTCGTCCTCGGGGATGAACGACGAGAGGACGTTGAGGAAGGTCGTCTTGCCCGAGCCGGTTCCACCGGACACGAAGATGTTGAGCCGGGCCAGGACGCAGAAACGCAGGAAGTTGAAGATCTCGGGCGTCGCCGTTCCGAAGCTGATGAGGTCGGCGACGGTGTAGGGCGTGGCCGAGAACTTCCGGATCGTGATGACCGGACCAACGAGCGACAGCGGCTCGATGATGGCATTGACCCGCGAGCCGTCCGGCAGGCGGGCGTCCACCCGGGGGCTGGACTCGTCGATGCGCCGGCCGAGGGGGGCGATGATCCGGTCGATGATCCGGCGGACGTGCTCGTCGTTCAGGAACCTGACGTTGACCCGCTGGATCTTGCCCTTGCGCTCGATGAACACGTTGGACGGGCCGTTGACCATGACCTCGGTGATCGTCTCGTCCTTGAGGAGCGGCTCCAGGGGCCCGAAGCCGGTCACCTCGTGGACGATGTCCTCGACCAGCCCGAGGCGCTCGGGGCGGGTGAGCGAGAAGCCGTACTTGGCGATGATCTTGTCGATGATCGACGCGACGCGGGCCCTCAGCTCGGCGTCGTCGGTGACGTCGAGGAGGGTCTCGAAGGCGTCGATCGCCTCGGTCTGGACGCGGGTCCGGATGTCGGTCATGAGGGCATCGCGACCGGGGATCGGCGGGCCGGACGCCGCCGTGCGGACGCCTGGGCGCTCGGCCGGGCGCTCGGCCGGAACCGCCTCGACGGCCTTCTCGGCCGCCCCCTTGAGCGCCTTCTCAACCCGCTGGCTGAGGGACATGAACCGGACCTCCCTCGGGCACGTGTCGTGGACCGGCTGGGCCGCGACCGCACCCGCCCCCGCTGATTGGTGCAGAGGATAGTCCCACGCCGCACGGACGACCAAGCGGCCAGAGGTCCTATGGGAGTACGCCGGCCGCGCCGGGCCGGATGAGGGCTCCAGCGCCGGCTCTCGCGCCCGTCCCAGGCGCCATCGAAGCCCGACCGAATGCCCCGGCGGTGCCATGATCCGCCCATGCACGGGCCGAGGATCCTGGTCGTCGACGACGAGGCGCCGATCCTCGATCTCGTTCGCGGCTACCTCGAACGGGAGGGCTTCGAGGTCGCGACGGCGATGGACGGGCTCGCCGCGGTCGACGCCGTTCGCGCCTCGGCCCCCGACGTCGTCGTCCTCGACGTCATGCTGCCCGGCCTCGATGGGATCGAGGTCTGCCGTCGGATCCGGACCTTCTCGGACGCCTACATCCTGATGCTGACGGCCCGGGGCGAGGAGATCGACCGGATCGTGGGCCTCACGGTCGGCGCCGACGACTACCTCGTGAAGCCGTTCTCGCCGCGCGAGCTCGTCGCCCGGGTCCGGGCGTTGTTGCGGCGGCCCCGGGTGCCGGGCCCCCAGGCCGGGCCCGCGTTCCCTGCGGGCCTGGAGCTCGACGCCAGCCGGCGGACCGTCCGGGTCGACGGAGCGTCAGTCGAGCTGACGGCGATCGAGTTCGACCTCCTCGCCCTGCTCGCCCGCGACCCGGGCGTCGTGATCGGGCGCCAGGCAATCCTCGACCGGGTGTGGGGCCCGGAGTTCATCGCCGACGACCACCTCGTCGACGTCCACGTCGGCAACCTCCGGCGCAAGCTGGGTGACGATCCCGGCCAGCCGCGGTTCGTCGAGACGGTCCGCGGCGTCGGGTATCGTCTTCGCCAGGCGCCGTGATGTCGCCCACCTCGCTCCGGGTCAGGCTCCTGGTCGCTTTCCTGGTGGTCGTCGCGGCGTCGCTCGGCACGGTCGGCGTCGCCGTCCTGCTCGTCGGTCCCGGCTACTTCGCCGAGGCCATGGGCCACCTGCCGGGCGACCCGATGGGCGAGGCGATGAGCCGCGCGACCGAGGCCGCCTTCACCGACGCCATGCGCCAGGCCCTCGTCGCGGCGACGATCATCGCCGTTGCCACCGCCGCGATCGTCAGCCTCGCGGTGGCGGCCCGGATCGCCCGCCCGATCAGCACCCTGGCCGCCGCGGCCCGTCGCCTGGCCGGCGGCCGCTACGCCGAGCGGGTGCCGGTGGAGGATCCGCGCGAGCTCCGCGAGCTGGCGACGTCGTTCAACGACATGGCCGGCTCGCTCGAGGCCACGGAACGGCGGCGCCTCCAGCTGGTCGGCGACGTGGCCCACGAGCTGCGGACGCCGCTGACCACGCTCGACGGGTACCTCGAGGGCCTCGAAGACGGAGTCATCGACGCCAGCCCCGAGACGTGGCGGCTGCTTCGGGCCGAGACGGCCCGACTGACGCGGCTGGTTACGGACCTGTCGGAGCTGTGGCGGGCCGAGGCCCGGCAGCTGCCGCTGGAGATCGAAGTCGTCGACCTGGCCACCGTTGCGGCCGAGGTGGCCGAGCGCTTCGCGCCGCTCGCCGCGACTCGCGGTATCCGGCTCGAGCTCGCGGCGGAGCCGGCGGCCGCGCGGGCGGACCGCGATCGGGTGGCCGAGATCGTCGACAACTTCCTGTCGAACGCCATCCGTCATGCGCCCGATGGGACCGCCGTCGACATCGTCACGAGCGTCGCCCCGACCGGCGCCCGGGTCACGGTGACGGATCGAGGACCTGGCCTGGCCCGCGACCAGCTGGAGGCGGTGTTCGAGCGCTTCTACCGGGTGGACCCTGCTCGCAGCCGGGCGGCCGGCGGCGCCGGGATCGGCCTTGCGATCGTCCGGGCCCTGGCCGGGGCGATGGCCGGTCGGGCGTGGGCCGAGAGCGCCGGCCCGGGCCACGGCGCGACGTTCGTCCTGGAGCTGCCGCGCGCCTGACGGCGGGCGGCGCGCGAAGCCTGGGGTCCGCGGGCGGCCCCCCCACGGCCCGCCGGCGGACCTTGACCGAATCTTGAGGAAGGCTTGCCCGGCTCTCGACGACGGCGAGACGTGGCGGCGCGACCCTCGACATCGGTCGGATCGTCCCCGCCGGCCCGGCACGAGGAGCCACGCCATGATGGCCGGTTGGACGATGGGGTTCGAGGGATGGCTCTGGATGGGCGCCTGGGCCGTCGTCCTGGTCATTGCAGTCTGGATCCTCGTCCGCGAGCCTCGCCAGCCGGACCGCCCCGACGCGGTGGAGCTGCTCCGCAGCCGCCTCGCCCGCGGGGAGATCACGCCCGATGAGTTCGAGCGAACCCTCCGGCTGCTGGACCCACGCCACGACGCCTGACAGGAGCCTCTGGCATGACTGCCCGATTCGCGCGCCTCACTCTCGCCGTCGCCGCCATCGCGGCGTTCGCCATTCCGGCCGCCGCCTGGGCCGCCGATCCCACGCCCAGCGCGCCACCCGCCGCGGTCGTGGACTGGCAGGCCCACCCCGAGCACATGCGCTCGATGGGCGGCACGCTCGGGGCCCACCTCGACGAGTGTCTCGAGGTCCACGGCTCGCTGGCCGGCGAGCTCGGGCCGAACGGATCGATGGTCGAGATGATGGCCGGGGGCAACATGAGCGAGGGCATGATGTCCGGCGGCATGGTGTCCGGCGGCATGATGTCCGGCGCCACGCCCGCCGGGGGCATGATGCGATGACCGGCCAGTCGGCCGCCCGCGCCGAACGCCGGGCCTCTACCCTGGCCGAGCGCCGAGCCGAGCGGAACCGGGCCCGGGCGATCGCCTCCACCCACGCCGGCCCGAGCACGGCCCGCCGGCTGGCCTTCGGTGCCGTCGTCACCGGAGTGCTCGTCGTCGGTGGCGTCCTCGCCTTCGGCGATTTCCTCGACCGGCCGGCCGCCACGGCCGGGACGATCGAGGTCCAGAGCTCGATGGCCGGCTTCACGCCGTCCGAGATCCGGGTCACCGCCGGGACGACGGCCACCCTCGACTGGTGGACCGATGACGCCGCCGTCCACCTCCAGGACGGCGTCCACACGATGATCGCCCCGGAGCTGGGCCTGAACGAGGCTCTCCCGGCGGAGGGACGCCGGATGGTCGTGTGGCAGGTCCCGAACCGGCCCGGGACCTACGACGTCTACTGCGACACCTGCTGTGGTGGGGTCGCCAGCCCCCAGATGCACGGCAAGATCGTCATCGAGGCCGCCTGATGTCGCCCGGGGCGCGGCCGGCCGGGATCGCTGCCTCCCCGCTGATCCTCGGCTGGCCGCGCCCGGCGGTCGCGCTGGCGATGCTCATCGCCGGCGTCGGCGCGACCGCCACGGCCTACGTCCTGGCCGTGCCCCTCGACGCGGCGGCCTTCGGGGGCCTGACCGTCCCCACCGTCCTGGCGGCGGGCGTCGCCGACGGCTTCAACCCGTGTGCGTTCGCCCTGCTCGTGCTGTTCGCGACGTTCACCCTGACCCTGGTCAACGCGGTCACGGCCGACGGGACGCCCACGGCGGAGGCCCGGCGCCGGCTGCTCGGGGCGGGCTCGCTGTACGTCGGCGCGGTGCTCGTCACGTATTTCATCATCGGCCTCGGCCTCCTGAGCTTCCTGGGCTGGCTCGGGCGCGACCACCTCGTGGCGCGCGGCGCCTCGATCATCGCCCTCCTCATGGCCCTGTGGATGCTCAAGGACGTCTTCCTGCCGGGCGTCGGGCCGTCGATGATCGCCCCATCCGGGACCCATGGCCGGATGCAGCGGGCGATGGAGCGCGGCGGCCTCGGCGGGATGCTCCTCGCCGGCGTGCTCGTCGGGATCTGCACGGTCCCCTGCTCGGGCGCGATGTACCTCCAGATCACGGCGGTCCTCCACGCCTCCGGTGGCGGCCTGACCGGGCTGGCCCTCCTCGCGCTCTACAACATCGCCTTCATCGTCCCGCTGATCGTCGTCCTGCTCGCGGTCAGCAACCGTCGGGTGCTTGGCCAGATCGGCCGCTGGAACCGTGCCAACTCGCCGTGGATCAAGGCCGGGCTCGCCCTCGCGGTGATCGCGATGAGCTTCGGTCTCCTGGTGTCGATGTGACCGACATCCGCCCGCCCGCCGAGACGATCCGCTTCCCGGTGGCGGGAATGACGTGCGGCGCCTGCGTCAACCGGATCACGAGGGCGATCCGGAAGCTGGACGGGGTGACCCGCGTCGTGGTCGACCTGCGGCGGGAGACCGCCACCGTCACTCGCGAGCCCGCGTTGGTGTCGAACGCGGCGCTCGCGACGACGGTGGCTGACGCGGGCTACGAGGCCGACCTGGACCTCGCGGTCGTGGTCCCGCCAACGGCTCCCGCCGGGATCGTGTCGCGGCTTCTCCGAGCGGTCACGGACCGCGCTGCTCCCACACGGTGCTGACGCTTGCCAGAGGACCGGTACCTCACGGGTGAGACTACCCACCCGTAGTAGACTCGGCCAACCGTGCCACCCAGCGACGATCCAACCACGCGCCTGCGGCCGCGCCAGACATGACCCAACCATCCGCTCTCGCAATCCGTCCCGGTAGCGTCGCTGCGCTCCGCTCGACGCTCGACCGGCGGTTCTGGCTGGTCGCCGTCCTCGCGACAACCGTTCGCTGGTCCTGCTTGGCGCACCAACCGCCGTGATCCCGAACCCGTTCTTCATTCGAATGACGCCTGTCGAGACGTTCAACATCCTCGTCTGGCTGGGATCGGCGCCGCTCATTGGGCTGCTCGTCGCGACCTACGTGCGCCCACCGCGGCTCGTGCTCCGGGGCGCAAGCGGCGAGCCTGGAGCCGGCCGAGCGACCCTCGGTGGCGTGGCCGCCTACCTGGCGATCGGCTGTCCGATCTGCAACAAGGTGGTCGTGGCTGCCCTCGGCGTCAGCGGGGCTCTGAGCTACTTCGCCCCGCTCCAGCCCATCATCGGCGCCGGCTCACTCACCCTCCTCGGCGCGACGCTCGCCTGGCGACTTCGCGATCGGGCGCGGCGGTGCGAGCGCTGTGCCGCCTAGGCCGCGCGGCTCGCCAGCCCCTGCCGATGAGTAGGGCGTTCCGTCGGTCTGCCTCCCCGCGAGGAGGCGCGATCCCCCGGGCAGGTTCCACCCAGCGCCCTTGGCTGCCATGGCCCTGGCTTGCCGGAGCCGGGGCCGCGGCGGCTGTCGCGATGGCTGTCGTGGCCTTCATCATCCTGAGGCCGGGCGGCTCCTCGGCTGCGCCCTGGAGCAGGCTGGGGACGCAGGACGTCCACTCCCTGGCGTTCGTTGGCGACGATCCGAACCGCCTCCTGTTCGGCCACCACGGAGGTGTCTCAGAATCGATCGACGGCGGTCGGACATGGCAGCCGTTGGCTACGCGGTCGGACGCGATGAGCCTCGGCGCCGCGGCGGATGGATCGATCGTCATCGCCGGACATGAGGTGTTCGCAGCGAGCCGCGACGACGGTCGCACCTGGGCGAACCTCGCGGCCGACCTTCCCAACCTCGATATCCACGGCTTTGCGCGAGACCCGGGCGATCCGGCACGGATGTGGGCCTACCTTGCGACCGGTGGCCTCTGGGAGAGCCGCGACACCGGCCTGACCTGGGAGCGGGTCCAGGGGGAGAACGTCCTCTTCCCGGTCGCCGTCCGTGCGAACGGCGCGACGCGCCTCTTCGGCGTGACGGGCAACAGCCTGGCCAGCTCGGATGATGGTGGCCGAACCTGGCAGAGCATTGCGACGCCGGAGATCTATCCGATCGCCAGCCTCGCCACGACGACCGATGGCCGCGCGCTCGTTGCAGGAGGACCGGACGGACTCGCCCGATCGGATGACGGCGGGTCGACCTGGTCGGGGCTGCCGTTCGACGGCGAGGCCGCCGCGATCGCGGTGACCGTTGGCGGGCAGACGATCGCGGTCGTGACCCGCTCGACCGAGTACTTCCGGTCGGACGACGGCGGTCGAACCTGGCGTGCTCCCGATTGAACGGCGCGGCTCACGAATGAGCTGGCCGTCGGGCTCAAGCTACAGGGTCGTAGTAACACCTTTGCGGGTGGTAGCCTGCGCCGGGAGGCGATGACTTGCCGTGACCCGGACGACCAGGTTCGAAGATGTGCTCGGCCCACTCGCGGCGGCGATCGTTCGCACGGTCAGCGCGCGCGGCGATGCGAGCGTGGCCGACGTCGTCGACGGGCTGCGTGGCACACAGGGTCGCGACCATGCCTACACGACGATCATGACCGTGATGAGCCGCCTCCACGAGAAGGGCGTTCTGGAGCGGGTTCGTCGAGGTCGGCAATACGTCTACCGTCTCAGTGCGCCCGAGGCGGAGCTCGTCGATCGCCTCAGTGCGCTGGCCGTCGACCAGGTCGTCGAGCGCTACGGCACCGCGGCTCTCCGGCACTTCGCTGTCAGGCTCGCCGACCTCGACCCTGAGACCCGACGACGGCTGGCGGCGCTGGCCGACGAACCGGAATGACGCGACGGCGACTGGCGGGTCTGCTTGGCGTGGCTGTCGGGCCACTCGGCTGGTGCATTGCACTCGGCGCCGTGCTGGGTGGGGACCCGATGCTCGCGATCGAGGTCGCGGGCATGGCGTTGGTCACACTGTGGGCTGTGCTCGTTGCCCGTGACCTGCTGCGCGCGGAACGGGTCTCGCGGGCGTTGTCCCGCAGCGCACGGCAGACCTCGATGTTCGGCGTGCCGGTCCGTGTGACGCGAGAGCTCGGCCCTGACGCCATCGTCGTCGGCTCACTGCATCCGGTCATCTACGTCGGGGCCGGCTTGCTCGCCACGCTCTCGGACGATGAGATTCGCGCGGTCGTGCTGCACGAGGATCACCACCGCCGCATGCGAGCCCCCATCCGCGCCGCGGCGCTCGGTGCGTGGCTCCGAATCTTCGGCCGTTCGGGACGTGTCCGCGGCGCCCTTCTCGATCGACTCTCCGATCTCGAAACCCTCGCCGACACGGATGCGATCGAGCGGGGGTCGAGCCCAGGCTCGCTCGCCAGGGCGCTGCTGAAGGGCGACGCAAGCCTCCAGCCGGTCTCGTTCGCCTACGCGGCGGACCGGCGGGTCGAACGGCTCCTCGACCGGGCGGCCGGCGTTCAGGCGGAATCAGGTGGTCGACTGCCGTATGAGTGGCTTCCGGTCGTTCTTCTCGCGGTCGCAGCGCTTGGTTGCCACGCGGGGCTGTAGGGCGGCCGATCGCCCGTGCTCTCAGCGGGTTCTAAGGTTCAGTTCAGGTTCTGACACGACCCTCGCCTCGTGAGACACCGCCGTGCCGGGGAATGGAGTCGATACGGCATGGAGCACCAGCAGGGAGGCACTCGCAGATGAGCGAGGCGACCCGCATCCTAGTCGTCGACGACGACCCGAAGATCCGGACGGTCGTCCGGCGGGGCCTGGCATACGAGGGCTACCGCGTCGTGGAGGCGGCCACCGGCGAAGAGGGTCTGGAGAAGGCGCGTGAGCACCTGCCTGACCTGGTCGTCCTCGACATCATGATGCCCGGGATCGACGGCCTCGAGGTCACCCGCCGGCTGCGCTCAGCGGGGGATGAGGTCGCCATCCTCATGCTCACCGCGCGCGACGAGGTCAAGGACCGTGTCCTGGGCCTCGAGACCGGAGCCGACGACTACCTCGTCAAGCCGTTCAGCTTCGAAGAGCTCCTGGCCCGCGTCCACGCACTGCTCAGGCGGCGCGCGGCGCCGTCGGGCGAGGTCCTTCGGTTCGCCGACCTCGAGCTCGACGTCGACGCCCGCGAGGCTCGCCGCAGCGGCCGGACGATCGAGCTCACCACGACCGAGTTCAGCCTGCTCCTGCTGTTCATGCGCCACCCGCGAAAGGTCCTGACCCGGGCCATCATCATGGAGCACGTTTGGGCGTACGACTTCGAGGGTGAATCCAACGTGCTCGAGGTGTACGTGAGGTACCTGCGAACCAAGCTCGAGCCGAACGGCGAGCCAAGGCTCATCCACACCGTCCGGGGCGCCGGCTACGTCCTGAAAGAGTGAGGCAGTCGTCCCGGCGCCTGTCGATCCGGACCCGGCTCGCACTGATCTACACCGGGCTTCTCGCCGCCGCGCTCGTTGCCTTCGGCACCGGGGTGTACGTCGTCCTTCGCGACCAGCTGGAGGGCTCGTTTGACGCCGGCCTGCTGGCGAACGCTGAACACGCCGCGGGCGCTCTGGCACAGGACGTCGATGCCGCGGGTCAGCTCCGTCCGAGCGACCGCCTGATTCAGCAGTTCGCCTCGACCGGCGGCCGGGTCGTCGTTCTCGACGCTGGCGGTGCGTTGCTCGTGGACTCGTCCCCGGCCGGCACCGCGGCCCTGTCGATCACGCGGGACGACCTTGAGGCCGCCGATCGCCACGGCCACGAGGTCAGGGAGCTCGCCGCGAACGGCGACGTCCTGCGGCTGTCCGTCGAGCCCATCAATCTCGCGGACGGGACGCGGGTGGGGTACGTGGCCTGGGCGGACACCACCCAGCCGCTCCGCGATGTGCTGGCCACGGTGAGCAGCGCCCTCCTCGTCGGCGGCACGCTCGTCATCGGCCTCGCGCTGGTCGGCGGTCTTGTGCTTGCCAGGCGGGCCCTGGCGCCGGTCGCTGACGTCACGGAGACCGCCCGCGCGATCTCGCTGTCGGGCGACTTCGCCGCGCGGGTCGAGGGCGGTCAGCGAGGCGACGAGGTCGGTGACCTGGCCGTCGCGTTCAACGAGATGCTCGAGGCGCTCGAGCAGAACCACCAGGCCCTCCAGCGATTCCTGGGCAATGCCTCCCACCAGCTGCGAACGCCGCTGACGACGATCCGGGCCAACCTCGACCTGGCCGAGCGCCCCGGCCTACCGGCGGACGAGCGCCAGGCGATCCTCGCCGACGCGCGTGATGAGGCCGAGCGCATGGGGAGGCTCATCGGCGACCTGCTGTCGCTCGCCCGGGCAGAGTCTGGGGCACGCCTGGAGTTCGCCCCCGTCGAGCTGGACGCCGTGGTGGTCGAGTCCGTCCGCCGCGAGCGCCAGGCCGCCCCTCATGTCCGGATGACCGTCGAGTCGGTCGAGCCGGCCGTCGTCGATGGCGACCGCGATCGCCTGCGGGAGCTCTTCGGGATTCTGCTCGACAACGCCGCCCGGTACACGGCGGCCGGAGGGAGGGTCGGCGCCGCGCTCGAGGTCCGTCAGGGGTGGGCGATCGTGCGGGTCACGGACACCGGCATCGGCCTCGACGAGACCGACCGGGAGCGGCTGTTCGAGCGCCTCTATCGAGGCTCGCGGGCGCGCGACCTGCGACCATCGGGCACGGGTCTCGGACTGGCGATCGCGAAGTGGATCGTGGAGTCGCACGCCGGGAGCATCGAGCTGGGCAACCACGAGGGTGGTGGCACCGTTGCGACCGTCGAGCTGCCGGTGCGAGCGTCATGACCGCGCCGCGGGTCCTCGTCGTCGACGACGAGGCGCCGATGGTCGAGCTCGTGGGCGAGTACCTCAGGTCCGAAGGGATGGACGTCGCGGTCGCCCGGGATGGGCCGTCCGCGCTCGACGCCGCGAGGGAGCGCCGACCGGACGTCATCGTTCTCGATGTCATGCTGCCGGGGCTCGACGGGTTCGAGGTCCTGCGGCGGGTCCGGACGTTCTCCGACGCGTACGTGATTATGCTCACCGCCCGGGCGGAGGAGATCGATCGGATCGTCGGGCTCTCGGTCGGCGCCGATGACTACATGGTGAAGCCGTTCTCGCCGCGAGAGCTCGTCGCGCGAGTGAAGGCCCTGCTCCGGCGGCCGCGCGCCGCCCTTGGCGATTCTCGCACCCTGAGTCTCGGCGAGCTCGTCATCGACGAGCCGACGCGGACGGTCACCCTCCGGGGTGAGCCGGTGCCGCTGACCACGATCGAATTCGACCTTCTCCTCACGCTCGCCCGGGATCCCGGTGTGGTGTTCCCCCGTCAGCGGCTGCTCGATCGCGTCTGGGGCATGGACTACGTCGGGGACGAGCACGTGGTCGACGTCCACCTCGGCAATCTCCGCCGCAAGCTCGGTGACGACGCCACCCGACCGACGTTCATCGAGACCGTCCGTGGAGCCGGGTATCGGTTCCGCGTCCACGGAGGGTCCCGATGAGACCGAAGCGCCGGCTGTGGCGACGGCTGCTCTTCTCCCACGTGGTCGTGATCGCGATCGGGAGCGCCACGCTCTTCGTGGCGGTGAGTTTCGTCGGTCCCGGCGCCTTCGACGCGGCCATGCGTCATGCCATGTCCGGCATGGAGGGGATGAGCGACATGATGAGCGCGCTCGTCCGTTCCGCTTACCAGGATGCGGTTCAGGCGGCGCTCGGGATCGCGATCGCTGTCGCGACGGTTGCGGCGGTCGTGGCCAGCATCGCCCTGGCGACCCGTGTCTCGCGCCCGATCGGCCGCCTGGCGCAGGCAGCAAGCAGGATCGCAGCCGGCCATTACGCGGAGAGGGTGCCCGTGACATCCGACGACGAGGTCGGTCAGCTCGCCGAGTCGTTCAACGCCATGGCCGCCTCTCTCGAATCGACCGAGCGGCGGCGCCTTCAGCTCGTCGGCGACGTCGCCCATGAGCTCAGGACGCCGCTGGCGACGATCGACGGCTACCTTGAGGGGATCGAGGACGGGGTCATCAGGCCGCGCGACGCAACCTGGTTGCTGCTCCGAGGCGAGACCGCACGCCTGACAAGGATGGTCAACGATCTCCAGGAGCTGTGGCGTGCGGAGGCTCGCCAGCTCCCGCTGTCGCTGGCGACCGTCGATGTCGGGACGGAGGTCCTCGCCGCTGCCCAACGCTTCGCCACACAGGCACAGGAGCAGGGCATCGAGATTCGCTGGGACGTCGAACCAGACCGGCCAGCCGTCCGTGCGGATGCCGAGCGGCTCGGGCAGATCCTCGACAACTTCCTGAGCAACGCGATCCGGTACTCGCCTCGAGAAAGCGTCGTCACGCTGAGCGCCGCGAGAGAGGGCGACGGAGTCGCGGTCAGTGTGACCGACGAGGGGCCCGGCCTGACCGAGGAGCAACTCGAACGAGTCTTCGAGCGGTTCTACCGTGCCGACCCGTCGCGCTCACGAGCGCTGGGCGGGTCGGGGATCGGCCTCGCCATCGCTCGCGCGCTCGCGGAGGCGATGGGCGGCCGCGTGGAAGCGCACAGCGAGGGCGAGGGCAAGGGCGCCACGTTCCGCGTCGTGCTCCCGGCCGCCTGAGCAATGCCGGAAACCCCGGCAATTGGCCGGGGTTTCTGCGCGGGCGGGCCGGCGGGGCCGACGTATCGAGCCCGCAGACTACAGGTCAGTGGTCCATCTCCGTCATCTCGCCGTCCTCGTGGGCCGGCATCTGGATGGCGATCTCGGCCGCGCAAGCGGCTGCCGGCGGCATCGGCGAGAAGCTGATCCCGTTCGGACCGCCGCCGCTGGGCACGGTCTTGATGACCTTGCGGGCGGCGATGTCGAGGACGGCCACGTCGTTGCCGTAGATGTTCGAGATGAAGGCGTAGCGGCTCCCGGGATCGATCACGACGCCATGCGCGCCCTTGCCGGTTTCGACCGTGCCGACGACGGCGAACGTCTGCGTGTCGATGATCGAGACGGTGGTCGAGGGGTTGTCCTCGGTGCCCTGGTTGGCCGCAAGGACGTACCGGTTGTCGGGTGTCACGAAGACCTGGATCGGCCCGACGCCGACGGGACCTTGCCGACGAGGGTCCGCGTGGCCACGTCGACCTTGCCCACGGCGTTCTCGCCGTTCAGCGAGAAGTACACGAACCCCCCATCGGGTGCGAACGCGACCTGGACCGGCTTCTTGCCAACCTCGATGTCGGCGGCCAGCGTGTTCGTGGCCGTGTCGATGACGCTGAGGGTCGTCCCCTACGCGTTGGGCCACGTAGACCCACCGACCGTCAGGGCTCGGACGAAGACCGTGGGGATAAGAGCCGACGCCGACCGTGGTCACGGGCTTCATGGTGGCGACGTCGATGACGCAGACGGTGTCGTCCGTACCGTTCATGGCGTAGGCGGTCTTGCCGTCCGGGCTCACGATGATGACCCCGCCTATGGCGCCGCCAGGCCCCTGGACTCGTCAGTCCTCGCGCGCGGGCGCGCGCGGGATCCATCGGTCCGGATCCTCGCGGAAGGTGTCCGCGCACGTGGACTCGCAGAAGTGATAGTTCTCGCCCGCGTACTCGAATGCGACGGCGGTGCTCGGGTCGACCTGCATTCCGCAGACCGGATCGATGGTCGTCGATGCCATGGCTCGTTCTCCTAAGTTGGTGGGTGCTCAAAGCGTCAGCAGAGGATGGCCGGCCGGCCTGAGAGCCAGGTGAAGCAGGGCTTGCCGTTTGGTGAGCCCGTCGAGGTCGTCCTGGGGGCGTCTTCATCAGAACTTGAAGTTGGCGGACATGGTCGCTTGAACCGCCCCGCCCACCATCCGAAGTGTCGGAGCCGACCCTGGATCCGACCACAAGGAGACGATCGAGATGATGACCGGAATCGAGTGGGGGATGGGCCTTGGCGGCTGGCTGTGGATGGTCCTCGGGATCGTCCTGATCGTCGTCGTCGTGTGGGTCCTCGTTTCGGCGGTCGCCGGTCGGGAGCGCACGTCCACTGACGACGCGTCCCAGATCCTCAAGGCGCGCTTTGCACGCGGCGAGATCACACAAGCGGAATACGAGCAGGCCCGTCGCCTGCTTGGGATCTGACAGTCAGAAGGTAGGAGACAGAGATGGCATCGAAGCGAATCGGACTCGCGACGGGCGGCCTGCTCGCGGGAGCACTGCTCCTGGGCACCGCCGGCCTGGTCGCCGCGCAGGATCCGACCGCGACGCCGGGCGGCGGCATGATGGGCGGCCAGAACGGCGCCGGCATGATGGGCGGCCAGAACGGCGCCGGCATGATGGGCGGCCAGATGGGCGCCGGCATGATGGGCGGCCAGATGGGCGCCGGCATGATGGGCGGCCAGATGGGCGCCGGCATGATGGGCGGCCAGATGAGCTCGATGACTGCCGAGCAGCTCGAGCAGATGGACGCGCTCCACGACCAGATGATCGAGAGCGGCGTCTGCGATCCGGCCCAGATGCAGGCGTTCCATGCGCAGCTGAACGCAGATCGATAGCTGAGCCCCACCTGCACGAAGCGCCGGCCGAACAGCGCCGGCGCTTCGGCGCGTCGCCGACCGAGCCCGCACAAGGAGCACCGATGTCCGCCTACACCTTCTCCGCAACCACGTCAGCTCCAATCCCGACGGTGAGAGCCAGGGTCGAGTCCGCGCTCAAGGACGAGGGCTTCGGCGTCCTCACCGAGATCGACGTCGCCGCGACGCTCAAGGCGAAGCTCGGGGTCGACCGGACCCCATACCTAATCCTCGGAGCCTGCAACCCGCGGTTCGCCGACCAGGTACTGGAGATCGAGCCGTCGATCGGCGCGCTGCTACCGTGCAACGTCGTCCTCCGAGAGTCTCGCAACGGATCGGGCACGATCGTTGAGATCATCGATCCCGTGGCGGCGCTCGCCATTGCCGGATCGGCGGGGGTTGCCCCGATCGCGGCCGAGGCCGCCGAGCGCCTTCGGCGGGTCCTCGACGCGGCCGTCGCCGCCTGACGCCGACACTCAGTCCTCGTGTCGGCGGATCCTCAGGATCAACTCATCTGGCACTCACCTGAAACCGACAAGGTTCGCCACCATGGACCGACATCGCACCCCCATCGGCTTGCTCGCCGCGACGATCGTGCTGCTTGCCGCATGCTCATCGTCCACACCGCCAACCTCGGGATCGACCGCATCCGCGTCGACCGGGTCTGGCTCGACCGCCCCCGCAACCGGGACCACGAAGACAAGCGACGGCGGGCAGGTGACGGTCGTCGTCGACTGGGCAGGTCCGGGCGAGAGCGCTGTCTTCGACGTCACGCTCGACACCCACTCGGTGGACCTCGACGCCCTGGATCTGTCCGATGCGATCCTCCGGAACGATCGCGGCGAGACCCTGTCCGCCGAGCCGTGGCCGGCACCGAAGGGCGGCCATCATCGCGCAGGCGCCCTCACCTTCCGGGGCGACACGACGGCCTTCTTCACGGGTGCCAACTGGGTCGAGCTCGTCCTCTCGGGCGTGGGCGACCTCGCTGAACGAACGCTGCGCTGGGAGGTCACGACATGACCGCCATCGCTCGTCCACTGCGCGCCGGGCTGCCGATCGCGCCCCGGTCGATCGTCGCTGGGCTCATCGGGTCGGGGGCCCTGCTCGCGCTGTACCTCGCGATCATCAGCCTGGCCCAGGGGGTCGAGCACGCGTTCGAGCAGCTGGCCCTCGACGCGCCCTTCGTCGGTCTCATCGCCGTCGGCTTCGGCACGCAGATCGGGCTGTTCGTCGAGCTCCGCGCAATCGACCGTCGTCATCGCGCGAGCGCGGCCGTCACGGCCGCCGGCACCGGGACGAGCGCGGTCGCGATGCTCGCCTGCTGCGCCCACCATGTCGTCGACCTGCTGCCGATCGTGGGACTGTCGGCTGCGGCCGTGTTCCTCAATGCCTACAAGACGCCGCTGTTCCTGGTCGGCATCGGCATGAACATCATCGGCATCGTCGTGATCGCTCGGCAGCTGCAGCGCGCGCGGCGGGCGTGCGCGGTGGTCGACGCTTCGACCCCTGCCTGAGAGCACGCGCCCGTCTCTCGGAGTGTCTCGACCCGGGCGTGAGTCTTAGGTCTCCCTCAGTTCTATCTCAGCCGCGCGGGCGACCGTGCTCGTCCATCCGATGACGCCCGCCCGGCGGGCTCCGCGACATCGAGGAGTACATCGTTGTGGACGGTCTCGACCGGCGCCCGCAGCACGCCAGCGCTCCCCGAGTGGATGCCCGAGATCGAGCGCTGGCGATCTGGCCAGGACTTGACCGCAGGAAGCTGGCTCGCACCTGCGGCGACCCGCTCAGGATCGCTCGCCTTGTCGAACGGAGGACGGCTCTCCCGCGCGAGTCCATCATCGGGATCCTTGGGGCCGCTCGCTCCAAGGCGGAGTAGACGAGAGCAGCCAAGGCGCCGGCGAGCGCGAGACCCGCCATCTACCACGCCATCTACTACATGACCTGTCGTACGTCTGTGGTAAGGTCCGCAGACGTCGAAGCCCGCGGAGGAGCGGGATTCGACTCGCGAGGCACGAGACCCCAGCTCAAGAGTCGCGATCCCCCAGACGGTCCAACCCGTACTCCGCATCCCACGCGCCCTGACCGTCACCGCTGGAGACCATATTGCCTAACGCGCCGGCCCGCGCGATACGCGCGATCGCGCGCCGCCGCCCGGGCACGAGCGAGCGATCCCGGCGCGCCACGCGCTACCATCGTCGATCGGTCGGCCGGGCGCGCGGCCTTCGTGCACGCATGTCCGCCCTCGCCTACGTTGTCCAGCTGGCCCCGCCCTCGTGCCGTGGGCCCCTTTCGGTCGCGGTCCGCCGACGGCTCGCGTTGGGGCTGGTCTCGGAGCGTATGACTCCAATCGTCGTGGCCCTCCTGGTCGTCGGGGCCTCGATCGTCAGCCTCGAGCCGTCCGCAGCCGCACCGATCGGCAACGTGGGATCGGGCGGGACCGACGTTCGGATCGCAGTCGGCGGCGACGTGGTTGCCGAGGATCCGCTCGGTCCCATCGAGATGCCTCGGACGCCCGCCGGCCCCGGTCTCGAGGTCGCCCCCCGTGACGCAGCTGCACCTGGGGCCGAGAGCTACGCCGATGACGGCACGATCTGGAAGCCGGTCGCCGTCAACACCGTCGTCCAGGACGGGAAGGGCCTCCTCCAGACGTACACGGTCCGCGCAGGCGACACCCTGACCGGGATCGCCAGCCAGTACGGGGTCACGATGATGACCGTGTGGTGGGCCAACAAGCTCACCTCCAAGGACGACCTCCACGTCGGCCAGCAGCTTGTCATCCCGCCGGTCAACGGCCTCATCGTCACCGTCAAGGACGGCGACACCCTCGATTCGCTGGCCGCGAGCTACAAGGTGGACGCGGCCGCCGTCGTCGAGGTCAACCAGCTCGACGACCCGACCCTGATCATCGGCCAGACACTGATCCTGCCGGGTGCCGTCGGCGCCCCGATCCCGACGCCCAAGCCGGCCCCAAGGGCGCCCCCAGGTGGCGGCGGCACCTGCAACTGCTCCGGCCCCTCGACCTACAGCGGCGGGGACTTCACCTGGCCGGTCAGCGGCGGCGGCAACTACATCAGCCAGTACTTCCGCTACGGCCACTACGGCCTGGATATCGCCGCCGACTACGGCTCGACCGTCCGCGCCGCGGGCGCGGGCCGGGTGATCTTCGCCGGCTGGAAGGGCAATGGCGGCGGCTACCAGGTCTGGATCTCCCACGGCTCCGGGCTGTACACGACCTACAACCACATGTCGAGCGTCTCCGTCGCGACCGGCACATCCGTCGCCGAGGGCCAGCAGGTCGGTCGCATCGGGCAGTCCGGCAACACAACGGGTCCGCACCTCCACTTCGAGGTCTGGATCGGCCCCATCTGGAACGGCGGCTACCGGGTCAACCCGCTCAAGTACTACTGAGCGGCGCGCCGCCTGCGCGCAACCCTCAAGCCTGCGTCAATCAGCGGCCCTGCCTACGGCAGCGGCCCTGCTTACGGCGCACCGACAACGCCGGGTCGGGGACCCGGCGTTGTCGAGGGGACGGGGGCCGATAGCCCGGCTCTTGCGAGCCCTGGCCTGGCGCTACGGGGCCGCGCGGCGTCCAGCCCAGATGAGGCCGGCGCCGAGGACCAGCAGCGTCGCGCCGAGGGCGGCGGCGAGGGCGGCGATCCCAAGGCCCATCTGGATCGTCGACGCGGTCACGCTGCCAACACCGAGGTTCGCGATGAGCGACAGGGCGAGCGGGCTCCAGGCCTGGGTTCGGGCGGGACCGTCGAGCGGGCTCTGGCGGTCGAACTGGGCGTAGTAGCGGCCGGCGACCTCGACCTCGTAGTTGCCCGGATCGTAGTGCGTGTCCTTGTAGTCCGTATGGTCGACGACCGCCACGGTCTGCGTACCGGTGAGCGTGTGGTACGAGATCGCGGCCATCTCGTACATGTACTCGGTGGCCGTGTTGACGAGCGGATCGTTGGGGTCGAGGTCCGACTTCACGACCGGGTAGCCCCAGTCCTCGGTGAGGAGCGCCAGGATCTCGTCCGCGATCGCCGTCTCGCCGCGGTCAACGAGCTGGCCGTCCTCGTTGTAGGTGAGCTCGACAGCCTGGGCGGTGCTGAACGCCTCCAGCGACGCCGCGCCGTCGCTGGTCCTGGCGTACGTGTAGCCGCCGACGCCGACGAACGCCAGGCCGGCGACCATCATGACCGCCCCGACGACCTTGAAGCGTGCGTACATCTCGACATGTCCTTTCGAATCGCATCCGTCCGGCACGTCCGAAGCGGGCTCGGCAGCAGCGACATGGTTGTTGTGTCGACCGCCGCATGGACCACGAACGACTGGTCCGCTGCGAGTCCTGCGCGTTCGGCCGACCCGATGCCCAGATGGTCCGACGGCCCATGGGCCGTGCGCATCCGGTCATCCCGCGTCCGGTGATGCGGGAATCCGCAGGTTTCTTGCGGGCCCCCCGAGGGTCACCAACCCCAGGGCGCTGCTAGAGTCGGCCGGACAGGAGGTTCGCGTGCAGATGGTGCGAGTCCTGCTCGCCGAGGACCACGCCGTCGTCCGCGAGGGGACGCGTCAGATCCTCGACGCCGACCCCGCGATCGACGTGATCGGGGAAGCCGCGGATGGCGCCGAGGTCGTCGCGATGGCCGCGCGCCTCCGACCGGATGTGGTGTTGCTGGACCTGCACATGCCGGTGATCAACGGGATCGAGGCGACCCGGCGAATGATCGCCGACGCCCCCGATGCGCGGATCCTCGTGCTGAGCGCGTATGACGAGGAGGACTACGTCGAGGCGGCGCTCGACGCCGGCGCGCGCGGGTACCTGCTCAAGTCGGCCCACGGCCACGAGGTCGTGACGGCGATTCGCGCCGTCGCCGAGGGACAGGTGGTGATGGATGCGCGCCTGGCGCGACGGGCCCTGCGGCGCCGCGACGACCCGGCGGCCGACGTACCCACGGCTCGGGAGCTGGAGGTCCTGCGTCTTGCGGCGCGGGGCCTGCGGACCAGGGACATCGCGGCTGAGCTCGGGACGAGCCCGAGGACGATCGAAGCCCACTTCACCAGCATCTTCAACCGCTTTGGCGTGACGACCCGGACCGAGGCGGTCATGCACGCGGCCGCTCGCCGATGGATCCGCCACGAGGGAGAGCCCGGAGCTCCGTGAGCCGAAGCGCAAAGCTGTCCACGCGTCCGGCGACACCGTCGGCCCCGACGGTGGCGGGACGCCGGCACCTCGGTCTTCCGCCTGTTCGGGAGCGCGCCTTCTGGGCGGTCCAGGTCCTGACGCTCGTCATCGCGGCTGCCCACACCCTGCTCCTGCAGGTCGGCTTTCCCGAGGCGCTCGACCTGATCCCGAGCTCGCTGTTCTACATTCCGGTGGTCTACGCGGCGCTCACGTTCGGGGTGGGCGGGGCGATCCCGACAGCCATCTGGAGCACCGTCCTCCTGGTCCCGGATCTCCTCCTGGCCCACGACGGCCCGGCCCGGATCGGGGTCCTCTGGCAGAGCCTGATCCTCGTCGCGATCGGAGCGTTCGTCGGGCTCGCGGTTGACAAGGAGCGGGCCGCGCGGCGGGAGGCGGAGTCGCGCGAGGCGGCCCGGCTGGCGTCGGAGCGTCGTTACCGCGCGCTCTACGACCGCGCCGCGGACGCCGTCCTCGTCATCGATCGCGAGGCACGGATAGAGGAGGCCAACGCCGCGGCGGCGCGACTGCTCGATCGTGATCTCGGGGCGCTGCGCGGTCGATCGCTGGTCGAGGTCGTGGGATCCGACCTCGCGGCCGATGTCCTCTCGGGAGCGATGGGCGGTCCACGCCGCCTCCCTTTGAGCGAGCCGGCATCGCCAGTCTGGGTCCAGGCAGTCGGGGCCTCCCCGCTGACGGGGGCGACCGATGATGGAAGCTCACAGGTGTTGCTGCGCGACGTGACGCTTGAATACGAACGCGAGCAGGGCCTCGAGGGCTACGCGCGACACGCGACCGCGGCGCGAGAGGAGGAGCGTCGGCGCATGGCGTACGAGCTCCATGACGGCCCGCTCCAGTCCCTGGTCCTGCTCCTGCGCAAGCTCGACTCCCTCGACGACGTTGCCGGTGACGATGGCGTGCTCGAGGACGCGCGACAGATCATCGATGAGACAGCGGCCGAGCTCCGGCGCCTGAGCCGGGCGCTCCGACCGCCGATCCTCGATGACCTCGGCCTGATGGCGGCGGTCCGTTCAGAAGCGTCGGCATTCTCGCGCCGCTCCGGGATCGACGCCCGCTTCGAGGTCGCCGGTCCCGTTCGCCCGCTGCCCAAGGAGACCGAGCTGTTGCTGCTCAGGGTGGCACAGGAGAGCCTGCACAACGCCGAGCGGCACAGCGCGGCCACGTTCGTCGAGGTCCGGCTCACCTACGACGCACAGTGGGCGGAGCTGGTCGTCGGTGACGACGGCGTGGGGATGGAATCGGTCCCCACGCCGACGGGCCTGCTCGCCCGAGGCAAGCTCGGGCTGCTGGGGATGCAGGAGCGTGTTCGGCTGGCCCAGGGATCACTCGACATCGAAGCGCGCCCCGGGGGCGGGACAACGGTCAGCGTGCGGGTGCCCGTCGCCTCGTCATGATCCCGGCCCGTGCTTGGACCGAAAGTCTCAGGCGTCGCTCACATCGCGCTCAGCGAAGAACGGCACCCTCGGGCGCATGGAGATCACGACGCTGGTTCGAATCCCCGTTTACGGCCTCGGCTGCGGCGGGGCCGGCGCCCGGACGATTGAGCGCGAGCTGGCCAGATCCGAGGGCGTGCGGCGCGTCTACGTGAATCCGGTCATCGAGACGGCGTACGTCGACTACGACCCGGCGGAGACTGGTCCCTCGGTGCTGGTCGAGGTCATTGAGCGCGCAGGCTACCGGGCCGGCCGGCCGGTCGAGGCGTGAGCGATGCTCCTCGCCCGCCGCAACCTGCTCCATGACCGGACGCGATTCGCGCTCAGCGTCCTCGGCGTCGCCGTCTCGGTCGGGCTGATCCTGCTGCTCGCGGGCTACCGCGCGGGGGTCTACAGGCAGGCGTCCGCCTACCTTGACAACACGCCCGGCGGTGTCGTCGTGGCCGAGAAGGGGATCCGCGACTTTCTCGGCACGAGCTCGGTCCTCCCGCCCGATGCCCGGGGCGCCGTCGAGTCCACCCCCGGCGTCGATCGAGTCATCCCGGTCGTCTCGCAGTTCGTCATCTTCGAACGTCATGGTCGCAAAGACGGCTTCTTCCTTATCGGCTACGACCCCGCGCGGGGCGGCGGGCCGTGGAAGCTCGTCGACGGGCGCGAGCCGGCCGCCGACGACGAGCTGGTCATCGACCGGACCACCGCCCGCCAGCACGAGATCGCGATCGGCGACACGATCACGCTGCTCGATCGCGACGCAATCGTTGTCGGGCTGTCCGACGAAACGACGTTCTGGGCCGGCTCGATCGCGTTTGCCAGGATCACGACGCTCGAGACGCTGCTTCGCGCGCCGGGTCTGCGCAGCTTCCTGATCGTGACCCCGGAGGCCGGCGTCGGGCCCGAAGCCCTTCGTGCCCGGCTCGCCGTGCCGGGGACCGAGGTCCTCATCAAGGCCGACGTCGTGGCCAACGACCGCAAGCTCATGGCACGCGTCTATGACGCCCCGATCGGGCTCATGGTCGCGATCGCCTTCGTCGTCGGCGTCCTCGTCGTCGGCCTCGTGATCTACACGGCGACGATCGAACGGCGGCGCGAGTATGGCGCGGTCAAGGCAATCGGGGCTCGCAACCGCGTCCTGTACCGCGTGGTCGGCGCGCAGGCGCTCATCGCCGCCGCCGTCGGGGCGGTCGTCGGGATTGGTCTCGCCTTCGCGGCCGGTGCCTCGCTGATGTCGTGGCGACCGCAGTTCCTCGTTGCGATCGAGCCGATTGCCGTCGCGCTCGTCCTGGCGAGCAGCCTGCTCATGGCCCTCCTCGCGGCCCTGCTTCCGGCCCGGTCGGTCGCACGACTTGAGCCGGCCGAGGTGTTCCGCGGATGAGCGCGAGCGTGCTCCTCGCACGTCGCAACCTGACCCGGAACCGGGTCCGGCTCGTCGCGTCGGTCGGCGGAGTCGCGCTGGCGCTCTCGCTGACGCTCGCCCTCGACGCGATCTACGCCGGCGTGGCGAACCAGCTCACGACCTACATCGATCGGGCCGGGGCTGACGTCTGGGTCGCCCAGGCGGGCGTCCGCAACCTGCACATGGTCGCTTCGACGCTGCCCGAGGCCGTCGTCGACGAGATCAGCGCGGTTGAGGGGGTTGCCGCCATCACGCCGATCCTCGAGGCAACGGACACGGTCGCCGTCGGCGACGAGCGAGCCGTCGTCTACGTCATCGGGCTGCCCACCGACACCGCGATCGGCGGTCCCTGGGAAGTCGCCGAAGGATCCAATTGGGTCGGACCCGGCGAGATCATCGTGGATCGCAGCTTCGCGCGGAAGGCGGGTGTGACGATTGGCGACAGCGTCGACGTCCTGGGCGGGCAGGCGCGGATCGTCGGCCTGTCACGGGGTACGGCCAGCCTCGTCAACTCCGTGGCCTTCGTGTCGTTCGATGACTTCCGTGCGATGCGCGGCGGCGCGCCGGTCATCAGCTTCGCGCTCGTTCGGATCGCCGGCAGCGCGTCCGCAGGCGAGGTGGCCGCGGACATCGAGCGCCTCGTCCCCGGCGTGACCGCCCAGTCGCGCGCCGAGTTCGTCGACCAGGAGCGACGGATCGTGACCGACATGAGCGCCGACGTCATTTCGATCATGAGCGTCGTCGGCTTCATCGTCGCGCTGGCGGTCGTGGCGCTCACCGTCTATGTCGCGACGCTCGCCCGTCGACGGGACTACGGCATCCTCAAGGCGCTCGGCGCCCGCAATCGCGTGCTGTACCGCGTCGTCCTCGTCCAGGCCGCGATCAGCGTTGCGGTCGGGTTCGCCATCGGTCTGGCCTTCACCGCCCTGCTCTCGTTCGCGATCGGCCGGACCGATCTCAATCTCGAGCTCGCGATCACCGTCTCGTCGCTCGCGAAAGTCGGGCTGTTCGCGGCGGTGATCGCCGGTCTCGCGGCGATCCTGCCGATCCGCCAGGTCGCCGGCGTCGACCCGGCCGTCGTCTTCCGGAGAGGAGCCCCAGCATGACCGCACTGACCCTGGACGTCCGCGACGTCACGAAGCGCTTCGGTGACGGCGAGACCGGTGTCCTGGCCGTGCGCAGCGTCAGCCTGGCGGTCGAGCCGGGCGAGATCGTCCTGATCATGGGCCCGTCGGGCTCGGGCAAGACGACGCTGCTGTCGATGATGGGAGCGCTCCTGCGGCCGACCGAGGGCTCGATCCATCTCGATGGAACGGCACTCTCGGAGTTGTCTGAGGGCCGCCTGCCCGACATCCGGCTCCGCCAGTTCGGGTTCATCTTCCAGGACTTCAACCTGCTCTCGGCGCTGACGGTCCTCGAAAACGTCGCGATCGTCGCCGAGTTGGCCGGGCTGAGGCCGCGCGCCGCGCGCGAGAAGGCGACGGCGATCCTCACCGACCTTGGCCTCGCCGCCCGCCTCGACTTCCTGCCCGAGAAGCTTTCGGGCGGTGAGAAGCAGCGGGTGGCGATCGCGCGGGCACTCATCAACGACCCGACGCTCATCCTGGCCGACGAGCCGACCGCCAACCTCGACTCGAAGATCGGTCACGAGATCATGCGACTACTGCGGAGGATCGCGAAGGACCAGGGCCGGAGCGTCGTGATCGTGTCCCACGACCAGCGCATCCGCGACATCGCCGACCGGGTCCTATGGCTGGAGGACGGCTCCTTCAAGGACATCGTCACGATGGCGACCGACCCGGTCTGCGGGATGGCGGTCGAACGCGAGCGGGCGGTCAGCGCCGAGCGTGACGGCGAGACGTTCTTCTTCTGCTCCCGCGGCTGCCGTGCCGAGTTCCTCGGTGTCTCGGTCGACGGCGTGGGCAACTGATCACCCCCACCACCGAACCGCAGCTGTTCAACGCGGTGGGCACGGCCGGCACCCGGGAGGTCAAGCGTGGCACCACATGCCGCAAGAGCGAGGTGGGCAACGGGGGACGAGACACTCTCCGAAAGCTCTCAGTCTGTCCCCACATTGGCCTCATCTGGCTTTCAGGTCGCAATCGCCGAATCTGCGTGAGGCCATATGCCCTGAAGGCATGGCCAACAGCAAGGAGATCCACTCATGGCTGCCGGCGCGATCGCCATTCGGGGAGGCCGCTGGCGCAGGGCATGGGAGGCGATCGACCAGCGACTGGGACTCAGCGGGCTCGCCTATCCGGTCCCGGCCCACGCCAACGGCATCGGCTACATCCTCGGCGGGATCACCTTCTTCGGGTTCCTGATCCTCGCCGTGACCGGGATCTGGCTCGCCCAGTTCTACCACCCCACGCCGGCCACGGCCCGCGAAAGCGTCGTCTACATCATGAACGTCGCTCCGGCTGGCGACCTCGTACGGGGCGTCCACTTCTGGGTCTCGAACATCGTGATGGCGACCGTGCTGCTCCATATGGGCCGGGTCTTCGCGACCGGCTCATACAAGCGGCCGCGAGAGGCCAACTGGCTCGTCGGCCTGGGGCTCCTGGCCGTGACCCTCGGGCTGATCTTCACCGGGACCGTCCTCAAGTGGGACCAGGAGGGGTACGAAGCACTCGGTCACAACGTCGAGATCGGGAACCTCCTCGGCGCGTTCGGCTTCTGGTTCTCGCCCGAGTTCGCGACGAGCCTGCCGATCATCGGCCGGCTGTACATCGCCCACATCGCGATCCTGCCGCTCATCGGCGTCTTGCTGCTGATCGCGCACTTCCTCCTCGTCAAACGCCACGGCATCTCGGCCCGCCCCGCGGAGGCCGACGCGGCGGTCGACGGCGGCCCGGTCCCGGCCAAGGGCGGCTCGACGTTCACCGCGCACCTCGTCCGGATGGCCGGCTTCGGCCTCGTGATGCTGGCAGTGGCCACAGTGCTGACACTCATCTGGCCGGCCGGCCTCGGGGAGCGGCCGATCCCGGGCACCGAGACCACCAAGCCGCCGTGGATGTTCCTGCCGTTCTACCCGTTCGAGGACTGGTTCGGGCTGCCGGCGCTGCTGTGGGTCCCAGCGATCCTGTTCGGCGCCCTCGCCCTCGTACCCTTGGTCGATCGGAGCCCATACCGATCGCCGGGTCGCCGTCGCCTGTTCATCGCGATCGGCGTCTTCGTGGCGGTCGCCGCGGTCGCGCTCGTCATCTATGCCTACGTCACCGTCCCGCAGGCCCACGTGCAGGAGGCGCTGTGATGGCGGCGGTGCTGTTCCGACTTGGGCTCCTCGCCGTTGGCATGGGCGCGGTCGAGACCGGGCTGGGCGACGCGCTCGGTCGTGGATCGGTGTTCGGCTGGGCGCTCGTTCTCCTGATCGGCCTCCCTCTCATCGTCGCCGGCTCGGCCGGCTTCATGGCCCCCCTCTTTGGCGGGGCAACCACGAAAGGCTCGAGAGATGCGTAGATCCGTGCCCGCGGCGATGGCGCTCGGGCTGCTCCTATCAGCCATCGCAGCGATCGCCGTGCTGGCTCACGAGGGCAGTGGAGAGGAAGAGATCCTCGTCGAGCCGTCGACGGTCACGGCCGGCGAGACGGTGGTACTGGCCGGCAGTGGGCTGGAGCCGAACGACGAGCGCGTCATCGTCCTGGTCGGCCAGCACGACACGATTCACCTGACCGAGGTCGAGACCGACGCCGAGGGGATGTTCAGCCTCGAGCTGACGGTACCGGCTCACCTTCCGGCCGGGACGTATGAGCTTCAGGCGATCGGCGACGAGACACTGTCCGTCCCGCTGGCGGTCACCGCGGCGGCGGGGGCGGTGGATGTGCCGAACGCCGCCGAAGAGTCGGTGGCTGCGCGCCAACGGGGACCCGTTGACCTCGCGATCATCCTCGCGTTCGTTGCGATCACCGTTGCGCTCGGCGGGTGGCTGATCTGGCGGGCGGAGCGGTTCCGGGGAGTGCGGACGGCCTAGGGTCGTGCGTTGCCCATCATTCGGAGCAACAACGACATGGCTGTCGTAGATTCGATGGCCACGCCGGCGGAGGCACCGCTGGCGAACACCGACGGGTAGGTGTTTGCTTGTGACGCGACGTAGGGCAACGGGCCGCTCGAGAACAAGCACACCTCGATCGAGACCGATGGTCGGAGCGGCCCCGACCTCAAACCGCGCCGGTGCGAGCACCGGGCAACAGAACGACCAATCAGGCGCCACGGCCGCAATCGAGCCGGAGGCACTGGTCGTCACGCATTGGTTCGACTCGGGGGAGGGCGGCGAACCATATGCCGCGACCGTGCGGTTCACCGGGAGCCGGGCCGGGGTCCATGGGAAGCCCCGGGCGCAGGACCAATTCGTCCAGGACGAGACGATCGATCCCATCGTGCCTGGCACGGGGCCCGTCTCGATCACGGCGACTGTGCCAGGGCTTCACCCTGGCGAGTGGTCGGTCAGCGCTCAGCTCATCGGTGTCTCAAGCGGGAGCCGGGGCGTGAACCCCCAATGGAGATCGGTCGTTACTCGCCCGGTTCCTCCGGCGACCTGGTCCTGGCGCCGCTGGGCGATCTCGACGCGGCCCAATGGCGTGTTGAAGACCCGGTGGGCGCTGCTCGCCCCGCTCGCCAGGACTCCCGCCGTCGTGCCCGGCGTCTACACGGCCCTCGCCGTGCTTGGCATGGTTGTCGCCCTCGCCGTTCAGGCCTCGATCCTCGCCGGCGAAGGCATCACCGCGCTACCAGCGCTCGCGGCATCGCTGCTCGCCATCGCGGCCGGCCTGATCGCGGCGAAGGCGTGGTACGCGGTCCTGCACCCGGACGAGTCCATCATCAGGGGCGGATGGGCCGTCGATGGGTTCCTCGTCGTCGCGCCGGTGGTCGCTGTCGTCGCTATCCATGCCCTCGAGCTGCCGATGGGCGTGGTTCTCGACGCCGCCACTCCGGGCTTGTTCTTCGCGGTTGCGCTCGGGCGGGTCGGCTGCTTCGTGACCGGGTGCTGCGCGGGCCGATGCACGAGTTCCCGGTTGGGCATCTGGAGCTCTGACCGTCGGGTCGGGGCACGTCGAATCCCGACGCAGCTCCTCGAGGCCGTCGCCGGTGTGGCGATAGGCGCCGTGAGCTCGCTGCTTGTACTCGGCCACGCGCTTCCTGTTCACGGCCTTACGTTCGTTGTCGCGTTCGCCGCGTACACCGTTGTGCGGCAGGTCCTCCTGCGCCTGCGCGCTGAGCGCCGCAGGTCGGCGCGCACGGTTCCGCTCACTGCCGGAGCGGCTGCTGCTGTTCTCATCGCCGTTGCGGTGATGTCGACCGTTGAGCGCTCTGAGCCGCCGTCGCACACGGCCGGAGCGTCAGGGGTTCTCGGGGACGCCGGATCGCCAGCGTCGTCCGGGTCGTTCCCGGGCTGATCGAACGTCGCCAGCCAGAAGCCCGAGGCCGTCGAGGACGCCGTCGACACCGAAGAGCTGATGGCCAGCCGTTCGCCGCCGAACGCCGCCGAGCGCGTCGGTCCAGGTCTCGGCTCTGGGTCGAGGAGCTTCTAAGCCGCCTCTCAGGCACGCCTCACCACCCGTTCAGTTGCCGATTGCAGGCTCCTCGGACGAAGTTCGGAGGACCGTCGTCATGAAGCGGATCGGCTGCCTGGGGCTCGTGGTCTTGTCCGTCGTCGCCTTTGCGGTGCTGGTCTGGGCGGCTGGCGACTTCCGGGGCGAGGGAGGGGAGTTCTCGGGCCGTGTTGGCCTCGAGGACATGCGCTTCGTGCCGAACCGCATCGACGCGAAGGTCGGAGTCCCGCTGCGGGTCCAGTTGATCAACCGGGGAACCGAGCGCCACGACCTCAACTTCCAGTCGCTCCATATGCCGGGCCTCGAAGGCGTCGAGGCGATCCTGGAACCGGGCGAGACGCGGACGATCACCCTGACCTTCGATCAGGCCGGCACGCACACGTTCATCTGCACGCTGCCCGGTCACGCGGCTGCCGGCATGACCGGCGCGGCGTTCGTGTCGCAGTGAACAGGCTGGGTGAAACGGACCGGGCCGCGGCGATCAGGCACGTGCAGCGCGCCAGCGGCCAGGTGGCCGCACTCGCCGGCATGATCGCGGCCCGACGGCCTTTCGCCGAGGTCGCCCAGCAGCTCCTGGCCGCCCGCGGCTCGCTCGACTCGCTGCTCGTGCGGCTCGTCGAGATCGAGCTCGACGACTGCGTGCCCGCCCTGGACACCAGAGGTGAGGTCGACGAGCTGCTGCGCACTGCGCTCGGCCGGAGCTCACCCTTCCGCACGACCCGGCGCCGACAACACGCGACAGCCGAATCTTCATCCACCAGGATCGGAGGAACGACCCGCCATGGGCCGGAGATCCCCGCCCCGTTCCTCACTGGCGGCGAGTGATCGCCTCGCGCTACCGCGTCCAGTCCAGCCGCAGCGGGTCGATGAACTCGCCACCCATCTCGATTCGGAGGTCGAGATGTGGACCCGTCGCCCAGCCGGTCGCGCCGACCGCCGCGATCTGCTCGCCGGCCGCGACGTCCTGGCCGACTCGCACGCTGACCTCGCGGTTGTGGTTGTACGTCGAGACCATGCCGTCCGGGTGCCGGATGACGACGACGTAGCCGCCGCCGTTGTTCTTCCAGGAGGCCCACGTGACGGTCCCGGGGGCGATGGCCCGGACAGCGGTGCCGGCGGGTGCCGCGATGTCGATGCCGGCGTGGGCCGCTGAGAAGCGGGTCGTGATCGTGCCCCGGACCGGAACCGGCCAGAGATGCACGCCGGACCGCTCCGGCGGCGTGCCACCACCGGTCTTCGCTTTGGGGGTCGGTGCAGGGGTTGGCATGGGCTCGCCGCCAGGGACGAGGATCCGCTGACCGGCAACAAGGCGGCGCGGGTCGATGTCCGGGTTCCAGCGAAGGATCCGGCCGAGGTCGGCCCGGTGCCAGGCCGCGATCTGCCAGAGCGTGTCGCCACTTCGCACGATGTGCTCGGGCCCAGCCGGGGCGGTTGGCTGGGGCGTGGCCGAAGGGCGCGCGGTCGGCTCCGCCCAGCCGACGTCGGGGACGCGCGGCGAGATCGCTCGCGAGGTCGGAGGGTCGGACTCTCTCGGCAGAACGACCGGCCGGAATGCCTCGAGCGGGACCGGGCCTGGCGTCGACGGCGGCTTGGCGCTGATCGTTCCGGCCACCCCGGAGAGGACCACCAGCGGCACGACGGCGACCGCTGCGAGAGGAGCGAGGAGGCGGAGGCGAGCACGTTCGGATTGGCGCGGCAATGTGGGACCTCCTGGTCGGCACGACGCGAGCCTGGTCGCGCGGAATGCGGGGCGTGCCGGAGCTCGCGCGGGATGGGGACCGTGCGACCCTCGCTCGACCTCCTGAGAACGACCTGAGGCGGGGCTTGCGCCGTCCTGAGAAGACGACCACCTGCGACGGCTTGCGAGCCCTGCGGCGTCGGCTTCTCAGCAGGGCGTTAGCCGGTCCTCATCGGAGGCTCAGGTCACGGCGTTGAACTCCCAGCATGCCGGACCTCCTCGTGATCCTGCTCCTGGTGGCCGCGATCCTCCTGGTCGCCGACCTGCTGCTCGCGGGCGGCGCCATGACCATGGCGGGCATGTCGGCCATGACCACGGCCGTTGCCCACCCCCTGGCCGCAGGGGCGCTGGTGGTCCTCGTCATCGTGCTCGTGCTGGTCCTCGGCGGGCAGACGTAGAAATGCTCCTCCAGCCCGCTCACGCCCGTCTCGATCCCAGCGGCCGCCAGGTCATCGACGTCGTCGTCGACCGGGGCTACCACCCGGACGCGATCATCGCGCGGGCGGGACTCCCGCTTCGGCTCGTCTTCCGGCGCGATGACGACGACGCCTGCTCCGAACGCGTCGTCTTCTCGTCGCCCCACCTCGACCGCCGACTCGCGGCGACCGGCTCCACGACGATCGATCTCCCGGCACAGCCTCCCGGCGAAGTCCGCTTCACCTGCGGCATGGGCCGCTACCGCGGTCGGATCGAGCTCATCACGGAGCGAGCGCCATCGCTTCTCAGGCGACTCCGAACCCTGGCCTCGCGTCTGGAGACGCCGGTCGGCACGGCGCTCGTCCTGTGGATCTGCTCGCTTCCACTGATCGCCCTGGTCGCCGTCCTCGCCTTCGACGCCACGGCGGCGATCGCCGCCGCCGGCGCGGCCCTCATCGCCTGGGTCGCCGGTTGCCTGTGGGCCTTTGGCCGAACCCCCGAGCCACTCTGAGGAGGCCCGATGCCGTTCGTCATCGATATCGATCCCGTCGCATTCAGCCTGCTCGGGATCCCCATTCGCTGGTACGGGCTGATCCTCGTCGCTGCCGCGACGGTCGCGATCTGGCTCGCCCAGCGCGAGGGGCGCCGGCGGGGGATCGCGCCGCAGGTCGTCTCCGACGCCGTCATCTGGGTCGGCGGTGCGGCCCTGGTCGGCGGGCGCCTGCTGTACGTCCTCCAGAACGAGCTCGGCGCACTGGCCGAGCATCCGACCCATATCCTCATGGTCTGGATGGGCGGGCTGTCGTTCTACGGCGGCCTGGTCGGCGCTCTGCTCGCGCTCGTGGTGTTCGCGCGCCGACGCCATCTGCCCCTCCTCGCCGTGCTCGACGTCGCCGCGCCCGCGGCCGCGATCGGGCAGGCGATCGGCCATCTCGGCTGCCTCGTCGGCGGCGACTCGTATGGGGTGCCGACGGACCTGCCTTGGGCGGTGATCTACCGGAACCCCGGGGCCATGGCGCCGCAGGGGATCCCACTCCACCCGACCCAGGCATACGAGGCGATCCTCCTGGGGCTCCTCTTCGTCGGGTTGTGGCTCGGCCGCGAGCGTCTCGGGCGGCTTGGTGACGGGGCGGTCGCGGCCGCGTACCTGTTCGGGCTTGCCGCCATCCGCTTCGGGCTCTTCTTCCTGCGCGATGAGTCGGCGGTCCTGCTCGGGCTCAAGACCGCCCAGCTGATCGGTCTCGGGATTGCAGCACTTGCGATCGCCGTGCTCGTCGCCGCGCGCCGAGCCCGGAACCCATCGATGTCGCTCATGTTGGAGGCAAGTCGACCATGACAGCACAGGTTCACGAGCACGCCGCCCACGGAGGCGGGACGCCCACCGAGCCCGCCACGACCGAACGTTGGCCTACCGCGTCGCGCCCGAGGTGGCTGGTGCCCGGACTGGTCGTCGCGGTCATCGTCGGCGGCCTGGTTTTCGCTGGCGTGGTTTCGCTGTCGACTGTTCTCTACGCCGGGCTGTTCGGCGGAATGATCCTCATGCATGTAGGCGGCCACGGCCACGGCGGACATGGTGCTGGTGGCGCCGGCCGCGGCCACAGCCTGCACGGCGACGGGGCGGATGACGCCGAGGATCTCAGCCGCCGCTCATCTGACGCTCAGCCCAGCGAGTCAGGCTCCACTGCAGGACTCGATCAGCGAGCCCGCGACAACTCCACGACAAGCGAGACCGATAACCATGACCAGCACAGCTCGCACGGCTGCCACTGAGCGGCCCGTGCCCGGCGCCGTCGGGGCAACCAGCGACTCTCACCTGGGAGCCCTGTCCCCGACGGCGACCTCGCCCGCCGGAGACCGTCAGGCCGAATACCGGGCGCTCATGCGCAAATGGTGGTTCGGCGCGGCGGTCGGCGCCCCGACGATGGTTCTCTCCTACCCCTGGCTGATCCCTGGCCTGCGCGACCTCTTCCCGCGCGGCAGCGAGGCGCTGTGGTGGTTGTGGGTCGCCATGGGCGTTGCCTCGCTCGCTGTGATCGTCTACTCGGGGAACCAGTTCTTCACCGGTGCCTGGGCAGCCCTGAAGCACCGTTCGGCGAACATGCACACGCTGATCGCAATCGGCACCGGCACGGCGTGGGTCTATTCGACCGTCGCGCTCCTGTTTCCGCAGCTCTTCCCATCGGAGGCGATGACCGACGTCTACTACGACGTCACGGTCGTCGTGACCGCCCTCGTCGTCCTCGGGATGGCGATGGAGGTCAAGGCTCGCGGCCGGACGTCGGAGGCGATCGAGAAGCTCATCGGCCTCCAGCCGAAGACCGCCCGCGTCGTCCGCGATGGCGCCGAGACCGAGATCCCGATCGACGCGGTCATCGTCGATGACATCGTCGTCGTCCGCCCCGGCTCGAAGGTCCCCGTCGACGGCGTCGTGACCGAGGGCGCCTCGGCGGTCGATGAGTCGATGATCACAGGGGAATCGATGCCGGTCGCGAAGGGTCCCGGTGACGAGGTCATCGGGGCGACGATGAACACGACCGGCAGCCTGCGCTTCCGGGCGACGAAGGTGGGCGCCGACACCGCCCTGGCGACGATCGTCCGGATGGTCGGCGACGCCCAGGCGTCGAAGGTCCCGATCCAGCGGATCGTCGACGTCGTGTCGGGCTACTTCACGCCGGCCGTCGTGATCGCTTCGATCCTGGGCTTCGTCATCTGGTACGACTTCGGCCCGACACCGGCCTTGACCTACGCGACGATCGTTTCGGTCACGACCCTCATCATCGCCTGCCCCTGCGCCCTCGGCATGGCGACGCCGATGTCGCTCACGACGGGCGTCGGCCTCGCCGCGACGCATGGCATCCTCATCCGCTCCGGCGACGCGCTCCAGGCGGCCAAGAAGATCGACACGATCGTCCTCGACAAGACGGGCACGATCACGGTCGGCAAGCCGGCCGTCACGGACATCGTCCCGGCGGACGGCTTCGAGTCGGAAGCCGTCCTGGCCCTCGCGGCCGCCGCCGAGCGCGACTCGGAGCACCCGCTCGCGGCGGCGATCGTCGAGGCGGCGACGGAGAGGGGCATCACCCCGGGCACGGTGAGCCGGTTCGAGGCGACCCCGGGCCACGGCATCCGGGCCTGGCTTGGGGGGCAGCGGATCCTCGTCGGCAACCGAATCTTCCTCGAGGCCGGTGGCGCGCGGGCCGAGTCCCTGCAGGACGAGGCGGTCCGCCTGGCCGACGAGGGCAAGACCCCCGTCTTCGTGGCGCTCGACGACCGAGTCGCCGGGGTTCTCGCCATCGCCGATCCGGTCAAGGCGGACTCCGAGACCGCGATCGCCGCGCTCCGCAAGCTCGGCCTCCAGGTGGTCATGATCACCGGCGACAACCGCCGCACGGCGGACGCGATCGCGCGCCGTGTCGGCGTCGACCGGGTCCTCGCCGAGGTCCTGCCCCAGGACAAGGCCAACGAGGTCCGCAAGCTCCAGCTCGAGGGCCGAGCGGTCGCGATGGTCGGCGACGGGATCAACGATGCCCCCGCGCTGGCCCAGGCGGACGTCGGCTTCGCGATCGGCACGGGCACCGATGTGGCGATCGAGGCCTCGGACGTCACCCTCATCTCGGGCAGCCTTCGCGGCGTCGTTACGGCGATCGCGATCAGCCGGGCGACGATGCGCAACGTCTACCAGAACCTGTTCGGGGCGTTCATCTACAACGGCCTCGGCCTCCCGATCGCGCTGGGCGTCCTCTATCCCTTCGTTGGGCTGCTCCTCAGCCCGATCCTGGCCGCGCTGGCGATGTCGTTCAGCTCGGTCACCGTCATCAGCAACGCCAACCGCCTGAAGCGGTTCCGGCTCCAGGAGGTACCGGCATGACTCCCGATCAGATCGTGGTCACAGTCGTTGGAATCGCGGCCGCGCTTGGCGTGGCCTGGTTCTTCTGGTTCAAGCGGAGCGAGGGCGTCAAGGCTGTGACCGTCTCGGACGGCTACCAGGAGCAGATGATCCTCGTGAAGGGCGGCTACACACCGGACACGATCCGGGTCTCCCCCGGCCGGCCGGTCCGTCTCCTGTTCCGCCGAGAAGAGACCGCCGCGTGCTCCGAGCAGGTCGTCCTGGCCGACTACGGCAAGGCGGCTCCATTGCCTACCGGGACGGTGGTCCCAATCGAGTTCATGCCCGGCGACCCCGGCGAGCATGAGTTCACGTGCCAGATGGGAATGCTCCGGGGCCGGATCATCGTGGAGGCAGCGTGATGGCGATCCAACCAAGGCTCATCGTCCTGGAGTCCGGCGACGAACCGGCCGGGACCTGCACGGTGTGCGGTGGCGACATTCCCGCCGGTGAGGGCGTCACCGCCAGCTACAGGGGCCGGACCCTTCGCTTCAAGTGCCCCGGCTGCTTCGTCCGCTTCGAGCTCAATCCCGGGCGCTTCCTGGGCGGAGGGGACCAGTCCTGCTGCGGCGGGACGCACGATCATTCGCCAGCGAGCGAGTGGCGCTGCGACTGACACCGCTCCAGCGCGCCATCTGCGCGGTAGGATCAAGGCCGGTCCGAGTCGCCGCGGATGTCGCCCACCCGGTCTGCGACGTGCGCGTTCCCGGATCCCCACTGTGAGGAAGAACATGCGTCTCCGCCATCTCAGTCTTGTCCCAGCGCTCGTCCTCGTCGTTGCCGGATGCTCGGGCGCCGGCTCAACGCCCTCGCCCGCGGTGGCGGCGTCGCCATCCCCAGCCGCGTCGCCCGCCGCGACCCGGATCGAGGTGACCCTGAACGACACCTTCACGATGGAGCCCGCCTCGATGACCGTCCCGGCCGGCGTGCCGGTGACGTTCGTCGTCACCAACGCAGGGGCCATCGTCCACGAGTTCTACCTCGGCGACGAGACTGCCCAGTCTGATCACGAGGAGGAGATGATGGCGGGTGGGATGCAGCACGGCGAGCCTAACGGGATCTCGCTCCAGCCCGGCGAGACGAAGGAGCTGACCCACACCTTCGAGGCTGCGGGTCAGTCGCTCGCCGGCTGCCACGAGGCCGGTCACTACGCGGCCGGGATGAAGGCCACGATCACGGTCTCCGGGTAACTGCCGATCGCGAGGCACGGCCTCGAGGTCGGGCAGACTGGGCCCATGGCGCACGCTCACCACGACCCGGGCGCTGCGGTCGAGTCGTCCCGTGGCGGCCAGGGCGGCCACGGCGACAGCGGCCGCGGCAGCCACGACGCGACAGGCGAACACCACGCCGGGGCCCACGCGAATGTCCCCGGCGAGCCGGCGCACGGGGGCGCACCCAACGGGGCCGCCCACGCCGGCCACGGCGGGGGCCACGATCGCCACGCCGGCCACTCCGTCGCGATGTTCCGCGACAAGTTCTGGCTGAGCCTGGCGCTCACCGTCCCGGTCGTCCTGCTGAGCGCCGATGTCCAGGAATGGTTCGGCTACACGGTCCCGGACTACCCGGGCTCGGCATACCTCCCGGCGATCCTGGGCACCGTCGTCTTCCTCTACGGCGGCCTGGTCTTCATCCGCGGGGCGCGGGGCGAGCTCGCCGATCGCCAGCCCGGGATGATGACCCTGATCTCGCTGGCCATCGGCGTCGCCTTCGTCACCAGCTGGGCGGGCACCCTGGGCCTCTTCGAGGTCGAGATCTGGTGGGAGCTCGCCACCCTGATCACGATCATGCTCCTCGGCCACTGGCTCGAGATGCGCTCGATCGCCCAGGCCCGGGGCGCCCTGGCGGCCCTCGCCGAGCTCCTCCCGGACACGGCGGAGCGGGTCACGGACGGTGGCATCGAGACCGTTCCCCTCGATGCCCTGGCGGTCGGCGACGTCCTCCTCGTGCGGCCCGGCGCCCGCGTCCCGGCGGACGGCGTCGTCGTCGAGGGGGACGCCGACGTCGATGAGTCGATGATCACCGGCGAGTCGAAGCCCGTGGCCAAGGCCCGTGACGACCGGGTCGTCGCCGGGACGGTCGCCGCCGGGGGGAGCCTCCGGATCCGCGTCTCGGCGGTAGGGGAGGAGACCGCGCTGTCGGGGATCATGCGGCTGGTCGAGGCGGCCCAGGCGTCGGCCTCGCGGGCCCAGGCGCTGGCCGACCGGGCCGCGGCGATCCTCTTCTACGTCGCCCTCGTGGCCGGGGCCGCGACGCTCGGCTTCTGGTGGCTGCAGGGCGACCGGGAGGGAGCGCTCGTCCGCACCGCGACCGTCCTCGTCATCGCCTGCCCCCACGCGCTGGGCCTGGCGATCCCGCTCGTGATCGCGATCTCGACCTCGATCGGCGCCCGGAATGGCCTGCTCGTCAAGAACCGGATCGCCCTCGAGCGGGCCCGGGAGCTCCAGGTCGTGATCTTCGACAAGACCGGGACGCTCACGAAGGGCCAGCCGGCCGTCGCCGCCGTTGCCGTCGCCACCGGGGCCGACGAGATCGATGTCCTGCGCCTGGCGGCCGCCGTCGAGGCCGATTCGGAGCACCCGCTGGCCCGCGCGATCGTGGCCGAGGCCGCTCGACGCGGGCTCGACGTCCCGGAGGCAGCCGAGTTCGAGAGCCTCGCCGGGCGCGGTGCCCGGGCCAGGGTCGAGGGCCGTCACGTGACGGTCGGCGGGCCGCGCCTGCTCGGCGAGCTGTCACTCGACCCGATCGACGAATCGACGGCCTGGGCGCGGGAAGGGCAGACGGTCCTCCACGTCGTCGCCGAGGGCCGTGTCGTCGGGGCGATCGCGCTCGAGGATGAGATCCGCCCGGAGTCCCAGGAGGCCGTCCGGGACCTCCATGCCCTCGGCCTGAAGGTCGCGATGATCACCGGCGACAGCCAGGCCGTCGCCGATTCGGTCGCCCGCCGCCTCGGGATCGACGAGGTCGCGGCCCAGGTCCTGCCGGCCGACAAGGCGGCCGCCGTGGCACGGTTCCAGGCGGGCGGCCGGAAGGTCGCGATGGTCGGCGACGGCGTCAACGACGCGCCGGCCCTGGCGACCGCGGATGTGGGCATCGCGATCGGCGCGGGCACCGACGTGGCCGTCGAATCGGCCGGCATCGTCCTCGTCCGGAGCGACCCCCGCGATGTCGTCGGGGCGATCGAGCTGTCCCGCGCGAGCTACGGGAAGATGATTCAGAACCTCGTCTGGGCGACCGGCTACAACCTCGTCGCGATCCCGGTCGCGGCCGGCCTCCTCGTGCCCTGGGGGATCGACCTGCCGATGGCGGTCGGGGCGATCGCCATGAGCCTCTCGACGATCATCGTCGCCACCAACGCCCAGCTCCTTCGTGGCCTCCGGCTGCGCCCGGAGCCCATCGTCGCGGCACCCGCGATCGCCCGCGCCTGACGCTCAGCGGCCACCCGGGAGCCAGCGCCGCGGTCCGGCACCGAGGTGCTCGCGGAGCTCGGCCACGAGCTGGCGCTCGGTCGGGCGGTCGGCCCGGCGAAGGTTGATCGCCCGCGACCGGTGGCTGGCCTCGTCGAGCTCGCGGAGTCGGGCCTCCAGCCGCTCGTGAACCGTCCCGTGCCCGACGATGACGAGGTAGTCGTCCCGCGCGACCCGGCCGGCGACCGCGTCCACGAACCGGTCGAGCGCCTCGATCCGTCGGCGCTCGCCGGCGGCCTGCCGGTCCGGGCCACCGTGACGGGTCGCCGGGTCGTACCGGACGTGGCCGGTCGCGCGGACGTGGGCCGGCACGTCCGAGGCGAGGCGCTCGATCGCGGCCTCCTCCCCGGTCCAGCGCACCACGACCGCCTCGCGGGCGTCGATCCAGACGAGCGCGGCGTGGCCGGCGGTGGCGGCCGGCGCGTCCGGCCCGGGCCCCGTTACCGTCGCCGCGCTCACGAGTCCGCCCACGCCGGGCGCAGGTTCGTCGCGACGGCCAGGTCGGCGTAGGCGACCCCGGTCGCGCGCTCCCAGGCGGCCCGATCGACCCGGACGGCGCAGCGATGCGTCCCGGCGTTGAAGCTCAGGGCGGCGTCCTCGCGGATGGCCCGATCGGCGACCATCGTCAGGTCGAACAGGTCGCCCACGGCGGGCATCGCCCCCGGTTCGCACTCGGGGGCCAGGGCCCCGAGCTCGGCCTCCGTGAGCAGCCGGACGTCATCGGCAAGGAGCGCCTCGCGGGCCTTGCGGAGATCGACGTGATCGATGGCGTCGAGGACCAGCAGGACCGTCCGGAGGTCGTCCGTCCGGACGACGACGACCTTGGCGAACGTCCGCGGGTCGACGCCCTCGACCCGGGCGGTCTCGCGGGCCGTGAACGTCTCGACGTGCTCGTGGACGTCGTGCTCGACGCCGTGGCTGGCGAGCCAGTCGAGGAGGGAGGGGAGGGCGCCCGGATGGGCGCTCGCGGAGCTCTGGGCCATGGCAGGTCCTCCCGAATGCGTTCCGTGAGCGTCGCTCGTGCCGGCCGTGCGCGCATCGGCCGTTCGAAGTCGCGCGATGTGCCGAACGTCCCGAAGCGAGGCCCTGGATCGATCGTCACGGGTGTACCTCGCCATATGTATCTACGATCTATCCCTCGGCACCTTCGATGCCGACCGAGGTGGCGCCAACCTTCCGGCATGTCGGAAGGGCGCCCGCCGGCCCTCGAGGAGGGCGGCGACCGAACCGCCGCGGGGGTTGGCGGCGACGTGGCCGGTGCTGGCGGCGACGAGCCCGCGGTTGGCGGCTTCGCTCGGCGGCGGTTCGTCCGGTACCTCCTTGGTTTCTCGGTCATCTCGTCGCTGGCGATGATCGTGACCCCGATCGTCGGCTTCCTCATCCCGAGCCGGGCGGCGACCGCCGGTGCCGGCGGCCGGGTGCTCGTCGGGACCGTCCAGGCGCTCCCGGTGGGCTCGGGCGCGATCGTCGCCGTCGGGTCCAAGCCGGCGGTCGTGGTCAACACGCCCGGCGGTGTGAAGGCCTATTCCGCGATCTGCACCCATCTCGGCTGCATCGTCGCCTGGGACGCTGCGGCGACGATGATCATCTGCCCCTGCCATGACGGTCGCTTCAATCCCGCCACCGGCGCGGTCGTGTCCGGACCGCCGCCGGCCCCCCTGCCGCCGCTCACGACCGCCGTCGAGGGCGACGAGATCTACATCGTGTCGGGCTGACGATGGCCGCCGACGTCCGCTCCACGAGGACCCCGGGGGGCGCGACCGGCTGGGTGGAGGAGCGCCTCCACCTGGGACCGTTCGTCAACGCCCTCCTCCACGTCCCCATCCCGCGCGACGCCAGGACCTTCTACCTCGGCGGGATCACGCTCTTCCTGTTCGGGATCCAGGTCGTCACCGGGACCCTCCTGGCCCTCTACTACAGCCCGACCCCGGACGCGGCCTACGAGAGCGTCCTGTCGATCACCAGCGACGTCTCGTTCGGCTGGCTGATCCGGAGCGTCCACCACTGGGCGGCGAACTTGATGATCCTGTTCATGGCCCTCCACGTCCTTCGGATCTTCGTCCAGGCCGCCTACAAGTACCCTCGCGAGCTGACCTGGATCGTGGGCGGCGGGCTGCTGCTGATCACGATCGGCTTCGGCTTCACCGGCTACCTCCTGCCGTGGGACCAGCGGGCCTACTGGGCCACGGTCGTGGGCACCGAGATCGCCGGCGGGGTGCCGCTCATCGGGCCCTCGCTGCTGCTGCTCCTGCGGGGCGGGGCCGAGGTCAGCGAGGCCACCCTCGGCCGGTTTTTCGGCATCCACGTCCTGGTCCTGCCGTTGCTCCTCGGTGGGCTCCTTGCGCTGCACCTCCTGTTCGTCCACCAGCAGGGCCTGGCGAACCCCCGGCATGCCGAGCCACGGCCGGGACGGCCCGTGCCGGCGCGTCCGCCGGAGCGTCTCAAGCCCTTCTTCCCGGACTACATCCTCGACGAGGTCATCGCCTGGTACGCGGTCCTGGCCGTGCTCGTCATCCTGGCCTCGCTCTTCCCCGTCGGCCTGGAGCCGAAGGCCGACCCGCTGGTCACGCCGGAGCACATCAAGCCGGAGTGGTACTTCCTGGCGGTCTATCAGCTCCTGAAGCTCGTGCCCGAGACGGTCGGGGTGGTGGCGCCGGTGGCGCTGGTCCTCGTGATCGTCGTCCTGCCGCTGCTCGATCGCGGCGGTGAGGTCCTGCCGCGCCGCCGGCCGATCGCGATCGCCTGCGCCGTCCTGCTCCTCGTCGGGCTGGCTGTGCTGACGTACTTCGGCGCGCAGGTCTAGGTCGGCGATGCGTGCCATCCGCCCGTTCCTGCTGCCAGGGGTCGTGGCCATCGCCAGCCTCGTCCTCGTCTCGATCGCCTCGGCCGGGGCGCCGGCCGACGATCCCGCCACCGGACCGTGGGTCCTGGAGGTCTCGCAGGCCACGCCCACGCCGGACGTGCCCCTCGAGACGGCCCCGCCGCTGCCCAGCCCGATCGCCCATCCGGGCGATGCGAGCTCGACCGGCTGCGTTGACTGCCACGCCAAGGTGGACGCCCGGCAGGCCGGGATCGCCGACGAGTGGCGGGCGAGCGTCCACGGCCGCGAGGGCGTGGGCTGCGCCGATTGCCACGGCGGCGACCCGACGTCCGACGAGATCACCGTCGGGATGGCCCGCGACAGCGGGTATCTGGGCGTGCCGGACCGCGAGGACACGGTCGGGCTGTGCGGCGGCTGCCACGCCAACGCCGAGCGGATGCGGCCCTACCAGGTTGCGACCGACCAGTACTCGAAGTACTTCTCGAGCGTCCACGGTCAGCGCCTCCTGACCGCCGGCGACGATCGGGTCGCGATCTGCACCGATTGCCACGGCTCGCACGACGTGAAGCCGGCCTCCGACCCGACCGCGGCCGCGTACCCGCGCAACGTCCCGGCGCTGTGCGCGTCGTGCCATGCCGATGCCCAGAAGATGCAGCCCTACGGCATCCCGACCGACCAGCTCGACCTGTACAAGCTCAGCGTCCACGGGATCCAGCTCCTCGAGAAGCAGGATCTGCGGGCGCCGAGCTGCGCCTCGTGCCATGGCTCTCACGCGGCCAAGCCGCCGCGCAGCGACGAGGTGGTGGCGGTCTGCGGCAATTGCCACACCGCGACCCAGGCGCTGTACGAGGAGAGCGCCCACTCGCGGCTCGAGGGCGTCGGGCCGAAGTGCTGGACCTGCCACGGGACCCACGACGTGAGCGAGCCGACCGAGCGCCTCTTCCTGCACGAGGGCGGCGTCCCAGACTACCTGTGCGCGACCTGCCACAGTCCCACCGACCAGAGCCTCCGGCTCGAGATGGACCGCTTCGAGGATCCGGCCGACCGGCGCTGCGACACCTGCCATCACACCCGCTCGCTCATCTACTCCCAGGTCGAGGCGATCGCGGGCGCGGTCGGCGGCGCCCGGGACGCCTACGACACGGCCCTCGGCCGGATCGAGGACGCCGCCGCCCTCGGAATGATCGTGACCGACGCCGACGTCGCCGCCCAGGAGGCCAAGACCGAGCTCATCAAGGCCCGCGCGGCCGTCCACACCACCAAGCTGACGACGATCTCTGCCCTCACCGACGCCACCGTCGCCAAGGCCGGTGAGGCCGAGGCGCTCGCCACCGCCAAGCTTGCCGAGAGCGACTTCCGGCGCCAGGCGATGGTCGTCGTGATCGCCCTCATTGCCCTGAACGTCCTCGTCCTCGTCAGCCTTCGGCGGCGACTTCACGCCACGCCCTGAGCCGCTCCGCCGGGCGGCCAGGCCTGACCGGCGGGCCTTCCATGCCGGAAGACCATGGGCCACCTGTGCCGAAAGGCACTGTCCCGGGCCGTGCCGGTCGACCATCGTCGGACCATGCGTGACCCTCGGCCGATCCGCGACCTCGAGCGGCTGAAATGGATCGGCGTGCTCCTGCCGATCGCCCTCATCTGGGCCTGGGAGCTGGCCCGCTTCCTGATCGTCGACGGCAACCTGACGGCCCAGGACGAGCACATCCTGTCGGCCCTCATCCTGGCCGGCGGGATCGTCATGTTCGGGATCGTGATGGCGATCCTGCTCGAGCGGACCCAGCGGGCGATCCTCCGCCAGAACCGTGACCTGACCGCCCTCACGACCGTCGGCTCGGCGGTCCGGGCGGACCACTCGGTGGCCCACATGGCGACCCAGGCCCTCGAGCGGCTGATGGAGCAGACCGGCGCCCTCGTCGGCGTCATCCACGTCCGGGGCCTGGACGGCGAGGCGATCGTCGTCCGCCGGCCGGAGTCACCGCGCGACAGCCCCGGCTGGGCGTCCGCGCTCCTCGACGAGCCGGTCGAGGCGGCCTTCGGGGTGGACTACACCCAGCGCGACGACCTCGACACGCTGGTCCTGGACCTGGGTCTCGACCGGCGCCTGGCCACCGACGACCGGCTGCGGCTCGCCTTCCACCCGCCGATCCGGCCGGATCTCACCGACGAGGTCCTGGAAGAGCTGGCCCAGGACGTGGAGGCCAGCCTTCGGATCGAGCGCCTCGTCGACGATCTCCGGCGCCGCGAGCACGAGCGTGGCGCCCTCTACGAGCTGGCCCTCCAGCTGACGGAGCGGCCGGAGCTGCCCGGGGTCCTGGACCGGATCACCCAGCATGCTCGCGCGCTCCTCGCCGCCGACCGGGCGGTCGTCTGCCTGGCCGACCCGACCGGCTCACCGGCTCCCGGCCCCTCGCGGGCCTCGACTCGCCGGGCGATCGCCGACGACGGTCGAGTCTGTCTCCTGGCCCACGAGGGCAGCGGCCCGGTCCACCCTCGCAACCCGAGCTGCCCGGTCCAGCCGGGCGTCCCCGAGCGCGCCTGGGCGGCGCGGCCGCTGCGAGGCCCGGGCGAGCTCCTCGGCGAGCTGTGCGTGTCGCGCGCCCCGGACCGGCCGTTCAGCGAGGCCGAGACCTCGCTCCTCGGCGCCCTTGCCGACATGGCGGCGATCGCCGTCCGGACGTCGCGGCTCCACGAGTCCCAGGAGCAGATGACGATCCTTTCGGAGCGGGACCGGATCGCCCGCGAGCTCCACGACAGCCTGGCCCAGGTCCTGGGCCAGATCCATCTCCAGCTTCGGGCCTTCGAGGCGAGGACCGACGGGGCGCCGATCTCGGCCGAGCTGGCCGAGCTCGCAGACGTCGCCGACGACGCCTACCGCGACGTCCGCGAGACGATCCTGGGCCTGCGCGAGACGATCCCGAGCGACGGCGGCCTCGAGGCGGCGCTGCGGGCCTACCTCGCCAAGTACACCCGCCAGACCGGCATCCGGACGCAGCTCGACTGCGACGGTCTGGCCGGCCGGTCCCTGCCGCCGAAGGCCGAGGTCCAGCTCCTGCGCGTCGTCCAGGAGGCCCTGACCAACGTCCGCAAGCACGCCGCCGCATCGACCGTCCGGATCGAGCTGCGCGACGTCGAGGGGACGCCGGTCCTGAGCGTGACCGACGACGGGATGGGCTTCGACCCGACCAGCGTCCGGGCGTCCCTTGCCGGCGGCTTCGGCCTCCGCTCGATGCGCGAGCGGGTCGAGCTCCTGGGCGGCACACTGGACGTCCACACCGCCCCCGGCGACGGGACGCGGATCGTGGCCAGACTTCGCCCGGAGGGCCCGCATGTCGCACCCACCGCGACTTCGCCTGCTGCTCGTTGACGATCAGCCGCTCTTCCGGAAGGCTCTCGCCAGCCTGATCAACGGCCAGTTCGACATGACCGTCGTGGGCGAGGCCAGCGACGGGGCCGAGGCGGTCGCCCAGATCCGATCGCTGGCCCCGGACCTCGTGGTCATGGACGTCAACATGCCCGCCGTAAGCGGCATCGACGGCGTCCGCGAGGCGCGTCGCGCGGGCATCGACCTGCCGATCATCATGCTCACCATCTCCGACGAGGACGACGACCTGTTCGAGGCCATCAAGGCCGGCGCCAACGGCTACCTGCTCAAGAATCTGAAGCCCGAGCAGCTGTTCGAGGGCATCCGCCTGGCGGCCCGCGGCGAGTCGCCGATCTCGCCCGCCATCGCGGGCCGCCTCCTCGACGCCTTCCGGCGGGGCGGGCCGCCCAGCGCCTTCCGGCCGCCCGAGCCCGGCGAGGAGGAGATGACCCTCACCCGTCGCGAATCGGAGATCCTCCGGTACGTTGCGGCGGGCCTCTCCAACAAGGAGATCGCGACCCAGCTCACGATCACCGAGGGGACCGTCAAGAACCACGTCCATCACGCCCTCGAGAAGCTCCACCTGACAAACCGCGTCCAGGCCGCGGCCTATGCCGTTCGCCACCGGATGGGCAGCGACCCCGGCTCCTGAGCGTGACCTATTCGGGCCGGGGATAGGTCGGGGGATAGACCGCGCGGCCGCAAGGTTGTGCATTCGGACGGATAGGCGACCGCGGCCGGGCTTCCTAGGATCGGGCCCTGGGTGAGATGCGCCCACCTGGCGAGAGGAACCACGCGTGCGGGTACCGGACCGAGTTGTCGTCCTGTACAGCCACCCCCTGCTCGGTGAGGGCCTCGGCCAGATGCTGGCGGCCGAGCCCGGCCTCGTCGTCACGACCGTGAACCTGGGCACGCTCGACGGGCTCGACGAGGCCCTCGCGGCCGACCCCGACGTCGTCGTCTTCGAGGAGGGTGGTCCGATCGGGATCCTCGACGTCCTGCGGCGGTCCGGGGCGAAGGTCATCGTCGACGTCGACATCACCTCCTCGACCGCCTGGACGCTCCAGCGTCACGAGTTGCCCTCCGCCCCCGACGAGGTCCTCGCCGCCGTGCGCGAGGCGCTCGCGGTCAGGGCTCGCTCCGCCGGTTCGGCGGCGGCGTCGGGCGGGTCGCATGCCGGGTCGCTGGGCGGGTCGCATGCCGGGTCGCGTGCTGGGTCGTCGGGCAGGCCGCATGCTGCGCCGCATGCCGGGTCGTCGGGCGGGCCGGGACGGCCGGTCTGCGCGCCGCAGGTCGGGTCGACGCAGGTTGGCCCGTCGCCCCACCTGGCCCGAGATGAGGCCGAGGTCCCGGCCGGAGGCTGATCCTGGGCTTGTCGCTGCCGAGTCGCGGTGTCGCCCCCGCCGCGTCCTACCGCCGCGTCCTGCCGCCGCGCCCTGTCGCCGCGCCCTGTCGCCATGACGTTGCCTCATCACCCCGCCGCCGCGCCCCGCCGCCGCGCCCCGCCGCCGCGCCCCTGCCGCACCGCCCCCGCCGCACCGCCCCCGCCGCCTGGGCGCGCTCGCCTGGGGAGCACGTCGGCGATGACTGAGCACGACCTCCCCCCGACTTCCTGCAGGAATCGCAGGAACTGGGGGGTGGGTCACGCTCGTTCGTGCGATTCGTGCTCGCCTGGGGAGCGCAGGCGGCGCCGTGACGTCGCCGCCTGGGGCTGGCCGGGCGATCCGGCCGATACAGGCCCGAACGCGGTGCGGCCACGCAAACCTGTACCCACGTTCTATCGGTCGGCGGATAGGAAGCGCACGCGCGCGAGCCGACGATTCGGCCCAGAGCGGCGCCCTCTGTGCGCCGTGCGCAGAAGTAGGTACGTCCCATGGCCTGGATCGCGTCCCTCACGAGATTGTCGGAGGGAGAGCTCGACCGGCTGATCAAGAGGATCGCCGCGATCCTCCTGGTCGGCGCGCTCGTGTTCGTCGGTTTCTACATCGTCGATCGCTTCCGATTGCCGGCCGCGAGCATGGTCGACCGGGAGATCGCGTCGCTCGAGGCTGCGGTCCGCGCGGACCCGGCCGATATCGCCTCGCGCGGACAGCTTGCGGACGCCTACGTCCTGGCCGAGCGCTACCAGGACGCCATCGCCCAGTACGACGCGATCCTGGAGACGGGTAAGGCCGACGAGCTGGCCCACTTCGGGCGGGCCCGGGCAAACCAGGCCCTGGGCAACCTCGACGCGGCCAAGGCGGACTACCAGGCCGTCGTGGACATCGCCAAAGAGGGCGAGATGGCCCATGTCGACCCGACTCTCAACGCGGCGTTCTACGGCCTGGGCCAGATCGCGCTCGAGCAGGGCAAGCCGGCCGACGCCGTCCAGTACCTGTCGGCCGCGGTGGCGATCAAGCGGTCCGACGCCGACGCTCTGAACCTGCTTGGGACCGCATACGTGCAGAACGGCGAGCCGGCCAAGGCCATCGAGCCCCTCCGGGGCGCCATCGCCTTCGTCCCGATCGGCTGGAGCGAGCCCTACACCACGCTCGCCCAGGCCTACGCCGACACCGGTGATGCGGACCGGGCCGAGTGGGCGGCGGCGATGGCTGACCTGTCCCAGCAGCGCTACGCCGCCGCCGCCTCGCGCCTCGAGGCGATCCTCGACGGGCCGGCCGCGCTCGAGGCGACGATCGGCCTGGCCCTCGTCAGCGAGGTCCAGGGCGACGCGACCGCCGCCGCCGTCTGGTACCAGAAGGCTCTCGACATCGAGCCCGGCAACGCCGAGGCCCGCCTCGGCCTCAGCCGGGTGAGCCTCCCCAACGCGTCCGCCGGGACCGGAGAGGGGGCCGCGGAATGACCGCCGAGACCGGAACCCTGCCGGCCGGGGCCCCGCCCGCGGTCGAGGTGGACCCCGAGCGTCGACGCCGGCGCCGAAAGATCCTGATCCTGCTGCTCCTCCTCGGCAGCCTGGCGATCCTCCTGGGCATCGCCATCTGGTACCTCCTCTTCCGCCAGCCCATCCCCCTGCCCATCGTCCCGCCCCCGGCGGTCCCGACCTACTCGACGAGCATCTATGGCGCCACCGATCCGGCGGGCGTCGCGGTCAGCCCGGCCGGCGACCGGATCTACGTCGCCGAGACCGGCGGCGACAAGGTCGTCCGGTTGTTCGACAGCGCCGGCAACGGGCTTGCGGTCCTGGCGCCCCCGGCCGACACGGGCAGCGAGCACGTCCCTGTCTACGTCGCCCTCCAGCCCACGACCGGCGATGTCTACGTCTCCGACCGCCCGATGGGCGCGGTCTACGTCTACGACCGTAACGGCGCCTTCCGGAACGAGTTCCGCCCGGCCCTTGCCATCGAGGGCTGGCAGCCGCTCGGGCTGGCCTTCGACGCCGCCGGAAACCTGTACGTCACGGACCTCTCGGCCCCCGCCCAGGTCCACAAGTTCGACTCGACAGGCAAGCTGCTCCTGTCCCTCGGTGGCGATCAGGGCCTGAGCTTCCCGAACGGCGTGGCAGTCGGCGCCGACGGCCTCGTCTACGTGACCGACAGCAACAATGGTCGGCTGCTCGTGTTCGGGACCGACGGCAGCCTCGTCGCCAAGATCGGCCGCGGCGCCGGCGCCGGCAACCTGGGCCTGCCGCGCGGTATCGCCATCGACAGCCAGGGCCGGGCCTTCGTCGTCGACTCGAGCGGCCAGGGCGTCCTCGTCTACGGCGTCCTCGAGGCAGGCCAGGACCAGCCCGAGCACCTCGGGTTCTTCGGGGGCCACGGCATCGCCAACGGCCAGTTCGCCTTCCCGATGGGGGTCGCCGTCGATGCCCACGGGCGGGTCTACGTCGCCGACACGGCGAACGGCCGCATCCAGGTCTGGAGCTATTGAGATGAGGCGTCCATGAAGGAGGTTGGAGCCGTAGACGTCGACCGCCGGCAGGGCCGGCCGAGCCCATCCATCGATTCGACAGGAAGAAAGGAGGTAGGGACAGTGAGACGACTGGCGCTCGTTCTAGCAGGCGGCGCCCTCTGGCTGATCCTTGCCGCAGTTCCTGCCCTGGCCGACGGCGGACCCCACGTGCAGACCGTGAACAACGGTTCGCTCGGGATCAACGCCGACGGCTGCGCCGGGTGCCACCGGGCACACACGGCCCAGGGCCCGTTCCTCATCAACGCCGCCGATGAGACGGCGCTTTGCCAGACCTGCCACGGCGCGGCCGTGACAGGGTCCACCGTGGACGTCATGACCGGCGTCCAGTACGCGCTCGCCGGCCGGTCCGGCGGGACCCAGCTCGGCGCCCTTCGGGGCGGCGGCTACGACCAGGCCCGGATCGATGCCGGGAATGCCTCGCGCCTGTCGTACTACCGAAACGCCGACCTCGACGTCTCGCAGCGACCGAAGGTCGGTGTCGGGGCGGCCGAGGACGTCACGTCCGCGCACATTGCGATGACGGACAACGGCCTGACCAGCCAGGGCATCGCCTGGGGCAACGGAGCCGCCGGCTCCGGCGTCGGTCCGGCCGTCGAGATCAGCTGTGCGTCCTGCCACAACCCTCATGGGAACGGGCAGTACCGCATCCTGAACAAGATCCCGGAGGCGACCGGCGCCGGGTTCGACGACACCTGGGTGGTGGACATCATCGCCACCTACGCGTCGACCGAGCGGATCTACACCGAGGTCTCGCACGGGCTCCAGGTCGGTGACGTCGTGACGATCGCCGGCACGGGCTCGGGCGCCGACGGCGCAGGTCGGATCGTTGCGACGGTCTCCAGCACGTACTTCACCCTCACCGGGGTCGACATCGTCGCCGACACCGGACCATCCGGTACGGTCGAGCGGACAAGCGGCGTCGTCGTCACCGACGCGACGCTGCCGGCTCCGGGCGACACCCGCAACTACACCGTCATGCAGGTCAAGGGCGGCGAAGGCGTGGAGGCGACGTACCTGCTCTACGCGAGCCAGGTCGCCGCTGCCGCGACCGCGAACGAGTTCCCGGCGATGCCGGCGGTCTCGATCACCTCGATCGCGACCACGGACACGATCACCACGGGCACCGCGCACGGACTGTCCGTGGGTGATCTCGTGACGATCGCGGGTTCGGACTCGACGCCGAACATCGACGGTGTCCAGACGGTCTCGAACGTCGGATCGTCGACGACCTTCAAGCTCGCCGGTGCGACGGCGGGATCAACGCTCGACATCACCGGCGCTGGCACCACGGGGACCGTTTCTCGCAACGCCATCGCAGGCGACTACACGGCGACGGGCGGCGACTACTTCGCCCGAAACGTCCCGTGGAACCCATCCATCAACGACGCGACCTGCGATCCCACGGTCTACCCCTATGACGCGGGATGCGCGACGGCCAACAGCGCGCCGAACGGACGTCCGTCGACGTTCAGTGGGCAGATCACCGCTTGGTGCGCCTCGTGCCACACGCGCTACTTCGCCAACAACAATCCGAACCCCACTACGCCAGACCCGATCGACACGGGCGCGGCATGGATGTACCCGCGGCCGGGCGAGGACATCTACATGTACCAGCACCGGACGGTTGCGGGCCGTGACTGCCTGACCTGCCATGTCTCGCATGGCTCGAATGCAGCGATGACCGGCAGCTTCTCGGGCTCGTACGAGTACCCGGACGGGACCGCGTCGGCCTCGAGCCGCCTGCTCAAGGTCGACAACCGCGGGACCTGCCAGGCCTGCCACGACCCGACGGGGACGATCGCCGCCGGGACGTACATCGGCCCGGTCGGTCCGACCGTCCCGTAACGCCGATCTGAAGGCCCGGTGGCCGCAGATGCGCCACCGGGCCCACCACCCTCCGCGTCCGATCGCAGCGAAAGAGGCAGAACCGTGAGACGTCTGGCGCTCGTGACCGCTGGCGGCGTCCTGTGGTTGATCCTCGCCGCGATGCCGGCCTTCGCCGACGGCGGACCCCATGTCCAAACCGTGAACAACGGCTCACTCGGGATCAATGCCGACGGCTGCGCCGGTTGCCACCGGGCCCACACCGCCCAGGGGCCGTTCCTCATCAACGCCGCCGACGAGACCGCCCTGTGCCAGACGTGCCACGGCCCGACCGGGGCGGGCGCTACCACCGACGTCATGTCGGGCATCCAGTACCAGCTCGCCGGTCGAGGCGCGACGCCGCTGCTCGGCGCCCTCCGGGGCGGCGGCTTCGACTCCGCCGCGATCGACTCCGGCAACCCTGCCCGGTACCTCGTATCCAATAACCTCGCCAACTCGGACGATCAGTGGGCCAAGGTCCGCGTTCTCGTCGATGGTGGTGGCGCCGTCGCGCCGGCGCCCGTGACCTCCGCCCATCTCAACCTGGCCGAGAACGGCCTGACGGCTCCGACGATCGCCTGGGGCAACGACGTCGTCGGCGCTGGGGACAAGGGCCCCGGGCCGGTCGTCACCCTGAGCTGCGCCTCCTGTCACAACCCCCACGGCAACGGCCAGTACCGGATCCTCAACCCGGTCCCGACGCCCGAGGGAGCCGGTTTCGTCGCCGCGACGTCGAATTCGCTCGTTGCCGACACCCCGGTGGACAACCCCGACCCGAACGAGTCGGACACCAAGAACTACACGGTCATCCAGACGCGCGGCACGCCGGGCGACCCGTCGACCTACCTCTTCTACGCCGACGACATCATCGACGCCGGTTACAGCCCGGCGAGCGGCGACTACTGGCACGTCCGGGTGGCCTGGAACCAGGCCTCCACGGCGACGAACGGCGCCGACGCCCCGAACGGCAACCCCGCCAACCGGGCCGGTGGGATCGTCGCCTTCAACACCCAGATGTCGAACTGGTGCTCGGCCTGCCACACCCGCTACTACTCGATCGCCGGCGATGAGCCGTCCGGCGATGCGCTGTTCGCCTTCCGCCACGAGACGATCGGCAACCGGGCCTGCACCACCTGCCACGTCGCCCACGGCTCGAACGCCCAGATGAGCGGCGTGTACTCGGCCGACCAGCCATTCCCGAACGGGGCGGTGGCGTCGGGCGACAGCCGGCTCCTGAAGGTCGACAACCGGGGGACCTGCCAGCTGTGTCACGAGCCGACGGGCACGGTTCCCGACGGGACGTACACCGGCCCGCTGCCGACGCCCGGGACGCCCTAGAGGCGCGATCGATGAGCCCGTCCCGGCGCCACGTCCCTCGAACCGCGCATCTCGACCTGAGCATGGCCGTCTTGGTGGCGCTGTTCGCGGCATCGATCTCGCCGCTCGTCCCGGCCGCGGCCGCGCTGGATCCGACGGCCGAGCCGTCGACGACCGCCGTGCCAACGGAGCCGGCGTCCACGGCGGTTCCGACGCCTGACCCGGCGGCCACGCCGTCCGAGAGTCCGGCCCTCCCGACGCCGGCACCGGAGCCGATCCCGTCCCCGACGCCGGAGGCGACCCTGCCGCCTGCGACCCTGCCGCCTGCGACGCCGCCGCCTGCGACGCCGCTGCCGGCGCCATCGGACCTCGTCGCCCTTGCCGACCCGGATCCGCTGACCATCGTCCTGATGTCGCTCATCGACCCGAGTCTCCCGTCGCCGCACACCCTGAGCAGCCTCGTGGCGGACGGCTGCAACGCCTGCCACGCGACCCACGCCTCGGCGGATGGCAGGCTCCTCGAGACCGGCTACCGAACGGACCTCAAGCCCGTCGGCGAGGCGTTCGCCCGGGCCGAGTTCGCGTTGTGCTTCAGCTGTCACGAGGCGGGACCGTTCGAGGCCGCCGGCACCGGCGGCACGAACTTCGACCTGCACGCCGAGCACCTTGCGGAGCTCGCCGACGGCGACACCGCGAACGCCGTCTGTGCCGAGTGCCACAACCGGCTCCACGGAACCGCGGCCGAGGCCGGCGGGAAGCTCGTGAGCTTCAGCCCGAACGTCACCCCGAACTCGGCCGGGGACCTCGTCTGGACGGGCACGGTCGGTCGCTCCTGCTCACTCACCTGCCACGGGTACGAGCACGTGGACGAGGGCTACTGACCCTCGTTGCACCTGCCGCGATGCCGGGCCTGTGCCGGGGGATACATCCGACCCGTTACGGGGTGCCCGATGGTCCCCCACAAATGTGCCCGGCGGCGGATGGGTTGGCCCGGGCCCGCTCCGGACAATCGCTGCAGGTGTCAGGCCCGGGCGTCCTCCCGGGCACAGCGCAGAGGGCAACCATGGCGCACCAGCAGCGACGAATCCGGCCGCGGTCGCGCGTCGGGATCTTCCGGACATGAGCGCCGGCGGACTCCTGTCCGGCGCGATCGATCCACGCGAGCGCGATCTCCTGGAGCGGCTCGGCCTCGACGAGCGAGCCACCCTCGAGGACGTCGCCCGAACCCGCGACGAGCTCCAGGCGTTCCTGGCCTCTGCCCCGAAATCCATTCGAGGCTGGGCCCGCCGGCAGGCATCCGCTGCCGACGAGGCCTTCGTCCTCCTCTCCGACCCGACTGCGTCGCCCGACCCCGGAGCCCTCCCGGCGTCGAGCGGGCGGTCGGCTTTCCCGCCCGGCGGACCGGCGACACCTCCGGTCCGCCGGGCGACTCCGGCGAACCCCAGGGCCGACGCCCCCGCGGTCAGCGGAGCCTTCGCGCCCGAGGGCGATGACGACGCGGTCTTCGAGGCGATGCTGGTCGAGGTCACGCCGAGCATGCATCGCGACCGGATCGCGTCGCGGCCGTTGGCCGCGCGGCCCGTCGCGGCAGCGCCTGCGATCGCCCGGAAGGGCCGCCGCGCTGCGCCGACCGCAGCACCCGCCGCCGCGCTCCGCCGCCGCGCCGCCGTCCCGGTCCCGACCAGCGGGCCTCGGCGCTCCACCCAGGTCCTGGCGATCCTCGCCGGAATCGCCGTTCTCGCGGTTGGGGTCGTCGCGGTCTACCAGCTCGGCGCCACCCCTGGGACCAGCGGTGCCCAGGCGACGGCGGCCCCGACCGGCCCGGTCCTCGACGAGGCACGGGTCGCGACGCTCATGGGCCGCATCCAGGCCGACCCCAACGACACGGCTGCCCTCCTCGAGCTCGGTGACGCCTTCTTCGACGCCGAGGACTGGGCCACCGCCGCCCGCTGGCTCGACAAGCTCGTGACGCTCGAGCCCGGCAACATCGCCGGTCGGCTGGCCCTCGGTGCAGCCCACTACAACATCGGCAACGATGACGAGGCCAAGGCCCAGTGGCTGGCTGTCCTCGAGCTTGAGCCGGACAACGTCGAGGCCCATTACGACCTCGGCTTCATGTACCTGAACCAGGTGCCGCCCGACTACGCGGGCGTTCAGCGTGAGTGGGGCGAGGTCGTCCGCCTGGATCCCGACTCCCAGCTCGCGGAGTTCGTCAAGCCCCACCTCGAGGCTCTTGCCGCCCAGTCCCCCTCTCCGTCCGCCGGCACGTCGCCGGCCGCCAGCCCGGCCGCCTCGGCCGCCAGCTCCGACGCCTCGGCCGCCCCGACCGCCGCGCCGACTCCCGCCCCGACCGCGGCCGCCACCGCGAATCCCAGTCCCACGGTCGCCCCATGATCGAGCTCGGCGTCGTCGTGGCCTTCCTCGGCGGGGTCGTGTCCTTCGCCTCGCCATGCTGCCTGCCGCTGGTCCCGGCCTACCTCGGCTACATGGTCGGCACCTCGGCCGGCGGGCCCCACGCGCGCCGGACCAGCTTCCTCCACGGCCTCGCCTTCACGGCGGGCTTCTCCGCCGTGTTCATCGCCTTCTGGGCCTCGATCGGCCTCATCGGCTACGTCCTGGCCGACCACGTGACGCTGCTCCGCCAGATCGGCGGCGCCCTGGTCGTCTTCCTCGGTCTCCACGTCGCCGGCGTCATCAACATCGCCGCCCTGTGGCGCGACACTCGGCCGCTGCCGGCCCTGGCCGGACCCGGCATCGGTACCGCCGGTGGGACGACCACCGCGACGGCCGGCGCCCCGAGCTACCGCCGCTCGCTGGCCTTCGGGACGGTCTTCGCCGCCGGCTGGAGCCCGTGCATCGGGCCGATCCTCGGCGCGATCCTGGCCCTCGCCTCCACGACGGCGAGCGTCGGCCAGGGAACGCTCCTCCTGGTGGCCTACTCGGCCGGCCATGCCCTGCCGTTCCTGGCCATGGCCGTCGGCGCCGACTGGGTCGGGCGCCGGCTCGGTTGGGTCGGCCGGAACCAGCGAGCCATCAACATGGTGACCGGCGTGACCCTGGTCATCGTCGGCGTCCTCATGATCACAGGCGTCTTCGCGCGGCTCTCGACGCTCGCGGCGCCGTTCGGCGCCTAAGGAGGGCCGGCCAGATGACCAACCAGACCCGCGCCGGCCGGCTCCCCGGCTTGGCTGCGGACCCGACCGCCCTGGTCGACGAGACGCAGGTCGCCCGCCAGGAGTCGCGCGGCATCTTCGAGGCCGTCTGGGACCTCCTGACCTCGATGCGGTTCTCGCTCGTGGTGACGCTGGGCATGGCCGGCCTGGGCGTCCTGGGGGCCCTGATCATCCAGGTCCCGGCCGGCGTGGAGGCCGATGCGAGCGCCAAGCTCGACTGGCTGGCCGGCGTCCGACCGCGCTTCGGCGGCTGGACCGACGTCATGGACCGTCTCCAACTCTTCAACGTCTTCAACTCGATCTGGTTCCGTGGCCTGACTGCGTTCCTGACCATCAGCCTCATCGCCTGCATGGTCCAGCGGGCCCCCGGCCTGTGGCGGACCGCCACGAAGCCCCGGATCACCGTGGGGGACCGCTTCTTCGCCCATGCCCGCGAGCGCGACTCGATCGTCGTCCGCGGCGACGCTGCCGACCTCACGACCCGGACCGTGGCCGTCCTGCGGCGCCATCACTACCGGGTCGTGGCCGAGGACGATGGCGCTGTCAACCTCTACGCGGATCGCTTCCGGTGGGCACCGTTCGGGTCGCTCATCGGCCACCTCGCGATCGTCGTGATCCTCGCCGGCGTCATCGTCGGCTCGCTCTTCGGCTTCCGCGAGGACGCCTTCGTCATCGCCGAGGGCTCGACCGTTGCCGTCCCCAGCGGCGAGGGACTGAGCCTGGAGCTGATCTCGTTCGAGGACGCCTACTACACGACCACCGGCGCCCCGTCCGACTACGCCAGCGAGCTGATCCTGTACCAGAACGGCCAGGAGGTGGCCCGCCACACGGCCAGGGTCAACGACCCCCTCCGCTTCGGCGACCTGTCGTTCTTCCAGTCGTTCTACGGCCCGGCCGCCCTGATTTCCGTCACGAGCGCCGACGGTGCGACGGAGCTCTTCTCCGACGGCGTAGCCCTGGCCTGGGAGGCCAAGAGCGACGGTCGGAGCGTCGGGACCTTCACGATCCCGGCCGAGGACCTGACCGTCTGGTTGGTGGGCACGCTCGGGACCGGCGACACCCTCGTCAGGCCCGGCCAGATCCGGGTGGAGGCCTACCGGGCCAGCACCGGCGACCCGATCGAGCAGGCCTCGATCGACCAGGGCGTCGCGAGCACCGTCGCCGGCCTCAGCTTCACCTTCGGCCGCGAGATCCAGTTCTCGGGCCTGTCGGTCGCCCGCGACCCCGGGACGCTGATCGTCTGGCTCGGCTCGATCCTGCTCATCGCCGGATTCACGATCGGCTTCAGCTTCCCCCACCGGCGGTTGTGGGCCAGGCTCGTCGTCCGGCCCGACGGCGTCGGGACGCTCGCCGTGGCGACGCCCGGGCGGGCCAGCCACGACGTCGACCGCGCATTCACCAACCTCGTCACCGACCTCCGGGCGGCGTGCGCCGGCCCGAGCGCTTCCTGAGGAGAGGGCCATGGAAAAGATGTCGTACTACGCGTTCGTCGCAGCGATCCTCGCGACGGGCCTCGCGCTGATCCTGTACCTCGGCTACGCGGTCTCGGGCCTCCGGGCTGCCCGGATGCAGACCGCCGGCAACGGCTTCGGGATGCGCGGCGGCACGTTGGGCCTGGTCATCGAGCCGCGAACGGCCACCTTCGGCCGCTACGGCTCCATCCTGGGCTGGCTGGCCTTCGCCTTCCTGTCGGCCTGGCTGGTGTTCCGGACGCTGGCCACGGGCCATGGCCCGTTCGCCAACATGTACGAGTTCTCGGTCGCCTTCTCGTGGGGCATCCTGGGCGCCTACTACTGGTTCGAGCGGAGCTACCACCAGCGGATCCTGGGCCTCCTGGCCCTGCCGATCGCCCTGGCGATGATGGTCTACGCCTTCGCCAACCCGGCCCCGAATGAACCGCTCGTCCCGGCCCTCCAGAACAACCTCCTGCTGACCGTCCACGTCGCGGTCGCGATCGTGGCCTACGGCTCGTTCTCGATCGCCTTCGTGGCCGCGTTCCTGTTCCTCTTCCAGCAGCGACCGGTCGAGCGAGCCTTCGCCCTCGGCTTTACGGTTGCGCTCATCGCCCTCGTCGTCGGCGCCATCCAGTCGGCCCTCCTCGTCGGCGCCCTCGCCGCGGTGGTCGCCGGAACGCTGGCCGGGGTCCTCGTCTATGCCGTCGACGGCCGCCGCGGCCTCGCGGCCATCGACACGAGCGGTGGCAGCTGGGGCCTCCCGAGGCCGGTCGTTCTCGATGAGATCGGCTACAAGGCCGTCGTCATCGGCTTCCCGTTCCTTGCCGCCACGATCGTCCTGGGGGCGCTCTGGGCCGAGGTCGCCTGGGGTCGCTACTGGGCCTGGGATCCCAAGGAGACGGCGTCGCTCGTGACGTGGCTCATCTACGCGACCTACCTCCACGCCCGGGTCATCCGGGGCTGGACGGGCAGTCGCGCCGCGATCCTGCTCCAGGTCGGCTTCGGCGCCACGCTCATGACCTATTTCGGCAACTACTTCTTCGGCGGGCTCCACAGCTACGCCGGGCTCGGCTGAGCGGCCGGGCGGGGAACGAGGCGGTCGCCATGCAGACCACGCGGGCCACGTCGTCGCGCGCAACGCCGGCCGCTCGCCACGCGCCGGCCCCGCGTCCGGGACTGCGCATCCCGGGCGGCGAGCGGGTCCGGACGCTCGCGATCATGCTCGTCGTCGGCGTCGCGATCGCTGCCGGCGCGTTCGTCCTCGAGAAGTCCGGGGCCGCCGGCTACACGACGATCGAGCTGACCGGCGACACCTCTGGCGCTCGCCCGGTGGTCGGCGGCCCGCCGCCGAACTTCGTGGCCGCGACCGTGACCGGCGAGCCGTTCAAGCTCGCCGACCTCGCCGGCCAGCCGATCTGGCTGACCTTCGGGGCCAGCTGGTGCGCCGACTGCCGGGCCGAGGCGCCGGACCTCCAGGCGACGTTCGAGCGCTACGCCCCGGCGGGGCTGGCGATCGTGAGCATCTGGATCGAGGAGACCGACGCCGAGGTCCTCGACTACACCGAGCGCGTCGGCCTGACCTTCACCCGGATCTCCGATCCCACCACGGCCCTGGCCAGCCGCTACCGGACCTACGGGCTGCCCACCCACTTCTTCATCGGCCCCGACGGGACGATCCGGGAGATCCGCCTGGGCGGCCTCCCGGCCGAGGAGATGGACCGCCTGGCCCGCTCGATCCTCGAGTAGGTCCCGAGAACGCGAGCATGGACGCCGACGAGCGCCCGACCGACGCGGACGAGACCCCGGCCAGGCCCGGCCGGCTGGAGCGGCTGCGCGGCCTCCTCCACCCGCCCCGGACCCGCCGTGGGGTCGCGGCCATGCTCCTCGTCGTCGGGGCGTTCGGTTCGTTCTTCGTCATCGGCGCGACGTCGGTCATTGCCTGGACCGAGACGGCCGATTTCTGCGGCCGCTGCCACACCATGGGCCCCGAGCTGGCGGCCCATGCCGCGGGCCCCCATAGCGACGTGGCCTGCGGCGAGTGCCACGTCGAGCCAGGCGTCGACGGCTGGGTCAGGGCCAAGCTCAACGGCACCCGCCAGCTCATCGAGATCGTCCTGGGCACGTTCCCCGAGCCGATCCCGCCGCCCGACCACGACAGCCTCCCGCCGCCGTCGGAGACGTGCCTGCGCTGCCACAGCCTGGACCGGGTCGGGACCGCGGCGCTCGTCACCCGGACCGAGTACACCGTGGACGAGGACAACACGCGCCAGTTCGTCGGGCTGATGATCAGGCCCGGCGGCGGCGACGTCTTCGACGTCGACCGGAGCGTCCACTGGCACGTCCTGGCCGATGTCGAGTTCCGATCGGACGACGAGGCTGCCCAGTCCATCCGCTGGGTCGGGGTGACCCGCGCCGACGGCACGGTCGCCGAGTACATCAGCCAGGACGAGATCCGCCTGGCCGAGGACGTCGGCCCCGACCTCGAGCGGATCGAACGCGAGAGCACCACCCGCCCGATGGATTGCATCACCTGCCACAACCGGATCGGCCACCCGCTGCCGAGCCCCCGGCGGGCCATTGACCAGGCCCTGGCCGCGGGCCGGATCGACCCCGACCTGCCCTACATCAAGCGCGAGGGGATGCGGATCCTGTGGTCCGACTTCGCCTCCGAGGCCGCCGCCGACGCCGAGATCGACCGGCTCCGCACCTTCTACGAGCTCCGCTACCCGTCGCTGGCGGATCGCGAAGCCGTCGCCATCAACGACGCCATCGACGAGCTCAAGATCCTCTACCGCCTCGCGGCGACGCCCGAGATGCGGGTCACGGCGACGACCTACCCGGACAACCTGGGCCACACCGACTTCGCGGGCTGCTTCCGGTGCCATGACGGCGGCCACTTCCTCGTCGAGAACGGGGCGGCCACGAAGAAGGCGATCCCGTCGAGCTGCGATACCTGCCACACCTTCCCCCAGATCGGTGGCGCGATCGCCAGCCTGCCCCTCGGCGTCCCGCCGGACACCCACGACGACACGGTCTGGGTCTTCAACCACCGGCTCGTCGCGCCCGACGAGGACCCCGGCACGAACTCCTGCGGCGAGTGCCACGCCCGCGACTACTGCAGCAACTGCCACGCCACGGGCGCAGTCACCGTCGACCACGACGAGATGCTCACCAACCACGCCGCCTCGATCCGCAGGAGCGGCGCCGAGTCGTGTGCCTACTGCCACCAGCCCGTCTACTGCGCCCGCTGCCACAGCGAGCCGGTCCTGCCGGGCGGCGCGCCACCCGGCGTCGGCCTCATGAATCCGCCGCCGGGAATCGCCTGGCCGCTCCTCGCCGCGGCCGACCGTCGCTGACCTCGACCCACCTGCCGCCCGGGACCGCTCAGCCTTCGAGGAAGACCGCCACCTCCGGGAGCGACTTCCGGGCGATGTCCGGCACGGTGCAGTCGGACGCCGGGTAGCCGACCGGGAGGAGGAGGAAGGGTCGCTCGTTCCTCGGGCGCTCCAGGATTCGGCTCAAGAAACCCATGGGCGAAGGCGTGTGGGTCAACGTCGCCAGGCCCATCCGGTGGATCGCGGCGATGAACAGGCCGCACGCGATGCCGACACTCTCGCGAGCGTAGTAGTGCTTCTTCACCGTCCCGTCGGGGAACGAGCCGTGGACCTGCTCGAAGACGACGACGAGCCACGGAGCGATCTCGAGGAACGGCTTGTGCCAGTCGGTCCCGAGCGGGGCGAGGGCCGCTCGCCACTCGGCCGGCATGCGGCCGCCCTCGTAGTTGCGGCGCTCCTCGGCCTCGGCCGCCACCCGGATCCGGCGCTTGACGTCGGGATCGCCCACGGCGACGAACGTCCAGGGCTGCTGGTGGGCCCCGGACGGTGCCGAGGCAGCCGTCATGATGGCGAGCTCGATCAGCTCGCGAGACACGGGCTCGGGCGAGAACATCCGGACGCTCCGGCGGGCGGCCATGTCAGATCGGAACTCGCGAGCCCGTGCCAGGGCGTCCGACGCCTCCAGCCTCGTCCGGGCGTAGGGCACGAAGCGGGGCTCGCTCGCAGCGGGCCCTGGCTCTGACATGACGCCTCCTCCCAGGCTGCTCGGCCGCCGTCCGGCGGGACGCGTCGGTCAGCGTCGGCGACCTCGCCGCGGTCGAGCGTAGCGGGTCCCACGCTCCACGATGTCGATCGTGAGCGCCGCGGTCCAGCCGAAGTCGTTGCTCCCGTGTCCGGCGCCGTCGAAGGGGTCGAAGTACTCGTAGAAGCCGGTCCGCGCGGCCAGCGCGAGGCTGCTCGTTTCGATCTCCTCGGCCAGGTCGGCGCGGCCGTGCTGGCGCAGGCCGGCGGCGAGCAGCCAGTTCGTGTTGAGCCAGACCGGACCGCGCCAGTAGCGGCGGCGGTCGAAGCCCGCAGCGCGAACGCTGTAGGTCGGCACGACGAAGTGCGGCCCCTCGACCGGGTGGAAGCAGGCCGACTCGAGGTCGGCGACGATCGCCTCGACCTGCGCCCGCGGGAGATCCGGGTCGAGCAGCGGGGCGAACGAGACGATCGTCTCCTCCGGCTCGAGCTCACCGGTCACCAGGTTTCGAGCCAGGAATCGCCCGGTGGCCGGATCCCACAGGTGACGGAGCAGGGCCGCGTGTGTTCGTTCTGCCGCCTCGACGTGGGGGGCTGGGTCGGCACTGACGATGCGGGCGATCTCGGCCAGGGCGTGGGTCGACCAGACATGAATCGCCGCGAACAGCGGGCCGGCCACCACGAAGGGCGTCGTCGCCACGAGGTCACGGTCGTCATAGCCGGCGTCGCGGTACAGCAGCGCGAGATACACGAAGGCGTCGTAGGCGGCGTCCGTCGGCCGGTCGGCGGGATCGGCGTGGGCCACGTCGAACCGGCGATAGGCGGGCAGCGCACCCGCCGGGATCGCCAGACCGCTCATGATCCGGTCCCAGACCGGCGAGTTGTCGAGGCCGGACTCCCACGGATGGACGATCGCCGGGAGGCCGAGCCCGCTGACGTCGCGCGCCCGATCGAGGTACCGGTGCTGCGCAGCGAGGTGGGGGTAGAGATCGCGGAGCCAGGCCCGGGATGCCGCCGGGTCAGTGGCGTGGCGATGCATCTCGAGGGCGGCCCGGGCATGGATCGGTGGCTGGGTGATGCCCGACGTCGACCCGCCCCGTGGCGCACCGACCCCGTCCCGCGACCGCCAGAAGTCGGGTCCCGGAAAGTACGACCCTTCGGGCACGGCGGGGTTGAACACGATGTGGGGGAGCATCCCGTTCGCCCACTGGGACTCGAACAGGGTCGTCAGCTCCAGCCTCGCCCGGCCCTCGTCGAACCACGAGCGACCGATCGAGATGAACGCCGAATCCCAGCTCCACTGGTGCGGGTAGAGCGACGTCGACGGGACCGTGAAGCCGGAACGCCAGTTCGCCTCGAGGACGTCGCGAGCCCGCCGCACCAGGTCCTCGCCTGACAGGCCGGCAGCCGATGGATGTTCGCCGGGGAGGGGTGTCGAGGAGGTCACGGCGGGTCGTCCTCGGGAAGCGACTGGCCCGAACGTTACGGCGTGACGACCCCGCACGCGACGCGCGCTCGCAGGGCGACCAGCCGATCGATCTCCTCGATGCTCCAGCCTCGGGCTCCGGCATGCAGCCCGGCGAAGTAGGCGACGACGTTGCTCGCCTCGATCGCCGAGAGGCCTCGCACCTGGAGCTCGCGCTGGGCGACCCGCGCCCAGATCCTGGCGGGCACGAGCGGTGCCGGCGCCGCATTGCGGGCCCGCGCCGTGGTGCGCGCCCGGGCCGCATTGCGCTCCCGCCCCCTGGATGCCGTGGCGCCGGAGCCGGCCGCGAGGGAGGCCTCGTGGGGATGGACGGTCGCATGAAGCCGTTCGGTCGTGGCGGACACGCAGGCCGTGCGCCGGCTCGCCCGGATCGTGCTGCGACGTTGCGTCCCGTTGTTCACCGATCCGGCTCCTGTTGCCGCGGCTTCCCGGGAGCCCGGGTCTCACCGCTTGACGACAGCGTCGTCGCGGAGAGCCCGGTGCGCGGTTCGCTGGCACACAACCTGGCCGCGACCCGAACGCCGAAGCGCCCCAACCCGGGGAGGAGGTCAGGGCGCCGCGGTGCGGGAGGAGAGCGTGCTGCTTGTCAGGCGACGTGCTCGTGGAGCCCGAAGGCGTCCTCCAGCTCCTCGAGCCGGCGGAAGCCGACGACGCCCTTCGGCTGCTCGCCCTTCCGGAACAGGGCGACCGTCGGGATCGACATGATGTTCAGGCTGCGCGACAGGTTCGGGTTGGCGTCGACGTCGACCTTGACGACGTCGACCGATCCCGCGTACTTCGTGGCGAGCTTCTCGATCTCGGGTGCGACCATGCGACAGGGGCCGCACCAGGCGGCCCAGAAGTCGACGACCACGGGTCGTTCGTTCTGCAGGACGAGCGCCTCGAAGGTCTCGTCGGTGGCGTTCTTGATGTCGGACATGCGGGTCAGGTTCCTTTCGGCGGCGTGTCGACGATGGGTGACGGAGCGGTCTCCGGCTGTGAGCCGGATCACGCACTCAGGGTTGTGACGGGCGGCGGTCGCTGCGGACAACCGCCGACCCGTTGAGGGCGGGCTTCAATCGGCCGATTCGGCCGGCAGCTCCCGCAGGCGGATCGCCTGGAACCGGAGGGCCTCGATGATCGTCGCGAGGCCGAGGGCGATCGCGACGAGGTACAGCGCGACGCCAATCCGGCGGACGCCCTCGAACCAGATCGCCCAGCCATCGGACTGTGCAAGCAGGTCCGTGCTGCCCCCGGCGATCGAGGCCCCCACGACGACGTTGCCGGCGACGCCGGCCAGGATGACCATCATCGCCATCGCCATCAGGCCGATGAAGGCCCAGGCGGTCGGCGGCATCCGGAGGGTCTGGACGCGGCGGCCGGCGGCCTCCTGGACCTGGCCCCCACCGGCGCGGAGGACGCCCAGGATCCGGGCGATGGCGAAGCTGATCGCCGCGAAGACGGCGGCGAAGCCGACGAACATCGCCGCCGGGCCAAGGTGGCCGAGCGCCGCGATCATGGCGGCGTCGCCGCCGGTCGCAACGAGGTTGGCCCGGGCGATCCCGATGGCCAGACCGAGCGGAAAGGCCATCACGGCCATGACGAGCATCGGGGCCCACAGGAGCCGGCCGATCCGTTGCGGCACGTTCGGGCCGAGCGCCCGTGAGCTGAGCTCGACGTTGAAGTCGGGGCGGAACGAAGCGGACATGGTTGCCTTACCTCCGCGGACCTATCGTCCGCTCGTGATGATCTGGCTGATACGGGCGAACTGGAAGCCGAGCGCCCTGGCAATCGTGGCGAGAGCCAGGACGATGCCCGACAGCAGCGTGCCAAGGCCGAGCTCGCGGAGCGGCCCGAGCCAGGTTGAGAAGACCGTGTAGTCGGCGGTCCCGGGAATCGTCGCGATGTAGGCATAGCCGACGAACTGGGCGATCTCGACCATGAAGCCGACCATCATCAGGGCGATGAAGAGCCTGGCCGTCAGCGGCATCCGGAGCGTCCTGACCGTCAGGCCGAGTGACTCCTGGACCTCGCCGCCGCCGGCGCGGATGGCGCCCAGGATCGTGCCGAGGAGGAACGAAATCCCGGACAGGAGCAGGCCCTCGCCGAGGAACTGCAGGCCCTGGACCCAGGCACGCTGGGACGAGGCGAGGGCAGGATCGGCGGCCACATTGCCGGCGACCACGAACGACAGGAGCAGGCCGGCGTGGACGAGCATGACCCCCATCGCCAGCATCGGCGCCCACATGAGCCCGGCGAGGCGATGGATGAGCAGCGGCCTGGGTGCCGTCGCCGTGGCGGTCGCCGGTCCGAAGTCCGATTCGAACTCACCGAGCGGGGCTGTGTCCGACGCCCGAGCTCGAATGAGCCCGGGGAGCGACGCCTTGACGCTCTCGACCCGGAGCCAGATGCGTCGGACGATCCCGAGCAGGATCAGCCCGATGGCGAGCTTGACGGTCGCGAACGCGGCCGTGGTGAGGCCGAACGACCAGGCTCCCAGGGAGCCGACCTGGTCGGCCGAGACGGCCTGGCGGGCCAGGTCGCCGGCCACGATGCTGTTGATGAGGCTGATCGTGGCCAGTGCCAGCCCGACGGCCGCCACCGAGAGCCCGATCGTCCGGTGCCGCGACGGCTCCCGCACCTCGGACTCGGATCTCGGGCGCGTGAGCGCCCCGAACGTGAGTGCCATGGAGATACCTGCGCTCCTGTCTGTGGCCGGTCCGCCGGGGTGACGTCCCCGGTCGGACCGATGTCGCGACAGTGCGTCGCGCCAGGAGGGGGGTCGGTTCGCTGGCGCACGTCGGACGCGGGCCGTCGCCACGGGCCTGTCGGGCGCCGAGGCGCGGGATCAGGCCTCCGCCAGCTCCGCCAGGGCCAGGTGGTCGGCGATCACGACCTCTCGGCCTTGGATCGTGATCAGGCCGTCGCGCTCGAGGGAGTTGAGGGCGAGGGTCACCGACTCGCGCCGGGTCCCGATGATGTCGGCCAGCTCGCGGTGGGTGAGCCCGGACTCGAACCGATCCCGGGCCGAATCGCCGGTCAGGCGGCGCTCTCGCGCGAGCAGGGTGATCAGCAGATGGGCGGTCCGCCCCCGGATGTCGCGGAAGGCGAAGTCCGCGATCCGCTCCCGAGCCTCCTGGAGCTTCTCGCCCATTGCCTCGGCAAGGCGAATGGCGAGCGCCGGATCGCGACTGGCGAGCTGCAGGAAGGAATCGCGTGTCGTCCGGCAGACCGTCGTGTCCTCGAGGGCCTCGATGTAGAGATCCTGGGCGTCCCGGTCGACCATCCCGATCTCGCCGAAGGCGTCGCCCGGTCCCAGCATGGCGATCGTCTGCTGCTTCCCGTCGCGAGACAGCCGGTAGACCTTCACCCGGCCCCTGCTCACGAAGGCCACGGCGTCGATCGGATCGCCCGCCTGGTGAAGGAGCTCGCCCGGCGCAAACGAAGCGGTCGTCGACGCGCGGGCCATCGCCTCTACGGTCCGCGCGTCGAGGTCGTGCAGCATCCGGCTGCCCCGGACATACCAGCAGCCCGGCAGCCGATGGACAGGCTCGCGCGGCAGGAGCTCGATGGCTTCCGGCGGCTTCCGCACGGGTAGCTGGGTCCGCCCGGGCATCAGGCCTCGCGGCCGGCCAGGACCTCGCGCATCGACCGACCGTACGGCCAGAAGTCGTCCTCGCGCTGGCCCTGCTCCCACTTCTCACGAAGCCCGGGAGCCCCGAGGTCCCAGTCCGGCCGGATCGCCCGGGTGACGTCGCGCAGGTCGCGCCGGAGATCCTCGTTCGACGGCCGGCCCCAGTACCAGTAGCCGTTGTAGATCGAGTGGATCCGGAGGCCAGGGCCCAGGACGAACGTGTACGGGATCATCGGGTCGTGGGTCGGGTCGGTGTACTCGGCGATGTCGAGGTCCTTCTGGACCACCCGCCCGGCGTCCGAGAGGAAGGGCCAGGCCGCGCCCAGCGCGTCCCGCATCTCGTTCGTCTCGAGGAGGTTGTCCGTGCTGATCGTGACGACCTTCGTGTAGGCGACCCTGATCTCGGGGTAGAGGTCGACGAGGTTGCGGAGCTGTCGGCGGTCCTTGGGGCAGAAATGGCCACGCGAGAGGACGACGATCATCGGATCGCCACCCTGGATCTCGGAGAGCTTGCGGCGTCGCCCCGACTGGTCGGGGAGCTCGTAGTCGGGGAAGGTGGCGCCGATGGTGATGTCGCTGCGCACGGAGTGGTCCTTTCGCTCGTTGGGTGGTCGAGTATTCCGCGCGGGGAGTGGCACGGCCGTAACCGAGATCACGGGCGGCGTCCCGACCGTTGTGCGCCAGCGAACCGCCACCCTGCCGGCGCCGGCGGATGCTGACTCAGCCGGGCGGGCTCGCACTCGGGCTCATCCAGCCCACCGCAGACGGGCCGAATCGCACTGGGCCGACGGGCGGGCGGTCGCGACATTCGGGAGAAGCTCTCAAGGAGACACATTCGTGGCAACAAAGACGGTCAGCGCCCGGCTCGCGGGCGAGGGGCTTCGGCTCGTCGCCACGACGGGCAGCGGCCACACCATCGTGATGGATGACGCCGCCGGCAACGCCGGCGCCCGGCCGGCCGAGATGCTGGTGGTGGCCCAGGCCGGCTGCACGGCGATGGACGTGGTGTCCATCCTGCGCAAGAAGCGCCAGCCGATCGGCCGCTACGAGATCCGGGTCGCCGGCGACCAGCGCGACGATGTCCACCCGCACGTCTTCACCGGGCTCCGGATCGTCCACGTGGTCGAGGGCGACGTCAGCGTCGACGCGGTCCGACGGGCCATCGAGCTGTCGGCGACGAAGTACTGCACGGTAACGGCCAATCTCGCCTCGGGCGTGGCCGAGATCCGGCACGCGTACATCGTCCGGGACGCCCGTGGCGAGGAACACTACGGTGAGGTCGTGATCACCGGCCCGAACGAGAGCCCCGATTCGCTCGGCCAGCGCGCACAGGCCTCAGCGACCTGAGGCCCGACCCTGCGGTGCTGGCCTCGAACACGTAGCGTAGGGCGCCGTCGTCCGCGCACCTGACTGAGCGCCGATAGATCCCGCCACCAACGGTGATCAACGCGGGAGGGTCAGCCCGGGACTCGCGACGACCCGCCCACGGGCCTCCCACGAATTCGACGGTAGCGACGTCCCCGACGCCGGTCGGGCCGCTGCCCGGAAGGTATGTGATCATCGGGGGTCCTTCCATCGTCGCGTTGACCTCGACCATACGCGTGGCGGGCTGTGGTCCCGATCACGCTCCGGGCCGTGACCCTGGCCACAGTCGTGGAGCGGCGACCCGTTGCATGCTTCGCGCATGGACCTGATCCGACGTTTCACCAACCCCGCCAGCGCGTCAACCTGCGAGCACGTCCCGGCCGAGACCGCCACACCCCAGGCCGATCGATGCCAGGAATGCGGCAGCACCTGGAACCTGCGGCTGTGCGCCACGTGTGGCCACGTGGGCTGTTGCGAGTCACAGCGTGGTGACGCGCGGGCCCACGCCCTGGCTTCGGGCCACCCGGTCATCTACCAGATGCCGGCCGAGTCCGGCTTCATCTGGTGCTATCCGGAACGCCGCTACGTCGGCTGAGCGATTCGCATGGCCCGCGCGTCGTTCATCGCCGGGGCTGCGGCGGTCGCGCTTGCCGCGGTCGCCTACGGGGCGGGGAACGAGGCGCTGGCCATCGTCCTCGGTGCCCTCGCGTTGAACGTCCTGATCGTCGCCTCGTTCTTCGCCGCCCGCCCGTACCTGCCCAGGCTGCGTCGATTCTTGCCACCCTGGCTGCCGTGGTGAGCCTCGGCGGAAGGCTGGGCAGGGCCGCGACCGCCGCGTACTTCGAGCTCGCCTACCGCCTCCTCGATTCGCCGTCGGGGCGCGCCTTCCTCCGGACGGCTGCCGTCGAGGGCGTTCCCGAGACGCACGGCTATGCCACCGCGGAAGACCTCGAGGTCATCGTCGACACCCTGCGGCCGACGCCTGACGACATGATCCTCGACCTCGGCTCGGGGCTGGGCGAGGTCGCGATCGAGATCCATCGGCGCACTGGCTGCCGGGTCGTCGGGGTCGATGCCTCGCGGCGCGCGGTCGCCGAGGCGACCCGCCGGGCAGGTGCCGCCGGCATCGGCAGCGCTGTGCGATTCGTCGCGGCCGATCTCGACGACGCGCCCGCCGGGGCGACTGGGGCCTTGGCCCTGGATTCGTTGATGTTCCTGCCCGATCCGATCGGGACCCTCGACAGGCTGACCCGAAAGCCTGGCGGACCTCCTCGCATCGCCGCGACGCTGGTCGACGTCCGGGCCAGGCGGCCCGCGGCGCTCCGACGATCGCTCGAGCGGGCCGGTCTCCGCGTCGTGCGTCTGGACGACGTCACCGCTGGGCTCGCGACCCGAAGTTCGGCGCGTCACCTCGCGGCCATGGCCCTCATGCGGAGACGGCCGCCACGGGTCGCCGACCTGCTGGGACTGCTTCTGGTGATCGCGGAGGAACGGCTCGTCGGCTGGCGGCTTCGCCGCGGCGGCATCAGGCGCTGGCGTCTCGTTGTGGAGCGTCGGTCGTCCGAGCCAACCGAGTCGTCCGAGCCCTTGTCCTAGCCATCCGAGGCCGCCTGAGCCACGCGACGGCGGCGACCGCACCGCCGACGCTGACGGCGATGAGCTCGGCAGGGTCGGCGATCGTGCCACCCGCGACGGGAATCACGAGCAGCCCGGCCTCGGTCACGCCCGCCGAAGCGGCGAGCGCAACGAGCATGTCCCGCAGGGGTGCCGGCCGGCCCCCGCCGGCCGCCCGGTAGGCCCAGGCCGCGGCAAGGAAGGTGGCCCCGGGCAGGAGGTGATAGACGAGCCCGGTCGCGACCGACAATCCGAGCCAGGGCAGGGCGACGAGCCCCGGCGCCACCACAGCCGCGGCCAGGGCCGCCACCCTCGAGCGCCGGCCCTTGCCCAAGCCGTCGCCCCGCCGGGCGTCCGACCCTGCAATGCTCACTCGTTCGTCTCCGCCTCGGCAGGTGCTCCCCGGGACCGGCTTCTCGCCGCGACCGAGACGATCGCCACGAGCGGCAGCCCCACCGCCGCAACGAGGACGTACGGGGACTCCTGCGCCAGCCGCCGGACGGCGGCCTCGACGGACAGGGCCAGGTCGGCGAGACCGAGCTGGTCATAGATGCCGCTGAGGGCGTTCCCGCCCTGGAACGCGATGAACGCGGCGCCGAGGCCCATGAACAGGAGGCTCGAGACCACGACCGTCAGATGACGCCGAAGCGGGCCGATCCGGACCTCGCGGCCCCGAAGTCGGCCTCGCCCACCGGGTCCGAGGCGGTCCCAGGCGAGGGCCAGGACGAAGAGCGGGGCGGCCATGCCGGCGGCGAAGATCGCCAGGAGCAGCGCTCCCGTGACCGCGCCGCCCGACGTGCCGGCGATCGTGAGAACGCCGCCGAGCAGCGGGCCCGTACAGAAGCCGCCGACGCCGTAGACGAGGCCGAGGACGTAGGTCGCCGTCAATGATTCCGCCGACGCCCCGAACCGGCGCCCCTGCAGCCGCCTGACCCCGGGCAGCTCGAAGCCCCCGACCGCGAGCTGGTACCCGCCGATCGCGATCAGCAGGGCTCCAGCAACGAGCGATAGCTCGGCGCGGCGCTCCAGGAAGAGGCCGCCGAGGGCGCCGACGCCCAGCCCGAGCGGGAGGAACAGCGTCAGCAGGCCCAGGTAGAACACGCCCGTGCGGAGGGCCAGCGCTCCGCGCGATGGGAAGGCGTAGGCGAAGAACGCCGGCAGGAGCAGGGCGGAGCATGGGCTCAGGAGCGACAGGACCCCGCCGGTGAAGGCGACGAACGCTTCGATTCCCATCACGGCCCGTGCCTAGCGCCCGAGCTGCGCATCGAGCACCTGGGCGAAGACCTCGAACGGCTGGGCGCCCACGATCCGCTGGCTGCCGATGAAGAACGTCGGTGTGCCGTTCAGGCCGAGCGACCGGACGGCCTGGAAGTCGGCCTGGACGGCGCCCGCGTAGCGGCCCGAATCGACGCAGGCGCCGAACGCCTCGGGCTCCAGGCCGAGGTCGATCGCCATCGCCTTGAGCCGATCGCGCGAGAACGCCCCCTGGTTCTCCCCGGCCTGGCTCTGGTAGAGCCGGTCGTGATACTCCCAGAACCGGCCGTGGTCGCCAGCGCAGCGCGCGGCGTTCGCGGCCTCACGCGACTCAGGCCCGATCCAGGCGAAGTCGTGCCACTCCAGACGGGCGAGGCCGGGATCGATGTACGCGGCCCGCAGCTGCGGCTCGACCGTTCGGGCGAACGCCCCGCACGATGGGCACTGGAAGTCCCCGTACTCGACGATCACGACGGACGCGGTCGCGTCACCGAGGACCGGCCGAACCCCGGCGACGGCCGCCCCGGCGGATCCGCCGGCTCCGCCGCTCAGCACGAAGATGCCGACGACCGAGGCAATCGCCGCGACCACGAAGCCCGGCAGGGCCAGCCTCCGGGCCAGGCTGCGAGGCGAGCGAGGTGGCGGGCCCGTGCGCTCGCGGCGGCGCCGGGGCGACGCGGCTGGGCTGGAGGGAACCGGGTGGCGTGCAGCGGGACGTCGGCGCCGACTCAAGCGAACCTCGACGAGCAGACCGGCGATGCCAGTCATCAGAACTGTCGGGCAATCCTGGGCAGACGGACGTCGAGCCCGCTGTGACCCGCGTCACGGCGCCGTGAGCGGGGCCACAGACGCCACCCGTTCACGCAGGCAGGCTGGGCCCGATGACCGAGCGCGCGCACCGCGAGCACCTGGGACCGATCAGTGCCGAGGTCGATGCTCCGGCCGCGCTGACGTTCCAGATGCTGGCGGCGATCGGCCAGGGTGCCCCGCAGCCGGGCGAAGAGGCCAGGGTCCTGAGCCGCGACGGCGACTCGCTCGTGTGCGAGTTCGTCACCAGCGTGCCGCTGCCGCTCGGCTGGACCAGGCAGGTCCGAACGACGGAGGCTGTCCGCATCGTCCCGCCGGATCGGATCGAGTTCGAGCACCTCGATGGCCCGGTCCGCGGGTTGCGCGAGACGATCGTGGTCGAGCCGATCGGTTCGCGACGGAGCCGCATCGTCTACCGCGGGACGTATCCAGCGAGTGGAGGGATTGCCGGGCATGCCGTCCGGCTCCTGTCCCGGGGCGCGATCAAACGGGCCGTGGAGCAGCACCTCGACGATCTGCGGGGTCGCGCCGAGCAGCGCGCGGCGCGCAGCCGGCTGTTCGCGTCGCCGCCCGGAGCGATCAGGGCGAGTCCCGACCCGATGGGCGGCGTTGACTGACGAGGGGTGGCATCCGAGGCGAGCGCGAGCGTCGCGGGGTCGACGTAACGTCTGTTACTGCGCCGGCGTGCGCGCCGCCGTAGCCTCCGGCCATGGCCCGTCGAGTCGCCGTCATCGCCATGATCCTGGCCCTGACGGCCGTCGCCTGCTCCCCCGGCGCCGGGTCCGGTCCGACCGGCGCTGCGCCCGCGTCAGGCTCCTCCGTGGAGCCCGGGTCAACCGCCGGCCCCGACACCGAGCCGACAGCCGAGGTGGGCCGGCTCCGCGTCCCCCGCTCCGGCTGGCGGACCGACTTCACGAAGGCGAGCGTCGATCTCGCCGAGTTCCTCGGCGGCGGGCCAGGCAAGGACGGCATTCCCGCCATCGATGACCCACTCTTCGAGCCCCTCGAGGTGGCACGAGGCTGGCTCGACGACCGCTCGCCGGTCATCCGCGTCGAGGTCGGTGGCGAGGCGCGGGCCTACCCCCTCGCGATCCTGATGTGGCACGAGATCGTCAACGACACGCTCGGCGGCGTGCCGATCGTGGTCACGTTCTGCCCGCTCTGCAACACGGGCCTCGTCTTCGAGCGCGAGCTCGAGGGCGTCGTCTACGACTTCGGGACGACCGGCAACCTGCGCTTCAGCGATCTCGTCATGTACGACCGCCAGACGGAGTCGTGGTGGCAGCAGGCCACCGGCCAGGCCGTGGTCGGGGCGCTCACCGGCTCGGCGCTCGTGTTCGTACCGTCCCAGATCGTGTCGCTCGCCGACGTCGCCGCGGCGGACCCGGACGCCTTCGTCCTGAGCCGTGATACCGGCCACAGTCGGGATTACGGCCGCAATCCGTACGTCGGCTATGACACCGTGGACCAGAACCCGTTCCTCTTCGAGGGCGAGCCCGACGGGCGCCTCCTGCCCAAGGAGCGGGTGGTCACGATCGGCGATGGGGCATCGGCCCAGGCCTTCCGCTATGTGGACCTGCGGGCCGTGGGCGTGGCGACGGCCGAGCTCGACGGCGCACCCGTGGTCGTCCTGTGGGCCCCGGGCACGGCCTCGGCGCTCGACGGCCCGACCATCGACGACAGCGCAGATGCCGGTGCGACCGGGGCCTTCCGGCCGGTCGTCGAGGGACAGACCCTCACCCTGGCCCGCGACGGCGACGGCGAGAGCGCACCGATCAGGGACGCGGAGACCGGCTCGACCTGGTTGATCACCGGTCTGGCGATCGATGGGCCGCTCGCGGGCGCCCAGCTGGAGCCGGTCGTCCACGGCGACCACTTCTGGTTCGCCTGGGCCGCCTTCGCTCCCGACACGACGATCTGGACGCCGTGAGTCGGCGCCAGGTCGCTCAGGGGCCGGACGCGCCGACGTTCGGTCGTCGCACCTCGATTGCGGTCGCGACGAGCGCGATATAGCCCAGGGTCCCATCACGGACCGCCGAGCGAACGACCTCGGCGAGGTCGCGGACCACGCGCCGGCCGGTCGAGGCGGTGAGGTCGGCGCCGGCGACGTTGAGGCCCGCCTCCGCCGGGAGCGATGCGCCGAGCGTGGGGAGGTCGATCTGCAGGTCCCGGAAGGCGAGCGTGGCGAAGGTCAGGCGGGCCTCGGCCCGATCCACGAGCTCCAGGATCGCCGGGGTCCGGTCCCAGCGACGATCGATCACGAACCCAGCCTCGGCCAGCGCCCCCGGCGGCTCCCCCGGCCGCCACGCGGCGGTGAGGCACAGGGCGGCGCCGAGCGCGGGATGGGCCGTGAACGCGTCGATCGGACCGTCCGCGACGACGTCGCTGAGCAGGAGCCTCCCGCCCGGGCGGAGAACCCGGTGAATCTCGGCCAGCGCCGGGCGGCGATCGGTGGTCGACAGGACGCACTCCGCGAGCACGGCGTCGAAGGTGGCGTCCTCGAAGGGCAGCTCTCGGACGTCGGCTCGCTGCCACCGGATTCGCGCCGAGGCCTCGCCGCTCGCCGCTCGGGCCAGCGCGCCGGCGCTGGCATCGACCGCATCGACGCGCAGGCCGTGCTCGGCGGCGGCCAGGCGGGCGCTGGCGCCCAGGCCACAGCCGGCATCCAGCAGCCGCGACCCCGGTCGCAGGTCGGCGGCCCGGAGGAGCTCCCGGGTCCCCCTGATCCCCCCGGGATGCAGCGAGTCACCGAGCACCAGCTCGGCGAGGGGGTGGCCGTACAGGGCGGCGCAGCAGGTCAGCGCAGCCGCTGCCTCGGCCCGCTCCAGGGTCACGATCGGACCTCGACCATCGGCAGGCTCCGGCGTCCCCGGCGCCGGGCGGCCAGCCGCTGCCGTGTCTCCTCGCGATAGCCGACCGTGTTGTAGGTGCAGAACGGGATCATCCGCCCGTCGTCCTGCAGGACGCCGATGCAGCATTTCATGGCCTTCTTCACGTCGAAGGTCCACGGGTCGAGGAAGTCCCGGAGCTGGACCATGAAGATCCGGCGGGCGAGGTCGGTGAGGGCCGGCAGGTCCAGGTCGCAGGCGGCGCAGGCGAATGCCGCGGACTGGCCCTCACCGGGCACCGAGCCGGCCGACCAGAGGCCCTCGAGAGCGTGGAGGACGGCTCGATCGACCCCTGGCATGGCCCGGTTGGTGATGTAGTCGAGGTAGCGATCGACCTCGAGGAGCCTGGGCAGCGGGACGACCTCGCCGTCATCGCCCAGGTAGGCGTAGGTCACAGAGCTGCAGGTCGGGAAGCAGCACGGGATCGGGACGAAGTCGCTGGCCCGGAACGCCCCGCCGGGGTGGTCGTCGATCCGCCGGACCACGTCGGGGATCGTCATCCGGCGCATCGGATCGTGATCGGGATGCCGCCCGCTGTGGGTCACCGGCTGGAACATGACGCCCCGCACCGCCGGGTGGCGCAGGCCGAACTCGATGATCGGACCGGCCTCGTGCTCGTTGACGTCCCGCTCGATCGCGGCCACGAGCATCACGTGGAGGTCGGCCTCGGCCAGCCGGTCCAGGGCCCGGAGCTTCGTCGCCAGGAGCGGCTTCCCGCGGATCGTTCGGTACGTGTCGTCGGTCAGACCGTCGAACTGGAGGTAGACGAGCGGTCGCAGCGCGGCAAACGTCTCGAACCAGGCCGGGTCGTCGGCGATCCGCAACCCGTTGGTGTTGACCATCACGTAGCGGATGTCGCGCCCCCGGGCCGTTTTGATCATCGCCGGAAGGTCGGGATGAAGGGTCGGCTCGCCGCCCGAGAACTGGACGACCTCGGGGTGGCCCTCCAGCTCGACGAAGCGATCGAGCATCGCCTCCACCTCGAAAAGCGTCAGGTTGAACCCGGCGCCGGCGTTGGCGAAGCAGACCGGGCAGTCGAGGTTGCAGGCGCTGTTGACCTCGATGAGGGCCAGGCAGGTGTGCTGGCGGTGCTCGGGACAGAGCCCGCAGTCGAACGGGCAGCCGCGCTGGACCTCGGTCGAGATCCGAAGGGGCGCCTGGCCCGGCTTGTTGAACCGCGCCTGCTCCACGTAGGCCTGCGCGTCGGCGTAGATGAGGCCCTCGAACCAGCCGTGATCAGCGCAGCGCTTGCGCATGAAGACCTCGCCGTCCCGGAGGAGCACCTGCGCGTCGATTGCCACTCGACAGGTCGGGCAGATCGACCGGGTGATCTCGTGGAGGATCTCCCCTTCGGGACGAGCGACCGATGGACGTGCCGGGACGCCGCCGGTCACGACGTTTCGGCCCGGTGTCCCCGGCCGATCAGCCGCTCCCCGGCCAGGATCGGAACGGGCAGCCGGTTCGCGGCGGGGGCGAGGGGACACGAGTAGGCATCGGAGTACGCACAGTACGGGTGATAGGCGAGGTTGAAGTCGAGGACGACGGAGCCATCCGGGTCGATCTCGAGATCGAGGTAGCGGCCGCTCGCGTAGGTCTCGCTGCCACTGGTCGCGTCCGTGAACGGCACGAAGAGCGAGCTGGCCGGGGTGCGGCTCGTCCTGAATCCGGTAAGGCTGAGCCGCTGGCCGTTGAGCTCGAAGTCGAGGAAGCCGGCGCGCCGAGCCGTGCGCCGCTCGCCGGTCGAGGTGTCGAGCGAGATCGGTCCCGTGCCAGGCGTCTCTCGGAGGCGTGGCACCACGATCCGGTAGCGGGCGTCGACGGCGAAATAGCGAAGCGCGTGGGGATGCCCCCCGGCTCCTCGCAGGGGGCTGTCCGGCGATGACCTGAAGAACGCGTCCTTCGCCCGGCGCCCGGCGTCGATCGCACGCACGTAGCGGTCCTCGGCCGCGTGGCCGAGGACCTCGTCCACCTGTGTCATCGGGCGAGCGTGGGGCCGCCGGATCGCACGTGCCGTATCGCAGATCACAGGGTCGTGTGAGCCACGGCACGTCGGGCGGGACGGTCACGTGCGATCCTCCCGGCTGATGGAGGCGATCGCCGCGACGTTCCTGCTGGGCCTTGGAAGCGCGGCCAGCCCGTGCCTCCTGCCCCTCTACCCGGGGTTCATCGCCTACCTGGCCGGCACCGGTCGCGAAGGGCAGGGGCGGCCCACGGCCGCGCTCCTCGGGCTGGCCGTCCTCGCCGGCCTGCTAACGACGATGGTCGCCATCGGGGCTGCCCTGGCGGCGCTGGCCCTGCCCTTCGGCGATGTCCTGCGCTGGTCGGTGCCGGTGACCACGGTCCTGCTCGTGGGTCTCGGACTCCTCCTGTTGGCGGGCCGCAACCCGTTCGAGCGCCTCGCCGGCGTCCGGGTCCCGGTCGTGCGCAATCCGATCGGGCAGGCGTACGTCTACGGCCTCCTCGTGGGCCCGGTGGCGCTGCCGTGCGCAGGCCCGTTCCTCGTGGCACTCCTGGCCATCTCCGTGGGGCTTGGCGACAGCCTCGCCCGCGTCGGCTCGTTCGTCGTGTACGGGCTCGGGTTCGGACTGCCCCTTGTTGCCCTCGCCATGATCGGCGCGGCGCGAGGTCAGGCGTTCTCCCGGATCGTCGCCCAGCACCACCTCGCACTGTTCCGCGCCATGGGCGTCCTCCTCATCGCGACCGCCGTGTACGAGCTCGTGGCGTCGGGACTGCTCTAGCGGGCCCGCCGGCTGGGCCGACGCGACGCGCATGTGTGACCGCCGCTACAGCCGGCGGGCGGTCCAACGACCGACACTCGGAGGCGATCGTCCGCCCCACACCGCGAGGCTCTCATGAACACCCGTGCCATCATCTTCGGCGGCATTGTCGCCAGCCTCGTCATCGCCATGTGGGAGATGGTGGTCGAGGCCGTCATCCCGGGCGGCGCCGGCTTGTTCGGCCCACCCGTCGCGATCGGTGCGACGCTCGTGCGCGATCTCCAGGGCGCGTCGAATCCCATTCCCTTCGACTTTGCCGCGCTTCTCGTCGGGCTCGCCGGCCACATGATGAACTCGGTCATCCTGGCCGCCGTGTTCGGAATCACCATCGGCCGTCGTGGGATTGGCACGCCGGGCCTGCTGGTCGCCGGCATTGCCTGGGGCGTTGCGGTCTTCGCCGCGATGTGGTTCGTCGTCGTCCCCGCCGTCGACCCGCTCGTGCTCAACCTGAACGGCGTCGCGTTCCTGGCCGGCCACATGATGTGGGGTGCGGCGCTCGGCCTGCTGTGGTACCGGTTCGGGGCCTCGGATCGGTCCGTGTCGCTGCGCGCCGCATGACGGGTTCGATGTCCGCTCGAGCCGGGCGGTCACCGCAGGTGGCATCCTGACGGCATGCGCTCCCGGCTTGCCCTGATCCTCGCTGCCGCGATCGTCGTCGGCGCCTGCTCCGGAACCACCGCCGGTGGATCCGGCGAGGAACCCACGGGCGACGAGGCGTGGCGAACGGCCACCCTGCGGGACGTCGTCACCGGGGAGGAGTTCCGGATCGCCGACCTCGAGGGCAAGGTCGTGGCGATCGAGACCATGGCGATCTGGTGTTTCAACTGCCGGCAGCAGCAGGGCGAGGCCAAGGCCGCCCTCGATGCGACAGACTCGGCCGACGTCGTCTACGTGAGCCTGGACGTCGATCCCAACGAACGTGCGGAGGACCTCGCCGCGTACGCCGGGCGCGAGGGCTACGACTGGACCTTCGCCGTCGCGCCGCCCGAGGTATCGCGCTCGCTCGCCGCGACGTTCGGCGACCAGGTCCTGTCACCGCCGGCGACGCCGCTCATCATCCTCGGGCCGGACGGACAGCTGATCGAGAAGCACATCGGGATCAAGAGCGCCGACGATCTCGCGGCGCTGTTCGCGGAGCACCTCCCGTGATCGACGCGACGAGCAGGTTTCCCTCGAGCCCCGCGTCGTCCGTCCCGGCCGTGACCGCCGCGCAGATGGCCGAGGTCGACCGCCTCGCCGTCGAGGACTTCGGCATCCAGATCCAGCAGATGATGGAGCAGGCCGGCTCTCACCTCGCCGAGCTGGTCCGGGCCGAGCTCGGCGGCAACCTCCGGGATAAGCGGGTCATCGTCGCGGTGGGACCCGGCAACAACGGGGGCGGGGGTCTGGCGGCGGCCCGCCACCTCGCGAATCGGGGGGCGTCCGTGCGAGTCATCCTCGCTCGCCCGGTCAACCGCCTGTCCGAGCCGGCCCGACACCAGCTGGCGATCCTGCTCGAGATGGCGGTCGACTGCTGCGTCGCGATCTACGACGTGCCCGACGAGGAGCTGGATCGCGAGCTGGCCTCGGCCGACGCGATCGTCGACGCGATTCTCGGCTACCGGGCCGCCGGACCGCCCCGCGACGGGGTCGGCTGGCTCGTCGATCGGATCGCGAACGCCACCGCCCCCCTGATCAGCCTGGACCTGCCGTCCGGGATCGACCCGGACAGCGGTGAGGCGGCCGGGGTCGCGGTCGTTGCGACGGCGACGCTCACCCTGGCCCTGCCCAAGACCGGTCTTCTCAGCGCGCCGGGCCGCGCGCACGCTGGCCGGGTTCACCTCGCCGACATCGGGCTGCCCGCCGTCCTCTACCGGCGCATCGGCGTGGAGGTCGACGCGCCGTTCGCGCCGGGGCGGATCGTCCGCCTCGAGGTCGACGGGTGACGGCGACGCAGCGCCGGTCGTTCACCGAGAAGCTCGGGCTGCTGCGAGAGCTCGAGCTCTTCAGCGGGCTCTCGGAGACCGACATCGAGGCCATCGGCCACGCCACGACGATGACCCACTGCCATCCCGGGCAGGTGATCCTCTCGCCGGACGACCCGCCGGACCGGATCCACATCCTGAAGCGGGGCAAGGTCCGCGTCTACCGGGTCACCCCCGATGGCAAGCAGCTGACGCTCGATATCTACGAGCCGGGCACGATCCTCGGCGACATGTCTCTCCTCGGCCAGGACCGGCTTCCGGAGGCGTACGCCGACGCCATCGACGCCGCGGTCATCTGCACGATCACCCCCGACGAGCTGCGCCGCCTCGTCGAGCGCTACCCGATCATCGGGGTGAACATCATCACGTTCCTCTCGCGTCGCCTCCAGGAGGCCGAGCGCGAGCTCGAGGCGATGGCCTATCAGCGGGTCGGCCAGCGGCTGGCCCGCAAGCTCATCGACCTGGCCCAACGCTTCGGGGTGGACACGGTCCGAGGTACGCTCATCGGGGCCCGCCTGACGCAGCAGGAGCTGGCCGAGATGATCGGGACGACCCGCGAGACGCTCGCCCATACCCTCGCCGACTTCCGGCGGCGAGACCTCCTCGACACGGAGAACCACCAGGTGCTCATCCGCGACGCCGAGCGCCTCGCGGAGGTCGCACAGGAGGGCGACGAGGGCTGATCGAGATCGGTCGCGATGTGCGACCATCGGCGCTCGGAAGAGGGCCCCATGACACTGCCCCGCGGCACGGTCACGTTCCTGTTCAGCGACATCGAGGGCTCGACTCGAATCGCCCGGTCGCTGGCCCCCGACGCCTGGGACCGCGTCCTCGCGGCGCATGATCGGCTGGCCGTTCGGGCCGTCGGCCAGCACGGCGGTGTCGTCGTCAAGCACGAGGGCGACGGCGTCTTCGCCACCTTTGCCGAGGCGATTGGCGCGCTGCGCGCCGCCGCCGCCTTCCAGGCGGCGCTGGTGGACGATCCCGTAGCCGGGCCAGCCGCGGTGCGGGTGCGCATCGGGCTGCACACCGGAGAAGGGCGGCTGACCGCCTCGGGCAGCGACTACATCGGCGTCGACGTGCATTACGCGGCACGGGTCGCAGCGGCGGCCAATGGCGGCCAGATCGTGCTCTCCGACACGACCCGCGACTCCATCGGCGATGAGCTGCCACCGGACGCGACCCTCCTCGACGCCGGGCTGGTCCGGGTCAAGGACTTCGAGGAGCCGCGCCGGCTCCACCGCCTCGTCGCCCCCGGGGCGGACGATCCGCGGCCGCTGCGCACGGAGTCCGGCCCGTCGAACCTGCCCGAATCGGTGTCGTCGTTCGTCGGCCGCGAGGTCGAGCTCGCCGACGTCGTCGACCTGCTCCGGCGAGCCCGTCTCGTCACCCTGACCGGCCCGGGCGGGACCGGCAAGACTCGCCTGTCGCTGGCGGTGGCCGAGCGCGTGCGCGACGAGATGCCCGGGGGAGCGTGGTTCGTCGGGCTCGCGCCCGTGGTCGAGCCGGATCTGGTCCCGTCCGCGGTCGCCACGGCGCTCGGGATCGAGGAGGAGGCCGGGCGGCCCATCGCCGAGACGGTGATCGCGTCGCTGCGCGATCGGCGGGCGCTGCTCGTCCTCGACAACTTCGAGCAGGTCGCCGAAGCCGGCCCCTTCGTCGCCCAGCTGCTCGCCGCGGCGGGTGGAATCCGGGTCCTCGTCTCGAGCCGGACGATCCTCCGACTGGCCGGCGAGCACGAGTACCGGGTCCCGCCGCTGGGCGGACTCGATGCCGTGACCCTGTTCGTGGAGCGCGCCCGGGCCGTCCGTCCGGGGTTCACCGTGACGGACGACAACGCGGCGACGATCGCCGCCATCTGCGCGCGACTCGACGACCTGCCCCTTGCCATCGAGCTGGCCGCGGCGCGGACGCGCCTGTTCACGCCAGCCGCGCTGCTCGGCCGCCTCGAACGGAGTCTCGAGGTGCTGACCGGCGGGACGCGCGACGTCCCCGAGCGCCAGCGGACGCTGCGCGCCACGATCGCCTGGAGCCACGACCTGCTGGCTGACGCTGAGCGGATCCTGTTCCGCCGGCTGGCGATCTTCACGGGCGGCTGGACGATCGAGTCGGCCGAGTCGGTGTGCGATCCGGCCGGGTCGCTGGGGCTGCCGGTCCTCGACGGCCTCGCCTCGCTCGTCGACGAGAGCCTCGTCTTCGAGGTCCAGACGGACCATGGGGAGCCGCGCTTCCACCGGCTCGTGACGATCGGTGAGTTCGCCCTCGAACAGCTGGCGGTGTCGGGCGAGCAGTCCGAGCTGGCGCGTCGTCACGCCGAGCACTTTGTCGAGCTCGGGGCGAGCGCGGAACGGGAGCTCGAGTACGGCGACCCCGGGCCGTGGCTCGACCGGCTCGAGCACGAGCAGCACAACCTTCGGGCGGCGCTCGAGTGGTGCCTCCGAGCCGACGAGCCGGAGCTGGCGATGCGCCTGGCCGGGTCCGTCTGGCGATTCTGGCAGCATCGTTCGCACCTTCGTGAGGGCCGTGACTGGTGTGCCCGCATCCTTGGCCGACCAGATGCCGCCCGGCCCTCCGAAGGCCGATTCAGGACGTTGATCGCCTCGGGCGGCCTCTCTTACTGGCTCGCCGACTACCCCGCCACGGAGGCGTGCTACGAGGAGGCGCTCGCCATCGCCGAATCGCTCGACAGCGACGCCCTGCGAGCCGAGGCGCTCTACAACCTCGGCTTCATCGACATGGTCGCGGGTAACACGGGACGGCTGCGCGAGCGCCATGAGGCGAGCGCGGAGTTGTTCCTTGGGCTCGGTGACCGTCAGGGGTTCGCCAAGGTTCGCCAGGGCCTCGTCATTGGTTCGTTCCTGGAGCGTGACTGGGAGACGGCGCGACGGTTGACCGAGGAGGACAACGCGTTCCTGCGCGAGACCGGCGCCCGGTATCGGCTCGCCGACGGCGAGACCCTGCTGGCCGTCGCGGCCCTCGGGACGGGTGATCTCGACGGTGCCGTTGCTCACCTGCGCGCCGCGATGGAGATCGAGCAGGACCTCGACCTGACGGTCAGCCTGATCGGCAGCCTGCTCGTCGCCGCGCTCATCGCGAACGCCGCCGGCGACCCAGAACGGGGAGCGCAGCTCGCGGCGGCCGCGGCCCTCCTCCGCGAGGCGACGGGCAGCTCCGCGGCACCGATGGACGTGCTCCATCTTCCGGATCCCGCGATCGCGTCGCGGGAGGCGCTGGGGGAGGAGAGCTTCATGCAGGCCAGCGAAGCCGGTCGACGGCTGTCCCTCGTGGAGGCCGTGGCGCTCGCCGGCTCCATGCCCGACGGAGCGGTGACCGCGGGGGTGGACGCCGGGCAGCGCGCGGGGGGTGCATCGAGCTGACGCACGGCGTGACCCGTTCGGGTCAGCGCCGACGACGTAGCGGCGGGAGGTGCGTGAGGTGGATCGGATGGAACCGTCCGGCGATGTCCGCGACGCGATGCTGCGGTTCTATGAGCGCTTGAGCTCGAGCGATGTGGCGAGCTTCGACCGGCTCGTCTCGGCAGACCCGACGACGCTCGTGATCGGCACGTCGCCCGGCGAGTGGGTGACCGAGCGCGATCGCCTTCGCTACGGATTCGAGTCCGAGGGGCTGGGCGTCGTCCCGGGCCCCCGACCCGCGGGTTTCGAGCGAGGCGACGTCGGCTGGTTCGTCGACGAGCCGACGTACGTCTTTCCCGGCGGAGCGGGCCGGATCGCCACCCGGCTCACCGCGATCCTCCAGCGCGAGGAGGGCGACTGGCGGATCGTCCACATGCACGTCTCGGTCGGCGTTCCGGACGAGGAGGTCCTGGAGTTGCAGGCACGCTGGGGCGTCGCCTGATCGGGGCGGGCCTGGCCTATACGTCCAGCGTCAGGCCATCGAAGGTCGCGATGACGCGCTCGGGCGGGAGCATCGTCCGGGCCAGCGCCAGGAGATGGTCGATCTGGTCGTCCGAGTGCTCCGGCTCGTGATGGATCAGGGCGAGGCAGCGAGCCTCGACGAGATCGGCAAAGGACACGGCCTGCTCGATGCTGCTGTGACCCCAGCCGACCCGCTGGACGTACTCGGCAGCCGAGTATTGCCCGTCGTGGAGCAGCAGGTCGACCTCGCGCGCCAGATCGGAGCCCGAGGTCCAGTCGAGGCCGCCGAAGCCGCCAAGGGCGGGCTCGTGATCGGGCAGGTAGGCGGCCGTTGCCCCGTCGCCGGCGATCCGGTAGCCCACGGTCGGGCCGGGATGGATCACCATCGCCGCGCTGATGGTCAGGCCCCCGATCCGCCACGGATCGACCGGAACGTCATGAAGCGCGACGCTGGAGCCGAGATCGGTGAGCCGGACCGGGAAGAGCGGCGGCGACAGGTACCGAGTCAGCCGTGCCCGCAGCGGCAGCGTCGTCGACGGCGGTCCCCAGATGTGGACCTCCCGGCCCGGCTCGAACAGGGGCCGGAAGAAGCCCAGGCCCTGGATGTGGTCCATGTGGAGGTGGGTCAGGAGGACGTGGACCGGCCGGCCGTCGCCGGCATGGACGAGCCCGGCTTCCCGGAGCCCGGTTCCCGCGTCCAGGACGACGACCTCGTCATGATCGGCCCCGATCTCGACGCACGCCGTGTTGCCGCCGTACCGCTGAGTCGACGGGCCCACGCTGGCAATCGAGCCGCGCGATCCCCACACGGTGATCCTCACGTCGCGGCCGGCGAGAGGGCCGGAAGGTCCGGGTTTGACCACAGCACGACGAGCGCGCCCAGGACATCGCCGTTCGCGTTCTCGAGGGGGATCGCCGTCGCTGCCACCGGGCGCAGGGCGCCATCGAAGCCGTGGATGTGGAACGCCGCATGAGCCGGCCGGTGGTTGCGCATGGCGACCACCCCGGGCAGCTCCTCGACCGGTAGCGGTCCACCGTCGGCGCGGCGCGGTGCGAGCATCCTCGTCCGCTCCTCGAAAGCGAGCGACTCGATCTCGTCGAAGCGCCGACCGAAGATCAGCTCCGCCGGCTCGTTGAAGAAGAGGGTGTCACCGCCCGCGTCGACGAGCAGGACGGGTACGGCGAGGGAGCTCGCCAGCTGCCGTGCCAGGATGAGCTCGACGGGTCGCTGGGCCATTGGTCGAATCGCCTACCAGTCGACGAGGACGCAGGTTTCGTCGCCGACCACCCAGGCCCGATGACCGGGCTCGATGAAGAGGAAGTCACCGGGCCCGCCGTACACCTCGGTGCCGTCGTCGGTCAGGTAGCGGATCCGCCCCGACACGACGTACTCGCGGTGGGTCATGGGGCAGCTCGTCGCGCCCTCGGCATACGGTTCGAGGTCCTCGTCCCAGTTCCAGCCCGGCCCCAGCTCGGAGCGCCAGACCTCCTCCGCGTCGCTGACCCGAACCACGAGGGACCGACCATGGACGAACTCGTAGACATCGTCCGGCTTGGCGAAGTCGCGCTTGATGATGCCCATTGACGCTCTCCTCCTTCGGCGTTGACGCAAGGCTACGCCCCGCGGAGGAGCGGGCGCGCCGCCGCCCTGGCGAGCCTCCCCTCCCGCTGAACCGGCGCCCGAAGGGTTTGCCCGAGCCTCAGGCGCTGACCGGGACGGCCAGCTCGACCGTCAGGCCGTCGGCGATCGAGCCGCTCATCGTCCCGAGCTGGCGGGCCCCACCGTCCTCGCCGAAGACGTTGTCCGAGGCGAGGCTGACGCCGGCGAAGGACCCCACGCTCGACTCGTAGCCGGCGGTGGCGTAGACCTCGGCGCAGGCCGCCGCCGGCAGGGCCATCTGGGAGGTCGCGATCTTGTTGGCGTCGTCGGTCGCCTCGGCCAGGCTCCGGAAGACCTCGAAGTGGATGTGCGGCCAGCGACCCTGGTAGCAGCCCGGGAAGATCGACTGGAAGGTCACCACGCCATCGTCGGCGGCGGCCTGGACGCCGCGCAGGAAGTTCTCGCCCTCGACCCCCGACGAGTACATCGAGTAGCGGCCCTCGCCATCGCAGTGCCAGGCGTAGACGGCCGCGCCGGCGAGCGGGGCACAGCCGTTCGAGAGATCGAGGACCACGAAGCGGACGGTCAGCGGCACCCCCGCGGCGGTCGTCGTCGACGTTCCGAAGCTCGACCGGATGTCGCTCCGGACGACCCCGGACTCGGCCAGCACGTCGGGACCGTTCGAGCCGTCACCGGGGTACGGCCCGGCCGTCTCCTCCGGGATCGCGGTCGTGCAGTCGGCGGTCGTCGTGGCCCCGGCCGTCGCCGAGGCAGCGCCGGTCGCGGTCGACGTCGCGCTCGGCGATGCGGTCAGCAGACCCGTCGCGTCCGGCGCGCAGGCGGCGAGGGTCAGGAGCGCGGCACCTGTCCCCACGACCTTGAGCGCCTGTCGCCGCGTCAGGAGCGTCTCGACGTCGAAGACGAGGCCCTGGTCCCAGGCCGGCTCGGTGGGATCGGGGAGGGGACGACCCTCGAACGTTGGCACGGGCTCCATGACGGGGACCGGCTGGACGACGGGGGATCGCTCGACGCTGCGGTGGGGTTCCGGCGGGACGCTGGAACCGGCGAGGCGGTTCGGCTGGAGCACGGGGATCTCCTTCGGGAGGGGTCGGATGATGACCGATCCTGCGGCCCGACCATGAGAGCCGGCTGAGAGCCGGGGTTGCACCGAGGCGGCAACGGGACGTTCACGGGCACTCGCGACCCGGGAACGAGGCACCCGGGACCAACGACATCCCGGAACGACGCAGTTGCGCACGACCCTAGAATCGAAGGTCCAACGGCCTGCCCCGGCGGGCGCCCGTCCGTCGCCCCGGGCCCAGCCAGCGGAGGAGTCTCCTCGTGAATGCGTTCATCGTGGAGCTCATGAACAAGCCCGGTGAGCTCGCCCGAGCCACCGAGGCGATCGCCCAGAAGGGGATCAACATCCTCGGCTTCACCGGAGCCACCTGCGGCGATTCGGGGACCGTGGTCCTCTTGACCAACGACGAATCGGGGACCAGGCGTGCGCTCGGCGACGCCGGGTTCCGCCCGCGCGAGGTCGAGCTGGTCGTGGCCACCATGGCCCACCAGCCCGGGTCGCTCGCCATGGTCGCGCGGAAGCTCGCCGATGCCGGCGTGAACATCGAGGCGGCTCTGCCGACCGGCATGGATGGCGGCAACGTGAGCGTGGCCTTCGCCACGGACAACCCGGGCAAGGCACGCCAGGTCATCGGCGAGAAGGTCGCGGTCGGCTCCCGCTAGACGGAGCCACGCCGTCGCGAATCACGAAGCCCCGGGCGCCGGCCCGGGGCTTCGTGCTGGGAGGAGGGTGACGATCAGTGGCCGTTGTCCGGGATGACCGGGCAGAGGAACTGCCTGACCGGGGTGGATCCGATCGACAGGTAGCCCGCGTCGGCCCAGGCCTCGACCTCCTCGGCGCTCGTGAGCTGGGTCGGGGTGACGCCCGCGGACCAGGTGATGGGCAGAACCATCCAGCGACCGCCGTTGAAATCGGTGTCGCCAGGCTTCGACTCGGCCACGTTGATGAGGCCGTTGCCGAGGGCATAGATCGCGTCGTACGTGAAGTCGGGTGCGCCGGTGCTCGAGAAGTCGGTCGGCGTGCCGAGGGTCCGGTAGCGGACGTCGTCGACGTAGAACGCCAGGCTCGGCGGGCCGCCGGCGGCAACGGTGGACGCGGCCACCGAGACGAGGAGCGCGGCGCTGGTCAGGGCCGCAGCGAAACGTCGGAACATCGGGTTCCTCCTTGGGCCGAACCGGGGTGGGGGGCTGGTCGGCGAGCCGTCCCGCATCCGGCGGGAGTGGGGCGGACTGTCGCGACCGCCGGCGACGTCCCGATGACGCCGCGTCACGGACCCGTCATGGTTGTCGCGCAGCCTTCGACCCGCGATGATCGACCTCATGGCCCGCCCGGAATCCGCCCCCATCCTGGTCGTTGACGACGATCCCAAGATCGTCGCCCTCGTCCGCGCCTACCTCGAGCGTGAGCGCTTCAGGGTCGTGACCGCGGGCGACGGGCGTGCAGCCCTCCGGGCGATCGAGGAGCACGCTCCGCGGCTCGTCGTCCTCGACCTGATGCTGCCCGAGGTCGACGGGCTGGCCGTCATTCGCCGAACGCGGGCGATGGGTGACATCCCGATCCTGGTCCTCTCGGCCCGGGGCTCGACCGGTGACCGGATCCAGGGCCTGACCGAGGGCGCCGACGACTACCTGCCCAAGCCCTTCTCGCCGGCCGAGCTCGTCGCCCGGGTCCGGACGATCCTCCGCCGCTCCGAGCGCGATGCCCTTGACGCGGCCGGCGAGGTGCGCTTCCGGGCCGGCGACCTGGAGGTCGACCTCGCCCGCCACCGGGTCCGGGTCGCGGGTCGCGAGGTCGTCCTCAGCGTCCTCGAGCTGCGGCTGCTCGTCGCCCTGCTGGCGGCCGACGGCCGGATCCTCAGCCGCGACCAGCTGCTCGACGCGATCCACGGGGTCGGCGAGGCCGACGTGACCGACCGGGCGATCGACGTCTACGTCAAGCGCCTGCGCGAGAAGCTGGGCGACGATCCGGCAGCGCCGCGCTTCGTGGCTACGGTCCGTGGCGCCGGCTACCGGGCCGCCACGACCGTCGAACGGCTGGCGCCGGCGTGAGCGGCCGGGACGGGATCGCGGGTCGGGGCGGGATCGCGGGTCGGGGCGGGATCGCTGCCAGGATCGCGATCGCGGCCCTCGTCGTTGCCGGCCTCGCGGTCGCGGTCGTGGCCGTCGGCGTCCTGCGCGTCGGCGCCGAATCGTTCGAGGCCCTGATGATGGCGGCCGGCGATTCGGCGGAGCACGCCCGGGAGATGTTCGACGCGAGCGTGACCGTCGTGTTCGGGATCGCCCTCGCGGTCGCCGCCCTCGTCGCCTTCGTCCTGGCCGCGGTCTTCGGGCGGATGCTGGCCCGGCCGATCCAGCACGTGGCCGGCGCGGCGGAGCGGATCGCTGCCGGAGACCTCACCGCCCGGGTGCCCGAGGAGGGGCCCACGGAGGTCCGGGCCCTGGCCGCCGCCTACAACACCATGGCCGACCGGCTCGAGGAGCAGGAGCTGATGCGGCGCGAGTTCGTAGTCAACGCGTCGCACGAGCTCCGGACGCCCCTCACCAACCTCCAGGGCTACCTGGAGGCCCTCCGCGACGGGGTCCTGCCGCCGGAGCCGGCGACCTTCGATTCGCTCCGCGAGGAGGTCGACCGGCTGGGCCGGCTGGCCGCCTCGCTCGATGTCCTGGCCGGCGCGGAGGGGGAGCGGCCGCGGCCCTCGGCAGTCGACCTGGGAGCGCTCGTGCGCGGCGCGGCCGACCTCGTGGGTCCGGCACTCGCTCGCCGCTCGGTGGCCCTGACGGTGGCCGCCGCCGACGACCTGGTGGTGGAGGCTCGACCCGACGAGCTGGTCCAGGTCATGGCCAACCTCCTCCAGAATGCCGTCCGCTACACCCCGGCCGGCGGCAGCGTCCGGGTGGAGGCCGCCCGGACCGCCGACGGCATCCTGGTCCGGGTGGCCAACACCGGCGCCCCGATCCCGAACGAGGATCTGCCCCGGGTCTGGGAGCGCTTCTACCGGGTCGAGAAGTCGCGCAACCGCGAGCGCGGCGGAGCGGGCATCGGCCTGGCCATCGTCAAGCGTCTCATCGAGGACGCCGGCGGCCGCGTGGGGGCCGCCTCGGACGACGCCTGGACGACCTTCTGGTTCCGCCTCCCGGTCCCCGGCTAGCCCTGGCTCCCCCGGCGATCCCCTCGGGTTGACGGCTCTGACGACGCACCGCGCACGGGCCGAGCGGCGGGGCCGTCATCCGGGAGTCACGAGGTGCCGGCACGATCCTCGACATGAACCTCATCGGCGACATCGAGCGCTTCATCGCGACGAACCTCTACCCCAACCGCGTCCCGATCGCGATCGCGCTCGGCATCCTTGCCGTCGTCGCCGTCATCGTCGCGCGACGGCGCGGCTGGTTCGCGGCCGCTCGCCGCCATCCGGGGCGAACGGGCGCGCTCGTCGTCCTCGCCCTCGCGCTGGGTGTGCCGAGCGGCTGGTACCTGGGCTCGCCGCTTTTCATCCGGACGTCCCTCGATGAGCCCGCCCCGGGCTCATCGACGCCCACCGCCGCACCCGCGCCATCCGGGGCCGCCGCGAGCGCCACGCCGGACGCCGACCCCGGCGCGACGCCCGGCTCCGACCTGGCCACTCCACGGAGCGGCACCTTCACCGGCGCCGACGAGTTCCACTTCGGGAGCGGCACCGCGACCCTCATCGAGACTGCGCCCGGCGCCTGGACCGTTCGGTTCGAGAACTTCTCCGTCCGCAACGGCCCGGATCTCTACGTCCTCGTCTCGCCAGACCCCGCCGGCTACACCGTCGCGGCCATCGAGCTGGGCCGTCTCAAGGCCACCGACGGCAACTTCAACATGGACCTGCCGGCCGGCTCTGACCCGGCCGCCGCGGCGAGCGTCGTGATCTGGTGCAAGCAGTTCGCCGTCCAGTTCGCCGTCGCCCCGCTCGAGGGTTGATCGTCGCCCGCTGATCGCCGCCCGGTTGATCGTCGCCCGCTGAGCGCCGCCCGGGCCGCCGGGCTACGCTGCCCGGCATGCCAGCCCGCCGGACCTTCATCGTCGACACGGACACCGCCTCGGACGACGCCGTCGCTCTCGTCATGGCCCTCCGCCATCCCGGCGTGGACGTCGTCGCCGTCACGGTCGTCGCCGGCAACGTGCCCCTGCCCGAGGCCGTCCAGAACGCGCTCTACACCGTCGAGCTGTGCGGGGCCGCCGGCCGCGTCCCCGTCCACGCCGGCTGCGATGCTCCCCTGGCCCGCGCGCTTCGGACGGCCCAGTTCGTCCACGGCCAGGACGGCCTGGGCGACATCGGCCTGCCACTCACCGGCCGGATACCCGCGCCCGGCCATGCCGTGGACGTCCTCGTCGACGAGATCAATCGGCGGCCGGCGGGGACGGTGACCCTCGTCACGCTCGGCCCGCTCACCAACGTCGCCCGGGCCCTGCAGCAGGACCCCGGCATTGCCGCCCGCCTCCGCGAGATCGTGACGATGGGCGGCACGGCCGACGCGGTCGGCAACATCACCGCCGCGGCGGAGTTCAACATCTGGGTCGATCCGGAGGCCGCGGCGATCGTCTTCGAGGCCGGTGCTCGGTTGACGATGGTCGGCTGGGACATCTCCCGCAAGTACGCGGTCATCGACGCCGACGATGCGGCCCGCCTGAGGGCAGTCGGACCGCTCGGGGCCTTCGCGGTGGACATCCAGGCCACCCTGACCGACTTCGTCAAGGCCGAGACCCATCTCGCCGGCTTCGACCTGCCCGATCCCATTGCCATGGCCGTCGCCATCGACCCATCGATCGCCACCCGGGTTGAGCACCTCAACGTCCGGGTCGAGACGGCCGGCGAGCTCACGGCGGGCCAGACCGTCGTGGATCATCTCGGGGTGGAGCACCTCGCCCCGAACGTCGACGTGGTCCTCGAGGCCTCCCGCGAGCGCTTCCTCGAGCTGCTCCACGAGACGCATCGCGGCGGCTGAGCCGGCGCGCCGGCGCTAGCATCCGATCGTGGCCACCGAACGGCTCGACGTCGTCATCGTCGGCGGCGGCTCCGCCGGCTGCGTCCTCGCCAGTCGCCTGTCGGCCGATCCCGGGACAAGGGTCCTGGTCCTCGAGGCCGGCCGGCCGGACTGGCGGTTCGACGTCTTCATCCACATGCCGGCCGCCCTGGCCTACCCGATCGGCAATCGCTTCTACGATTGGCGCTACGAGTCCGAGCCCGAGCCGTTCATGCACGGCCGCAGGATCTACCACGCCCGGGGCCGGGTCCTGGGCGGCTCGTCGTCGATCAACGGGATGATCTTCCAGCGCGGCAACCCGCTCGACTTCGAGCGCTGGGCGGCGGCCCCCGGGATGGCGAGCTGGGACTTCGCCCATTGCCTTCCCTACTTCCGGCGCATGGAGGACGCCCTGGCGGCGGCCGCCGACGACCCGTGGCGCGGCCACGGCGGCCCGCTGCCGCTCGAGCGCGGGCCGGCGACGAACCCGCTCTTCGAAGCCTTCTTCGGGGCAGTCCAGGAGGCCGGCTACCCGCTGACGGCCGACGTCAACGGCTATCGCCAGGAGGGCTTCGCCCGGTTCGATCGGAACATCCGGCGCGGGCGGCGGATCTCCGCCGCCCGCGCCTACCTCCACCCGGTCATGAATCGCCCGAACCTGGAGGTCCGGAGCGGGGCGTTCGTCAACCGGGTCCTGTTCGAGGGCCGCCGCGCGGTCGGCGTCGAATACCAGGTCGGCCGCGGCGGCGTCCGGCGGGTCGGCGCCGGCGACGTGATCCTCGCCGGCGGCTCGATCAACACGCCCCAGCTTCTGCAGCTCTCGGGGGTCGGCGCGGCGGCCGAGCTCGAGGCCCTCGGGATCGGGGTCGTGGAGGACCTGCCGGGCGTTGGCGAGAACCTCCAGGACCACCTCGAGGTCTACGTCCAATACCGGTCGCGCGAGCCCGTCTCGATGCAGCCCGCCCTCCAGCACTGGCGGAAGCCCTGGATCGGGTTCCAGTGGCTCTTCCTGCGCCGCGGGCCGGGGGCGACGAACCACTTCGAGGCCGGTGGCTTCGTTCGCTCCAACGACGACGTCGGCTGGCCGAACGTGCAGTTCCACTTCCTGCCGCTCGCGATCCGCTACGACGGCTCATCGCCGCCATCCGGCCACGGCTACCAGGTCCACGTGGGGCCGATGTACTCGGACGCGCGGGGTTCCGTGAAGCTCCGCAGCGCCGACCCCCGGACGCACCCCGCGATCCGGTTCAACTACCTCTCGACCGAGCAGGACCGGCGCGAGTGGCCGGAGGCGATTCGCGTCGCCCGGGCGATCCTCAACCAGCCGGCGATGGCGCGCTTCAACGGCGGCGAGCTGTCGCCCGGACCGGGGGTCGAGACGGACGCCGAGATCCTCGACTGGGTCGCCCGCGACGCGGAGACCGCCCTCCACCCGTCGTGCAGCGCGAAGATGGGCATCGGGCCGGACGCGGTCGTCGACCCCGCGTCGATGTGCGTCCACGGCCTCGACGGCCTCCGCGTCGTCGACGCCTCGGTCTTCCCGAGCGTCACGAACGCGAACATCTATGCCCCGGTCATGATGGTCGCCGAGAAGGCGGCCGATCTCATCGCCGGGAGCACGCCCCTTCCGCCCGACGCGCGGCCGTTCTACCGGCACGGCGCCGGGATGCCGCTCTTCGAGGGCGCCTCGATCGAAGTCGCGCCGAATCGCGCCCCTAAGGAAGCCGAGAGCGCGCCGGCCGGCCAGACCTAGGCGGTCGCGACCTTCCGGCGCCGCCCGCCGCGGGCCCCCGGGATCGGGGAGCGGCTGAGGTAGATGGCACCGCCGCGGACGCCCATGTTGATCTGTGCCGGGTGGACCTTGAGCTGACGCGACACGGCCGCCCGGATCGTGATGAGCTTCTCGCTCTCCTCGAGCTCGATCTTCTTGATCGACGACATCGGCCCGACGGCAATCTCGTTGAGGAGCTTGACGAGCGCCTGGTCGCGCTTCTGGATCGCCTGCTGACGAGGGCTCAAGGCTCTCGGCTTGCGAGGCTTCGGGGCGAGGTCTTCCGGCTTGGCGTCACGGATTCGCATGGCTGGTGGGCTCCTCCTGCATCAACACTGCATGCATGGCAGGGATACGCGCAGCGATCGACCGTTTGATGTTCAGGGGTCGATCATCCGCGGACATTCTACGCACCGCGGTTGTACGCGCCAGCCCCTGTTCTTGAATCTGCGACGCCGCCGTTTTGCACATCGAGCGCTCCGGCTCCGCCGTGGCGGGGGTGCACCCTGGCACCGCTGTCTGTCGGGCGAACCAGGGACCGGCTTTCTCCGGCCGGTCGATGGGGCTATCCTCACGCCAACTCCGCTGGACAGCCTGCCGCCCTGGAGGTCACTCGATGACACGCGCACCCCGCCGAGCCGTCGTGGTTGCGCTCGGCCTTGCCCTCGCCATGGTCCTGCCGGCCGCCGTATCCGCGGATCACGGCTGGGGCCCCCCGTACCACTGGGCGCGGACCGCGAATCCGTTCACCTTGAAGCTCGGCGACAACGTCACCTCGGCCTGGGATTCGTACCTGACCACCACCTCGAGTGACTGGTCTGCGTCGAGCGTCCTCGACACCGCGATCGAGGCGGGATCGGCGAACCCGAAGACCTGCAAGCCGACGACCGGAAAGGTCCAGGTCTGCAACGCGAAGTACGGCAACAACGGTTGGCTCGGCGTCGCCGGGATCTACATCACCGGCGGAGTGCACATCACCAAGGCCTACGTGAAGGTCAACGACACGTACTTCAACACCTCGACCTACAACACCTCGGCCTGGCGGAACCTCGTCATGTGTCAGGAGGTCGGCCACACGTTCGGCCTCGACCACCAGGACGAGACCTTCAACAACGCGAATCTCGGGACGTGCATGGACTACACGAGCAGCCCCGGCACCAATCAGCACCCCAACGCGCACGACTACGAGCAGCTCGAGATCATCTACGCCCACCTCGACGGCACGACGACGGTCAGCGCGGCGTCGGCCGGCAATCCCGGCAAGGGCGGTGCCCATGCAGCCGATGCGGCCTGGGGCACCCTCCTCAAGGTCACCAACCACGGCCACGGGGCCTGGTACGTCCGCGACTTCGGGGCCGGCAACATGGTCCTGACCCACGTCCTGTGGGCGGATCGCTGATCCGCTGCCATCGACGACGACGCCTGACGTCTGAAGCACAGCGACCCCCGCCGGTCACCGGCGGGGGTCGACTCGTATCGGGCTCGTTGCCCTAGCCGACGATCTGGCGCAGGGCGAAGAGGACGTTCGCCGGCCGTTCGGCGAGGCGGCGCATGTACCACGGGTACCAGGCCTCGCCGTAGGCAATGAGGTCGCGAACGACGTAGCCTTCCCTGGCGAGGCGGCGCTGCTGGTCCATCCGGATGCCGTAGAGCATCTGGACCTCGAAGGCCGTCTTGGGCAGGCCGAGAGCCGCCGCGTGCTCGGCGACCTGCTCGATGAGCCGGACGTCGTGCGTCCCGAGCGCCAGCCGGACCCGGGTCCCGGCCTTGATCGCGTGGAGGACCAGGACGCACAGGGCCAGGTAGTTGGCGTCGACGTCGTGGCGCGACTGGTAGGCGATCGCGGCCGGCTCTGCGTAGGCGCCCTTGACGAGCCGGATCTCGGGTCGCAGCGGGAGGAGCCGCTGGATGTCCGCAGCAGTCCGCTTCAGGTATGCCTGGAGGCAGATCGCGGTGTTCGGGAGGGCGGCCTTCATCCGCTCGTAGAAGGCGAGCGTCGACTCGGTGTAGGGGCTGCCCTCCATGTCGATCCAGAACGACCTGCCGGATTCGGCGGCCTGGGCGGCCAGGGACGTGGCGTGATGGAAGGTCCGCTCGACATCGAGGTCGAAGCCCAGCTGGGTCAGCTTGACGCTGATCTCGCCATCGAGGCGCCGCTCGCGAATGGCATCCAGGACGCCGCGATAGTGATCGGCGACCGCATCGGCCTCCTCGATCCGCGTCAGGTTCTCGCCGAGGCGGGTGTAGAGCGTGCCGAGGCCCTCGACCTGGAAGCCGGTGCCGGCGACAAGCGCGCTCTCGAGGTCCTCGCCAGGCATGAACCGGCGAACCGCCCGCCGGGCGAACCAGAGCCTGGGAATCCGGCTACGGAGCCAGCCGTTCGTCGCGAGCCAGAGAAGGAGTCGGCGCATCGGGCACAGGCTACGGCGTCGGCGATGCGCCTGCCCGCTTCTTGCCGCGGCACGCTCCTGAGCCACTGGCTCGCCTGGCTGGCCTGCCTGCGTTCTTGCCGATCGACCACCGGGATGTCACGCGACGAGGCTCGCGCCGGCGGCCCGCGACCCGAGCACCCGATTCGTGCCCATGCGACCACCCCGCGGCCGGATGGCAATCGCCGTGCCTCGAGCCGGTCGATTCCGGGCGCTCCGGAACCTTCAGGCTCGTCCCGTGACATCGGGTCGGTCAATCGGCAACTGACGTCGGCGGGGTGAGATCGCGGGAACCCTGACCGCGGCCGGCGCGTCAAGCCGGCATCGACACCGGCCGGGCGTCCCGCTCCGGCTCCAACGGAGGCCAGTGCGATGGCACGACGTCGGATCCTCCTCCTACCGGCCCTCGTGGCCGCCTTCCTCCTCTCCGCTGCCCCAGCGCTCGCCTGCGGCGGCCTGATCGGCCCGAACGGGGCCGTCAACCTCCTGCGAACAACGACGTTCGCCGGCTACCACGACGGCGTGGAGCACTACGTCACCGCCTTCGAGTACGCCGGTGGCGGCGGCGCGTTCGGCTCGCTGACGCCGCTCCCCGGCGTTCCCACGAGCGTCGAGAAGGGCGGCGACTGGACCCTCCAGCGACTCCTCCGCGAGACGGACCCGCAGCCCGAGCTCGCCTTCGACGCCGCACGACTCGGCATCGCCGCCTCGGCCGAGGAGCTGATGAAGGTCCGCATCGATGCCCTCGACCTGACCGTCCTCCGGGGCGGCGCAGCCGAGATCGGCCAGTGGGCCAGGGACCACGGCTTCCGCCTGCCGCCCGACGCCCCCGAGGTCCTCGAGTTCTACACCTCGCGCAGCCCGATCTTCCTCGCCGCGGCCTTCGACCCCACGGCGGCCGCCGAGCGTGGTCAGAGCATCGGCGACGGGACCCCGGTCCACATCACGATCCCGACGCCCAACCCCTGGGTCCCGCTCCGGATCCTCGCCCTCGGCAAGACCGGCGCCGAGCGGGTCGAGGCCGACGTCTACCTCCTTACGGATCGCAAGCCGGCGCTCCTGCCGCTGGCCCGCGGTTCCAACGGCATCGACCTCGCCCACAGCGCCTCGGCGACCGAGTCGCTCCTCGCCGACCTTCGCTCTGACCGCGGCATGGAATGGGTCCCCGAGAGCGGCTGGCTGACCAAGATCGAGGTCGACGCGAGCGCCGACCAGCTTCGCTACGACCTCGCGATCGATGCCTCCGGCCAGGGCACGCCGTCGCGCCACCAGGCCGGCCTCGACATCGACGCTCCGTCGGCGGCCGCCGGGACGATCGACGTCGGGCGGCTCATCACGACGCTGACGATCATCGCCGCCGGCACCCTGCTCCTGGTCCTCCTCGTCACGAGTCGCGCCGGGGGAGGCCGGACCGCGGCCGTCCGATGAGATTGGCCGAGCTGGGCGGGTTCGCGGACGGATGAGCGGGCAGCGCTGGCTCGCCACGGTGGCCCTCGTCGGGGTCCTCGTGGCGGTCATCGGTCGTGCCGCCGGCGCGACCGAGGCTGGCGATCGCTCGATCGAGATCGACATCCGCTATTCGCGGTTCCAGCCCGGGATGCTGACCGTGCCGGTCGGCGTCCCGATCCGCTTCGTCCTCGTCAACACCGATCCCATCGATCACGAGTGGATCGTCGGCGACGCCGCCGTCCACGAGCGCCACCGCACGGGTACCGAGCCGACCCACGGCGCCCGCCCCACCGAGCAGACGATCCCCGCCGGCACCACCGTCGAGACGGTCGTGACCTTCGAGACGCCCGGGACGCTCAGCTACATCTGCCACCTGCCGGACCACGAGGCCTACGGCATGGTCGGCACGATCGTGGTGACCGGCGGCTGACGCCTCGTGGCTGCGGGTGCCGCCTCGGGTCCGCCGCCAGCCTGCCGTTCCTTGCCGATCGACCACCGGGATGGCACGCGACGAGGCTCGAGGTCTCACCCGGTGACGATGGCCCGCGTCGCGTCCCCATGCGACCGCCCCGCGGGCGAATGGGGACAAGCGTGAGGCGGGCGGGCCGCATTCGCGGTTGTGCCGATGCCTGGGGCTCGTCCCGTGACATCGGGGCGGTCAATCGGCAATTGCTGTGGCGGACGACGGCGGGCGGTCGGGCTCACTCGCGGGCCGGCCGGCGGCGTCCGGCCGTCGACGGGCGGCAGGGACCGTGATGAGCACGTGATTGACGACCCGGCGGCCCGCCCGTACCATCCGCGGCAATTGAATAGCCTATCGAGAGTGGTGGAGGGACCGGCCCTGCGAAGCCACGACAACCTGCCGACGGCGACGCCGGCAAGGTGCCAAGTCCGGGCAGGACAACCACCTGCGAGATAGGGATCCACCCGAGCCCTTCCTCTCACAGGAAGGGCTTCCCGTTTCTCGGCCACGATCGGTACGGCAGCCCCGCCGCGAGCGCCCCCGGCGCGCCACCGACCAGGAGCCGACCATGACGACCGAGACGACCACGACCGACGAGCGCAGCCACGCGCCGTCGATGATGGCCGCGCCGGTCGCGACCGGCCCCGCCGTGACAGCCGCGCACCACGACGCCGTCTCGGCGTCGACGAACCCCGACGCGGCGAGCCCTGACGCGGCGCACCCCGACATCGATCTCGACATCGACCCCGCGAGCCGCCCGCGGATCGTCGGGCTGCGCTGTCGGAGCTGCTTCCGCCCCGAGGCCGTTGGCCCCAGCTTCGTCTGCCCGGCCTGCTTCGGGCCGCTCGAGGTCGTCTACGACCGCGAGGCGATCCGGGCCCAGGTCAGCCGCGAAGCGATCGAGGCCCGCGAGCCCGGTATCTGGCGCTACCTCGAGCTCCTGCCCCTCGACGAGGTTCCGGCAAGAAGCCTCGCCGTCGGCTCGACGCCGCTCCTTCACGCCGACCGCCTCGGCGCCGAGCTCGGCCTCGCGCCCGGCCGCCTCCGGCTCAAGGACGACACCCGGAACCCAACGCTCAGCTTCAAGGACCGGGTCGTCGCGATCGCCGCGGCGCGGGCCGTCGCCTTCGGATTCGACACCCTGGCCTGTGCCTCGACCGGCAACCTCGCGGGCGCCACCGCCGCCGCGGCGGCCGCGATCGGCCTGAAGGCCGTCGTCTTCGTCCCGGCCGACCTGGAGCCGGCCAAGATCGACCATGCGCTCAGCTACGGCGCAACCGTCGTCCCGGTCCGCGGCACCTACGACGACATCAACCGCCTGAGCCTCGAGATCGCCGACGAAGAGGGCTGGGCCTTCGTCAACGTGAACCTCCGGCCGTTCTACGCCGAGGGCAGCAAGACCCTCGCCTTCGAGGTCGCCGAGCAGCTCGGCTGGCGCCTCCCCGACGTCGTCGTCGCCCCGATCGCCTCGGGAAGCCTCTTCACGAAGGTCGCCAAGGGCTTCGAGGATCTCGTCGCCGCGGGGCTCGTCGAGGACAAGCTCGTCCGGTTCATCGGCGCCCAGGCCGAGGGCTGTTCGCCGGTCGCCCAGGCCTTCGCCACCGGCGCCGACGAGATCAGCCCCGTGCGAGCCCCCGATACGATCGTTCGGTCGCTGGCCATCGGCTCGCCGGCTGACGGCCGCTACGCCCTGGCCCTGGCGCGTCGCACGGGCGGCTCGATCGAGGCCGTGCCGGACGAGGCCACCTCGGCGGCCATCCGACGGCTCGGCCGGACCGAGGGCGTCTTCGCTGAGACCGCCGGCGGGGTCACCGTCGCCGGCCTCGAGCAGGCCGTCCGGCGCAGGCTGGTGAGCCCCGACGACGAGGTCGTCGCCCTCATCACGGGCAACGGCGTGAAGACGCCGGACGCGAAGTGGTTCGGCGTCGAGCCTGGCGGGGAGATCGACGCCGGCGGCCTCGCCACCCCGATCGAGCCGTCGTACTCGGCCTTCACGAAGGCCGGGCTGGCGGCATGACCGCGCCTGCCTGGGCGGTCGATGTCGGCGCCAGACGCCCGCTCGGCGTTGGCGCTGGGCGTAGGCTCGATTTCGACGTATCCTGCGTCGCAATGACGCGTCCCTCGGGTTATACGGGCCGCTGCTCCTGTCTCCGGCGGGCCTGAGCCCGGCGGCCGATCCCGGCCGTCCTCGGTCCGCAGCGCAGCGTCCCCCGGCGCCTGACCCGTCGCGCTCGAGCGCTCGTCGCTCGACTTGACCCCCCGGTGCCGGTCGTCCCTTCTCCCTCTCACTCGAGGTCGACCCGTGTCATCCGTCATCCGTGTCCGCACCATCGATCCCCGCGGCCAGCGCTTCGGCGCCGGCCTGTCGGCGATCACCCTGATCCTTGCCATCGCCTTGAACCTGCCGGTCGTCGCGGCGGTCGTTGGGGTGGCGCTCGTGGTGAGCGCCGGACTGGGCACCCAGTGGTTCCTCTTCGGCCGTCCCTGGCCGACCGTCCGTGGCGCCCTGCGGCTCGGGCCGCCGCGCGACCCCGAGCCGGAGCTGGGGCCGCGCTTCGCCCAGGCCCTCGGCGCGCTGTTCGTGGCGATCGGGCTCGCGCTCTTCGTCGCGGGCGCCACGCCCTGGTTCTGGGCGCCGATCGCGGCGGTCGCGGGGCTCCAGACGCTGCTCGCGGCCACCGGCTACTGCCTCGGCTGCAAGCTCTACGGCCTCCACTGGTTCCTCCCCGAGGTCTTCGACCGCGTCGTGCTCCGTCTGCCGGTCGAGCCGCGGACGCAGCTCCGAAGCCCGAGCGCTCGCTGACGCTGGCCCGGCGTGGTTCGTCCAGGCCGGTCATCAGGGCTGGCTCGCTGGTCGAGGCCCTCGTGATGCTGGCACCAGCGAAACCGCCGTTGCGGCGGCTATAACGACGACGGGGGACCTCGGAGACGCTCGCCCGCGGCCGTGACGAACGTGGGCCACGCTCGCCCGCGCGATCCGGACGTGCCCGAGGGCTGCTTATGGCATCGCCACCCCCGAATCTGATGCTGGGAGCATCACGGGCGGGCACATGGCTGTACGGACCTCCATCTGCGACGGACCACCCCGGGCTGGCACCATGGGCGACGTGACTTCGCGTGGCATCGGCCTTCCGTGACCCGGTCGATCGAGACTGCCGACGCCGTCGTCGTCGGCGGCGGCGCCATGGGCGCGAGCATCGCCTATCACCTGGCCGCCGCCGGGGTCGGGCGGGTGGTGCTGCTCGAGCGGGAGGCGGCCCTCGGGACCGGCTCGACTGGCCGCTGCGCGGGCGGCTTCCGGATCCAGTTCTCGAGCGAGATCAACGTCCGGCTCTCGCTCGCGAGCGTGGCCATGATCCGGCGCTTCTCCGACGAGCACGGCCTGCCGCTCGACGTCGACGTCGATGGCTACCTGTTCCTCGTCCGCGACGAGGCGACGTGGGCGACCTACCGCGCCGATGCCACGATGCAGCGCCGGCTCGGCGCCCGGGTCCAGGAGCTGGACGCGAGGGCGGCCGAGGCCGTGGTCCCCGGCCTGAACGTCGACGGGGTGGTCGGGGCGACGTTCGGACCGGACGACGGGATCGCCGACCCGTCAGGGCTGACGAACGGCTACGCGACGGCGGCGCGCCGGCACGGGACGGCGATCCGCCTCGGGACCCAGGTCACCGCGATCCGGACCTCGGCCGACGGCAGCCGCGTGACGGGGGTCTCGACGCCCGGCGGCGACATCGATGCCCCCATCGTCGTCAACGCCACCGGCGTCTGGGCGCCAGCCCTTGGCGCGACGTGTGGCCTCGACATCCCCGTGACGCCGGAGAAGCGGATCAACGTCGTCACGAGCGACTTCCCCGGCCGACCCGAGCGGCGCACCCTCGTCATCGACACCACGACGATGTTCTTCTTCCATCGCGAGGGCTCGGGCGTGCTCATGGGCGTCACCCCGACCGACCGCTCGCCGACGTTCGACACCACCGTCAACGACGCCTGGATCGCCGACGAGCTCCTGCCGGTCGCGGTGGACGTCCTGCCGGGACTGGCCGACGCCGGCCTCGCGCGCGCCTGGGCCGGCCTCTACGAGATGACGCCCGACCACCACGCGATCCTCGGCCCGGTCGAGGGCCTGGCCGGCCTCTACCTCGCGAACGGCTTCTCCGGCCACGGCTTTCAGCACGCCCCGATCGTCGGGAAGATCACCGCGGAGCTCGTCACCGGCGCCCCGCCGACGGTCGACGTCTCATCGCTCCGCCTCGAACGCTTCGCCCGCGGCGAGCTCATCGTGGAGTCGCACGTCGTGTGACACCGGCTCCGCGACTGGCGCTGGCGCACGCGGCACGAGCGGCCGGCCCTGCGTACGATCCGTCAACGCAGGCTGACGAGAAGGAGCGCCCCGATGTCGATCGACTATCCGACCTTCAAGCTGCCCCACCCCCACGGTGACCAGCGCGTCCCGATGCACGAAGGCAGCCACCACGACGTTGCGGCCCACGACCCGGAACGGGACTGGGTGGGCGGGGCCAGGGTCTTCCGATGCACCTCGTGCGACGAGGAAGTCATCGTCGTGCCGGCAGACGCCGCGGCGCCGGGCGATCCGTCCACCTAGCCGCCCGGCGGCTCGCTCTCACGCGGGCGTCGGTCAGCGCGGCAACGGGTTCGGGCCGGTCGTGGTCACCAGGCGCTTGGGCACCCAGTCGTCGACGTGGTGGAAGCCGTCCTCGAAGGCGTGGGCCTCGAAGAGCTCGACGGATGCCCGCAGCGAGAGCCGGTAGAACTTCACGTGGGTGAAGTCCTCCATGAGGATGTAGACCGGGTCTGGGATGCTGGCCGGGCCCTGGAACTGCTGGCCCGTCAGGACCGGCTTGTGGGTCTCGACGAAGGCGTCGAACGTGTCGCCGACCACGACGCCGAGGTGCTCCAGCCCCATCTTGTAGACCCGCTGGTGGACGGGTGGGATGAGCTCGATGAGCGGCACGACCTTGCCGTCCAGGACCTCGAGCGGCTCGGCCGGGACGATCAGGGACATCGGGCGGCCGTTCCAGACGTTCTCGCGATTGGCCACCGCGTGGCGTTCGAGCAGCGTCCGGACGTGAAGGTACTGGTCCCACTCGGGGACGCGGAAGCAGAGGTGGCTGAGGGCATACGGGGCGATGTCGATGCCGCGCGCCAGCAGCCGGTCCCGCTGCTGCGCCGCGAACGCTCGGTAGTCACCGATGATGTCCTCGATCGGGTCGTTCATCCCTCGCACCTCATGCAGCACAGGGAGGCTTCCCCATGCAGACCCGCGCGTTCCCATCCGCCCCTGACGGTCGCTCGCCGGCCGGGGCCGAGATCCGGCACCTGCTCGAAGGCAAGGCCGGCAACATGATCCACTCCACCGTCCCGCCGGGTCAGGTGAATCGGGCGACCGTCCACGCCACCGTGAGCGAGTTCTGGCATGTCCTCTCGGGCGAGGGGCGGATCTGGCGACGAGACGGGACCCGCGAGGACACGACCGTTCTGGCGCGCGGCGTCTCGATCGACATTCCCGTCGGGACCGCGTTCCAGTATCGCTGTACCGGTGTCGAGCCACTCCAGTTCCTCTGCATCTCGATGCCGCGATGGCCCGGCGACCACGAAGCGACCATCATCGAGGGGCCGTGGACTCCCACGGCTGCCGAGGGTTGACGACGGAGTCACCCTATTCGAGCCACCCAGCCGGATCGGAGGTTTGATGCGCCCGGTCGAGATCGGTCTTGTGCTCCCGATGGGCGACTCGTTCGTCGACGGCTCGACGGCGCGATGGGTCGACATCCGTGATCTTGCGGTCCGGGCCGAGGAGCTCGGGTTCGACACGGTCTGGACCGCGGACGAGCTGCTGTGGCGTCCTGCGGACGGTCGCCCGCAGGGCTGGTGGGAGGGCGTCGCCGTGACGGGCGCCGTCGCGGCGGCGACGTCGCGGGTCAAGGTAGGCACGTGGGTCCTGTCGGCGCTCCATCGGAACCCCGGGATCACGGCGAAGGCCGTCGAGACGCTCGATGAGATCAGCGGTGGTCGCTTCGTGTTCGGCCTCGGGTCCGGGCATGCCGGTCGCCAGGCCCACGCTTTCGGGTTGCCCGAGGACCACGTCTTCAGCCGCTTCGAGGAAGCGCTCCAGATCATCCTTCCGCTGCTGCGTCAGGGCCGCGCCGACTTCGAGGGCACCTTCCATGCCGCGCGCGATCTCGAGCAGCGACCACGCGGCCCTCGTCCGGGCCGGATCCCGATCATGATCGGCGCCGGCGGCCCCAAGATGCTCGGCCTCGCCGCGCGCCACGCCGACATCTGGAGCTGGTACGTCACCGAGCGCAGCGATCTCGAGGAGTTCGGTCCGCGCCTCGCGGCGCTCAAGGCGGCCTGCACCGAGGTCGGTCGCGATCCCGCGACGATCGGCAAGTCGGCCGGGATCGTCGTCGAGCCGACCCCGGTCAGTGGTTCGGAGGCGGTCTTCGGACCGCCAGTCCGCGGCACCGCCGAGGAGATCGTTGACGCGCTCCGGGCGTTCGGCTCAGCCGGTTACACGAACCTCGAGCTCGTTGTCTGGCCGCCGACGCTGGCGGCCCTCGACGCGCTGGCCCCGGTCATCGAGTTGCTCGACGCCGATTGACCAACCCGCGAACAGGCTCAGTCCAGCATGTGGGACTGTCAGTGTCGATATAGAGGCGTCGCGCCCCGGGGCCGCCTTAACCGCCGCGCCGGTCGCGTCTTAGAAGTTCGAGGCATACGCCAGCGCCGACCAGCGCGGCGAGCAGCCAGACGAGGACGTTGCCGGAGCCAAAGACCAGTCTGGCCATCAGCGAGACCGCGAGCCACGCGATGACGAACGAACCGAAGGCTATCCCGACCCGACGGGTCACCGTGACATCTACCCTCCAACGTTGCGCAACGTCCTCCAACGCGTCGGGATTGTCGAAGTCCTCTAGAACGCCCTCCTCAGCCATCGCCGGGCTGCCACCCGGGTGGCCGAATCTCAGTTGGGTCCACTTGGATAGCGTCGCCGTCCTCAGGTCGCGGAAGGCACGAGCCGATTATGAGATCTCCTTCGTGTGCGACGACGTTGCCAGCCCTGTCTAGCACGCTCAACTGCGGGTCGAACCGGGCCGTGTATCCAGCCGGCCAGACGAGTTCCGCACGGTTGCCGCTCATGTTGTCAATCGCCCACGCGATTTGAGGGTCAGCGGCCGAGCCGTGGATGGTCGCGTCCCGCCCCACGCCGATTCCACAGCCATCCGCCCGATTCGGATCGGTTCGAAGCGAGTAGCCACCGAGCAGGCCGCATCCGGCGATCAACCAGATCCCAAGGGCGAACCAGCTGGCATTGGCTCGTGACCTACGCATCGCTCGATGTGAGCGAATGTCACATGTCAGGGTTACGGGGTAGGTGAGCCTCGATGGCCGGTACGGCGAATGCCGTCAGCGCTGTGATCACCTCCTCCGCGAGGGCCCTCACGTCGCTTTCAGGCGTGAGCATCCACCAGTGGTCCCTGCCATCGGGCATCAGGTGTCCGATCCGGGCTTGCCATGCACCCGTCCCAAACAGATGGGGGAGGTAGAACCCGCTGGCGGCCGGGCGCCTCCCGAGGACTGGATGGGCGGCGCGGGCAGCGTTCCACTCAGCCACCGGGGCAACAGTGACGTTAATCGTGAAGTCTGCTCGCGTCCGGTCGCCGAACGCGGAGCGCTGAAAGCCGAGGTTAACGAAAGCCTCGCGCCGGTCGGCCGTATATGCGCCGCGCGAGCCCTTGAACCCCAGCGCACGAAGCGCCGGGCCTATGTGGTCGCGAAGGAGCGTGGCGTATGCCTCCTGGGTCGTCCCTTGCGTCATAGGAGCCTCGCTTGGCGTGCGGGAATGTCACCTGACAGACCGACCATCCCGGTCCGTTGAGCGTGAAGTTCGAGAAGGCAAAGGACGCCCGACCGCTTCGCGAATCGACCAGCGAGCCCAAGGTCGTGACGAGGCCCTGGCCTCCTGGGAGGAACGCAGCGTCTCTGTCGAACCCGCCCTCAATGGCCACACGACCCTGGAACGAGCCGCCATCCGACCAACGGACGATTGAGGTCTGGGTCTTGCGATCGACGTGGTATTCAACCGCGACCCACTCGCTCGTGGATTGGTCTCTTGCGACCGGGTTCCACAAGACGCCGTTTGGCGCCCTCAACTGCCACCTCATCGTGCCTTCCAGGCCGAAGCAAGACAACGCGGCACATCCCGTAGAGGCCAGATCGGCCACGGAACCAACGAGAACGCCATCGGGGCAAAGTCCACGGAGAGCACCGCGAACCCTGGAACCCGGCTCTTCCAAAGTGGCGCCCACGTCGCCGAGTTGCGCAAGGTGACCGCATTGCCGTAGCTCGTCGATGCCGTGGCCGTATGCCGGCTTTGCCACAGTTGCTCGGCACTCCGGAGTGTTGCCACGGTTTCCCCGGTTGCCGTGTCGAGAATCTGCATCGCCCCTTCGCGGCCGACCGCAGCCAGGCTTCCATCAGCAGCGGGCGAAAGGCGCTGGACGCGCTTCAGATCCTTTCGCTGCCAGCGCCTCTCCCCGGTGGACGCGTCGTAGGCGCATGCGCCGAGGCGCTCCCAAGCTCCGGCCACGACAACCGGCTCTGCGCCGCGGCTGCAGAGGGCAAGGCGGCGGCCGCCAAAGTCGAGGACCGTCTCAAAGGTCGCACGCCGGACGGGCGGTCGGATCCAGAGCGCGTGTACGCGTTGCTCGAACTCTCCTGCCAGGACGAGATCGTCCCGATCCAGCGCTGTCACGATGAGCGTCAACGGTCCCATATTCGGCTCAAGGTACTCGGCCACCAGGTCGCTTGGCGTGCGCCAATGTCATCAGAGCCCCGCATTCGATGACGCTCGAGAGCCACCACCCGGGGACGCGCCGTCACGGCCAACGGAACTGCGATCGCGCCTTGGCTTCGTACTCCGCGACGAGCTTCTTGTGAAGAGCGGTCGTCTTCGCATCGCCGTCCAAGAACCGACGCTCGACCGCGTCGTCAATCGGCTCGCC
>JBFMEV010000007.1:0-110633 GCA_040752335.1 Chloroflexota bacterium
ACGGACCCCTTTGAGCCCGGCCCCGGCGCCGCCGCCTGGGGCGCCACGACCTCGATCGTCGACTTCGCCGTCCAGTCACGCGGCAAAGGCCTCCGCGAGGGCCTCGACGCCTGGCATGCCAAGGCCGAGGGCAACGCCGTCGTCGACTACGGCTTCCACATGATCATGAGCGACGTCAACGACGACACGCTCAAGGAGATGGACCAGCTCGTCGCCGAGGGCGTCCCGGACTTCAAGCTCTTCACCGCCTACCCGGGCGTGTTCTTCAGCGACGACGGCGCGATCTTCCGGGCGATGCAGCAGACCGGCCGGAACGGCGGGCTGATCATGATGCACGCCGAGAACGGCCTGGCCATCGACGTCATTGCGGCCGACACCTTCAACGCCGGCACGACCGATCCCATCGGTCACGGCCTGGCCCGCTACAGCGTCCTCGAGGGCGAGGCGACGAACCGGGTCATCCGCCTGGCCCAGGCGGCCAGGGTCCCCGTCTACATCGTCCACCTGTCGGCCCGGGAGGCCCTGGACGCCGTCCGGATGGCCCGCGACGAGGGCCTGCCGGCCTTCGCCGAGACCTGCCCCCAGTACCTGTTCCTGAGCCTCGATGACCTGGGCCACGGCTTCGAGGGCGCGAAGTTCGTCTGCTCGCCGCCGCTCCGGAGCCCGGAGCACCCGCCGGAGCTCTGGAAGGGCCTCGTGAAGGACGACCTCCAGGTCGTCTCGACCGACCACTGTCCGTTCGACTTCCACGGCCAGAAGGACCTGGGGATGGGCGACTTCCGGAAGGTCCCCAACGGCCTGCCGGGCGTGGAGGACCGGATGGACCTGCTCCACGACGGGGGCGTCGTGGGCGGCCGTCTCACGAAGGAGCGCTGGGTCGCGTTGACGTCCACGGCCCCGGCCAAGCTCTTCGGGATGTACCCGCGCAAGGGCGCCGTGGCCGTGGGCTCGGACGCCGACCTCGTGGTCTACGACCCGAACCGGAAGCGGACCATCTCGGCAGCCAGCCATCACATGGACGTCGACTACTCGTGCTACGAGGGTCGAACGGTCCAGGGCGCGGCCGACGTGGTCCTGAGCCGCGGGACGGTCGTGGTCCGGAACGGCGAGTTCACCGGCCGCAGGGGCCACGGGCGGTTCCTGAAGCGGACCGTGGCCGACTACTCGCGGCTGGCCTAGGGTGACCGATCGGTGACCCCGGCGACCCTCCGCATCGATGCCGACGTCGAGCGGCTCAAGGACGTGCGGCGCTTCGTTCGGGAGAATGCGCCCGGCCTCGGCGCCGACGAGGCCGCCGTCCGCGACCTCGTCCAGGCCGTCGACGAGTGGGTGACGAACGTCATCGTCCACGGCTACCGGGGCGTGGGTGGGCCGATCGAGGTGGAGCTCCTCCGCAGCGGTGACGAGATCGTCGCCCGGGTCCGGGACGCGGCGCCGGCCTTCGATCCGGCCACCGCGCCGAGATTCGACCCGAACCTGCCGCTGGAGCGGCGCCCGGTCGGCAAGATGGGCATCCACCTCATCCGCGAGCTGTGCGACCGGTTTGAGCACCGCGTGCCGGCCGGCGGCGGCAACGAGAACGCGATCGTCAGGTCGACGACGGCCCCAAGCAGGACTGGAGGACAGGCGTGAACACGACGATCGACCGGGTCTCGCCGGAGGTGGCGGTCCTGGCCCTGGACGGCGAGCTCGACGCGTCGAACTACCGTGAGCTGATCGCGACCGGCAGCCGGCTCTACGCCGACGGGGCGCGGCGCCTCGTTCTCGACCTCGCCGGGCTCAGCTACATGTCGAGCTCGGGGATCGTGGCACTCCACTCCCTGGCCCTCGTCTTCCGCGGCCTGCAGCCGCCCGACCCGGAGGCCGGCTGGGCCGCCATCCATGCGGTCAGCGCCGATACGGCCGAGGGGACGCTGGCCGACCAGGTCCGGCTCGTGGCGCCGACCCCAGCCATCGACACCGTCCTGGAGCGGACCGGCCTGAAGCGGATCCTCGCGATCTACGCCGACCGGGCCGCGGCGATCGCCGGCTGACCCCGGGAGGACCGGCCAGGGCGACGGGCAGGGCAGGCGCGGCGGTGACCCAGCTCGACGACCTGCTCGCCGACGCCTCGCTGGCGAGCCTGCTGGCCCTGGCCTCCGCCGCCGCCGGCGGGGCGGCCATCGGCGTCACCGATCCCGAGGGACGGCTCCTGGCCGGTCGCGCGGTCGCGTCGGTCGGGGCCAGGCGAAGTCCCGTCCGGCTCGACGGCGAGATCGTCGGCCAGGTGGTCGGCGATGAGGCCGTGGCCCCGGAGCTGTCCGTCCTGGTCGGCTGCGCCCTGGAGCTGGCCCTCGCCGGAGCCCGTGTCCAGGCCGAGCGCGCCCGGGTCAGCCAGGAGCTCGCCATCGGCCGCCGCATCCAGCAGGCCCTCCTGCCAAGCCGCTACCCCGAGGTCCGGGGCTGGACGTTCGCCGCCCGGTATGAGCCGGCGCGCGAGGTAGGTGGCGACCTGTTCGACGTCTTCACCGTCCGTGGCCAGCCCGACCGGATCGCGCTCGTCATCGCCGACGTCACCGGCAAGGGCATTCCGGCCGCGGTCCTGATGGCCGACGTGAAGGCCCTCCTCCACGCCGCGACCGACAACGTCGAGGACCCGGCCGAGGCCCTCCGGCGGGTCAATGCCGTGCTGGTTCATGAGCGCCCTACGGCGCTCTTCGTCACCGCGTCCCTCGCTGTCGTCGACGCCACGAGCGGGGCCGTGAGGTACGCCCTGGCCGGGCACGAGCCGCCGCTGGTCGCCCGACACGATGGCGGCGTGGACCGACTGGAGGCCGGCGGCCCGATCCTGGGGGCCTTCGATGGCGCGACCTTCGAGCTGCGCGAGACGATCCTGGCGCCGGGCGACGCGATGGTCCTCTACACCGACGGGATCACCGAGGCTCGCGACCCCGCCCGTGCGTTCTACGGCGAAGACCGCCTCCTCGCCATCATCCGCGGCAGCTGCGGGCGGCCCGCCGAGCGGATCGCCGAGGCCGTCATGGACGACGTCACGGCATTCCGCCGGGAGGCCGAGCCGTTCGACGACCTGACCCTGCTGGTCGCCGAGCGGCGGCCGACGGCATGATGGCGCACGGCGGACGCGATGGTGGCGGACGCGATCGGGGTGGCCTCGGTCCTGGCGGCCTCGCCCGTGGCGGTCGCCCTCGTGGTGCCGCCCGGGCGCGGGTCGGTCGCGCGACCCTCGTCGTGGCCACGATCGTGACCGGGGCGGTCGCTCATCTCCTGCTGGCTCCCGGAGCAGGTGCCCGGACACCCGGCCCCACGGGCCCTTCGCCGGCCGTCGCCTTCCGGCCGCTCGACCTGGCGGCCGTCGGAGACCACGGCGCCGCCGGCCCGGGCCCGGCGCCGGTGACGGGCTCGGCACGCGCGTTCGCCCCGGGCGTCGACGAGTGGGGCCTGAGCGGCAGCACCGGCGCCGGCCCCGCGCCGACTGCGACCCTCGTGCCGTGGTACCCCGAGGTCGTCCGCTTCCGGCCGCGCGACGGCTGGACGGACGTCGATCGCGGGGCGGAGCTGTCCGTCCGCTTCACGACCGCGATGGACCGCCCGACGACCGGGGCGGCCTTCCATGCCAGCGTCGACGGGCTCGACCTGCCCGGCGGCGTCCGCTGGGCCGAGGCCGACACCGTGCTGGTCCTGCGGCCATCGACGGCCCTGCCGTACGGCGCCCAGGTTACCCTTCGTGTCGATGCCGGAGCGCTGTCGGCGATAGGGCTGCCGCTCGTCCAGCCCGCCTCGGTCAGCTTCACGGTCGAAGCGCGACGGGTCGATGCGCCGGCTCCCGGCGAAGCCGCAACGGGCGAGCCGACCCCGGGTGGCTGGCTGTGGCCCCTCGTCGGGCCCATCACCCAGCGCTTCGGCCAGAGCCTGACCGTGTTCGGGTTCCACCAGGGCATCGACATCGACGGCGACACCGGCGACCCGGTGCGGGCCGCGAGTTCGGGCGTCGTGATCATCGCGGGCTGGGCCGACGAGTGCGGCGGCCTCCAGGTCCGGATCGATCACGGCGGCGGTCTCCTGACCTGGTACCGCCATCTGTCGGCGATCGAGACGTCGGTCGGGGTCCGGGTGGCGGCCGGGACCATCGTGGGGCGGGTCGGGAATACGGGCTGCTCGTTCGGTTCGCATCTCCACTTCGGGGTCAGCCTCGGCGGCGAGTTCGTCGATCCGCTGCGGTACCTCCCTGGCCCCTGACCCGCCGGACTTGCGGGCCTGCCCGGCGTCGATCAGCCGAGGAGCGGCCGTCCCATCGCGGCCCGGTACAGCTCGTTGAAGTCGAAGAGCAACCGGTCGTTGCGCGGGTAGACCCCGGTCCGGTAGGAGCGCGACGCGACGCCTCGCTGGGCCCGCTCGCAGACCGCCCAGTCCTGGCGGCTGATGAGGTCCCACAGCTCCACGACCGGAGTCGGGTTGAAGCCGGACGCCTGGATCGTCTCGGGCCGGAAGAGGAACTCCGAGGTGACCGTGGTGTGGCTCGGCGAGCGCGGCTCGAGGCGGTAGGTCATCACCGCGTCCGGATGGAGATTGACCATGAGGTTCGGGAACTGGTGAGCCCCGAAGTAGAGGTGATGGTCCGCCTCGTTGAGGCCGGGGAAGCGGGGCAGGGCGGACCGCCCGGTCAGGGTGAAGCTCGCGACGCCGTCGCCCATCCAGTTGCCGCCATCGGGCGCCTCGCCCTCCCAGACCTCGCCGAGCCGGTAGAGCGGGACGAGCTTGACGAGCTCGGGATGGATCGTCGGGCAGTGGAGGCACTCGTCGAAGTTCTCGACGAGGATCTTCCAGTTGGCCTCGACCTCGTAGACCAGGCGTCGGGCGACCCGCAGCTCGGCCAGGCGGTAGCGCTCGAAGTCGGTGATCTTCTCGGTGCTGGCGGCGAGCGCCTCGCGCAGCGGCGGGACGTCGGCGTTCAGGCTGACGAACAGGAGGCCGCCGTACTCCTCGAGGGCGATCCCGTGGAGCGGATAGTCGGTCCGCTCGAAGGCCTCGTCCTCGTGGACGTTGGGCGTGCCGATGAGGCGGCCGTCGAAGTCGTACGACCAGGCGTGGTAGGGGCACTTGACGGCCTTCCCGAGATGGCCGCAGGCGGGCTCCGCGTCGAGGATCCGCGTGCCGCGGTGGGCGCAGACGTTGTAGAAAGCGCGCAGCTCGCCGGCGAGGTTCCGGACGATGAAGATCGATTCGCCCACGAGATCCCGGACCAGGTAGTCACCGGGGGTCGCGACCTCCTCGGCTCGTCCGACGCAGACCCAGCCGCCGAACCAGATCCGCTCCCGCTCCTCGTTCCAGACGGCGGCCGAGGTGTAGTCGGTCCCGGCCAGGGTCGGGCGCGGGCGCCAGCCGTCGCGGGCGGTCCGCGGCAATCGGGCGTCGAGGTGTGTCATCGAGCGATCGTGCCGCACTTCGCCCCTCACCGTCGAGGCTTGTTCCGCGACGCACGCTCGAGGATGGGGGCGGCTCCACTCGGGAGCTTAAGGGGTGCAGTCTGGCCATCCTCGTGACGAGGCAAGTGCTATTGCGATTCCGAAGCGCGATCACGATCATATGGGTGCGCCGGCGGCGAGGAGACGATACGTGCTTGGACTGAGGCCCGGTGTGGCTCTGGCTATTGCCTTGGCACTCTCGGCGTGTTCTCCAACTCAGAGTCCCGCGCCCACCTCGCCCGACCTGACGACGCCCGTCCCCACCGTCAGCTCCGAAGCGATCGAAGCGGCCCGTCAGTTTCGCGAGAGCTTCGGGCTTCGGGCCGACACGGCATGGATTCTGGCTGTGGCGGCCCGTCCTGACGTCGACCGAGACACCTTCGGAGTTCCGCTCACGATCGAGGAGCTCGGAGAGCTGAACCAGCGCGCACGAAACGCCGAAGCGATCAAGGAGATCGTGACCGACTACGGTTCCGCTCACGCCGGTGACTGGGCAGGGGTGTTCATTGACCACCAACAGGGCGGTGCGCTCGTCGTTCAGTTCGCGCGATCCCTGGAAGCCCACAGGGCAACCCTCCTGACAAGGATCTGGCCGGGCGCAGAGATCGAATTCCGCCTCGTTCGCAACAGCTTGACGCAACTCGACGCGATTTCGGCGGTCATACGGCTTGACGACCCTTGGCTGGCGACGATTCCAGCCGTGGCTACCGGTGTGGGACCGAATGTCCCGGCGAATCGCGTGGAGCTTCAAGTCTCGAGCGCAAACCCGTCGGCGGACACGCTGATCTGGGAGCACTACGGCCTGGGGCCGGATCAACTGCTCATTGTCTCTGACGGGAACGGCGCCCTGCTTCTGGCGCTTGGCCAGCTACGGGTGGTCGCCGTCGACGCGTCCAGAGCGCCGGTGTCGGACCTTGGTTGTGCCGCGTATCCAGACGCTGACGGAGCGTACGAGCCTCACCCTGTACCCATGCCGACGACGGACGATACGGGCACCTGCCTCCTGACCTTGCCGGCAACTGGATACTGGGTCAGACTCGAGGACGGAGACTCCTCAAACATCGTGGCGATCGGTCGTGCAGTGGTCGTCGCAGACCAGATCTCGGAGGTGACGGTGGTAGTTCCCTGAGAACGCTTCTCGCCGGAATTGGGGAGGACTCGATGCGACGACTGTTGCTCCTGACCATGGTGGCGGCTCTGCCTGCAGTGGTCAGTCCGGGCCCGCTGCTCGGCGCTGCTCCCACAGATGCGGCGCGTGGTGAGAGCGACTGAACCCCAACCCGAGACCGAGGCGCGTCTGGGCTTGTTTGGCCCGGCCGTGCGGGTACTGGAGGATCGCCCATCAACGTTTGACACGTGCACAAACATGACTAGTTGCTGGCCGATGAAGGGCGGCCTGCGGATCAGGCTCGTGTCGAATCCGCTGGCCATTTGCACCGCCGGTTTCAACGTCAAGAAGACCACTTCGGCCTCGTTGGGGACGGTAACCGCAGGCCACTGTCTTGAGCTCAGCAACAGCACTGGTATTGACTACTGGGGACATGCGGACTCGCCTACGCATGCCGTGAACATCGGGTCGGAGTTGCTGGAGACCTGGTATCAGAACAGTGATGCAGATGTTGGGCTCATCTCTTATGACGTTGACACCGTCGCGGCGCTCGGGTATAGGAACGATCTGCACATCGCGGACCCTTCGACGACTGGAACGGTTACGGGCGAGCAATCGACTACAACTCAGGTGTTTGGAGATCCCGTGTGCAGGATGGGCTGGGGAACCTACAACGCCAGCCCGACGCCCAAACAGGGTCGCACCTGCGGAACGGTGGGTAAGAACATCAACGTGTCACGGCTCAGTTGTGAGGAGGGGCTGACGGGGAACTGCAGGACGATCAAGCATCAGTGGGAAGTGTCCTTCGATTCACTGCCCGGAGACAGCGGTGGGCCAATCTATCGCCAGATCACGCCGCCGCAACAGTTCTACAGAGCCTACGGAACTCACGTGCACTCCGGCTCCGGAGCTGGCGCCGTCGGATGGTACTCGCCAATCGACTGGGGCGAGCTCGAGTACTACGAAACCTCTGGCCTCCAGTATACGTTCACGGTCTGCATCACCCAGACTTGCCTCTGACCGCTGTTGCTCGCGGGAGCCTGACTCGTTGGTCCTTGCGGTCAGTATCGGGTAGTCCTCGGGACGACAACTTCGGCGACGCCCCGTGGACTACCCCTCCTGAGTTCGCACCGACGTCACACGACCGGTCTCCGTATCCGTTCTCGCCGGACTGATCGACCCTCGGCAACACCGCCGCGCGCCCACCCGCCCGTCCCGGGCCAAGCTGACGCGCAGAAGCGGTCTCCGAGGCACTGCCTATACCTGGCAGAGAACGAACGCAGCGCCGACCTGAGGAGCGCGGCCTGTCTAGCGGGTATGCGGGAAGCCGAGGTCGACCTTCGACGTGCCCGGATCGGGCCAGCGCGAGGTCACGACCTTGGCCCGCGTGTAGAACTGGATGCCCTCCGGGCCGTACATGTGGAGATCGCCGAAGAGCGACGACTTCCAGCCGCCGAAGCTGTAGTACGACACCGGGACCGGGATCGGGACGTTGATCCCCACCATCCCGACGTTGACGTCGAACTGGTACTGCCGGGCGGCGCCGCCGTCGCGGGTGAAGATCGCCGTCCCGTTGCCGTAGGGGTTGTCGTTGACGAGGTGGAGGGCCTCCTCGTAGGTCTCCACGCGCGTCACGGTCAGGACCGGCCCGAAGATCTCGTCGCGGTACGAATCCATCGCCGGCGTGACCCGGTCGATGAGCGAGGGCCCCAGGAAGAAGCCGTCGCCCTCGTAGAGCGGGTGCTCGCGGCCATCGGCGACGACGGTTGCGCCTTGGGCCGGGGCGCTCTCGAGGTACGAGGCGACCTTGTCCCGGTGCTGCTTCGTGACAAGCGGGCCCATCTCGGCTTCGGGATCCGTGCCCGGCCCGACCTTGACCTTCGGCAGGCGCTTCACGATCGCCTCGACGAGCGGGTCGGCGACCGAGCCCACCGCGACGATCGTCGCGATCGCCATGCAGCGCTCGCCGGAGGAGCCGTAGCCGGCCGAGACGGCGGCGTCGGCGGCCATCTCCACGTCCGCATCGGGCAGGACGACCATGTGGTTCTTGGCACCCCCGAGCGCCTGGACCCGCTTGCCATGGCGCGTGCCGGTCTCGTAGATGTAGCGGGCGATGGGGGTCGAGCCGACGAAGCTCACGGCGGCGATGTCGGGGTGGGCCAGGATCCGGTCGACGGCGATCTTGTCGCCCTGGACGACGTTGAAGACGCCGTCGGGGACACCCGCCTCGCGAAGCAGCTCGGCCAGGAAGATCGAGGCCGAGGGATCCTTCTCCGACGGCTTCAGGATGAAGGCGTTGCCGCAGGCGATCGCGTTGCCGAACATCCACATCGGGACCATCGCCGGGAAGTTGAACGGCGTGATCCCGGCGACGACGCCGAGCGGCTGGCGGATCTGGTAGACGTCGATCCCGGTCGAGACCTGCTCGCTGAAGCCACCCTTCAGGAGATTCGGGATGCCGGTCGCGAACTCGAGGTTCTCGAGGCCGCGGGCGACCTCGCCGAGGGCGTCCGACGGGACCTTGCCGTGCTCAGCGGTGAGGAACGCGGCGACGTCCCGGCGGTGGGCGTCGACGAGGTTCCGGATCCGGAACATGACCTCGGTCCGCTTCGAGAGCGAGGTCGCCCGCCAGGCCGGGAAGGCGGCCTTCGCCGCGGCGACCGCCGCGTCGACCTCCTCCACCGAGGCGAAGTCGACCTCGCGGGCGCGGGCGCCGGTGGCGGGATCGTAGACGGGCCCCCGCCGGCCGGACGTGCCGGCCACGCGACGTCCGCCGATCCAGTGGCTGACGGTCTCACCGCGGGGCGACGACCGATCGATCTCTGGCTCTGCGACCTGGGTCATGGACGGAACCTCGGGTGGAACGCGGCAGGCGGCTCGACAGCGCTTTCGCTCAACGATACCGCGCCGGGTCCACTCGACCATCGCCGACCGGTACCGTCGGATCCGGACCTGGCGTCGCGAGCTCGATGTCGGGCGCGATCGGGTTCACGTCGCCCTGTTCGGGCGACGGAGGCAACGTCGGATCAGGACCGAGCGATGGATCCTCTGCGTGCGGAGCCACCGGAGCGGCCGTCGCGGCGGGCGGTGACGAGGACGGGACAGCGGGAGCCGCCGACGGCGACGGAGCAACGAACGGTGCCACGCAAGCACCGAGACTCAGGAGCGTGGCCAGGAGCGCGGTCATGCGGATCTGCATGAAGACAGTGTGCCCCAGGGAGACAGAACGAGCCCCCGGCGTTGCCGGGGGCTCGTCGTTCGTCGCGGAGTCGCCGGGAAGGTCAGTTCGCCGGATCCACCCAGATCGTGGCGTATTTGTTGCCCTGCCCGACGCCCTTGATCGTGAAGGAGACGCCCCACGAGAGGTCCTCAGGGTCGCTCAGCACGAAGAGCCCATCGCCCGGGTTGCCAGTCCCGAGGATGATGCCGGCCCCGAGGTTGAACTCGTAGAAGTCGGGCACGGGGTCTCCATCCGAGTCGACGAACCGGGTGGAGTACGGCGCGTTGCCGCGCGATGGCACCACCACGGAGGCGTCGATGTCGCGGAAGAAGAGCGCGCCGTTCGGTCGGATCTCGATGCCCGGGTAGTACCCGAGGCGATCATCGAATCCGCTCACGCTCGGCTGCGGATCGAAGTCCGTGCAGTACAGGTCGTACGAGTCTGCCGGCGACTCGAGGCACTCGGTGAATGGGTAGGTCGGGTGGGTGGTGAAGGCCAGGTTCGACGCCTGCGGGCGCGACTGGATGTTGTTCAAGGTTGTCGGATCCTGGTTCGCCGCCTCTCCTGTTCTGCGGAGCGGGTCGAAATTCGCGTCGACCAGGAGCAAACCGCCCTTCGAGCCGGTGCTCGGCAAAGCGAACGTGTTGGAGGTGACGTGGTTCGTGCCGCCGTACTGGATGTCGCGGTACCAGACCAGCATGCCCGGTGCGTTGTACGGAACCCGCTGGACCGACCACTCCCCGGTATCGAACCGGAGGTAGTCGGAGTCGTAGGTGTACTTCAGGCCGAGGTCGAAGCCATCGAAGTTCCGCCACTCGGCCAGGTAGTACTGGGTGAACGTGAACGAACCCGTGCTGACCACCCAGCCAGCGCCACCGGTTCCCGCGAACGTCCCGGTCTGCGCCGTCCATCCGGCCGCTCCGCCCTCGACATCGTCAGACCAGACGGTCGTCCCGTCCGCGGTCACCGAGAAGTCGTCGGCGAACCAGCCGCGCTCCAGGAACCCGGCGTCGGTAGCGGCTCGGAGCCGGAGGCCGATACTCATCCCGGCGTACGGCGTCAGGTCGACGTAGTCGTGACGCCAGCCGCCGCTGTCGCCGGTCAGGCCGTTCTGGAGGCCGCCATAGTCGACGAGCCGGCCATGCGGGTCATCATTCGTGGACACCGTGGCGCCGGTTTCGTCGAACACCTCGAGCTGGACCCACGTCGATCCGCCGTCGGTCGACACCTCGATGAAGCCGTAATCCCACAGCTCTTCAAGGATGTAGTTGTTCCAGGTCCAGAACCGGACGTCGGACCCGGCCGGCACGTCAATCGTGCGAGCGAGCTTGACGTCGGCCCAGTCCTGGTCGTTGTTCGACCACCACATGTTGGTGCCGGAGTGCGCCACCGCAAGGTTGACCTGCTTCGGTGGCAGGTTCACCCGGATGCCGTCCTTCGTGCCTCTCGGGGTGTTCGACGTCTGCCCGAGCTGGACCGCCCGGGGGGCGGCACCAACGGCGAAGATCTGCGGATCCGCCCAACCAAGGACGAACTTGTCCCAAAGCCCCATGTGAGCCGGGATTGACTGGAAGATCGGGCCGGAGTGCGAGCCGGTCGACATCAGGTCCCAGAACTCGACGTCCGAGTCCCCGCCTCCGCTCGTGTCGTAGAGGTCGGGCAGACCCAGGTCGTGGCCGTACTCATGGGCGAAGACGCCAACGCCAGCGTCCTCGGGCTGCGCGATGTAGTTGAAGACCTTCGTGTCCGTGCCGGGGATCGTGTAACCGCCAGTCACGGGATCGACGATCGACGAGTGCGACCACACGGCGTAGACGCCCTGGGGACCCCCGCCACCCTCCTCGCCCGAGCCCGCGTGGACGATGACGAAGTGGTCGATCACGCCATCGGGCTCGAAGAAGTTGCCATCGCCGTCGAGGTCACCCTGGTCCTCGATGTCGTATTCTTCCCACGGGAAGTCGGGGTCCGCGGCGGCGATGACGTCGACCGCATCAACGATCATCTGGCTGACGTCGCGCGGATTGTCGGGGTGGCCCTGCATGCTGGCTCGGCCACCGTCGCATGTGTCGGCGCCGTACCAGGCTTCTGAATGCGGGAGCTGGACCCAGCCGACGACGTCGCCGTCGATCGTGTAGGCGCCCTTCGACATCTCCTCGTACATGTTCTTCATCGTGTATCCGGAGATGTCGAAGCCCGGCTGCCCGTCTGGGCCCGTCAGGTCCGTTCGGACGCGTTCCGTGATCCCGTCATCGGTGTACAGCAGATTCCGGAAGTGCTCAACGCTGAAGTCCGGCACCCAGAAGGTGTTGTTGTCGATGGTTTCCGGCGTGCCGTCGGTCCCGAATTCGGCCGGATCAGCCATCTCGTTGTGGAGTGGGCCGTTCAGAAGCGTGCCCGCCGGCTCGACGACGCAATCGACGCCGGCCTCACTGTTGATGTCGATGATCCGGTTGAAGCCAGAGAAGTCGTCGTTCGCGTTGGGATTGAACTCGACCAGGACCGTCAGGAGCTGGGCCTCCTGAGTACCCTTCGCCTGCTTGATCTGGCGCGGGTTCTTGCCGGTCTTGACGGCCTCTGCCTCAAGCGCGGCGAGTTGCCGCGCGCTGCGCGGGAAGCCATTGGCTCCCTTGCGGCTCTGCTCGGCCCACCACTGGCTGAGGTCGCTCAGGGGCCCGAACTCGTCCGAGCCGACGTCAGTTCCCTTCTTGACCTTCGTGTCGCGCGACACGTCGCTCAGCGCGCGCGGTGGCGCGAGGTTGAAGTAGTAGTCCCTGGCCGACGCCGGTAGCACCTCGGGGTTCGGTGCTGGCGAGACTGCCTGCTGGATGACGACGAGCGCCGACGCGAGCAGCGTCAGGATCACGAACGGGATTAGCAGCCGCATGGTGGCGGTCTGCGTCGAGGATTTCACCAATCTCCTCCACGGTTGGCTGGCGATGGATCATGGACAACCCCAGAGCGCGGGCATGACCGCGATGGGCCGTTGGGCACCTCCTGTATGGCCTTGCGCCGACGATCGCCGGTGGGGCTCGGTGGCGAAACCGGGCCCAATCTCCTCGCTCTCGCAGCGTTGTTGGTGACGGCCCCGCGACCACGTGCCTCCGTCGCGAGCGCCGCCAGCTCTGCAGCCGTTCCTGCGGCTGGACGTATCAGCGCGACCGTACAGCCGGTCGTGACGACGGTCAAATCGCAGATCGGGACCTTCCGAGGTGTGACCGAGCGTGAGCGCGCTCGTCGTCAGGAAACAGCGGCGCTCTTGCCTCGGAATTTCGGTGCACCGACGCACCGAATTCGGCGGCGGTGCGACGATGCAGCCGGACGACGATCAGCCCTCGCGGCGGAGGCGGAACAGGCCAACGATGCAGCCGCCGACCACGACCGCCAGAACGAGGTGCTCGGCACGGAACGGGCCCGCGACGGCGGCGTCGCGCCAGGTGAAGGCCACGGCCCCTCGGGCGACACTCCACAGCGCCAAGCCGGCCAGCAGCGCCGCCCCATCTCGGCGGCTGAAGCCGCCGAGCCGAAGGCCGAGAACCATGAGGACAAGGACAAGGGATGTCGCGATCGCCTCGTAGACCTGCGACGGATGCGAGGCGACCTCTGGGGCGAGGCTGCCCCACGGTCCCGGCCCGGCGTAGGCGGTCGCCCAGGCCAGGTCGCTCGGCACGCCCTGACCTTCCCCGGCCAGGACGCTCGAGAGCTTGCCCGCCGCCAGGACGAACAGCACCGGCAGAACGGCGGCGTGCATCCAGCGACCGGCCGGCGCGCCCACCAGCCGCGCGATGGCGATGCCGCCGAGGATGCCACCGCCAACGGCGAGGGCCAGGCCAAGGGATCCTTGCCCGGGATCGACGATCGCGGCCGGATTGGCGAGGTAGTAATCGAGGTGGACGAGGACGTACTCGAGCCGGCCGCCGATGACCGCACCGGGCACGATGCCGAGAACAAGGAACGGGATGTCGTCGAGGCGGAGCGGCGGCGGCGGGACGTACGGTCCGGGCTGCGGCGTCAGGTGCCCGATCCGGGCGGCAAGAAGCAGCCCGGCCAGCAGGATCAGCGCCATGAGCAGCGTCTGGCCCCGCACCTCCAGGTCGCCGATGGCGACGACGGGATCGAAGGCGAGATTGATGACGGCTGGGCCGATCACCGCCGGCACATTGGATCAGGGATTGGGGTCACGGCCGGGAGTGTACCGGCGCGCCGGTCCCTGATTCGTGGCGCCCCGAGAGCTACAGCTTCGCGACGAGCTCCCGGACGGCGCCGGCCGAGCGCTGGAAGGCGGTGGCCTCGTCGGCGGTCAGGCGGATCTCGATGACCCGCTCCATGCCCCCGGCGCCGAGGACGACGGGCACCCCGACGAACAGGCCGTCGACCCCGTACTCGCCCTGGAGGTGGACCGCACACGGGAGGACGCGCTTCCGGTCGAGGAGGATCGACTCGACCATCTCGAACGTCGACGCGGCCGGCGCGTAGTAGGCCGAGCCGGCCTTCAGAAGGGCCACGATCTCCGCCCCGCCGTTCGCGGTCCGCTCGACGAGGGCCTGGACCCGCTCGGGGCTCAGGAGCTCGGTGATCGGGATGCCGGCGACGGTCGAGTAGCGCGGCAGCGGGACCATCGTGTCGCCATGGCCGCCAAGGACGAAGGCGTGGGTGTCCTGGACCGAGACGCCGAGCTCCAGCGCGATGAACGTCCGGAAGCGGGCCGAGTCGAGGACCCCGGCCATGCCCAGGACCCGCTCCCGCGGGAAGCCCGAGGCCTGCATCGCGACGTGGCACATCGCGTCGAGCGGGTTCGTGACGATCACCAGGATCGAGTCCGGGGAGTGGGCGACGGCCTGCTCTACGACCGACCGGACGATGCCCGCGTTCGTCGCCATGAGCTCGTCCCGGCTCATGCCCGGCTTGCGGGCGATGCCCGACGTCACGACGACGATGTCGGACCCGGCGGTGTCGGCGTAGTCGTTGGTGCCGCTGACCCGGGCGTCGTGGCCCACGACCGGCGCGGCCTCGGCGAGGTCCAGGCCCTTGCCCTGGGGCAGGCCCTCGATGATGTCGATGAGGACGACGTCGGCCAGCCCGGCCTCCGCGATCCGCTGGGCGGCGGTCGCCCCGACGTTGCCGGCTCCGATGACGGTGACCTTGTTGCGGCTCATGATGTCTCCAGGGTCGATGGTGGCGATCGGCGGCGGTCGCCGATGGCGATCTGCGGGATGTCAGCCCTCGCCGGGGGCGGACCGTCGGACGTCGTTGACGTCCCGGAAGTCGACCGGCCCGGCCTGCCGGACGGCGTCGCTGACGCCATCGGCGTAGGCCTCGAAGTTCTCGTGGAACATGTGGGCAATCCGGCGCGCCGCCCCGTCGTATGCTGCCTTGTCCGCCCATGTGTCGCGGGGCACCAGGACCTCCGACGGAACGCCCGGGACAGTCGTGGGAACGGCCACCCGGAAGATCGGGTCGACGACCGTCGGGACGCTCGCGAGCTCGCCGTTGAGGGCCGCCCGGACCATATTCCGGGTGTGGTTGATGTTCATCCGCTGGCCGACGCCGTAGGGTCCGCCGGTCCAGCCGGTGTTGACCAGCCAGACGGGGACGTCGTACTGCTCCAGGCGGTCCATCAGGAGCTGTGCGTAGACACCAGGGTGGCGGGGCAGGAACGGCGCGCCGAAGCCGGCCGAGAACGTCGCCGCCGGCTCCTTCACCCCGATCTCCGTGCCGGCCAGCTTGGCCGTGTAGCCCGAGATGAAGTGGTAGGCGGCCTGCTCCCGGGTGAGGCGCGAGATCGGCGGCAGGACCCCGAAGGCGTCGGCCGTCAGGAACACGACGTTGCGGGGCGTGCCGGCGATCCCCGTCGCATCGGCGTTGCCGATGAAGTGGAGCGGGTAGGCGCCGCGGGTGTTCTCGGTGATTGCCTCCGAGTCGAGGTCCAGCTGGCGGGTCACGGGGTCGATGTCGACGTTCTCGAGGATCGTCCCGAAGCGCTTCGTCGTGGCGAAGATGTCGGGCTCGTACATCGGCGAGAGGCGGATCGTCTTGGCATAGCAGCCGCCCTCGAAGTTGAAGACGTAGTCGCTGCCCCAGCCGTGCTCGTCGTCGCCGATGAGGCTCCGCAGGGGATCGGCCGAGAGGGTCGTCTTGCCGGTCCCCGACAGGCCGAAGAAGACCGCCGCGTCGCCGGCCTGGCCCACGTTGATCGACGAGTGCATCGGCAGGACACCCTCGTCGGGCATGAGGTAGTTCATGACCGTGAAGGCCGACTTCTTGATCTCGCCGGCGTACATCGTCCCAACGATGATCACCTCCATCCGCTGGAGGTGGACGAGGATCGCCGTCCCGGTCCGGGTGCCCTCGGTGTCGGGGTCGGCCTCGAACGACGGGACGTCGATGATCGTGAAGTTCGGGACGAACCCGGCGAGCTCCTCGCGTGGCGGGCGGCGGAACAGATTGCGGGCGAAGATGCTGGCCCAGGCCGTCTCGGTGTAGACCCGGAGCGAGCGCCGGTGGCGCGGGTGGGCCCCGATGTACATGTCCTGGGCGTACAGGTCGCGCTCCCGGATGTACTTCATGAGCCGGGCCCGCAGCCGGTCGTAGTGCTCCTCGGAGATGGGGTGGTTGACGTCACCCCACCAGACCTTGGCCTCGGACGTCGGCTCGACGACGATGAACTTGTCCTTGGGCGAGCGACCGGTATGCTTGCCGGTCTTGACGACGAGTGGGCCCTCGGCAGCGAGGAGGCCCTCGCCCTCGCTGAGCGCGAGCTCGTACAGCTCGGCGGTCGAGAGGTTGGTACGACCCGGACGCGCGAGGCTGCGCGTCGATCCGGGGAACGTGGCGGTGCTCATCGCTCTGCGGTCTCCTCGGCGCGGGACGTCGGCCGGACTGACCCGGCCCGTCAGGGCTTCGACTCGACCGGCCGCGCGTGGCGCGGGCCCGGGGCCCGCGAGAGTCGGCTTCCGCAGTCGCGTTTCACGGATCGTACACCGAGCGACAAGCGCGGCAGACCGGCCATTCGGCCTGAATTCGCCGCGGCGGCGCGACGCGGCCGCGCTCAGCTCGCGTCGAGGGCCTGCTCGAGGTCGGAGATGAGGTCGCCGACGTGCTCGATCCCGACCGACAGCCGGATGAGGTCGGCGGGAACCTCGAGCGGCGAGCCGGCGACCGAGGCGTGGGTCATCTGGGCCGGCACCTCGATGAGCGACTCGACACCGCCCAGCGACTCGGCCAGGGTGAAGACGCGGGTCGCCTCGGCGATGGCCGTGGCCCGCTCCGCCGCGGACCGCCCGTGCGCGGCCTTCGGCCGGAACGACACCATCCCGCTGCCACCATCCCGCATCTGCTCCAGGCAGGCCGGGGCCTGGGGATGGGCATGGCGCCCCGTCGTCAGGCCCGGGTGGACGAGCCATTCGACGTCGTCTCGGGTCGCCAGCCAGCCGGCAACGGCCCGGGCGTTGGCGACATGCCGCTCGATCCGGAGGTGGAGCGTCCGGAGACCACGCAGGACCAGGAAGCAGTCGAACGGTCCGGGGACGCCGCCCATGGCGTTCTGGAGGAAGCGCAGCCGCTCGGCGACGGCGGCATCGCGGGTGACTGCGATCCCGAGGACCGTGTCGCTGTGGCCGGCGAGATACTTCGTGGCCGAGTGGAAGCTGATGTCTGCCCCCAGGTCGAGCGGACGCTGCAGGACCGGCGAGGCGAATGTGTTGTCAACCACGATCAACGGTCGGTCGGGCGCGTCGCCGAATCGCTCGCCGACGGTCTTCGCCGTGGTCGCGATGTCGATGACCTTGAGGAGCGGGTTCGTGGGTGTCTCGAACCACACGAGGCGAGTTCGCCCGGTCAGGGCCTCCCAGAGCGCGTCGGGGCTCCCGGCGAGATCGACGAACCGCGGCTCCACGCCATTCGGACGGCGGACGCGCTCGAGGTAGCGGTACGTGCCGCCATAGACGTCATCACCAACGACGATCTCGGATCCGGGCGGCGCCAGCTCGGCGATGGCCGCCGTCGCGGCAGACCCCGAGGCGAACGCGATCCCCTCCCCGCCTCCCTCGAGGGCCGCCACGGCTCGCTGGAGCCGGTCCCGGGTCGGATTGACCGTCCGCGCGTAGTCGTAACCGCGGCGCGGCCGGTTAACGCCGTCCTGGGCGTACGTGCTCGTCTGGTAGATCGGTGGCGCGACCGCGCCCGTCAGCTCGTCGGGCTCCTGGCCGGCGTGGACGGCGAGGGTCTCGATCGCGAGGTCGGGGCTGATGTCGTCGGCACGCATCTCGGGTCATGATCGCACCTCGCAGGGCCGGCGCCGGGGCGTCGACACGCCCGTCGGATTCATGCTACCGTGTGGTCGCACGTTCTTGTGCACCGCAACCCTCGCCGAGGTCGCCACGAATGCTCGCCCAGCGTCTCCGGGTCTGGAAGACCGCCTACGACACCGCCAACCTGCCCGAGGGCATGACCGTCCCTCCGGACGCCGTCAGCAAGTGGATCGTCATCACCCGGGCAGCCGTCTTCTCGATGACCGTGACGTCCGGGCTCATCGGCGGTCTCCTGGCCGTTGGCGCGCAGCGGCTGACCGGCGACGTCGCCGTCAACTGGGGCCTGCTCGCCCTCGCCGTCCTCGGCCTCGTCGTGGCCCACGCCGCGAACAACATGATCAACGATTACTTCGACCTCGAGGGCGGCGTCGACACGGAGGACTACGTCCGGGCCCAGTACGCGCCCCATCCGATCCTGTCGGGGTGGGTCACGAAGCGCCAGCTCGGGACCGCGATCCTGGTCGCGAATGCGATCGACCTCGCGATCCTGCTGTTCCTCGTGACCCAGCGTGGTCCGCTCGTCGCGGCCTTCGCCCTCGGCGGCCTGTTCGTCTCGGTCTTCTACGTCGCCCCGCCGATCCGACTCAAGCACATCGGCCTGGGCGAGCCCGGCGTCTTCCTCGTCTGGGGCCCGCTCATGGTCGTGGGCACGTTCTTCGTCGCGACCGGCGAGATCCCGGGCTGGGCGTGGATCGGCTCACTGCCGTACGCGATCCTCGTGACCACGGTCCTGTTCGGAAAGCACATCGACAAGATCGAGGCCGACAAGAAGAAGGGCGTCCGGACGATGCCGGTCCTGCTCGGCGAGCGACGGGCGCGCCTCGTTGCCCAAGCGTTGATGATCGCCTACTACCCGATCGTCGTCGCGGCGGCCCTGGCTGGCTGGATCGGGCCGTGGATCCTCCTCAGCCTCCTCGGTCTGCCAAAGCTCGTCGAGGTCGTCTGGGCCTTCAACAGCCCCAAGCCCGAGGTTGCCCCATTCTCATATGTCGGTTGGCCGCTGTGGTTCGTCGGCTTCGCCTTCCGCCACACGCGCCGTGCCGGTGCGCTGCTCATCCTGGGGCTCCTCCTCAACGCGGTCCTGCCCATCCGCCTGCCCTGGCTGTAGTCCACCGGGCGGGACGCGGCGCATCGATCCGCGGGACGGGTCAGGGGCGCTCGACTGCGCGGCGTTCCAGCTCGACGAGGTCGGCGAGGCCTTCGATCGGCTCCCCGGAGGATGAGCCCGACCGGCTCGAAATCTCGATCGGGACCAGGTCCAGCGCCGTGCCCGGCGATGGCACGACAACGAGGAATCGCGTGATACCGAACCGCGTTGTGGCCGACGCGAGGACGGCCGCCAGGGCCTCCGCCGCATAGCCCCGGCCCCGATACATCGGGTGGATCCGGCAGCCGACCTCGAGACGGCCGCGGTCGTCCGGTGGACCGTGGAAGCCGATGGACCCGATCACGTGGCGTCGTGAGCGATCCGCCAGCACGATGAGCCAGCCGAGGCCCGCGAACCCCGCGGCTCGACCTGCCGCCTCGGCGAGGTGGAGCTGCACGACATGGTCCCGTTGGCTCGCCAGCCACGGGCCGACCCGGGCTCCGATCTCGCCAGCCGCCGCTCGGGCATCGCCGGCGACCAGGAATGCCACGAACGGCTCGCTCAGGGCGATGAGGTCGAGCCGTGCTGTCCGGATCGACTCGTGTCCTGGCGTCGGGTCCATCGCAGCGACTCCCGGGCGGCCGAAATGCACCGGACGCCCGGACGGGGCCGTGCGTCCGGACGTCGATCAGGGTGTCAGCAGGCCCTCGAGCAGCCACGGCTCCTCGAAGTTGAGGCCACTCGAGGTGAGGGTGCAGGCGACGAGGGAGTTCGGGTTGCGATCCTTCGCCTCGAGCGAGATCGTCCAGCGCGACGTCTCGATGAAGAACGCCCGGAAGACGCGGTTGGAGTCCTCCAGGAGGAACAGGCCGGACGAGGGACCCGGCGCCTCGAACATCGGCAACGGTTCGATGCTCGCGGCCTCGACCTCGAACGTTCCTGCCGAGCCGCAATCGAGGACACCGAACGTGTGGCCCGCCGATGCCGGCGAGGCCGAGATGGCGAGGAGAAGCGACCCGCCGATCAGAGCGCCGATGCGTCGTTGTCGATGCATGTTCCTGCCTCCTCTGGATCACTCGCTGCCGCATGAACCGGACGTCAGCATCCATCGAGTGCGAGGCCTTGCCCATTCGCCAAACGGCGTATTGCTTCCGCTCGACGGGGGGCGTAGTTTTCGCGCCCTGATGCGGCTCACGCGGCCGGACTACGAGGCGGTCTGGGAGTTCCTCCGCGAGGTCGACGACCTGGCGCCCGAGGAGCCGTACCCGGCCGCGATGCTCGCCCGGTTGCGGTCCCTCGTGGCCAGCGACCAGGCGGCCTACCAGGAGCTCGACATCGCGGGCCGGCGCTTCGTGGGCCTCACCCCGGCCGAGCCCGACGATGGCGACGAGGACGATGAAGAGCTCTACTGGACGGTCGGTCCGTGCCCGATCACCGACTACCGCGTCCGCACCGGCGACCTGTCGGCGCTCCGAATGTCGGACGTGATCGGCCGGGCGCGCTATCACGAGTCGCCCTTCTACCGGGAGTACCTCAAGCCCGTCAGCTACGATCACGTGCTCGACCTCGGCCTCGCCGCCGATCGACAGCGGTATCGATCGATCGCGCTGATCCGCGGCGACGACGCCGCCGATTTCTCGGAGCGCGACCGGGCCGTCCTGGAGCTTCTGCGGCCGCATCTCCGAGCGCGCGAGGCCCGGGCCGAGCTTCAGCGTCGAGTCGTCGACACTTCCTGGGCCGCTGAGGGCGACACGGACGGCGCGGACGCCGCCCTGACCGCCCGGGAGCGAGAGATCCTCCGTCTCGTCCGCGAGGGCAAGACGAACACGGAGATCGCTGGCGAGCTGTGGGTCTCGCCGGGGACCGTCAAGAAGCATCTCGAGCACGTGTACGAGAAGCTCGGGGTGGCAAGCCGGGCGGCGGCCGCCACCGCGGCGCAGGCCGTCTCTGCACGCTGATCCCGTGAGCCGGAATGCAGCCGGGCGGCTCGGGACTCACGACTTCCGCGCCGTCCTCGACTTCCTCGACGAGATCCGAGAACTGGACCTCGAAGACGCATACAGCGTCGACGTGCTGGCGCGCATCCAGACCGTCGTCGCGTGCGACGCCGTCGGGTACCAGCATGTGGACCTTCGGACGCGGCAGTTCCTCCCGGGGACCGTCGGCACGGGAAGCATCCCTGATGCCGGCGACGACGACGAGGCGCAGTACTGGGCGGCGGGTCCATGCCCGCTTACCGAGTACCGCGATCGGACGCGCGACCTTCGAGCGGCGCGGCTGGTCGACGTGATCGGCCTGCGGCGATACCGAGAACTGCCCATCTGTCGCGACTATTACGGTCCGATCGGAATCCACCCTCTCCTGGACCTCGGCGTATCCACCGAGCCTGGCCACTTCCGATCCATCATCCTGTTTCGCGGTGGCGATGCGCCCGGCTATTCAGAGCGAGACAGGGATGTGCTCGAGCTCCTCCGGCCGCACTTCCAGGCGCGCGAGGCCCGCGCCGAGCTGTATCGGCACCTGGCCGGCGATGTCGTGGCGGCCGCCGATGAGCGGGATGTCGACGCCGCTCTGACGCTCCGGGAGCGGGAGATCGTCCACCTGGTCGGGCAGGGCAAGACGAACGCCGAGATCGCGGCGGAGCTGTGGATCACGCCCGGGACGGTGAAGAAGCACCTCGAGCACGTCTACGAGAAGCTCGGCGTCAGCGGCCGGACGGCGGCCGCGACCGCGGCGGCCGCCGCCCTTGCTCGCTGACCACGCCGGGCGCCAGCCCCGCGTGGACCTGCCGTCCCCCTAGTCGGAACCCGTCAGTTTCGATCGGGTGGTGACGTACAGGTCCTGGTTGCCTTCGCCGCCGGCACGGTTCGAGCCGAAGTACAACGTCGTTGCGTCCCACGAGAGCGAGGCGCGCAGGTCATTCGCCGTGCTGTTGACATCGGCGCCGAGGTTGGTCGGGCTCGACCACGGATCCGAGGTGTCAGCGCGCGTCGCGGTCCAGATATCGAGGCCGCCGAGCCCGCCCGCGCGACTCGAGTCAAAAAAGATCTCCAGGCCGTCGCGCCGCGCGTTCGGACGCGACTCGTCCGCGGCGGTGTTCAGGCCAGGAGCCAGCGCCGGCGTTCCGAATGAACTGCCGTCGAAGGCGCTGACGTAGACGTCGCTGCCACCGAGGCCGCCGGCACGCGTGCTGGAAAAGTACAGCTCCGTGTCAGTCAGCGACGGGCTCGCCTCGCCGGCCGAGCTGTTGATCGCGCAGCCGAGGTTCGCCGGCGCTGACCAGCCCCTGGTCTCGTGCCGCCGGCTGATGTAGATGTCCGGTCCGCCGCAGCCGCCGGCTCGGGCGCTGACGAACAGGAACGTCCGGCCGTTGCGGTGGGCTGCCGGGCAGAAGTCGTCGGCGGCGCTGTTCACGGCGGCGAAGTTGACCGGCTCACCCCAGGCGCCGTCCGCGTTCCGCAGGGAATACCAGATGTCCAGACCGCCCGCGCCGCCAGCACGGCCCGACGCGAAGTACAGGACATCGCCGCGCTGGGCGACGAACGGGCAGCCGTCCAGGGCCGACGAGTTGAGGGCCGCGTCGGTACCCGGCATCGACTCCACGTTCACCGCCGCCGACCACGAGCCGAAACTCATGGCCTGGGCGATCGACGTCATGGCGACCGTTGCGGCGATCGCCGCGACCGTACCGATGGCTCGATTCGCTCGCATCCTCCGCGCCCTCCAAACCTCTGCGGGCCGGTTTGCAGGCCCGGCGTGCTCGTCCGAGCATCGGCAGGCAGAGGGCGCGTGCCTATTCGCCGTTCGGCGTATTTCGAGGGCGCCCGCAGTCCACGGCGGATCCCCGTCGGCCTAGTGCGAGGGCGAGAGCTACGCGTCGACCCGGAGGGCTTCGGGCGCGGAGGTCGCGCGCAACTCGGCAGCCGCCGGACCTTCAGCGGGCTGCCGAGCGCGCGTAGCTCAGCGGAGGTGGACCATCACGTTCCCGCCCGACAGCGGCACGCCGCCGGCGTACGTCCCGCCGGACCACGAGCCCGCGAGGCGATACTCGCTTCCGTCCTTGTCGAGGACGCGGACGGCGAACGAGTCCGCCCCGATCCCCGACGACTGCCCGGAGTCAATGGCCACCAGGCGGAACGTCGCGTTACCGTCCGTATACAGCGTGGCGCCGTCGGATGCCCGGTTGATCCGGATCGTCGCCTTGCCGTCCAGCGTCGCCCGCCATGGGAAGGTCCCGTTGCCGAGCTCGTCGGCGAATGACAGGCCGGTCATCGAGTTCGACTTCACGATGAAGTCGGCGAGGACGCCGTTGTAGAGCGCGCGCCAGACATAGACCGCCTGGCCCTTGGGACTGCCCGACCTCGTGAAGCGGACGGTAAACCCGAAGCTGCCGCGGCCGCCCGTCGCCGGGTCGACGATCCAGCCGCCCCCGGTCGCGAACTTCCCGCTCGTCGAGACGACGGTGAGAACGGCGCTCTGGGCCGGTGTGGCTTCGTAGTAGGCGTTCGCGGTGAGCTCTGCGGCGCCGGTAAGGCGAGCGACGATGCAGTACGTCTGCTCGCCCGGTGTCGCCATCTGGACCTCGGCAGTCCCGATCCCATCGCCAACCGTGCCCGTGTCGGCCACGGCCACGGGGCCGTAGCGCACAAGTGTCCCGGATCCGCAGTCGATCGCCCCCGTGAAGACATCGAACGTCACGGACGCCAGGGAGATGTCGCCAAGAGCGCCGTCCTGGTCCTCGGTCACGGTCGCCGCGAGGCGGACACTCGTGCCGGTGGCAAACGTGTCGCCGCTGTAGACGATCGACGCCGATTCCGGGGAAATCGTGTAGGTAGCCGTCGCGGAGGCGGCGCCGTACAGCGTGGTCGCCCCGAAGGTCGCGGCCACCGCGAGGATGCCTGCCCCCTGCTGCAGGACGAGGTTGGGGCTGGCCAGCCCGGCGCCATTCGTCATCGCACTGGCCGACTGGCCACCGGCCGTGACGTTGACGGCCGCGCCGGCAATCGGTGAGCCCGTCGTCGTGTCGGTGAGCACCGCCGTGATACCGGACGGGTCGCTGTACGTCCCGGTCGCGGCGCCAGCGAGCGCGAGCGACGTCTCGTGGCTCACGATCGTAGCCACGGTCGTGGCGAGAGCGCAGGTGTCATCGTCGCAGACCCGGACCTGGGCGGCGTACGTGCCCGGCAGTGCGAAGGCACGGCTGGCGTTGACCCCAGTCGCGTCGTCGAAGGCGCCGTCAGCGTCGAGGTCCCAGGTGAAGGCGAGGATGGCCAGGTCGGCCGCGGAGGGATCGGAGGCGCCGGCACTGAAGCTCACCGCCGCTCCCCACGGCTTCGGGCCATCGTTCGACGCCGCGACGCTCGGTGCGACGTTGGCGACGGGAACCGAGACCTCGTACGTCCGGATCCCGCCGTCCTTGTCCTGGATCTTCGCCGCGATGTCGAGGCCGCCGTCGTCCCCCGCATGACAGGTCGTGTCGGCGACGCTCGAGAAGGGGCCGAAGCCCGACCCGTCGCCGCAGTCGAAGGCGTAGCTGAACCCGGCCGCGGTGTCGGCCGCCGACGGGTCACTCGGGCTGGCGAGCGAGATCGGGAAGGTCGAGCCCTCGACGACGATCACCGGGGTCACGATCGTGGCGCTCGGTGGAACGTTCTCGACGGAGACCGGGGCTCCGCTCGTCTGCGAGGCATTGTCGGGGTCGAGGACACGACCGACGACGCCGAATGTCCCGTTGTCGTCGAACGTACAGGTCGTCGAGGACGCGACCGAGGCGACGATCCAGCTGCCCGTCAGCGACCCGATCAGGCCGTCGCAGGCGAAGCTGTGGTGGAGGGCCGCCGCGTCGCTCGAGGATGGATCGAATTCGGATGTCCAGGCCAGGGTTGCGGAACCACCCTCGTAGATCTGCGGGGTCGCCTCGAAGGTCCCCGAGGGCGGAGCGTTCAGGACCAGCACGGTCGCGAGGTACTCGCTGATGCCGCCATCCTTGTCACGGACGCTGGCCCGGACCGCGGCGTCGACGTCGTCATCTCCCGCAGTGCATGGCGTCGACGTCGACGTTCCGAAGGGTCCGTAGTCGGCGCCGAGCCCGCAGTCGAAGGCGTACTCAAGATCCGCCGAGTCCGCCGCCGAGGGGTCGCTCGCCCCGCCGAGGGCGATCGTGTACGGACCCCCCTCGGGCACGCTCACGGGCGCCGTGAGAACCGCGGTCGGTGGCGCGTTGCCGACGTCGATCGTCGCCTCGTCGGTCGAACTCACACCCGCTGGATCGCTGACCCGCAGCCGCACGATCAGGCTTGTCGGACCATCGTCAGGGGTCAGCGAGGCCGTCGCCCCGGTCGCGTCGTCGAAGTCGCCGTCGAGGTCGAGATCCCAGGCATAGGCCAGCGGGTCGCCGTCTGGATCGCTCGAGGCGGAGCCGTCGAGCGTCACCGACTGGCCCTCGACGACGGCGTACGGACCGCCGGCCTCGGCCGTCGGTGCGACATTCGAATCCGGGACGCCGTTTAGGAAGACCTCTAAGTTGTCGATCGCCCACGATTCGTCGCCGATACCCTGGAGCACGCCGCTGGCAAGGAACTCGATCGTCAGGATCTCCCCGGTATGGGGAATCGCCCGGAACGCTGGGTCGAAGCCGATGTTGTAGGCGGAATCAGCGTAGTACGAGCCGGTCGGGGCAAACCCGAGGCTGAGCCGTCGGGCGAGCGTGACGTTGGCCGACGGGACGTACGTCTGGAAACCGCAGTTGCTGTTCTCGAAGACTTCGGAGAAGACCGCGACTCCGTCGATCCGGATCGTGAGCCGGTCCGGTCCGGCACCGCAGAAGTTGCCGTCCCAGGAGTCGATGATCGCGAGCACGAAGGCGAGGTCGACACTGGTGTGCTCGGGCAAGCCGGTCAGGGTCAGCGTCGTCGGCTGCGCCGGGACGGCGCCGTTGCGCAGGAAGAGCCCGCCGAAGCCGTAGCCTGCGTACCCCTGGACCCCCTCGGTCGTCGTCACGCCGCTGAACTCCGGCGGTGCGCCGAGATCGAAGTTGGTGCTGTAGTAGGGCGCCACGGCCTCGCCGTGGACCGTGATCGTCCCGGCCAGGGCGGCCGACCCGCCGGCGTCCGTCACCGTGAGCGTCTGAGTGAACTGGGCGTCGGGCGATCCCGGTGCAAGCGCCGGGTAGGCGTGGACCTTGGATCCGCAGCCCGTGACGACGGGCGAGCCGTCGCCGAAGTCCCAGGTGCAGGAGACGCCCGCAGGTGGGGGTGCGAGGAACGATGGCGGATCGTAGGTGAGGGCCAGCCCGTCGCCGACAGTCCGATCCGTCAGCCTGGCGACGACCCGGATCGTGGCCGTCCGGGTGATCGCCGTGTCGTCATCGGCCACGGTGATCGACTGGGTGTAGAGGACGTCAGGGGCCCCCGGAGCCGGCGCCGGGTAGGCATGGAGCTGGGCGCCACAGCCGATCGCGCCGGGCGATCCGTCGCCGAAGTCCCAGCTGCAGGTGATCGGATCCGCGACGTCGGATGGGGCCGCGCTGTAGCTGTTCCTGATGCCGCCGGCGACCGTCCGATTCGGGAGGCTGGCCGAGGGGGCCACGTTGAGGACGCTGACGGCGCGCTCGCTGAACCCGGTCTGCTCCTGTGCGTCGGTCACCGTCAGGCGGACGGTATACGCGCCGTCCTGCTGGTACTGGTGGAACATCCAGGCGCCACTGGAGGCCACCGTCTGGGTGCCGTCGCCCCAGTCCCAGACCATCCTGATGATCCGTTCGCCGTCGGGGTCCGCCGCGCCGTAGCCGGCGGTGTAGATGCTCGCCTTCTCGTTGATCGTCGGGAAGACGGGGACGGTCGCCACCGGTGGCGTGAGGACGCGGTGCGGGAGCGAGATCGAGCTGGCATGGCCACGCGAATCGGTGACGGTCAGCGACACCGTGTAGGCGCCCGGTCCCGCGTAGGCATGACTCGGATTCGTGGCCGTCGAGGTGGAGCCGTCGCCGAAGGCCCACAGCCGGCTGACGATGTCGCTGTCGGGATCGGTCGACCGATCCTCGAACTCGAACGTTGTGCCGCCCGACTGTTGGGGGCTGTAGACCTTGAACTGCGAGACCGAGATGTAGGTCGAGTCGCCGCGGTTCGACAGCAGCCTGACACGGATGTACCGTGCGGCAACCGGCCCGTCGGGGAGCACGAACGACTGGAGAGTCGCCGAGTCCGCAGCCGTGGCCGCCAGCACGGTCGTCCAGTCGGACTCGTTCGCGAAGCCGGTGGTCGAGACGTCGACGGCGAAGTCGCGGACCCGCTGGGGCTGATAGTCGACGCGCGGCATGATCGCGATGCGGTCGACGAGCCACGAACTGCCTTCCCACAACCGCACGACGCCGTAGCGAAGCGGGGCCGGACCGGCGGCCCACGCGGTGTCGCCGGTGTCGGCGTTGAGGGCGGTGCTCAACGCCCAGTTCGATGCGTAGGCGGGCGACTGGTCGACCGGGATCGCGCTCGCGGCCGATGGCGTGGCCGAGGACGGGCCCGTGTCGAGGAGCGCCACGTTGCGACCGCCCGTGGGGGCCGTCGAGACGAAGGCCGCCGTCGGATTGAGGCCGTCATCGCTCGTGGCGGGATCGCAATCGTCATCGACACCGTTCAGGGCGACCTCCACATGGCCGGGGTTGATGCCTGCGTTCGCGTCGTCACAGTCGACGTTGGCGTTCCAGCCGTCGTCGTCGGCGTCCTCGGCCCGGCCGAGAGCGAGCCAGGAGCGCGTCGTCGCCGCGCCCTCGCTGTCAGTCGCGACGACTTCGACCGAGTGGATGCCGATCGCTGAGGGTGTCCAGGTGAAACCGCCACCGCTGCCGGCGAGCGTGCCGTCGAGGTACCACTCGAGCGTGACCGGATCGCCTTCCGGGTCCGAGACGCCGACGTTGAACGCCTGGGACGATCCGACGACCACCTCCGGGTCCGAGGCGGGCGAGACCGCGACGAGCTGCGGCGCGCCGTTGGCAGATGCGATGTCCGCGCGCGCATAGGCGACGTCCTGGCCCGCCGTGCCCAGGCCATTCGTGACCCGGACCCCGATCCAACCGTGGAACGGGCCCCCAAAGGTGACGCTCGGCGTCGCGCCGGTCGCGTCGTCGAACTGCCCGTCGCCGTCCAGGTCCCATTCGTAGAGGTCGACCTCGTAGTTCGCGATCGGCAGCCGGCCGCCCAGCGACGCGGACGCATCGAGGACGAGCGGCACGTCAACCGAGCCGGTGTATGGCCCGCCGGCCGATGCCACCGGGAACGGCTCCTCGACGCCCGGATCGACCTCCATGGCGGCGATCGCATCGGCCAGCGCAGTCCCGAATCCCGGGAGCCCTGCGGCCATGTCGTCTTCCGCCGCCTGGAGCGCGTCGATCGTCGCGATAACGTCGGCTCGCGTCCACGTCGCCCAGTCCGTGGCCAGCAGCGCCGCGCTGCGCTCGGCGATGCCGGCATCGTCGAGGCCGGCGTTTCGGGCCGCCCGGACGAGCTCGGTGTCATCGCCGGCCGCGACGGCAGCGGCGAGCGCGGCCAGGTCGTTGGCACCGGCCTCGAGATCGACCGGATCGGCCTGGATCGCGGCCTCGACCTCCGCGAGCGCCGCGCGCGTCAATGCGAGCTGGGCCTGGAGCAAGGTGGCGTGGCGGATCATCGCTCGGGCCTGGGCCAGGGCCCACATCGCGTCCCCGGCCGCGACCGCGCCCTGGTACCGCTCCATGGCGTGGAGGAGCGCCTCGGCGATCCGGGCCTCGGCATCGAGCTCGACGGCGGCGGCCGCGAACGCCTGGCCGACCCCGTCGGCCGTGCCGGCTGGCCTCGACATCGCCGATCCGAGCAGGGTCAGCTGGTCGAAGGCCGGATCGGGCGGGTCGGCAAAGATCCCGTCGTAGTGGGCTGCCTGGTCCTCGTAGAGCGACAGCGTCACGGCGGCCGGGTCCGCGTACATCGTCCTGGTCCCAAGCCCTCGGACAAACGCGACCGACGGGTTGTAGACGGAGGCCGCGGTGTATCCGGCCTCGAACCGCGTCTCCAGCTGCTTCTTGCCCTCGGTGATCGCCATCCGCATCGTCAGCGCGTCCATCTTCCGGTCCTGCAGCGCCTGGCTCGGGAACGGTGGCGTGACCCCGGCGAAGTCGACGACGATGACGCCCGAGAAGATGGCGTCGTACGTCGACTGGAACTTCCCATCCTGGCACTCGTCGTAGACGACGTCGTAGGTGCCTTCCGGGATCAATCCGGGCAGCTGCTCCTCGGCCGCGGCGACGCGGTCCTCGAACTCAGGCGGGAACTTGCCGCCCGCCGTGCCGATGTACTCCTCGATGAAGAAGCCGCTCGAGGCACCGGCGACGATGGTGTTCGGGGTGCCCGAGACGTCCTCGAGAGCGCCGTAGTCCGCGACGCTGCCGGTCGGGACGATGTACACGTCCGTCGCCGGGTAGAGGAAGTCGTTCTGTCCGTTGTAGAAGCCGGTGCAGATCGGGCCCGGCACGAAGGCCATCGAGCCCTGGTAGATGACGATCGGCTGGTTGGCGCCGAAGACGCGACCCGCGGGCGAGCCGAGGTCCTCGGTCCAGTAGAGCTCCTGGCCGTAGGGCGCGCTGTCGGCGAGCACGGGCCCGGCGATCGGCCCGCCGGACACGCCGAACAGGACCGTGATGGCGACGGTGAACGCGAACAAGCGCTTCTGCCGGCTGCCCCTCTGGATTCCGCTGGCCACGCTCACCGAATCCCCTCCCAGATGGATCTCAACGCGCCTGGTCCTCTGGTGGTCCCAGGAGGACCGCCAGCTCCATGCGCGTCCGGATGCCGAGCTTGCGGAAGACCTCCGCCAACTCGGCGTCCACGTCGATCACGGTGATCGCCAGTCGCTCGGCGATCTCGTCGTCCGTGCGCCCCTCGGCGACGAGGCGGGCCACCCGGGCCTCGCTCAGGGTGAGTCCCGGCCGGTCCGCCGCCATCGCCTGACCTCTTGCCCTCATGTGGGATCGCCATCTCCGTGCGGCCATCGAGGCCCGACGAGGAGGCTGGCGGGTGGCGGTAATGCGGCGGTGACGCAGGGGTAACGCGGCTGCCAGAATGCTTTGAGGAGGGTCGGCGGGCGTGGACTTCCGGATCCTGGGACGGCTCGAGGTACTCGACGAGGGCGGCGACATTGCGCCTCGCCGGCCAAAGCAGCGCGCCCTGCTCGGACTGCTCCTGCTCTACCGTAATGAGCTCATCGCGACCGATCGCCTGATCGAGGCCCTGTGGGGCGACGAGCCGCCCAACACCGCGTCGAAGGCCCTTCACGGCCACGTATCAGCGCTGCGCAAGCTCCTGGGCCCCGGTCGTATCCGGACCGAGCCCGGCGGCTATCGGCTCGAGGTGAAGCCGGGTGAGCTCGACCTCGATCGGTTCGAAGCGGCCCTGGCGGCGGGCCGCACGATGACCGATCCCCGCGAGCGGGCCGCGCATCTCGCTGAGGCTCTCGCCAGCTGGCGGGGTGAGCCACTGGCAGATCTCCGGTCCGAGCGGTTCGCAGGTCCCGAGCATGCGCGTCTCGAGGCCCTCCACCTCACGGCGATCGAAGAGCGGGTCGACACCGAGATGGAGCTCGGTAGGCATGCCGAGCTCCTGCCGGACCTGGAGCGTTTCCTCGGCCAGAACCCACTGAGCGAGCGTCTTCGGGGCCAGCTCATGGTCGCCCTCTACCGGAGCGGTCGCCAGTCGGAGGCACTCCGCGTCTACGACCTTGGGCGGCGGCTCCTGGCCGAGGAGTTCGGCATCGACCCCGGAACGCCGCTCCAGGCGCTGGAGAAGCGGATCCTCCTCCAGGATCCCGCCCTCGCGGCGCCTCCGGAGAGCGAGTCTCGCGGGGCTCCTCGCCAGGAGCGTCGGACGGTGACCGTGCTCGTCGTCGAGGCGGCCGCGGCCCGGGACACGGATCCGGAGGATCTGGAGGGATCCGTCGGGCCGCGGCTGGCGCACGCTCGGACCGTGATCGAGCAGCTTGGAGGCACGGCGGAGCCGCTGTTTGCGAACGCGCTGATCGGGATCTTCGGCGCGCCGCGGGCCCATGAGGACGATCCCTTGCGGGCCGTGCAGGCCGCGCTCGAGCTCCAGCAGTGGGCGGGTGGCGACGGGGTCTCGGTCCGCGGCGGCATCGACACCGGGATCGCCCTCGTGACGATCGAGGGATCACGCGTCTCCGTCACCGGTGAGGTCCTGGGCGCCGCGGCGCGCTTCCAGCTCGCGGCGGCGCTCGGCTCGGTGCTGGTCGGCGAGGCGACCCACCGGCTCACCGAAGCGATGATCGAGTACCGCTCGATCGGGCCGGGCACGTGGTCCCCCACGCTGCGGCGTCGACCTCCACCGTCCAACGGGTCGGACGCCCCGTTCGTCGGGCGGTCCGCGGAGCTCGCCCTGTTGGAGCGTGTCGCCGCGCGTGCGCTCGATGAGCGCTCCGTCCAGCTGGTCACGATCGTGGCCGAGCCGGGCGGGGGCAAGTCGCGGCTGCTCCAGGAGCTCCGGGCACGCCTGGAGTCCTCGACCTCGCCGCCGATCTGGCGGCAGGGCGGCTGCCTTCCCTATGGCGAGGGCGTCACCTACTGGGCGCTTGCGGAGATCGTCAAGGCACAGGCTCGCATTCTCGAGTCGGACGACTCGCAGGCCTCGGCCGAGAAGGTGTCCGCCGCGATCCGCGACCTGGAGCCCGACGACACGCGCCGCACGTGGCTCGAGCGAAGCCTTCGAGCGCTCGTCGGCCTGGAGCAGTCTCCGGCGTCGGGCGATCGCGAGGGGGCATTCGCCGCCTGGCGCCAGTACCTCGAGGCGACGGCCGGGCAGGCACCGCTCGTCGTTGCGTTCGAGGACATCCACTGGGCGGATGAGGCATTCCTCGGGTTCATCGACCACGTCGTGAGTCGGGCGAGCGGCGTGCCGCTCATGGTGGTGTGCACCGCACGGCTCGGGCTGCTCGAGGCCCATCCGGGCTGGGCCGGCGGAAAGCGGAATGCGACGACCATCGCCCTCGAGCCGTTGAATCCGAGTGAGACGAAGGAGCTCCTCCGCACCCTGCTCGGGCGGGCGCCGGAGCCCGAGACCATCAAGCGGGCGGGCGGCAATCCCCTCTTCGCCCACGAGCTCGCCCGCGTTGTCGATGCCTCGCCGGCACGTGAGCCGATCGCCGTGCCCGAGTCGCTCCAGGCCGTGATTGCCGCTCACCTCGACGCGCTTCCCGGAGAGCTGAGGGCCGTCGCCTCGGACGCGGCCGTCATCGGCGAGGTGTTCTGGCCGGGAGCCATCGCGTCGATGACCGCCGGCGACGAGCGGGACGTGGAGTCGCGTCTCCTGCGGCTCGTCGCCCATGACATCACGCGCCGGAGGCGGCCGTCGTCCGTCGCCAATCAGAGCGAATTCGCGTTCCTCCACGTGTTGGTCCGCGACGTGGCGTACTGGCAGCTGCCGCGCCGGGATCGGATCGCCAAGCACCGCGCCGTTGGCGAATGGATCGAGCGGCTCTCCGGCGACCGCGTCATCCATCACGCCGAGCTGATCGCGCACCACTACGTTCAGGCTCTGGAGCTCGCGCGGAGCCTCGGTGACGAGGACGACGCCCAGGAGATGCTGCCTCGCGCGCGGACGTCCCTGACCCTGGCGGGCGAGAGCGCCCGGACCGTCGACCTGACGCAGGCCGAGTCGTTCTACCGACGAGCACTCGAGCTCACCGGCGAGGACGATCCGACCCACGGACGGTTGCTCAGTCGGCTGAGCCAGATCGCCGAGCTCACCGGACGGCTCTTGGAAGCCGAGGAGCTGTGCCGCCAGGCCATCGTCGAGCTCCGAGCCCACGCCGATCCCCTGGGCGCGGGCGAGGCGATGGGGACGCTCACGGCCACGATGTGGCGCCTCGGACGGCCCGAAGCGGAGCGACGTCGTGTCGCAACCGGGGCCGTCCGCACGCTCGAAGGTCTCGCTCCGGGCCCTGAGCTGGTGCGCGCCTACTCGCGCATGGCCGCGCACGAGCTCCACGCCGGGCGAGCCGGCGCCTGCGGCATGTGGTCGCGCAAGGCGCTCGCCCTCGCCGATCGGCTGGGGATGCCCGGCCTGAAGGTCCAGCCGCTCCATCACCTCGGGATCGCGCGCTTCGAGACGGGCGACGAGGCAGGGATCGACGACATCCGCGAGGCCCTGCGGATCGGGCTCGAGGCCGGGTTGAGCGCCGAGACCGCCACGGCCCACACCAACCTTGCTGCCGTGGTCTGGGTCACGGAGGGTCCGGTCCCCGCCCTGGCTCTCAAGGACGCGGCGGCGGCGTTCGCCTCGAGCCGAGGGCTCGGCTCGCTCGAGCGCACGATTCGGGCCGAGGCGTTGTGGCAGCAGTTCGACGGCGGGGCATGGGATGACGCCCTGGCGTCGGCCGACCGGCTCATCGCCCAGGCGAGCCAGGGGGCGCCCAGTCGCGTGACAACGATGGCCCGGACCGTGAAGGCCAGGATCCTCGCCGAACGCGGACGGGCGCCCGAGGCGAGCGAGCTCGAGGGCGAATACCTCGATCGCGCGCGAGAGCTCGGGGACCCGCAGGACCTCGGACCGGCCCTGGCGGCGGGCGCCGCATTGCGGGAGGCGCGGGGCGACATCGATGCGGCAGCGGCCCTCATCGCCGAGCTCGAACGGGTGACCCGCGGCCGGGACCCTTCGCAGCGCATCCACGAGCTTCCACAGGCGGCCCGAATCTGCCTCGCGTCGGGGTCGGTGTCGGTGGCGGAAGCCCTCATCCGGACGCGCGGGGCGCCCACGTACACCCGCGCCCGCCTGTGCCTCGCGTCAGGTCGCGCGATCGTGGCTGAGGCGCACGGGGATCTTGCGCTGGCCGTCGATCTCCACGCTGCCGCAGCCGATGGTTGGCGGGCGTTCGGCTGCCCGGCCGAGGGGGCCCATGCGCTCATCGGCCTGGGGCGGTGCCTGATTGCCCTGGGCCGTGCCGGCGAGGCCGCTCCGAGTCTCCGCCGGGCGCGAACCATCGGACGCGGGCTGTCGGCGGTCGCCATCGTCGGCGAGTCCGACCGTCTGCTCGCGGCGAATGGTCGTGACGCTCGGCCCCCGACGCCGATCCCGAGCTAGTCGCGACGCAGCTCAGGTGCCGTGCGGGTCATGCCGGGCGATGCGCGAGGAACTCAAGGAGGTCGAGCTTCGTGATGACCCCGGCCGGGCGGCCGTCGCGGACGGCCAGCGCCGCCGGCGAGCCGCCGGCGAGGAGGGCGAAGGCCTCGTCGAGCGACGCCCCGACGGCGACCGTCGGGAAGGGCCGGTCCATGACCTCGCCGACGGTCCGCTCGACGATCTCGGGATTGCGATAGGCCCGATCGAGGAGGCCCTGCTCGCTGACCGACCCGACGATGCCCTCGAGGGCGTCGCCCTCGGCCTCCTGCGACACCGGCAGCTGGCTGATCCCGTACAGCTGGAGGAGGTCGATCGCCGCCCCCACGCGGTCCGTGGTCCGGGCGACGACGACGTCCGGCAGCTCCGCCCCATGATGCCGGGCGGCGAGGATGTCCCCGACCCGGACGACGGCGCCGGTGGTGGCGAGCAGGCCGTTCGCCCGCATCCACTCGTCGTTGTAGAGCTTCGAGAGGTAGGAGCGGCCGCCGTCGGGCAGGATCACGACCATGACGGCGTCGCGGACCGCGTGCGGCCCCGCGGCCATGATCCGGCGGGCCTCGTCGAGGGCCGCAACGACCGCGGTCCCGCACGACTCCCCCGCGAGGATCCCCTCCTCGCGAGTGATCCGGCGAGCCATGAGAAAGGCATCCCGGTCCGAGACCCGGACCCACCGGTCGACGACAGTCGGATCATGGGTGCCGGGGAGGAAATCTTCCCCCACCCCCTCGGTCAGGTACGGCCGGGCGACGTCGCCCGACAGGACGCTGCCCTCGGGGTCGGCCCCGACGATCACGACATCCGGGTTCCGCGCCTTGAGGAAGTGGCCGATGCCCGAGATCGTGCCACCGGTGCCCGCGGAGGCGACGAGGTGGGTGATCCGGCCGTCGGTCTGGTCCCAGATCTCGGGGCCGGTCGTCCGCTCGTGGGCCAGCGGGTTCTCTGGATTCCAGTACTGGTCCGGTTTGAAGGCGCCCGGGATGTCCCTGGCCAGCCGGGCCGCCACGGAGTAGTAGGACTCCGGCGATTCCGGCTCCACGTTGGTCGGGCACAGGACGACCTCGGCCCCGTAGGCCCGGAGGAGGGCCTGCTTCTCGGGCGACTGCTTGTCGGCCATGACGAAGATGCAGCGGTAGCCCTTGAGCGCGGCCGCGATCGCCAGGCCGTGGCCGGTGTTGCCCGACGTCGGCTCGATGATCGTCCCGCCCGGCTTCAGGAGGCCGGCCCGCTCGGCGGCCTCGATCATCGGCAGCCCGATCCGGTCCTTCACCGACCCGCCCGGGTTGAGGGCCTCGAGCTTGGCGAGGATGACCGGCTGGGCCTCGACCGGCCCCAGGTCGCGGGTCACCCGGGAGAGGCGGACGAGCGGCGTCCCGCCGACGAGCTCGAGGATCGACTCCGCGTAGTGCATCCCGGCGAGGATAGCGCCCGGCGGTCAGCGGTCCAGGCGACCCTTCGCGAGGAGCAGCCATGTGAGATGGCGGCGAAGTCGGCGGGGGTGGTCCGGCGAGTCCTGCGTCCACGGCTGCAGCTCCTGCACCACCGGTCCCAGGAGGTTGGCCAGGGCATCGCTCAGGCGGCGGGCAAGGTCGAGCTCGGCGCGGCTGCCGGGCTCGGCGAGCGGGCCGACCCGTGTCTCGCCGAGAAGCTCGGCGGCCGAGGTCGGCGCCAGGATCCGCGATGCCATCTGCCGGCCGAGGTACAGCTCCTCGGTCCCGGCCATCGCAAACGGGACGATCGGGGCCCCGGTTCGGAGGGCGATGAGGGCCGCCCCGGTTCGGAACGGCCCGATCCGACCGGCCGGGCCGCTGACCGTGCCCTCGGGCATCTGGACGAAGACCCCGCCCGCGGCCAGGACGGCACTCGCTGCCTGGACGTGCTGATCGACACCAACGCCGCCCCGCCAGACCGGCAGGAGGCCACCGAGCCAGCGGATGAGCCACTCCCGCCAGCGAGACTGGAAGGTCGAAGCGGCGCTGCCGAGGAACCATGCTCGCGGCGCCGGCGGCAGGGCGTGGAGGACGAGGAACGGGTCCATCCAGCCGCGGTGGGCGGCCCCGATCAGGAGGTAGCCGCCGGTTCGCGGCAGGAGCTCGCGGCCCTCCGCCCGGATCCTGAACCGGAACAGCCCGAACAGGATGAAGCGCGCCACCAGCCGGGCGGCGCGGTACTGGATCGTCGCCCGGACCTCGGGCGCCCGGCCCAGCCAATCGAGGCCCTCTCGGGCGTCGCCCCGCGCCCGGGCGAGGGCCTCCGGCGAGACCCGCCCGGGCGGAGGACGGTCACGGCGTGGGGTCGATTGCGGCGGCTCCGCCACGGCCGGTCAGGGCGCCTCAGCCGCGGTCGCTCGGAGGTGGGTCGCGGGTCGGGTCATCGGGGGCGTCGCCGACCGCGTCGTCGTCCGCGTCGTCGTCGTCCGCGTCGTCGTCGTCCGCGTCGTCGTCGTCCGCGTCGTTCGCGTCCGCGTCGGCCGCGACATCATCGTCGAGGTCGTCGTCGAGGTCGTTGTACAGGTCGTCGTCATCGAAGCCGTCGGCGGCCCGTCGGTCACTCGCGCCCGCCCTCGACCCGGCTCCGGCCACGACTGCCGGTGCCTCGGCGACGACTGCCGGCGCCTCGTCGACCCGCCGTCGGTGCCGGTACAGCAGGACGAGGAACGCCCCGAGCGCGAAGAGCACGGACATGATCTGGGCCGCGGGGACGCCGCCGACCACCCAGTTGCCGGTCCGCATGGTCTCCAGGCCGAACCGGACGAGCGGGTACCAGATGAAGAAGATGAGGGCCTGGTCGCCCGGTCGGAGCGGGTACGGCCGGCGTCGCGACAGCCAGATCAGGAAGAGCGCGCCCAGCACGCCGCTGATCGATTCGTACAGGAACAGTGGGTGGAAGCCGGTCGTGGCCTCGGGAAACTGGCTGCATGGGTACTGGGCCAGGCCGTGGTCGCCGATCCGGTGGGCGCAGTCGATGGCGATGCCCCACGGCAGGTTCGTTGGCGGGCCGTACAGCTCCTGGTTGAAGAAGTTGCCCCATCGCCCGATGGCCTGCATCGTGAACAGCGCCGGGGCCACGATATCCGCCCAGACCCAGGCATTGAGGCGGTGGTACCGGACGAGGGCGATGAACGCAATGACGCCGGTCACGAGGCCGCCGTAGACGCCCAGACCGGAATACGGCGGCAGGAAGATCTTGAGCGGGTCGTCCCGGTACAGCCCCCACTGGTCGATGACGTGGTAGAGCCGCCCGCCGATGAGGGCCGCCACGGCGATCACGATGAGGCCATTGCCGATGATCTCGGGGTCCTGGCCGAAGCGGCGGGCCTGGCGGATGAGGACGAAGTACGAGACAGCCAGGCCGACGGCATAGGCGATGCCGTACCAGTAGACAGGCAGCGGGCCGATCTGGATCGCCACGGGGTCGGGGGTGATGTTGATCATGAGCGAGGAGTGTACCGGCGCGCGGCCGTCGATCCCCGTAGACTCGCGGGAGTGTCACCGATGCGACGCTCCGGGGGCCAGTGCTGATGGCCGAGTTCCAGTGGTGGCTGCTCCTCGTCGGGCTGGTCGCCGGCGGCGGCCTCGTCGCCGTCGTCTTCCTCGATGGGGCCCGCCGCGAGCAGGACATCGAGGAGGCTGAGATCCCGGCCGAGGCCAGCTGGATCGCCGCCCGGCTCGGCGGCGGTGAACGGCGCCTGGACGTCCGCCAGGTCGAGGCCGTCCTCCGCGAGCACCGCGAGTACCGTCAGATGCCGCCGCCCGACCGCCTCGAGCCGGTCGAGGGCGCGCCCGGGGCGGCCCCTCGCCGCGACCCGCCGTCCGGCGGCGCGACAGGGTAGCCCTCCCGCGTCACCCGGATCGGTAAGTCCAATGCCATCGTCACGCCGCCACCCCGAGGTCGGCGTGCGGCGTGCGGCGTGCGGCGTGCGGCTTGGGGCGTGGGGCGTGGGGCGTGGGGCGTGGGGCGTGCGGCTGCCGCGGTGACGGCGCGAGGGCCGCGCCCGCGGCTACGCGCTCTCGATCGGGCGTATCGGGCGACGCTCGAAGGCCGTCGAGAAGACGACGTCCGATTCGGTCGAGAAGACGTGGCGCGTCGCCTGGACGGACCGGATCACGCGCTCCAGGTCGCGGGTGTCGCGGGCCCGGATCTTGAGGAGGTAATCGGCCTCGCCGGTGATGTGGTGGCACTCCTCGATTTCGGGAATCGCCCCGAAGTCCCCGGTGAGGTCGGTGGCGACGGTGCCGGGCGCCTGCGTCACCCAGGTGAAGGCGAGGACGCCGAGGCCCACGGCCTCGGCCGCGACGCGGGCCGCGTAGCCGGTGATGATCCCGCGGGCCTCGAGCTTCTTGACTCGCTCGTGGGCCGCCGGGCCGCTGATGCCGACTTCCGCCCCGAGCTCCGCGTAGGGCCGCCGACCGTCGAGCTGGAGCAGCTCCAGGAGCCGGGCATCGATCCGATCCAGACCGCTCTTTCCTGCCATTCGACCCCTGTTTCATAGGCAATATGGCTTGTCAGCCTAACGAAGTTAGGCTATCATCCGCCTGCAAGGTCCAATTGGATGCCGGGACCCGTCGCGCTGCGACGGGATCGGGACGTGGCGAGCGGCTCGATCCGACGGCATCCGGCACGCGACAGGTACCCATCATGATCGCCTCTTCCGGTTTCGGGCTCCTGGCGCTGTTCTCGCTGCTCAGCTTCCTGCTTGGCGAGGATCGGCGTCGGCACACCGACCCTTCCGACACCTTCGACGACGGGAGCCCCTGGACTCGCTGACGTCCGGCTGGTGCCCCGCCCAAACGACGGCCCTCGGCCCTCCCCGAGGGCCGTTTCGATTCCCGCGCCCCCGGCTCCTGCGAGACCCGGTGAGACCCGGCACGGCTACCACGCCCCGGCCGGTCGGTGATCCAGGCGCGCGAGCGCTCCGGCCGGCAGGTGGGCCTCGAGGCAGGTGACACCCGCCGGACCGACGAGCGCATCGTGGCGCGTGCCCGCCGGCAGCTCCAGGCGATCGCCGGCGGCAAGATCCACGGAACGGTCGAGCTCGGGCAGGCCGAACCGGATCGATCCCGAGGCACAGACCAGGATCTTGTCGTAGCCGTGGTCGTGGGCCGCGTAGTGGTCACCCGGGCCGTTCGACCACGACCCCGGGGCCAGGCCCTCCCGGACGAGGCGGTCCCGGAGGTCAGTCACCGGATGGCAGGTCAGGGCGGTCGCCCGTTGCCGCCGCCTTCGGTCCGGACGCGGGTCGTCGGACCGGCACGCCGGGCAGGGGCTGGGCCGGGGGGTCCTGCAGATCCGGAGCGGCGGCCCGCCACGCGGCGTCCGCGGCCGATCCCTCCCGCCGGACGGAGATCGACCCGGTGAGCGCGAGGCCGCCGAGGAGGATCGCCGCGCCGAGGCCGAGAGCCTGGGGCCAGTGCCACCAGAAGATGGTGTAGCCGCCAACGCCGGCACCGACGCCGATCGCGATGACGACGGCCCGCAGGTCCGGCATCGTTCAGCCGGCCACCGAGACGCCGATGGCGCTGCCCACGACATAGGTCACGACCGCCGCAGCGGCCCCGATGCCCACCTGCCTGGCACCCGAGAAGAGAAGGCTCCGGCCCGTCAGGAGGCTCACCCCGGCACCGACCAGGAAGAGCGCGACCAGAGACGCCGCGATCGCGACCCAGAATGCCGCCGCCCCAGATCCGACGACGTAGGGCAGGACCGGGACGATGGCGCCCACGGCGAACGCCGTGAACGAGCCGGCCGCGGCGCCCCAGGGGGATCCCAGCTCGTCGGGATCCAGGCCCAGCTCCTCCCGGACGAGGGTGTCAAGGGCGTGCTCGGGGTCCTTGAACATCCGGGCCGCGATGGTCCGGGCCTCCTCCGCCGTGAAGCCCTTGGCCCGGTAGACGGCCGCGAGCTCGTCCTGCTCCTCTTCGGGCATTGCCTCGAGCTCGGCCCGCTCGAGCGCGATCTGGCGCTCGAACAGCTCGCGCTGCGACTGCATCGAGATGTACTCGCCAGCGGCCATCGAGAAGGCCCCTGCGAGGAGGCCGGCGATCCCGGCCAGGAGGACGAACCGGCCGTCGCCGCTCGCGGCGCTGCTGGCGCCGGCGACGCCCATGACGAGGGCCAGGTTGGAGACAAGCCCGTCGGACACGCCGAAGATGACCGCCCGCAGGGTCCCCGAGCGAGCCGACCGATGCCAGCGTTCACGTGACGCGATCTCGCCCGGGACCGAGATGCCGGCCGCGGTGGCAGCCGTCGATCCGATCGAACGATCTGCCGACAGGCGCTTCCAGATCTCGGCGTGCTCGCGCTCGTCGGCGGCGATCGCCTCGACCTCCGGCGCCGCCTGGGCCATGTAGATCTCTTCCTCATCCCCCTCCAGGGCGAGGACAAGGTCCTTTACCGCGTGCGTCCCGAAGACCCGGGCGAGGCCGATGATCACGCGGACACGGAAGCGCGGCCCGGCGGCTCGCGGGACGGGCGCACCGAGATGCTCGAGACGGGTCGCCCACACATCGGCGTGGCGCCGTTCGTTGCCGGCGATCGTCCGGAAGGCGGCGGCACGGGCGGGGTCCTTCTCGATCCTCGAGAGGGCGTCGTAGAGCTGGATCGCGTCGCGCTCGAGCTTCAGGTTCTCGAGGCTCTGGGCGAGATCGATGGGCATGTTCGAATCCTAGCCGCTTCCCCGACCGATACACTCCCGGCCATGCCGAAGAATCCCGATCTGCCGCCACTCCGCTGGTTGTCGGCCGCCGACGTCGAAGCCGCGATGCCCCCGATCCCGGAGCGGCTGGCCCTCGCGGAGCGGACCCTCGTCGCCCTCGCCACCCCCGATGGCGCAGAGCTGCCACCGAAGCTCGCGATCCACCCCCGCCCGGCGGCGTCGTTCGTCCACGCCATGCCGGCGATCTACCGCGGCGCGTCCCTCGAGGGCGATCTGGTGGGCATGAAGTGGGTCGCCGGCTTCGCCACGAACACGGCCCTCGGCCTGCCCGGCATCAGCGCGACGGTCATCCTCAACGACGCCGAGACAGGGCTCGCGACCGCGATCCTCGACGGCGGACCGATCACGGCCCAGCGGACCGCGGCGGTCTCGGGCGTCGCGATCTCGCGATTCGGGCCGCTGGTCGCAGGCGGGCCGACGCGGGCGGCACTCATCGGGGCCGGGGTCCAGGGCCACTCCCACCTGCCCGTCTTCGGGCACGTCCTGCCCGGCGTCGAGCTCCACCTCTTCGACCGCGACCGGGCCCGGGCCGATCGGCTCGCCGAGGTCGCCCGCGGCACCGCCGGGATCGGCAGCGTGTTCGTCCACGACACCGCGCGGGCTGCCATCGATGGCGCGGACGTGGTCCTGACCGCCGCGTCGTTCGGGCCGCCGGAGGAGCGCCAGTCGATGACCAACGACTGGCTGGCGCCGGGCGCAACCGTCGTCCCCATCGACTACGCGACATACTGCGCCGCCGAGGTCGCTCGCGACGCGGCGCTGTTCCTCGTCGACCACCACCAGCAGTACCTGGCCAACCGCGACGCCGGCAACTTCGACGGCTACCCGGACCCCGACGCGATGCTGGGCGAGGCGATCCTCGCCGGCACGTCGCGTCCGGCGGGGCGAGTCGTCGTGACCCACCTCGGCGTGGGCCTGGCGGACGTGGTCTTCGGCGACGCCATCGTTCGCCGGGCGACCCGGTTGGGCCTGGGGGTTGAGCTCCCGCGCTGATTCAGCGCGAGTCCCGCGCCGAGGCGCGCAGCGCCGGGTCGCAGCGCGCGGCAGACTAGCAGCCTCGGCGCCGGCCGGCGGAGATCGGGAGGCACGCGTGCGGATCCTTCGATGGGGCATCACGGGCCTCGTGATCGTGGTGGTCGTCGCCCTGGTCGGGGTCGTGGGACTGCTCGCCGTGCTGACCGGGCGCGGTCTGCCGCAGACCTCCGGCACCATCCGGATCGAGGGCCTCCACGCGCCCGTCACGGTGATCCGGGACAGCGCCGGGATCATCCAGATCCGGGCCGACGACCCCCACGACCTGTTCCTTGCCCAGGGCTACGTCCACGCCCAGGAGCGGATGTGGCAGATGGAGGTCTGGCGCCACATCAGCGCCGGCCGCCTGTCCGAGCTCTTCGGCGAGGGTCGGGTGGACACCGATCGCTTCATCCGGACGCTGGGCTGGCGCCAGGCGGCCGAGCGCGATCTCGCGGCCATGCCCTCGGACGCGATCGCGGCGCTCCAGGCCTACGCCGACGGGGTCAATGCCTGGCTCGGTGACCACGACGGCGCCTTCGGGCCGCCGTTCATCGTGGCCGGCCTGCTCGGTGGGACCGGTGGGCTCGGCGGCTACACGCCCGAGCGGTGGACGCCGCTCGATTCCGCGGCCTGGCAGAAGGTCCAGGCCTGGAACCTCGGCGGCAACATGGACGCCGAGATCTTCCGGCTCCTCGCCGACGCGCGGCTGGGCTCCCCGGATCGAACGGACCAGCTCTTCCCGGCCTACGACACCGACGCGCCGGTCATCACCCCGTCGGGCCTGGAGGGCTCGGGCGGCGCCGGGGCCCTCGGCGTTCCGGTCGGGCGTCTCGACGCGGAGGCCGTACCCGCGACGGCCGCAGAGCCGGGCCTCTCGGCCGAGGCAGCCGCGGCCTGGCACGACGTCGCCGACCTGGGGGCGGAGGTCGTGGCCCTGGCCGGCCTCGACAACGCCGCCGGTCTCGTCGGCAGCCACGGTATCGGCTCGAACAACTGGGTCGTCGCCGGCTCGATATCGGCGACCGGAGGCGCGCTCCTGGCCAACGATCCGCACCTCGGCTTCAGCATGCCGAGCGTCTGGATCATGAACGGCCTTCACTGCCGCCAGGTCAACGACGCCTGCCCGTTCGACGTGACCGGCGTGTCGTTCCCGGGCGTGCCGGCGGTGGTCCTCGGCCACAACGCCCGGGTCGCCTGGGGCGCCACGAACGTGGGGCCGGACGTCCAGGACCTGTTCCGGGAAACGCTCGATCCCGACGACCCGACGCGCTACCTCTTCGAGGGCGAGTCACTCCCGTTCGAGGTCCGGTCCGAGACGATCAGGGTCGCCGGCGGCGAGGACGTCACGATCGAGGTCCGCTCGACCCGCCACGGTCCGATCCTCAACGACGTCGACACCCGCCTCGAGGACGAGGCACCGATCGCCCTCGCCTGGACCTCCATCCGCGAGGCCGACGGGGCATTCACCTCGGTCTTCCGGCTCAACGCCGTCGTGGACTTCGAGGGCTTTCGCGAGGCCCTCGCCGGCTACGGCTCGCCGAGCCAGAACTTCGTCTACGCCGACGTCGACGGCAACATCGGCTACCAGCTCCCAGGGCTTGTGCCGGTCCGCGACGGCGCACCGGCCGGCGACCGGATCCGCGACGGCGCCTCGGGCGCAGAGGAGTGGACCGGCTACATCCCGTTCGTTGACCTGCCCTGGCAGCTCAACCCGCCGAGCGGCGTCATCGTCACCGCCAACAACGCCGCCGTGGACGCGGCCTACCCGTACTTCATTGCCGACGACTGGGATCCCGGCTTCCGGGCCCAACGGGTCACGGATCTCCTGGCGGCCGCGCCGGCGGGAACCCTGACCGCGGCCGATCTCCGGGCCATCCAGGTCGACACCTACCTGCTGAGGGCGGACACGACCGTCCCGCTTATGCTCGCGGAGGCCAGACCCTCGACGGCCGACGGCCAGCTCCTGGCGAGCCGCATCCGGGCCTGGGACCGGACCTGCGGCATTGATTCCACGGGCTGCGCGGCCTACATCACCGCCGAGTTCGTCCTCACGCGGGCGATCTTCGAGGACGATCTCGGGCCGCTGGCGAAGGACTACGTCGGCTCGGCGGCCTCGTGGCGGGGCCTCCAGGCGGTCCTCGCCGACTCGTCGAGCACGTGGTGGGACGACGTCTCGACCCCGGACGTGGAGCGCGCCCGCGACGTCATCTCGCGGGCGTTCGATGCGACGGCGGCCAACCTCCGGGAGCGAGTGGGCGAGCCCGGCCGCTGGACGTGGGGCCGGCTCCACACCGTGAACTTCCGCGAGCAGAGTCTCGGGCTGTCAGGTCTCGGGCCGCTGGAGTGGTATTTCAACAGCGGCGCGCGCCAGGTCCAGGGCGCCGACGGCGCGATCTTCAACAACTACTACCAGACCTGGCGGGCGTTCGAGGACCCCAACGATCCCGACTTCGTCCCGGCCGGCCTCGACTCGGTCTTCAACGTCTCGAACGGCCCTTCCTACCGGCTGACGATCGACATGTCCACCCTCGACGAAGCGCGGATCGTCATCACGACCGGCCAGAGCGGCAACCCCTTCGATCGCCACTACGGCGACCTCATCGACGACTGGGCCTCCGGCGGCACGCTGCCGCTGCCCTTCTCCTGGGGCGCCATCGAAGCCAGCGCCGCCTCGACCCTGACGCTGACGCCCTGACCGTGACTACTCGTTGACGGACAGCGGTCCCTCGGGGACTTCGATGAGGATGCGGTCGTCCTCGACCACGACCTCATAGCGGGCGAGCGGGAGCTCGGCCGGCGGATCGAGGGCCTCACCCGTGCCGAGGTCGAAGCGGCTCAGGTGGAGGGCGCAGGTCAGCGTACCGGCGGGCTCGCCGTTCGGACCGGGCGAGCCGCCAGCGGTCAGGAAGCCCTTGTCGAGCTCGAAGTACTCGTGGGTGCAGATGCCCTGGTACGCGCGGACCACGCCGCCGGTGTGCACGACCAGGACCTGCTCCGTGCCGTCGACCCAGGCCATCTGCATCGTGCCCTCGGGCACGTCGTCGAGGGCCAGGAGATCGATCCGGCGCACGGGCGCTCGCCCGTCAGGCGGCAGCGCCGGTGGACCCGCCCGAGCTGGTGCCGGCCCCTTCAGCCCACTTCTCGTCGAGGAGCTCGCGGAGACGTTCCTGGGCCGCCGCGAGCGGCACGCGAGCGACGACCGGCTCCAGGAAGCCAAGGACGATGAACTTGCGCGCTTCGTCGGGGGGGATGCCGCGCGTCTCGAGGTAGAAGAGCTGGGCCGGGTCGATGGGGCCCACCGACGACGAGTGCGCGGCCCGGCGGCAGTCGGGCTGGTCGATCTCGAGCGACGGGATGGCCACGGCCCTGTTGGCCCGCGAGAGGTTCATCCCGAACTCGCCGAGGAACGAATCCGTCCCCACGGCGGACTTCTCGATCGTGATGAGGCCCTTCATGTACGACCGGGCGCGGTCGAGGAGGGCAGCCTTCGAGAGGAGGTTGCCCGTCGTGTCCCGGCCAAGATGGCGGGTGTAGCTCGTGAGGTCGAAGACCTGCTCCTCGTCGCCGAAGACGATCTCGGCCTGCTCGACCGAGGAACGATCGCCTTCGAGGCGGTTGTCGACGCGCGACCGGACGAGCCGCGATCCCAGCTGGGCGAGCGCCCAGTGGAGCGACGCACCCTCCCCGACCCGGGCGGTCCGGTGCTGGAAAACGACCTGGCGCGGCCCGAGGTCCTGGATGGCGGCGACCGCGAGCCGCGCATCCGTGCCCAGGACGACCTCGGTCGTGCCATGGAAGAAGCCCTGCGGGACGATCTCGCCCTCGGCGCAGTCGACGTCGGCGCCGGACGGGACCTGCTCCTCGACGAGCGATATGTCGGCGCCGGCCCCAAGGCGGACCAGCGTCCGGGTGACGAGCGCCCGGCCGGGATTGCCGCTCGCCCATCGTACGAGGATTGGATGGGTGAGGTGGACGTGATCCGGCACGACGAGCCGAACGCCCTGGCTCCAGAAGCCGCGCGCGAGCTGGGCCAGCTTGTCGTTCGCGGGCAGGGAGGCGCCACCCTCGATGTCGGCTCGGAGGCCGTCCGGGTGGCGGGCCAGCGCCGCCTCGAAGGTCTCGAGGATGACCCCGCCGCGGACAGCCGCCGGCGACAGGGCGAGCGTCGCGACCTGGTCCTCGCGGAGCTCGATGAGCCCGTCGACGCCGACAGGCAGCTCGGGGGCTGCCGTCGCCGCTGGAGCCGATTCCGTCCGGACCCACGGCCGTGCCTCGAAGAGGTCCGCGCTGCGGAGATCGATGTACGGGGTGTAGAGCTGGTTCGACTCGACCGGCAGCGCCTCGAAGGCCTGCCAGGCCGCAACGCGCTCGTCCCGCAGCCAGGCCGGTTCCTCACGCTCGGCCGCCAGCGCTTCGGCGAGGCCGCGGTCGGCGAACCGGAAGGGCAGGTCGGTCGGCGAGCGCCGCGGCGCCCTGGCGGGCTTGCCGGGTTCGGTGTTCGAGGCGGGGACGGCCTCCTTCGGGGCGGAGGTCGACGTCACCCGAGCGAGCCCTCCATCTCGAGCTTCACGAGCCGGTTGAACTCGATGGCGTATTCCATCGGAAGCTCCTTCGTGAAGACCTCGAGGAAGCCCTGGATGACGAGGTTCTGGGCCTCGTTCTCGGTCAGGCCGCGGCTCATCAGGTAGAAGATCTGGTCCTGGCTGATCTTCCCGACGGTGGCCTCATGGGTCATCGTCGTGTCGTCTTCCTGGATGTCGATGTAGGGGTACGTGTCGCTCCGGCTCTCGTCGTCGAGCATCAGGGCGTCGCAGCGGACCGAGGCGACCACGCCGGTCGCGCCCGGCGAGACCTTCAGCTGGCCTCGGTACGTCGCCCGACCGCCGTCCTTGGAGACGGACTTCGAGACGATCCGCGACGTCGTGTTCTTCGCGAGGTGGATCGCCTTTGCCCCGGTGTCCTGGTGCTGCCCGCGACCCGCAACCGCGACCGAGATGATGTCGGCGCTCGATCCCTCACCGCGGAGATAGATGCTCGGGAACTTGACGGTCTTGCGTGACCCCGTGTTGGCGTCGATCCACTCCACCGTGGCTCGCTCGTGGGCATGAGCGCGCTTGGTCACCAAGTTATAGACGTCATTCGACCAGTTCTGAATCGTCGTGTAGCGTACCTTGGATCCAGGCAGCGCGATCACTTCAACGACCGCAACATGAAGCGAATCAGTTGCATAGATTGGCGCGGTGCAGTTGTGAACGGCGAAGCCGCGGGCAAGGTAGGCGTTCGGCGCGCTCGCCATCTCCAGGTTGTAGACCCAGCCGTCGTACGGCCGCCGCTCGATCTTGCGGATCGGCACCCAGAAGCAGTTGCGCCCGGCATCGAACCAGACCATCCGATTGCCTGGATTCTCGGTGAAATGGACTACGTACGCTTCTCGATGGCTGATCTCGCGGCCATCTGGCATCACCTCATTGAATGCCTTGCGGACGTTGATGCCCACGTACGTGCCAAGCCGCGCCAGCACCTCCTGCAGCTGGAAAGCCAGCGTCCGCGACGTGGTGGCCGCCCTAACGATCACCGAGTCGCCCTTGGCGCGCTTCGTGCGGTTGCCGTCGCCGACGAGGTAGGTATCCAGGAACAGCTTCTGACGCTTCGGAGGCAGCTCCATGAGTTCGCCGCTCAGCCGCTTCGTCGCCGAGCCGCTGCCGCAGTGCCTCAGGCATCGATTCATCAACTCGCGCGAGTAGACATAGACCTGAGCCTCATTCTTGCCTGGGACCTCGTACAGGCCTGCTCGCTTGCCCGATAGTGCGCTCATCAGAGAGCGCGCGTCCTCGATCGTGTCGGTCTCGGCGATGTTGAAGGACAGCCGCACCGTCGGAACGCCGTTGACCCCGTTCTCGAAGGCGCTGCCTTCTGCGAGGTAGTAGCCGAGGAAGCGAAGTAGCTCATCGGAGAGCTCAGGATGATCGACGCACTTCGCGGCGACCGGGAAGCACAGGAGATCGCCGGGCTGCAGGTCACCCGCTGGGATCCACTCCGGATCGGCGGTGTGCAGCGCAGATTCATCCATCTTCCAATCGGTGCCCTGCCACACGGCTGCGCGCTGGCGCCGCATGGCCAGGACTGGATGCTCGGGCGTCACCTCGAACCCATTGCCGACGGACACGGGCACGATCTTCAGCATGTCTCCGGCGTATGTCCGACGACGCGCCGCCGAGACCAACGCCTCGACACCGTCGCTGTTCATGACCTTCATACCGGCCGTGACATCGACGACGGGAACCATCGCGTCACCGAGGCTGACGAGCTCCGAATCGCTCAAGCAGCCCTCGATGTAGTGGACCTTGGCCCCTTCGTCAACAACGATGAGCGTTCGTTCGAACTGGCCGGTGTTCTCGCCGTTGATGCGGAAGTAGGCCTGGAGCGGGAGCGGGACCTCGACGCCCTTGGGGACGTAGACGAACGAGCCGCCCGACCACACGGCGCCGTTGAGGGCCGAGAACTTGTTGTCCTCGTGGGGCACGACCGTGCCGAAATACTTGCGGAAGAGCTCCGGGTACTCCTTGAGGCCCTGGTCCGTGCCCATGAACACGACGCCGATCTTGGCCAGCTCCTCGCGGACGTTGTGGTAGACGACCTCCGAGTCGTACTGGGCGCCGACGCCGGCGAGGAACTTGCGCTCCGCCTCGGGAATGCCGAGCTTCTCGAACGTCGCCTTGATCTGCTCCGGGACGTCGTCCCAGGACTTCTCCTCGCGCTCGGACGGCTTGCGGTAGTAGACGATCTTGTCGAAGTCGATCTTGTCGAGGCCGTCCGTCCACATCGGCATCGGCCGCTTGAGGAAATGGTCGTAGGCCCGGAGGCGGGACTGGAGCATCCAGTCCGGCTCCTCCTTGATCCGGCTGATCTCCTCGACCGTGTCCCGTGTCAGCCCCCGCTTCGTCTCGCGCAGGTAGGCGATGTCGTCGTGGAAGGCGTACTGGTCGCGACGATCGGCGACTGCTTCACGCGTCTTCGAGGAGGTCATCAGCTCTCCGGTGGTCCGGCTTCTGTCGGGGCGTCGTGGCCGCCTTCGGCGGCTCCTATCTAATCCCGAGTCAAATTATCGGGATTACCCGTCCAAGCGTCAACGACACCCGATCCGGCTCGAGCGGGGCTGCCGTCTACGCCTTCGCCACGTCCAGACGCATCGAAACCTGACACATTTCGGCATGTTCTCGGCTACGATGGCCCGCGATGCGCGCGTCGCGGCTGGTCTCGCTGTTGCTCCTGCTCCAGACGCGCGGCCAGATGACCGCGGCCGAGCTCGCCCGCGAGCTCGAGATCTCCATCCGGACGGTCCACCGCGACGTCGAGGCGCTCGCCGAATCCGGTGTCCCGATCTACGCCGAGCGCGGCCTCCGTGGGGGAATCCGCCTCGTCGACGGCTACCGGACCCGGCTCACCGGCCTGACCGCCGATGAGGCCGAGGCACTGTTCCTGTCGGGCCTGCCGGGACCGGCCGCCGAGCTGGGGCTCGGGACGGTCGTGGCCGCGGCCCGGCTCAAGGTCCTCGCCGCGCTCCCCGGCGAGCTCCGCGGCCGAGCGACCCGCTTGGTGGAACGCTTCCACCTCGACGCGGCGGGCTGGTTCCAGGCCGACGAGCCCGTCCCGGCACTGGCCGCGCTCGCCGACGCGGTCTGGAGCGGGCAGCGCATCGACATCGAGTACGACCGGGGCCAGACGGTCTCTTCGCGCCGCCTCGATCCGCTGGGGCTCGTCCTCAAGGCCGGCGTGTGGTACCTCGTCGCGCTCGCCGAGGGCCAGCCACGCACGTACCGCGTTTCCCGCGTGCGCGCGGCGAGAACGCTCGACGAGCGCGTGGAGCGGCCGCCGGACTTCGACCTGGCCTCGTTCTGGGCGGAATCCTCGGCCGCCTACGAGCGCGAGGCCGCCCGCGTGGATGTGACGGTCCGGGCGGATCCGGAGCGGCTCGACCAGCTGCGCGCCGCGGTCGGATCCCATGCCGTCGCCGCGGCCGAACGGATCCCGGCGATCGACCCGGATGGCTGGATACGGATACGGCTGCGGCTGGACTGGCCGGACGAGGTCCCGGCCCGCCTGCTCGCGGCCGGCGCCTCGATCGAGGTCCTGGAACCGCCCGACATCCGCGACCGGCTGGCACGCATCGCCCGTCGGGTGGCGGATCGCTACGAGGCGGCGCCCGCCGGGCTCTGACGGCCGGCGATCCGCGGAGTCCGCGCCGGGCCGCACGGATCAACCGGCTCAGGCTCCGGCTCCGGCTGGAGCCGCCGCCGCAGCTCGAGCCAGCGCACGAGCTCGCGCTCGCGATCCTTGTGAATGAGGAGTCCGATTCCGAGGTTCACCATCGGGACACCAACCTCGCTGGGCGATCGTTCGACCGCGTTCTCGTTGATATCCGGAGGCTACCGGCGGAACATGACAGGTCCTGTCATGTTCCTCGAGGGCAGGCCAGCGAACGACCCACCGACCCCTCCCGGGGCCTGGATGAGCGTCAGCCGTCGGCGTCGTCCCCCACTCGCTCGACCGGTGGAGCTGGGCGACGAGCTGACGACAGGAAGAACGCGATCGCGCCGGCGACGAGGAAGACGACCCCGACCGTGGCAGTCCCGTTGACGACCTCGGCCAGGTCCGGACCGGCCGTGCCCAGGCCCTGGGTGACGCCGCTCACCCCCGTCCCGACCATGGCACCGATCGCCAGGGCCAGGAGGTCCCACCGGCGGCGGGCGACGATGCCGCCCGCCGCGCCGACCCCGACCACCAGGGCGAGCGCCATCGCCGAGGCCGACGGCGGCAGGAACATCACCAGCCATAGGGCAACCGTCCCGGCGAGCCCGAAGCCGACGTACCGGCGCATCGCGGTCAGGGTACCCTCGCCACGTGCGGATCGTGCTGGTCGTCCCCGGCGGCGTAGGCGCCGACGGCGTCCACGAGGTGATCCCTGCGCCCCTGTCCGTGATCCGGCGGCTGGTCGCGACCCATGACGTGCTTGCTATCGCAACGGACCAGGCGCCGAGCCACCGTCCTACCGGTTCGAGGGGGCGTTGGGAGCGGCCGTGGGAGGGCGACGACGCGGCCGCGGGCGGCCCTGGGCGCACCGGCGCCCGATCTCAGCGATCCGGGCGATTCGCGCTATCCGGGCTTTCGAGCCCGGCGTGATCCATGCCTGCTGGCTCGGGGGTCGAGCACGCTCGGGATCCCGGCCGGCGGGCACACCCGGGCCTCGCCGCACGGGCCTGGGCCGGCGCCCACGACGCGGACTGGACCGCGGCGGCATTCGAGGTGATCTACGCCGAGGTCATCGGGCGGCGCCGCCGGATCATCTAGAAGAACGTCTGGCAGCGCGGCGGGTCGAGCGTTCGCAGGAGCGCGTCGGCCTCGGCCAGTGCCCCAGCCCGGTGCTCGTCGCAACCGCGCGGGAGGACCGCCAGGCGCAGCGGCGTGCCGCCCAGGTAGGCTGCCCCGAGGGCGTCGGCGCTGACGGTCAGGTCGGGCGCTCGGGATGTCGTCGAGCAGGCTGCACCGTCGGGGCCTGCCTGGAGGTGGACGCGAGATCGCCCGGACCCGGAGTCGGCGTCGACGACCTCGATGACCAGGTCACCGCTCCGCTCGTAGCCCCGGGCCGCGAGCGCGGCCGCGATGTCGAGGAGGCAAACCCACAGCCCGTCGCCGATGCCCTCGAACTGCAGCGCGCGCGGATTGGTGAGGAGCCAGGGGAGGCGCTCGAACGGCGAGCGCCGATCGGCCTTGACTGTAGTCACGAGGTCGAGGTTGGCCAGGTATCGCCACAGCGCGTCATACGCCCCGTCGGTCAGGGCCACGAGGTCCTGGACAGAGACGATGGAGCGGGGCTGACCGTGCTCCCACTTCAGCTCGGCGCTGTACTGGACGTAGCCGTCCGGTGCCCCGGCCGCATCGCGGTGGATGGCGACCCAACCCTTCCAGGGCGGGCTCCAACCGGTCTCGAGGAGTCCCAGGGCCGTCCGGAGCATGTAGTCGCGCCGGCGGACCTGGCCGGCCTGCGACCGGCGAAACCGGTCGAAGAGATCGGCGATTAGCTCGACGGTCTGGGCCTCCACCGGCACGAGGCTCACGCCGCCCGCGGCAGCCCCCTCGACGAACCCGGTCGAGCTCGTGTCGAGCGTCAGGTCGCACCCGGTCACGCCAACGCCGTAACCGAACCGCCCGTAGATCGAGGCCTCGGACGCATACAACAAGCCGATGCGCTCGCCGCGGGCCCGGGCCGCGTCATGCTCGGCCGCGAGCATCCGGCGCATGAGCCCCCGGCGGCGGTGGGTCGGAAGGACCGTTACCGCCGCGACCGCGGCCGCCGGGACCAGCGCCCCGCCCGGGACGGTGAGCTCAGTCGGCCAGCTCCGAAGGGTGCCCACGACCCCACCGTCGAACGCGCCCCAGGTGCGATCGAAATCGTAGGACGGCCCCCGGACCTCGGCCATCCGGGCGACGTCGGGGCGGCCCAGGAACGCCGTCGACAGGGCTTCCAGCCAGGGCACGAGCTCGCTCGGCGTGATCCGGCGGACGTCGACGTCGAGCGGTTTGGCCATCAGGTCGAGGATACCGGGCCGCGCCGGCGTGGACGCGACATGCGGGCCCTGTGGCACGATGCCGGCGTGCTGGAGCTCCTCGACGACCCGTGGCATCTGGCCGTCTCGCCGGTCGAGCTCGCCCCGCCCAGCACCCTCGTCCCGGCACGATGACCAGGAAGGTCAGCGCCGGGATCCTTCTCTACCGCCTCCGGGACAGTGGCCTGGAGGTCCTTCTCGCCCACCCGGGTGGGCCGTTCTTCGCCAATCGCGACGCCGGGCACTGGACGATCCCGAAGGGCGAGCCGAACGGGACGGACGAGCTCCTGGCGGCCGCCGCGCGCGAGTTCGAGGAGGAGACCGGGCACCCGCTCGCCGCCGCCGCCCTTGACCCCGCGGCTGCGCCGCTCGACCTGGGTTTCGTCACTCAGGCGAGCGGCAAGCAGGTCCATTGCTGGGCGGTCGAGGGCGACATGGACCCGGCGACCTCCACCTCGAATACGTTCGAGATGCCCTGGCCGCCGGGCAGCACCCGCCTCCGGACCTTTCCCGAGATCGACCGCGTCGCGTGGTTCCCGGTCGAGGAAGCCCGACGACGGGCGAACCCATCGCAGGCCGAGCTCATCGACCGCCTGGCGAGTGCCGTCGTGCAAGACACTCCCTGACCGCCGTCCCCGGCTACCATCGCGCGGTGCCCGATCCCTTCCCTCACCTGAGCCGCGCCGTCGCGCGCCGGTTCCTCGTCCTGCGCCACCTCCTCGCCCCGCCGCGATCGCTGCCGGCCGATCCGGCGAGCGTGCTCCGGGTCATCGAGCGGGTGGGCTCGCTCCAGTTCGACCCGCTCGAGGTCGCCGGACGCAACCACGATCTCGTCCTGCTCGCCAGGATCGCCGGCTACCGGCGCGTATGGACGGATCACTGGCTGTACGAGGATCGCCGGCTCTACGAGACGTACAACAAGGGTCTCTCGATCGTGCCGGTCGCCGAGCTGCCGTGGTTCCGGCTGACCTGGGACCGGAACCACGCCGAGCACACGGGCGGGGCCTTCGACGAGCACGCCCCGCTCGTCGAGGAGCTCCTGGCCCGGATCCGCGAGGGCGGCGCGCTCCTGCCCCGGGACGTTGGCCCGCGGGCCGCCATCGACTGGTACTGGCGCCCGACGAACCAGGTCCGGGCGATCCTCGAAGCCCTCGCCGAGGCCGGCGTTCTCGGTATCCGGCGACGCGAGGGCAACCTCCGGGTCTACGACCTGGTCGAGCGCCTCTTCCCGGCGGCCATCCTGGCCGAGCGCCCACCCGAGTGGGAGCAGCGCCGCCACCGGCTCCTGTCGCGGTATCGCGGCGGCGGGCTGCTCGGGACCGGGGGCCAGGCGGAGCTCTGGCTGGGCACCGCCGCCGGGACGTCCGGCCAGGCCGGGGTGCGGACCGCGTCCGAGCGCAGCGCGCTCCGAGCGGAGCTCGTGGAGCGCGGCGAGCTCTTCCCCGTGACGGTCGAGGCGTTCAGGGGTGAGCGCTTCGTGATCGGGACGGAGCGCGCGCTCCTCGAGCAGGCGGAGCGCGAGGTCGCGGCCGCCGAGCCGCCCGGGGGCCGCGAGCCCGGCGTCGCCTTCCTGGCGCCCCTCGACCCCTTCTGCTGGGATCGGGATCTCCTGCGCCGGCTCTTCGACTTCGACTACGTCTGGGAGGTCTACGTTCCCGCCGCGAAGCGGCGCTGGGGCTACTACGTCCTGCCGATCCTGTACGGCGATCGGCTGGTCGGCCGGATCGAGCCGCGGATCGAGCGACGGGCGGGGACGCTCCGGGTTGCCGGCCTGTGGTGGGAGGAGGGCTTCCATCCCCTCGCCGAGGATGGGTTCGCGGCGGCCTTCGCCGCAGCGATTGCGGCCCATCGCGACTTCGGTGGGATGACGCGGGTCGTCTTCCCGCGAGCCGCCCGCCATCGGCCGTTCGTGACTGCGGTCCGGGGGATCCTGGGCCGGTGATCCGGGCGCCCCGGCCCCGGTCGTGGGACGATGCGGGCGACGACATCGACCCCGCAGCAAGGGAGTGACCCGATGGCCGAAGTCCGACACGCGACCGCGACCTGGTCCGGCGACCTGGCCTCCGGCGCCGGCACGATCGACTACGTCTCCAGCGGTGCCTTTTCGCGGATGCCCGTGACGTGGGCCGCCCGGACCAGCGCCCACAACGGCAAGACCTCGCCCGAGGAGCTGCTCGCCGCGGCCCACGCGGCCTGCTTCTCGATGGCCTTCTCGTCGCGGCTCGGCAAGAACGGGACCCCGCCGACGAAGCTGTCGGTCCGGGCCGAGGTCACCTTCGACAACCCCGACGGCTCCGGCTGGAAGGTCGCGACGAGCCGCATCACGGTCACCGGCGAGGTGCCCGGCATCGATGCCGCGAAGTTCGCCGCGCTGGCCGAGGACGCCAAGGACAACTGTCCGATCTCGGTCGCCCTCAAGGGCAACGTCGAGCTCACGGTCGAGGCGACGCTGGCCGCCGGGTAGGCGCTGGGCGGGCCGGAGCGGCCGCCGCTCCCACCGCCGCTATCGCGCCAGGTCGCGACGCTCGAAGGCGATGACGGCCACGATCCCACCGATGAGCGCCCAGCCGAGCAGGACGAGGGCGTTAGCCGGATCGATTCCGTTCGAGAGTGGATCGTTGGCGATGTACTGGTAGAACGGCGAGATCGGGCGCCAGGGCTCCAACCAGTCGACGAGCGCGCCGAGGCCGTTGAGAAAGAACCCGGCGATCGCGACCATGAGCGAGACCCCGGCGGCGAGCCAGCGCCGGCCGGTCAGCGCCCCGAGCGCAAGAGCCAGGCCGCCGAGGGCGTAGCCGAGCAGGACCGAGCTCGCGATCGCCTGGCCGACCAGGCCCATGTCGAGATCGACGTTCACGGCCAGGGCACCGAGGCCTGCCCCGATCCACATCCCGATCCCGATGACGATCGTGCCGATGACGAAGGCCGCCGACTTCTCGACGACGATCCGCCACCGTGGGATGGGATTGGCGAGGAGGAGGTCCATCGTCCCCCGCTCCTCCTCGGCCGCGGTGGCACCTCCAGCCACGACCACCGTGTAGGCGAGGACGAGGAGCGGTGCGACGAACGTGAAGAGCTCCAGGTTCAGGAAGCCCTCGGGCGTGCTCATGTTGAGGCTACCGGAGGCGAAGAACTCGCGGATCGCCGGCGGGAACTGCTCGAGCATCTTCTCGAGCTCGCCGATGGCACCGATCGAGGGATAGAGCGCGACGTACATCGCCGGCCAGATCCCGGCGAACGCCGCCCAGCCGAGGACGAGCCGCCACTGGTCGTGGACCACCTTGGCGAAGACGCTACGCAGCATGGGACACCTCCTCGACCGGGGCGCCCGTGGTGGGCGCCGGCTCGGACGGCGGGCCGCCCCTCGGGCCGTTGCCGTAGAAGGCGAGGAAGATCTCCTCGAGGCTTGGCTCGTGGCTGATGACGTCCTCAACGCGGAGCTCCATGGCGGCCCGCAGGACCGGGTCCACGGAGCCCGTGACGACGCACGACAGGTGGGGGCCGTCGACGACGAGGTCGCTGACGCCGGGCACGCCGCTGAACCGCTCGGCCGTCACCGGCTCGGTGAAACGGAGCTCGAGCCGACGGAGGGCGCGGCGCTTGAGGTCAGCTACCGTCTCGACGGCCAGGAGGCGGCCCTCGCGGATGATCCCGACCCGGTCGCAGATGCGCTGGATCTCGGGCAGGTTGTGGCTCGAGACGAAGAGCGTCCGGCCGGCCGCCCGGAGCTCGTCGACGAGCTCGAAGAAGACGGCCTGGACGAGGGGGTCGAGGCCGAGCGTCGGCTCGTCGAAGATCGTGAGCTCCGGATCGCCCATCAGAGCCTGCACGAGCCCGAGCTTCTGGCGATTGCCGTGGGAGAGCGCCTTGATCTCGCGCGTCAGGTCGCAGTCGAGGCGCTCGGCGACACGACGTCCGGTGTCGATCGAGGGCAGGCCGCGGAGGTGGGCGAAGAACGTCAGGAGCTCGATCCCGCTGAGTGAGTCATAGAGCGTCAGCTCGCCCGGGAGGTAGCCGATTCGCCGGCGGATGGCCCGGCTGTTCCGTCTCGAATCGAGGCCGAAGAGGAGGGCCCGCCCGCTCGTCGGGCGGATGAAGTCGAGGAGGACGCGGATCGTCGTCGTCTTGCCGGCCCCATTCGGCCCGAGGAAGCCGAAGACCTCGCCGGGGCGAACCTCGAGGTCCAGCTCGTCGACGCCGCGTGCGCGTCCGTAGCGCTTGGTCAGCCGCTCGGTTCGGATGATCGGGTCGGGCATGCGAAGTACCTCCGACCGCCCATGGTCAGCCTGCGCGGGCTCGTCACCTAGGCCCGAGCGTCACGATCGTACCCGGCCGCTTGGCAAGGACCGATGTCCGATGTTGGCTCTCGGACCGGCCCGCTGCGGCATTGACTCGAGGTCAACGAATCCTGCGTTGCCGGGGCCGCAGGCGCCCAGACCGCGCCCTCGGGACTGGATCGTGCGTACCAGTCAGCGGTTCGCGTCGGGGCCCCACCAGAGATGGTTCTCGCGCACGTTCCTGTGACTCCGGGGCAACGTCGCTTGGCGTGACCTCACTCGATGGTGAGGATTCGCCTCGGGTTCGCGACCGTGATCTGGTCGATCTCCGCGTCGGAGACGCCGCGGTCGCGGAGCCGCTGCAGGAACGTCTCCTGGAGGTAGGTGTAGCCGTTGCCCTCGTAGTGCCGGAGCTGTGAGTTGTGGCATACGTCCTGGCTCAGGAGGACGTGGGCGGCGTGGCCGCGCGACAGCAGCTCGAGCAGCAGCTCGACGATCCGTGGCTCGCCGTGGCGCTCCATCGGCGTGAAGCTCATGCCCAGGAAATCGAGCTCGACGGACGCGCCGCGCCGGATGATCTCGAGCCAGTGATCGAGCCGCGGGTACGAGTCGGCGTGGCCGATCACGACCCGCGAGAGATCGACCCCCTCGGCCTCGAACACGTCGAGCTGGTCGAGCCCCACCGCCGACATCACGGCGTGGGTCGTGATCGCGAGGCCGGTCCGGCTGGCCGCCCGCGCCACGGCCCGGTGGATCCGCTCCTCGCGCGGCGAGAGCCACGGCTTGTCGGTCCCGATCTCGCCGAGGATCCCCGGCCGGACACCGTCCACACCGTCCGTGATCTCCGCGACGAGCTCGTCGGCCAGGGACGCGACCGACCGCCGGTCGACGTCGAGGGTCGGCGGATAGTAGGCGTCTCGGTACCAGCCGGCGGCCATGACCAGGTGCAGGCCGGTCGCTCGAGCCAGCCGGACCAGCCAGGCCGGGTCACGGCCCAGGCCGGCCGGGGTGACGTCGACGAGGCACGTCCCGCCCGCCTCGGCGTAGCGCTTGAGCTCGGCGGTGATGACCGGCTCGTCGGCCGTCAGCTCCCAGTAGTCCCAGCGGCTCGGGATGTGCCACAGCGCGATCTGGGTGTGCTCGTGGGGCAGCGTGAAGCCCAGGACGGAGGGGTCGACCGGGCCGAGGACCGTCTGGACGTGGGCCATGCGGCCCCGAGTCTACGCGGCGTCGTTGCCGGCCGACCGACGCCCGGGCGACCCACCCAGGAGCGAGAACGGCCGGGCCTCGACCGCCGGGATCGCGGGGCGCTCGGGGCTGGCGGCCGCGGCGAGGACCGCGGCAAGGACCTCGCGCGCCTCGCGTTCGGCCTGGGCCCGCGAGAACGCCCGGCCCTGCTCCATGCGGGTCAGGAGGTAGCCGTCGAGGAGGACGCTGTAGGCCCGGGCGATGGCGATAGCGTCGGTCCAGGCCGGCAGCTCGCCGCGGGCGACCCCCTCCTCGACGAGCATCGTCCCGGCGAGGACGAGCTGATCCCGGCGCCGGGTCAGCATCTCGCGAGCGGCCGGCTCCTCGTCGGCCCGGGCCCAGGCCTGGACCAGGAAGTCGGCGTTGCCGGCGGCATCGGCCCCGCCCTCGGCGCTGTCGAAGTAGAAGGCGACGGCGATGGCGAGCTTCTCGGCCACCGTCGAGCCGGCCGCGAGCCGGGCCGCGAGCTCGCCGAAGCCGCGGCTCGAGCTCAGGTCGCAGGCCGCCAGGAACAGGTCGTCCTTGCCCCGGAACCAGGTGTAGATGGCGCCGACCGACAGGCCGCTCTCGCGGACGACATCCTGCATCGTGGCGCCGTGGAAGCCGCGCTCGCCGAAGACGCGGATTGCCGCGCCGACGATCCGCTCCCGGATCTCCTGCTCGTGGGCCGCGCTCACACGGGGCATGTCATCGACCTCTCGGGGAACATCGCTTCCCCAATCTTAGGCCACCCTGGGGGCCTGGCGCAAGCGGCTGGGGTTGACAAGGGGAATGATCATTCTCTATTCTCGGGCCATCGACTCCACCCGCCGATGATGGCCGCGAGAAGGGACCACGACCTCGATGTTCAGCCGCTGGGGCGCATTCGTCTATCGACGACGCCGGATCGTCCTCCTCCTGATGCTGGCCCTTGCCGCCGCCGCGGCACCACTCGCGTCCGGCGCGGCCGGGCAGCTGTCCTCCGGCGGCTGGCTCGACCCGAAGTCCGAATCAGCGGCGGTCGCCGATCGTCTGGAGGCGGAGTTCGGCGGCTCTCGGACCGCCTTCATCGCCGTGATCCACGCCGAGGCGCCGGGCGCCGACGCTCGCTCGGCGGAGTTCCAGGCGGCGATCGCGACGACGTTCGCCGGACTTGCCGACGACGAGCGGGTTGCCGAGATCACCGGCTACGCGGAGACCGGCGACGACCGCTTCATCAGCACCGCCGGCGACGCCGCGTACGTGGTCATCGGCCTCGACATGACCGAGGACGAATCAGTGGAGGTCGTCGATGACATCGAGGCCCAGCTCGCCCCGCCGGCCGGCTACAGCCTGGGCCTGACCGGCTTCGGGCCCATCCAGAAGGACTCCGCGGAGCTCTCGGAGCAGGACCTGCAGCGGGCCGAGGTCGTGTCCCTGCCGATCGCGGCGATCGTCCTGATCCTCGTCTTCGCCTCGCTCATCGCCGCCGGCATGCCGCTCCTGGTGGCCGGCCTGGCGATCCCGACCTCGCTCGCGATCATCAACCTGATGGCTCGCCAGACCGAGATGAGCATCTACGTCCTGAACATCGCGACGATGCTCGGCCTGGCCCTGGCGATCGACTACTCGCTCTTCATCACGAGTCGCTTCCGGGAGGAGCTGGCCAGGGGCCGGACCGTGGAGGCGGCGGTCACGATCGCCGTGGGCACGGCCGGTAAGGCGGTCCTCTTCTCGGGCGTCGCGGTGGCCATCGGCCTGTCCGGGCTGCTCTGGTTCGACGCCTCCGCCCTGAGCTCGATCGGGCTGGGTGGGGCCGTCGTCGTCCTGACCTCGGTGATCTTCGCCCTGACCTTCCTGCCCGCGGTCCTCGGGATGCTCGGCCCTCGCGTCAACGCCCTGTCCGTCCGATCGCTCCTCCGCCGCGTCGGGGTCGTGGGCGATGAGCCGACGGTCCGCCACTCGCGCTGGGAGCAGGTCGCTCACGCGGTCATGCGCCGTCCGTTCGCGGTTCTCGTCCCGGTCCTGGCCGTGCTGTTCCTCGCCGGCTCGCCCTTCTTCCGGCTGCAGCAGGGCGTCCCCGATGCGACCGTCTACCCGGCCGGCGTCCCGAGCCGCGACGCCTGGGTCGCCCTGACCACCGAGTTCCGGGCCGGCGAGACGAACCCGATCGCGATCCTCCTCGACACCACGGTCGAGGCCACGGACCCTGCGAGCATCGAGGCCGTCATGGCCTACACCGATGCGCTCGTCGAGCTCGACGGCATCGACCGCGTCGAGGGCCCATTCGCGATCCACGATCCAGCCACCGGTGTCCTCCTCGATGCCGACCAGGTGGCCCAGCTCTACGCCGCCCCGGCGGGGACGCTGCCGCCCCAGCTCGAGGCCGCTATCGCCGCCCTGAGGGACGCCTACATCCGGGGCTCGACCGTCCGCCTCGACGCCATCAGCCCACTCCCGCCGACGACGCCCGAGGGGACCGCGGTCGTGCCCCGGGTGCGCGGCGTGGACCAGGGCGATGGCATCGAGAGGGTGATGGTCGGCGGGACGGCGGCGGTGTCGGAGGATTTCCTCGTGGCCCAGAACGATCGGCTGCCGTGGGCGGTCGGGACGACCCTCGTGGCCTCGGCCCTCATCCTGTTCCTGCTCTTCGGCTCGGTCTTCATCCCCCTCAAGGCCGTCGTCATGACCCTGCTCTCACTGTCGGCCAGCTTCGGGGCCCTCGTCTGGATCTTCCAGGAGGGCAATCTCCACGAGCTCCTCGGCTTCGAGCCGCTCGGCTTCACGATCGCCGGCAACCCGATCATCATGTTCGCGGTCCTCATCGGCCTGTCGATGGACTACGAGGTCCTGCTCCTCTCGCGGATCCAGGAGGCGTACCGACGGACGGGCGACAACACTGCCGCCGTCGCCGAGGGCCTGTCGAGGACGGCGGGCGTGATCACCGGGGCGGCGATGGTCATGGTCGTGGTCTTCTCGGCCTTCGCCCTGGCCGATGTCGTGACGATCAAGTCGATCGGGGTGGGGATGGCTCTCGCGGTCTTCCTCGACGCGACGGTCGTCCGGGTCCTGCTCGTGCCGGCTACGATGCGCCTCCTCGGCGAGTGGAACTGGTGGGCCCCGGGTATTCTCGGGCGGCTGGCCGACAGGCTCGGCTTCAGCCACGTGGAGGACGAGAGCGACGGCGAGGTCCGGGAGCCGGATCCCGCGGCGAGCGCCGCGGGGACGGCCACCAACCCCGCCTGACGATCGGGAGGGCTGGGACATGTCGACGGGTGACGATCGAGGGCCGTCCGTGCCCGCGGGTGGGCCGACCGTCCGGGTCTACGGCTGGCAGTGGGGCGAGGAGGATGCTCGGCGGCCGCGGCTCAGCTGGATCGGCGTGTTCCTCGTCATCTTCGGAGCGCTCCTGATCCTCGAGAACTCGGTCTACGGCGATCTTGGCAATATCGCTGTCCTTGCCGCCGGGCTGGCGTCGCTCCTGGCGTGGGTCATCACGCGAGGCACCGTGGCCCTCTACTTCGGGGCCTTCCTCACCGCGGCCGCGTTGCCCGGGACGATCGAGGCGGCGAGCAGGACCGATCTCGGGGCCGGCTGGGGAACGCTCGCCTTCGGGATCGCCCTCCTCTTCATCGCATTCGTCCGGGCCGCCGGCCGCGGCGGCTGGGGCTGGCAGGCCCTCGCCGGCGGGGCACTCGTCCTCCTCGCCTCCACAGAGATCGCCGTCCCCGACGTCGGCGCCTACATCCTGCCGGCGTTGCTCGTCGCCCTGGGGCTGCTGCTCCTCCTGCGAGGTGGGCGCGGGGGCTAGCCTTCCGGCTCGCCCGGGCCTGCGCCGCGGCCGTTGAGGCTCGCGAGGACCTCCGGGAGCTCGAGGAGCGAATCGATCGTTGCGGCCGCCTCGAGCGGCGGACCATCGGTCGCCTGGAGGTACGCCCACGGACCGCGGCGGATGAAGATCGCCCGCATCCCGGCCGCCGCCGCGGGCCGGACATCGTTGTCGACGCGGTCGCCGACGTAGGCGATGGCCGCTGGCGCGAGATGGAGGGCGTCGGCGATCCGGACAAAGAAGGCCGGGTCGGGCTTCGAGACGCCCATCCCGGCCGAGCTCGCGACGAGATCGAGCGGGATCCCGAGGCCGCTGATGACGCGCTCCGTCTCGACCGGCTGGTTCCCGGCCACACCGACGCGGAAGCCCGCCGCGCGCAGCGCGCGAAGGGCGGGCAACGCGTCCGGATAGAGGTCGTCGGCCTCCGTCCAGGAGGTGCCCATCGCCGCGCGTCGGCGAGCGCTCTCGGCGGCCAGGTCCGCCTCCGGCCGGAGGAGCTCCGTGGCCCGGCGATGCTCCTCGCCCCGTTCGATCATCCCGCCCAGGACGGCGAACATCGTGAGCCTCGGAATACCCAGCCAGTCGGCCCACTCGCCCCACGGGCGCGTCTCGTCGACGAGCGTCTCGCCAACGTCGAGGACGACGGCCCGGATGCGGCCGTCGTGCCCGGTCCGGGTGGAGGTCACCGCGCCGTGGCGGAGGGCACGCCCGATGTCACCGCTCGGTGACGGCCGGGACGGCTGGGACGGATGCGACGGCCGATGTCGAGTCCTCGACGGCCTCGCCGAGGACCTCGGCGATCGATTTCATCTCCGGGTCGCTCACCACGAACGGCGGACCGAGGAGGATCGAATCGCCGTTCGTGCCGTCGGCCAGGCCGGTGCCCGAGTAGATGAGCACCCCCTTCGATTTCGCTGCCCGGACGACGGCCTCGGTGACCCTCGCGGCCCGCGGGAAGGGCGCCCTCGTCTCGCGATCGGCAACGAGCTCCAGCCCGACCATGAGGCCTCGACCCCGGATCTCGCCGACGTTCGGATGTTCGCCGAGGCGGTCGCGGATCAGTGCCTGGAGCCGCTCTCCCTTCGTCGCGCTCATGGCTACGAGATCCTCGGCCTCCAGGATGCGGAGGACCTCGCCGGCCACCGCGGCACCGACGACGTGGTGCGAGAACGTGAAGCCGTGGATGAAGCCCGGGGCGCCCTCCCCGGCGACGGCCTCGTGGATCTCGCCCGATGCCGCGACGAAGCCGAATGGCCAGTAGCCCGACGTCGCCCCCTTTGCCGCGACGAGGAGATCGGGGCGCGTCGCCCAGTGGTCGACGCCGAACCAGCGGCCCGTCCGCCCGAACCCGGTCATGACCTCGTCGGCGACGAGGAGCACGCCGTGGCGGCGGCAGACCTCGGCGATCGCCGGCCAGTAGCCGTCCGGGGGGGTCGCGGCGGCGAGCGTGGCGCCGACGACGGGCTCCGCGACGAACGCGGCCACGGTCCGCGGGCCGGCCGTGACGATGGCGCGATCGAGCTCCTCGGCCAGCTCGTCCGTCGTGGCCAGGGCGCTGGCGCCGGGATCGCCGGCCCGGTACGGGTAGGCCGCGGAGACGTGCCGGAACCGCCCCAGCCAGCCCTCGTACGGCCGGCGGAGCGGCTTGCGGCCGCTGAGGTCCAGGGCCCCGAGGCTGTTGCCGTGATAGCTGCCCCACCGGGCAATGACGATCCAGCGATCCCTTTCGCCCCTGGCCAGGTGGTAGGCGCGAGCCAGCTTGAGCGCGGTCTCGACGGCCTCGGAGCCGCCGCTGACCGCGTAGAGCCGCGGGTCGTCGACGGGGAGATGGGGTGCCGCTGCGGCCGCGTACGCCTCGAGCGGCTCGGTCGTGAAGGTGCTCCCGTGGGCATACGCGAGCCGGCCAGCCTGGGCTGCCATGACGTCGGCGATGGACTGCCGGCCGTGGCCCACGTTGACGACGATCGCGCCACCGGCCGCATCGAGGTAGGCGCGTCCGTCCGCGTCCCAGATCGTGCTGCCCTCGGCACGCACCGCGACGGGCAGCGCCGGATCGAGCGAACGCCGAAAGACGTGGGAGGTCACGCCGCGGATTGTAGGAGCGCGTTGGCCGGGTCACTTTGTGCAAGTGACGGGCTCGGTCGGCGTGGCCCAACGAGGCCAGCCGCGCCAGCGGGGTTCGGGCGACCCGCAGCCGCGTGTTCGGTCAGATACGATCGGGGATCGTGCTGGACCGGGCGTTGTCATCTCCTGGCGACGCATGGGCATGCCCCGGACGACGCGCCACGCACGGTTCAGCGCGGCGACGGCCGCCGACCGAGCCCTCGGGGGCCCGTGTCGGTACCTACCACGATCCCGGATCGTAGGTGACGGCGGATCCCGCGCTAGCGGCCGTTACCACGATCCCGGGTCGTAGGTGACGGGATTCGGTCCAGGCTGGCGACATCGCGACCCTTGCCTGGACGTGACGTGTTCAACGCTCCGCTCGCCCGAACATGGGCAGCGCCCCGGGGGAAGGGACCCGGGGCGCTGTCAGCCGCGAAGGAAGCGGCGTTGATGTGGGCGGGCGGCACGGACGGGGCGCGCTCGGATACGCCGTCCGCGGCCGTCGCCGCGCCAGCAGCGGGAGGTCAGACGCGACCTTTCGGCACGGTGTGGAAGTAGGTCTTGTTGAAGACGATCTTCCCGAGGTGCCAGAGCGCGTTCGGCTTCGGGGGCTTGGGCGGGTGGTCGTAGTCGAAGCGGAGGAGGGTGCCCTTGCCGTCGCCGATCTCGAAGAAGCACATGACGTTGCCCTCGTAACGGGCGTGCTTCCCCTTGGCGGCGCGCTTCTCGACCGCGGCGACGATCCCCTCGACGACGACCGGCGCCTCAAAGTGGGCCGTGGAACCGGCCTTCGACAGGGGCAGGTCCGTCGCGTCGCCCAGGGCGTACACGTTCGGCCGGTCGCCGACCCGGAGGGTGTGGCGGTCGGTCGGAAGCCAGCCGCCCGGCGCCGGGGCGAGCCCGGAGTCGATGAGGAACTGCTGGCCCTTGTGCGGCGGGACCAGGACGAGCAGGTCGTACGGGAGCTCCTCGCCCTCGAGCGACAGGACGACCTTCCGCTCCGGGTCGATGGCCTCGACGTTGAAGAACGTGTGGAGCTCGATGCCCTTCTCCTCGAGGATCGGGGTCGCCATCTCGCTCACCGATTCGATCGTGAAGGCACGGCTGATCGGCGAGCAGAAGTGGACTTCCGACTTCTCGCGGAGCCCGCGCTCGCGCAGCTCGGACTCGATGAGGAAGGAGACCTCGAGCGGCGCCGGCGGGCACTTGTAGGGCATCGAGGCGATGCCCACGACGATCTTCCCGCCGGTGAAGGCATCGAGCGCCCGGCGCAGCTTCAGGGCGGCCTCGGCCGTGTAGAAGTGGTGGGCCTGGGTCTCGAAGTGCTCGATCGCCTCGGGCAGGATCCGGGCGCCCGTGGCGAGGACGAGGTGGTCGTAGGGGAGCACCGTGCCGTCGGTCAGGGTGACCGTGGCGGCGGCCTCGTCGACGTGGTTGACGGTCCCGATGATGAGCCGGATCCGCTTGTCGAGGAGCGCCCGCTCGCGCTTCTGGAGCTTCTCGGCCCGCTCGCCACCCATGGCGATGTACATGAAGCCGGGCTGGTAGACGTGGGCGCCGCTGGCGTCCACGACGGCAAGGTCGACGTCGCCGGCGTCGATGCGCTTCTTGAGTCGGCGGGCGAGGAGGTTGGCGGTCAGCGTGCCGCCGACCCCGCCGCCGAGGACGAGGATCCGGTCCATTCGGGCTACCGGGCCTTCTCGACGATGATCCGGTCGTGGCCCTCGAGGGCCTCGACGGCAATGAGCCGGTGGCCGGCCTTCTCGATCCACTTGGGGATGTCGACCTTGGAGCCCTTGTCGGACGACAGGACCGCCAGGACCTCGCCCACCTGGGCCTCGCGGATCCCGCGGATGAGCTCCATCAGGGGTCCGGGGCAGAAGCTGCCGCGGGCATCGATGGTCCGGTTGATGGTGGGTGCGGTCTCGAGCATCGGAGTGTCCCTTCCCGGGTCGCCGGGACGCGGCGACCCGTCGCTACGTGGTGGGTCAGATGAACAGCGACGCCGCGCCGTTGTTGAGGAGATCGATGACGGTGGCGGCACCCACGGGCTCGCCGAGCCCGTCGATCATGTCCTCGCGCTTGAGGCCGAACATGTCCATCGTCATCTGGCAGGGCATGAACTCGACGCCGAGGGCCTGGGCGGCCTCGAGCAGCTCCGGCGGCTTGGCGACGCCGTACTTCTTCGCCAGGACGCCCATCATCCAGGGGCCCATGCCGAGGAAGTTCATCTTCGAGAGCTTGCGGTGGCTCATGCCGGGGCGCTGCATGAACGACAGCATCTTCTGCATCCACGTCTCGCCAGTGATCCGCGTCGAGTCCTTGACGAAGGCCTGGAGGCCCCAGAAGGTGATGAAGACCTTGGTGTTGACGCCGCTGGCGGCGGCGGTCGTCGCCAGGATCAGCGAGGCCCACGACTTCTCGAGGTCGCCGCTGTACCAGATCAGGACCAGGTCGCGGCTCTTGACCTCGTCCTCGGGGGCCAGGGCCGGCTGGGGCTCGGCCGCGGCGATCGCCTCGGCGATGGCCTCGAGACCGGGCTCGGCGGTGGTCGGTCGCTCGGTGGTGAGGGTCATCGGTTCGTGCCTCACTTCCGGCGGATGACGAAGCGGTAGACGGTCCCGTCGGCGGTCTGCTCCACGAGCTCGTTGCCCGTCGAGCGGCACCAGGCGGTGAAGTCCTTGAGGGATCCGGGATCGGTGGCCAGGATCTCGACGAGTTCCCCGGAGGCGATCGTCTTGATGGCCTGCGCCGTCTTGACGATGGGCATCGGGCAGGACAGCCCGCGGGCATCGACGTTGGCGCTGATCTCGAGGGTAGCCACGGTGTTGACTCCTTCCCCGATCGGGTTCGACCCGGTCGGTCGTGCGACTAGATGAAGACGACCTGGCCTTCGCCGGCATTGAGGTAGAAGGCGGTCACGCCTTCAACGCCGTCGACGAGCGGATCGAGGTCGGACTCCTCGAGACCGAGCAGGTCCATCGACAGGGAGCAGGCCTGGATGTCGACCGAGCCGAGGTCCTTGGCCTGGCGGAGGGTCTCTGCCCAGCTGGCCTGGCCGGCGGTCCGGAGAGCGTCCACGTGACCCTTACCCTCGGCCCCGGCCTCGGGAGCGAGGCCGTGATCGCGCTCGATCTTCTCGGCGCGGAAGGCATCCAGGGCCCAGTACTGCAGGAAGACGTTCACCGGCTTGCCGAGCGCCGCGGCCCCGGCCGTCAGCACGGCTGCGGCCTGGAGCTTGTCGTCGGTCCCGGAGAAGAGGACCAGGTTGATCGGTTCGTCCATGGGGTGCATTCCCTTCCAGCTCGTTACTCAGCTCACGGTGGTCAACAGGTCGGTCATCCGGGCCGAGTCGGCGGCCCGGGCGAGGCGGTCGACCCGGCGCTCGAGGACGCCGCGCATGACGGCGCAGGCGACGAGCACGTCGGGATCCACGAGGCGGTAGCGAATCTCGCGCCCGTCGCGCTCGGCCTCGACCATCCCCGCCGTTCGCATCACGGCGAGGTGCTGCGAGACGTTTGGCTGGCTGACGCCGAGGGTTGCGGCCAGCCGTCCGACCTCGATCGGGCCGTCGGCGAGGACGTGCAGGATTTCGAGACGTCGGGGGCTCGCGAGGACCTTGAGGACCTCGGCCTGCAGGATCGTGATCTCATCCATGGCCCGATCCTGCGCCACATGCGCACGTGCGCATGAGTGCCAAGGGTCCCGTTTCGAGGGTCACGTGGCCCGGGGCGGCATGCCGAATGGCCCGGCCGCGGCGACCCGGTCCTGGGGCCGGCCCGGCGACCCGGTCCGGTGGCCCGGACCCGCGACCCCGCCGTCACATCGTCCGGTTGGCGATCTCCAGCTCGCACGCGGTCCAGCCACGGAGGGCCGTCAGGCGCCGCCGATCGAGCCGCTCGCAGGCCCAGTCCCAGTGGATTGACACGACGTCGCCCGCCTGGACCTCGTCGACGAAGCCGGCGCCGTCGATCCAGCCCCGGATCCGCTCCACCCGCGGCGGTGCGAGCCGGAGCTTGGCGTCCACCATCTCGAGGGGCACCGCCGAGACGACCAGCCAGTCGCCGTCGCGCTCGAGGACGCGACCCCACCGGATCCGGCACGAGTCCATGACCTCGAGGGCCCGGTCAGTCGCCCCGGTGCGCATCAGCCCCAGGCGGGGGAAGACGTCGAGGACGTGGAAGGCGTGGACCGGCACGGCCCCGGCCCCGGGCTTCGTCGCCAGCCAGTGCCAGCCGTCGCCCCGGAGGCGGGGCTTGAACCGCCGCTCGAGGGACGGCCCGAGATCCGAGGCCCGGACTCGATCGAGGAGCCGGTTGCCGAGCCAGTAGGCCTCCACGACGTGCTCGTCGAGGGGGTCGGCGATGCCATTCGAGCGGGCGATGAGCTCGAGGTACGGGTAGGCGCCCTCGAACTGGCGGGCCAGCGCCCGGAGGGCCGCCTCCTCCGCGCCGTCGGTCGCCTGCTCGAAGAGCTCCTGAACCTCCTCGGGGCCGCAGTAGCCCAGCCGGTTCGGGCCGTACGCGTAGCGCGCGAACCGCACCGGACCGGGGACCGGACGGAGCGGCCGGTCCGGGGTCGCCGGTGGCACAGACCGAGGCTGGGACGCCAGGATCATGCGCTGACGGGAGCGGAGAACTGGCCGGCGTTCGATGTCCGACCGGCCGAGCGGATCGCGAAGATCGCGAGCGAGATCGCCGCGGCCGCGATGAGGAGCTGGCCGGCGAGGACCGGCGTCGCCGGCAGGGCGCCCTTCTGGACGAACTGGAGCGTGGCCGTGATCGGGGCCCCCACGACGAGGATCGCCGTCACGAGGCTCGCCGGGGCTCGCTTCAGCGCGGCGTACCACGTCCCGACGTAGCCGAACAGGAGGGCGCCGGTGCCGAGGACCCAGGCCCATTGCTCGCCGGAGAGCGCGAGGACGGCACCGGTCTTTCCGGTGATGAGAAGGTAGCCCACGAGAACGACAAGCCCGATGCCCAGCCGGCCCGCACCGACGACCTGGGAGGGCACGGAGCCGAGAAGTCGCTTGGCGAGGATGGCCTCCACGGCCCACAGGAGGGTCGCGGCGGCAATCATCGTCTCGCCGGCTCCCCAGGCCACGCCGGTCGGCGGGATCACCAGGAGCTGGGCCACGAGCAGGACGCCCAGGGCGCCAAGCTGGGCCAGGCCCAGGCGCTCGCCGAGGAACGGCACGGCCAGAATGGCCACCCAGATGAAGAGCGTCTTGTGGATGAACGCCGCCGATGGGGCGCTGGCCATCGCCAGGCCGCTGAAGAACAGCAGGAACGGCACGCTGCCGCCGATGATCCCGATGGCGGCGAGCCGGCCCCACGCGGTCCGGTCCATCGCACGGACGTGGGCCGGGCGGACGGTCGCGGCGGCGAAGCCGACGAGGATGAGTGCCGCGATGGCGTTCTTGAGGGTCGTGAAGACCGCGGCGTCCGGGAGCTGCTTCACGGCGAAGCCGTTGACATAGATCGAGACGCCACTGATGAGCGCCGTGGCGAACGCCAGCCCGATGCCCCAGCGGAGCGAATCGGGGACACCCCGCGGGACGGCGGCGGTTCGGGCGGTGGGGCGGATCATGCGGGTCCTCCGTTTCGTGCCGCGGCCTTGGCCTGGGCCTCCTCGAGCGCGATCGCCTCGGCGAGCGTCGCACGGATCAGCTCGGCCTCGGCTGGGTCGAGTCGTTCCACGATGCTTCCGGCGGCCACGAAGACGTGGTCGCCCGGCGCGACGTCGGGGATGAGCAGGGTCGAGGCGCGACGCCGGCGCCCTTCCTGGTCGACGGTCGCCCCGACCTCATCGACAGCCACGACGATGCCGGGGAAGCCGATGCACATCGTCAGGCCCTCCCGGAGCTGCTGGGGCGCCTCATGGTCACAGCCTCCCGCCGGCCATGGCCGGCGTTGAGAGCCGCGAGTCACGCCCGGGCAGGTCGTCCGGCCCGTCGACATCGGGCCCCCGGGTCTCGGCCCGTGGGCGTGGCCGGAGCGAAGGTCATGGCATGGCATGCCGGTCGGCCCGCGACCTCGCGCCGTCCGGCTCTGCCCCGGCTCGGGATGGCGGCGCACCCTTCGATCGGAGGTGCGCGCCCAATGTCCGTCGCGCTCAGAAACGCCCCCGGCGGCCGCGTTGCGCCGCCACCGTCCCACCGGCCCACCGACCCACCCCCCTTCACCGCGCTGGCGATCGCAAGCGACCGCTGCAAAGGCTGCGAGCTGTGCATCGGCGCCTGCCCGCACGCGGTGCTCGCCCTCGATGCCGGCGTCGTGAACCCGCTCGGCTATCACCCGGTCCGCCTGATCGACGCGGCCGGCTGCACCAGCTGCGCCCTCTGTGCGCGTGTCTGCCCGGACGCCGTGTTCACCGTCTTCGCGCCGCGAAAGGGGGCCTGACGTGGAACGAGGTCCTGACACCTTGACCGCGACGCGACCCACTGATCCGGGCGCAGAGCCGCCGTCCGGCCCGGGCCCGGCACCGCTCCAGGCACCACCCAAGGCCCCCGAGCGAATCCTCATGAAGGGCAACGAGGCGATCGCCGAGGCGGCCATCCAGGCCGGCTGCGATGCCTACTTCGGGTACCCGATCACGCCCCAGGCCGAGATCCTCGAATGGATGGCCCGCCGGATGCCCGAGCTCGGGCGGGTCTTCGTCCAGGCCGAGAGCGAGCTCGGGGCGATCAACATGGCCCTCGGCGCGGCCGCCACCGGGGCCCGGGTCCTCGTCAGCTCGTCGTCACCGGGAACCTCGCTCATGGCCGAGGGCATGTCGTACATGGCCGGCTCCGAGGTCCCGATGGTCTTCGTCGACATCATGCGTGGTGGGCCAGGGCTCGGCTCGATCGGGCCCAGCCAGGGCGACTACTTCCAGATGGTCAAGGGCCACGGCCACGGTGACTACCGGACGCCGGTCCTCGCGCCATCCTCGATCGCCGAGGCCATCGATCTCGTCGCCGATGCCTACGAGATCGCCGAGCGCTACCGGACCCCGGTCGTGATCCTCGCCGACGGAACGCTGGGCCAGGCGATGGAGCCGGTCGTGCCGGCCTACCGGATGCCGCCCCGGCCGGCCTTCGACTGGGCGGTCGGTGGCGCCGGCGCAGCCGGGCGGCGTCCCCGCGTCGTCCGCTCGCTCCACCTCAAGCCCGAGGACCTCGAGGCCCACAACGAGCACCTCCAGGCGAAGTACCGGGCCATCGAGGCCGCCGAGGTCCGCTGGACCGGCGAGCTGCTCCAGGACGCCGAGCTCGTCATCGTCGCCTACGGCACCGCCGCCCGCGTCGCCCGGACGGCGATTCGGCAGGCCCGAAAGGGCGGCCTCCGGGCGGGCCTCTTCCGGCCGATCAGCCTCTGGCCGTTCCCATCGGCGGCACTCGCCGAGCTCGCCACGCGTGCCCGCGGGATCCTGACGGTCGAGCTGTCGGCGGGCCAGATGGTTGAAGACGTCCGACTGGCCGTCGAGGGCCGGGCCCCGGTCGCCTTCCATGGCCGGACCGGGGGCATGGTCCCGACGCCCGACGAGGTCCTCGCCGCGCTCCGCCACCTCTGGGCGATCACGCCGCCGAGGTCCAGGGAGGAGGTCACGGGCGAGCGCCCACCCCGCCGAACCGCCCGGTCCGTGCCCCTCGAGGATCTCGAGCCGCCAGCCCGACAGGTGCGGACGGCCCAGACGGCGGCCCCCGATGTCGACGAGCCCGCCCTCCAGGAGGTCTGGCGATGACCGCTCCGCTGCTCGATCGATCGGCCGCCGCGGCATCCGACGCCTCGCCCGCCGTCGCGGCCCCCGCGGCCACGTCGCCGCGGATCATCGCCGGACGGCCGGCGCTCCTCGAGGACAAGTCGACCCATTACTGCCCGGGCTGTGGCCACGGCGTCATCCACCGGCTGCTCGCCGAGCTCCTCGGCGAGCTCGGCGTGGCCGAGCGGACGATTGCCGTCGCGCCCGTGGGCTGCTCGGTCTTCGCCTACGACTACATCGACGTCGACTGGGTTGAGTCGCCCCACGGGCGGGCTCCCGCCGTCGCGACCGGCATCCGCCGCGTCCGGCCCGAGGCCTTCGTCCTCATGTACCAGGGCGACGGCGATCTCGCGGCGATCGGCACGGGTGAGATCGTCCATGCCGCGGCCCGCGGGGAACGGATCACGGCGGTCTTCGTGAACAACGGGATCTACGGCATGACCGGCGGTCAGATGGCGCCAACGACGCTCCTCGGCCAGAAGACGACGTCCTCGCCGATCGGCCGCGACGAGCGGCTGATGGGCGACCCGATCCCGATCACCGAGATGCTCGCCGTCCTGCCCACCGTCGCCTATGCGGCGCGCGGCACGCTGGCCGACGCGGCCTCGATCGGCCGGCTCAAGGCGATGCTCCGGCGGGCGATGGAGATCCAGGTCCGGGACGCGGGGTTCGCGATCGTGGAGGTCCTCTCGAACTGCCCGGTCGGCTGGGGCATGACCGCCCAGGAGTCGATCGATCACCTGACAGTGGTGGCCGAGACGTACCCGGTCGGGGTCCTCGTCGACCGCCTCAAGGCCGCGGCGGCGGCGGCTCCGGCGGCGTCGGTGCCGGCGGCGGCTCCACCGAAACCCTCTCCGGCCGGCTCGACCGAGAGCCCGGAGGCCTGACCGATGGAACGCTCGACGATCTTCGCCGGCTTCGGCGGCCAGGGCATCCTGTTCGCCGGCAACGTCCTCGCCCGGGCCGCGATGGCCGAGGGCCTGGAGGTCTTCTGGATCCCCTCGTACGGCCCGGAGATGCGGGGCGGGACCGCCTCCTGCACCGTCATCGTCGCCGCCGAGCCGATCGGCTCGCCGGTCATCGACCGGGCCGACGCGGTGGTCGCGCTCAACCCGCCCTCGATGGCCCGGTTCGAGGCGACCGTCGCGCCCGGGGGTCTGCTCGTGATGAATACCTCGCTCATCGAGGCGCTGCCGTCACGGACGGACATCGAGGTCGTCGCCCTGCCCTGCACGGCGCTGGCGCGGACGGCCGGGGACGACAAGCTCGTCAGCGTGGTCGCTCTCGGTGCGCTCCTCGGCCGGCGGCCGCTCGTCCCGCTCGCCGCGGCCCGCGGCGCGCTCGAGACCGTGCTCACGGCCAAGCGGCCCGAGATCCTGGCCGCCGACCTCGCCGCCCTCGAGGCCGGCTACGCGGCGGCGACCGAGCCGGCGGCGGCCGAGCCCGCGGCGGCCACCCCGGCCTGAGGCGGTTCGCTGTCATCTCCCTCCCGGCGTCGCCCCTTCCCAGGACCGGGGCCGCCGCTTGCCTGGTGATCACAGGAATGTGCTTGACGGTGGCCTTCTGAACAGTCTCGGCCGGCTTCGTTGCGTGCCTGTCACGATCTGTGGCTCTGGGCGAAGAAACGGGCGACTGGGCGGACCGAACGGCGAGCCCGCGCAGAATCCTGTGACCGGGGGACAACGTCATCCGCCAGCGGCCGAGACGTCGGCCGGCCTTGGAACGCCAAACGTCCGACCGGTGTAGCACATACGGTTGACCGGAGGAGGGCCGTCCGACGGACGACAGCGAGTTGATCGAGCGCGCCTGCGCGGGCGAGGTGATGGCCTACGAAGAGCTGGTCCGCCGCCACCAGGACGTGGCGGTGCGAACGGCGCACCTGATCGCGCCGGCGGCGGACGCGGAGGATGCCGCCCAGGAGGCCTTCGTCAAGGCCTGGATCGCGCTGCCGCGCTTCCGGGTCGGCGCACCGTTCCGCCCGTGGCTCCTCCGGATCGTGGCCAACGAGGCCCGCAACCGGCGTCGCTCGGCCGGCCGGCGCGAAGGCCTCGCGATCCGGGCCACGGCCGACCGCCCCTCGGACGACGCGGCCCCGTCGCCCGAGACGGCGGCGCTCGTGGCGGAGCGGCGGGCGGCCCTCCTCGAGGCGGTGAACCGCCTCCGCGACGACGACCGCGAGATCATCGCCGCCCGCTACTTCCTGGAGCTGACGGAGGCCGAGTCGGCGGACGTCCTCCAAATCCCGCGAGGCACGGTCAAGTCCCGTCAGTCGCGGGCCCTCGGCCGCCTCCGCGACAACCTCGCGAGGGGCGATTCATGAGCGGGGAGCGGTCGATGTCGACGTCTCCGCCCGGTCTCGATCTCGAGGCCGCCCTGCGGGACCTCGGGTCCGTTCTGGCCGCGCCCGTCGCGAGCGGGCTCGGAGAGCGCGTCCGGGCCCGGATCGAGGCGGAGGCGCCGCGCCCCACCGCCCGCTGGGCCTGGCCGAGGCCCCTCCGCCGGAGCGTCGTCCTGGCACTCGTCGCCGTCATCGTCATCGCCGCCGCGGTGACGGCCGCGATCGGCTACGGCCTGCCCGGGATCAGGATCCTGTTCGGGCCACCGCCGTCACTGCCGGCGAGCCCCTCGGCGCCGGCATCGGCGGCGCCCGGCGCCGGCCTGGGCCTGGGTCTGCCGATGTCCCTCGAGGAGGCCGATGACGCGGTCGACTTCGAGATCGGCCTGCCCGAACTCGAGGCCATCGGCCCGCCCGACGCCGTCTACCTGGCCGGCGGCCGGCTGGCACTCGCGTGGGGGCCGGATCCCGGCCTCCCGGGCACGGCCAGCCCGGATCTCGGGCTGCTGATCATCGAGCTGCGCGCGACCGTGGATGAGGGGATGATCGAGAAGCTCCTGCTGAGCGGCACCCACGTCGAGTGGATCACGTTCGACGGCGCGCGCGGCTACTGGATCGATGGCGAGCGCCACGTCCTGGCCTACACCGCGCCCGACGGCAGCCGGATCGAGGACACCCTGCGGCAGGTCGGCAACTCCCTGCTCTGGACCCGCGACGGGGTGACGTACCGGCTCGAGGCCGAGCTCAGCCGCGACGCCGCGATCGAGCTGGCCGAGTCGTTCCGCTGACCTCTGTCGCGCCGCCGCCGTCAGCGGTCGCGCCGCCGCCGTCACCGCCCGCGACCGGACCGCCCCCGCCCGCGGCCCCACCGAACCGCCGGGCACGCTCCGCGAGGTCGAGGAGGCGCCCGGCGACCCGGGCGTTGATCGACCCGGCCGGGTACTCACCGCCGTCGCTGGCCTCGCCGGCCGGCAGGCCGGTGAGCAGCTCCATCGCGGCGTCGACGCTCCGCACCGGGTGGATCCCGAATCGACCGGCGGCCACGGCCTCGATGACCGGCTGGCGGAGCATCAGGTGGCGGACGTTCGAGGCCGGCACGATGACCCCCTGGCCGCCCGTCAACCCACGGCTCTCGCAGACGTCGAAGAAGCCCTCGATCTTCTCGTTGATCCCGCCGACGGCCTCGACCGCCCCGTGCTGGTCGATGGAGCCGGTCACCGCGAGATCCTGGCGCAGGGGCAGCCGGGCAATCGCCGAGAGCAGGGCGCAGGCCTCCGCCAGCGACGCCGAGTCGCCCTCGACGCCGCCGTACGACTGCTCGAAGGCCAGGCTGGCATGAAAGGCCAGCGGCGCCCGTTCGGCGTAGCGCCCGCCGACGAAGCCGGACAGGATGAGGACCCCCTTCGAGTGGATCGGCCCGCCGAGGTCGACCTCGCGCTCGATGTCGACGACCTCGCCGCGGCCGAGCCGGACGCTCGCCGTGATCCGCGACGGCTGGCCGAAGACGGCCTCGCCGAGGGCGACCACCGACAGGCCGTTGACCTGGCCGATCGCCGCGCCGCTGACGTCGATGAGGACGGTGCCGGCGGCGATCTGCTCGAGGACCAGGTCCCGGAGCCGGCCGGCCCGGCGACGCTGGGCCTCGAGCGCCCGCTCCACGTCGTCCGCCCCGACGACGGCGCGGCCGGCCTCCCCCGCCCAGTGGTCGGCCTCCCGGACCAGGTCCGTCAGGCCCCGCATCTGGGTCGAGACCTTGGTCGAGTCGCCCGACCGCCGCGAGGCCTCCTCGAGGACCCGGGCGACCGCGCCGGCGTCGAGCGGCCGGAGACCCTCCCGCCGGCCGATCGTGGCCAGGAGACGGGCGTACCGCCGGTCCGTCTCCGGGTTCCGGTCGACCCGCTCCTCGAAGTCGGCCGGGACCTTGAACAGCTCCAGGAAATCGGGGTCGGCCTCGGCCAGGAGGTGGTAGATCCGGCGGTCGCCGACGAGGACCACCTTGACCTCGAGGGGGATCGGCTCGGGCTCGAGCGACACGGTGCTCACCAGGCCGAGGGCCTCGCCGATCGACTCGATCGTGATCTGGCGGGCCCGCAGCGTCCGCTTCAGGGCATCCCAGGCGTAGGCCTCGGACAGCAGCTTCCGGGCGTCCAGGATGAGGTAGCCGCCGTTGGCCGCGTGGAGGGCGCCGGGCCGGATCAGGGTGAAGTCGGTCACCAGGGCGCCGAGCTGGGCGATGTGCTCGACCCGGCCGATGAGGTTCGGGTGGGTCGGGTGGTCCTCGTACACCACCGGTGCGCCGGAGCTGCCGCGGCGGTCGACGAGGACGTTGACCTGGTAGCGCCGGAAGGACGGCCCCTCGGACAGGATCGAGCGGAGGCTCTGCTGGGGACCGGCCTCCGACCGTGCCGCGGCGACGAAGTCGTCGGCCGAGTCCACGACGTCGGCCTCCACGGCGGCCAGGTACTCGACGACGGCTGGGACGTCGACAAAAGCCTGGCGGATCTCGTCGATGAGGTGGCCGACCGCCCGGGTCGTCGTCTCGCGGTCGAGCGTCCTGAGGGCCTCGCGCGTCTCGCGCTCCCAGCCCGGGACCTGGTGGACGACATCCTCGAGACGGGCTTCGAACGTCCGGAGGGCCTCGCGGGCGGCCTTCTGGCGGTCGGGCGGCAGGTTCCGGAAGTGCTCGGCATCCACGAGCTCGCCGTCGCTCAGGGGCGCGAGACCCATCCCGATCGGCGTCCGGACGAGGCCCACGCCGGCCGCCCGGGCCTCGGTCTCGAAGGCTTCGATGGCATCCTCGCGCCGCTTCTTGAGGGCGTCCTCCAGGGCCGTTCGGCGGTCGCGGTACTCGTCGGCCTCGAAAGCCGCGGGAATGGTGGCCCGGAGCTCGGTGACGAGGCGCTCCATCCGGTCGCGGAGATCCGCGGCCCGGCCGACCGGCAGGCGGATCGCCTGGGGCTGCTGGGGCCGCCCGAAGCGGTTGACGTAGACCCACTCGTCGGGGACCTCGTCGCCGGCGGCTTGGCGCTCGAGGTAGGCGCGGATGACGTGCTGCTTGCCGATCCCCTCGGGCCCCAGGGCGTAGAGGTTGTAGCCGTCGCGTCGCATCCGGATCCCGAACTCGACGGCCGCGACCGCGCGGTCCTGGCCGACGATCTCGTCCAGGTCGGGCAGCTCGGCGGTCGTCGCGAAGCCGAGGCTCGCCGGGTCGGTGGCCCGGCGAAGCTCGCCCGGGCCCAGCGATCCGTGCCCGCTCGACCCTCCTGCCGGCGTCGGGTCCCGGGCGACGCTGGCCATGGCCCTACCGGATGCCCGCCGTCTCCTGGAGGGTGTGCCAGTTGGCGAGCCGGTCGTCCTGGGTGGCCAGAATCTCGGGCGTCGCCGAGCCGTCCTTCCCGAAGTGCTGGGCGAAGCGGCCCTCGGTCCGGGCGAAGGCGAGGAAGTCGATCGGGGCGCCGTCGGGCGCCTTCGCCCAGTCCTCCTTGAGGGCCGGGTTGCCCTGGAGGGAGAGGCGCTCGGCCATCGATTCACCGCGTCGCGGGTCGTAGGTGAAGAGCGGGAATGCTCGCGACTCGACCGCCAGCTTGGCCTGCCGGGTCGCAGCGTCGTCGCCGATGCCATGCTCGGGCATGCACGGAGTGTAGGCCACGATGACCGCCGGCCCGGGAAACTCGTTGGCGTCCATGACCGTGCGGTAGAAGTGGTTCAGGTGGGCCGGGGTCGTCTGGGCGACGTAGACCTCGCCGTGCGAGGCGATGATCCGGGCCAGCTCCTTGCGCCGCTCGGGCCGACCGTGGAGGGCCTTGCCATAGGCCGACAGCTTGGTGACCTGGCCGCCGAACGTCGCGGTGGACGCCTGGCCGCCGGTGTTCGAGTAGACCTGGGTGTCGAGGACGAGGACCTTGATGTCGGCGCCCGAGGCCACCATCCGCGACAGCGCCTGGAAGCCGATGTCGTACATTGCCCCGTCGCCGCCGAAGGCCCACAGCTTCCGCTCGGGGTGGCCGGCGGCGTCCCAGCGGGCCCGAATGCCGAGGGCCACGGCCGGGGCGTTCTCGAACAGGGAGTTGGTCCACGGCACGCGGAACGGGTTGAAGGGATAGGTGCTGCCGAAGACGGTGTTGCAGCCGGTCGCCGCGACGATGCCCATCGATTCGGGGCCGTGGACCTGGCGGGTGGCGGCGACGAGCATCCGGATCGCCGTCGCCTCGCCGCAGCCGGCGCACGAGCCGGCACCGCCGACGTAGCCGTGGGCGTGCTCGCCGAGCATCAGGTCGGCGAGGGCCTTGTCGTTGCGGTAGACCTCGGGGGTCGGCGGCAGTGAGCGGAAGAAGCGGATGTCGCGGTCGTAGCGCTCCAGCGTGGACTCGCCGGTCGGCTCCTCGTCGACCTTGTCGATCATGATCAGGGCGTCATGGCCCAGCGCCGCGCAGACCTCGACGCACTCGGCGCAGCCCTTGCAGTGGACCGGGTCGACGAAGATCCCGAAGGCGCCCCGGTCGTGGCCCTTGCGGGCCGGCACCTCGCCGTACTTCTGGGTGTCGGCGAAGTGCGAGCGGGCGGTGGATGTCGCGAGCTCCGCGGTGCCGTTGAGGTTCGCCGCGAAGGCCTCGATCCGCGGCTCCAGCTCCGGCTCCGGGACGACGACGCCGAGGATCGCCGTGTCGGGGCAGGCGCTGACGCAGGCCATGCAGCCGACGCACTTCTCGGCGATGAGCTCGGGGATCGTGAGGGCCAGCTTCGAGAAGTCGCGGACGGCCGAGGTCCCCGGCGGGATGATGCTGCGAGCCAGGCCGGCGTCGGCCGGCAGCTCGCGATCGGCGATGCCGCGGCGGTAGGCCGGGACGACCGTCCGGCCGAACTCCTCCACGTAGGCATCGATGTCGAGGAGGGGTGGCGCGATCGTGGCCAGGCGGTCGGAATGCGATTCCTTGAGCTCGCCGCTGGCCTTCACGAACGGCGTCGTGTCGGGATCGGGCTCCGGCGCGGCCGGCACGATCGTGGCGACGGGGCGGTCGGTGGTCGGGACGTCAGGCATCGATTGCTCCGGGATCGGTCGGGCCGGTGGCGGGCTCGGGCTCGGGCTCGGGCTCGGGCTCGGGCTGGGACGCTGCCAGCGCCGCGGTCTCCTCGGCGATGGCGTGGACGAGGTCGGTCATTGACAGGACCCCGATCGGGATCGTCTCGTCGAGGTCGTCGACGACGACGAGCCGGTGGATCCGATGGCGCTCCATCTTCCGGGCGGCGATCGCCAGCGGCGTCGAGCGGTGGACCGTGATCGCCGGGCTGGTCATGAGATGGCGGACGGCCAGGCCCGGCCAGTTGGCCCAGAGGTACTCCGTGCCGCGGGCGCGGGTGAGGTCGGTCTGGGACAGGACGCCGACGAGCGAGCCGGAGGCGTCGACGACGGGCAGTCCGTGGACGTGGCGACGGTCCATGAGGGCGGCGGCCTCGGTCAGCGAGGCGTCGGCCCGGACGACGATCGGCTCGATGGCCATCCGGTCGCCGACGATCGGGGCGGAGATGCGCTCGGTGGTCATCGCGGAGCTCCCTGGAGGGCCGGCGCGGCCGGCATGGGCGAGAGTGCCGGGGCGGACGCAGCGGGGTCGGCGGCGCCGCCGGGGGCAGCCGCCCCGATGGCCGCGCTCACATCGATGAGGTTGTCGTAGGCCTCGGCGATCACCTCGAGGTTGGCGTCCACGACCGAGCCGCCGCGCTTGCCGAAGAACCGCCCGAGGCGCTCGCGGACGGCGGCGAGGAGGGTCGCGCGGTCCATCCCGGCCCGGGCCGCGAAGGGCGAGACGCGGAGGAAGACGCCGACGAGGGCGACGCCCTGCATCCGCACCTCGAGATCGGGCCGCGGCGCGTGGCGCCTGGCCAGCGAGGCGGTGTCGAGGGCGGTGACCCGGATCCGGCGGGCCAGGATCTCGGCGCGCGAGGCGGCCGGGATCGAGGCCCAGATCGCCTCCGGATCGGCGAGCGGCGACTGGATGAAGACGTCGCCGCCGTCGGCCAGCCCGGCCAGCGGGTCACCCAGGCCGAAGGCCGAGACATCGTGGAGGGGCACGAACTCGACCCGGTCGAGCTCGGCGTGGAGGCGGATCGGCTCGTCGGCGATCGTCAGGTAGTAGGTCGTCGGCAGGCCCTTCTTCTCCGAGCCGTAGCGCGGGTAGGCCTGGACCTGCTTGCCGAACAGCTCGCCCGAGAGGGTCGCCACGAGCTTGTTCGTGGTGACGCTGCCGAAGCCGCCGATCGAGTGGCCGCGGAGGCTGTAGGCACCGGCCGGGCGGAGATCCACCGGCTCCACCGGCAGCGCGAGCGGGTGCCTGATGCCCACGACGTAATGGCGCTGCTCGTCCTCACCGTGGTCGGCCAGGCGGTTGAAGATCGCGACGAGGTCGCCGGCGGCCACGTCGCGCGAGCCGAGGCCGGCCGAGATCGAGAGGACCCGCGGGACCATCCCGCCCTCGGCGGCCAGGTCGTAGAGCGCGGAGCGGAGCTCGCGGGTCAGGGGGTTCGCCGCCGCGAGCGGCTCGTCGGTCCGCTCCACGACCCCCACCGTCCGAGCGCCGCGGAGGGCGGCGACGAGCTCGCGGGCCGGGAACGGACGGAAGGCCGTGACGGCGACGGCGCCCACCGGCCGGCCCTGGGCGCGCAGGTGGTCGACGACGGCGATCGCAGTGTCTGCGATCGTGCCCATCGAGACGAGGATCTCGTCGGCGCCATCGGTCCGGTAGGCGTCGATGGCGCCGTAGCGGCGGCCCGTGAGGCGGGCCCACTCGGCGTAGGCGTCCTCGAGGATCGCCGGAAGGCGGTCGGTGTAGGCGCGCTGGCCGATCCGGCCCTTCATGTAGCTGTCCTGGTTCTGGACGACGCCGGTCATGAGGGCCTCGGCCGGGTCGAACAGGTCGCGGATGTGGTCCCGAGGGTTGCCCGCAAACTCGCGCAGCAGGTCGTCCTCGGGAAGGAGGACGTTCTCGAGGGTGTGGGTCGTCAGGAAGCCGTCCTGGGCGACCATGAACGGGGTGTCGCCGGCCTCGGCCGCGCGCCGGGCGATGGCGGCGAGATCGGCCGCCTCCTGGGCGTTGCGGGCGAAGAGCATGCCCCAGCCGCAGTCGGCCACGGCCATCATGTCGTCGTGGCCGGCGTGGATGTTGAGGGCCTGGCTCGTCAGGGCCCGGGCCCCGACGTGGAAGACGGCCGGCAGGCGCTTGCCGCTGATGACGAAGAGGACCTCCTTCATCAGGACGAGGCCCTGGCCGGCGGTGAAGTTCGTGACCCTGGCTCCGGCCAGGGCAGCACCCTCGGCGGCGCTCGCCGAGGAGTGCTCGGATTCCGGTTCGATGAACCGGAGAGGGGTCCCGAAGAGATCGGTCCGGCCGTCGGCGACCGCGGCCTGGTAGACCGCCGCCATCGTCGTCGAGGGCGTGATCGGGTAGACGCAGGCGACCTCGGCCAGGCGGCTCTCGACGTGGGCGACGGCCTCCGAGCCGTCGACGATCGCCGGGATGCCCGGATAGGGAGCGAGCCCGGGCATCGGCTGGGGCAAGGGCCCAGGCTCGAGGGCTGGGGTCGGGGGGTTCGCAGGGCGCGGCGCGGCGGTGGACGTCATGGTGGAAGCGTGGCCTTCGGGCGTTGCGGGCGGGAGGCCCCTCCGGCCCCAAGGTGAGGGGCCGCATGGCCCGCGGCTCGTGGGACGGCCCGGCCGATTCGCTCGAGCCGGTCGCCGGCCCTCGAGCTGCCCATCCGTTCCTGATCCCTGTGTCGGCATACGCCCCATGCTGATGCAGACACGCGCATCAGGAACGGATGCGACCACTGGAGCGGACCCGAGGTTAACCGGTTAACCTGCGCGGATGCAGGAGCGATCGTCCGACCCGCCCGAGGCCACCACGGACTGGTGGCGGCGCGCGGTCGTGTACCAGGTCTACATCCGGAGCTTCGCCGACGCCGACGGCGACGGGGTCGGCGACATCGGCGGCATCCGGGCCCGTCTCCCCTACCTCCGCGATCTCGGCGTCGATGCCATCTGGGTCACGCCCTGGTATCCCTCGCCGATGGCCGACGGCGGCTACGACGTGGCCGACTACCGGGCGATCGATCCTCGCTTCGGGACCCTCGGGGACGCCGACGCCCTCGTCCGGGAGGCCCACGAGCTCGGCCTGCGCGTCCTCATCGACATCGTCCCGAACCACACCTCCGACCAACACCCCTGGTTCAAGGCGGCGCTCGCCGGCGGCCCCGGCTCGGCGGCCAGGGCCCGCTACGTCTTCGCCGGCGGCCGCGGCCCGGGCGGCGACGAGCCACCGAACAACTGGCCGAGCGTCTTCGGCGGCCCGGCCTGGGTTCGCGTCACGGAGCCCGACGGCCGGCCGGGCCAGTGGTACCTCCACGTCTTCGCCCCGGAGCAGCCGGATCTCAACTGGGCGAATCCCGAGGTCCGCGAGGAGTTCGAGCAGATCTTCGCCTTCTGGCTGGACCGTGGCGTCGACGGCTTCCGAATCGACGTCGCCCACGCCCTCGTCAAGGCCGAGGGCCTGCCGGACATCCCCGACGAGCACCTTGCCGGGGCGCAGCTCCCGCCGGGCGAGCATCCCCACTGGGACCGGCCGGGGGTCCATGAGATCCACCGATCCTGGCGGCGAGTGGCGGACCGCTACGAGGGCGGCCGGATCCTCCTCGGCGAGGTCGGCGTGGACGACCCGGTCCGGCTCGCCGAGTACCTCCGCCCGGACGCCCTCCACGCCGCGTTCAACTTCGGCTTCATGGCCTCGCCCTGGTCGGCCGAGTCGTTCCGGACGGTCATCGACGCGACGCTCGAGGCCCACCGCGAAGTGGGCGCACCCTCGAGCTGGGTCCTCTCGAACCACGACGCGATGCGACATGTCACGCGCTTCGGACGGGCCTCGACCGAGCGTCGCCACTCCGAGAAGTTCGGACCGATCGCATCGGACTTCGAGCTGGGGACGCGCCGGGCGCGCGCGGCGATCCTCCTGATGCTCGCCCTGCCCGGCTGCGCCTACCTCTACCAGGGCGAGGAGCTGGGCCTGCCCGAGGTCCTCGACCTGCCGCCCGAGGTCCTCGACGACCCGATCTGGGCCCGCTCCGGTCAAACGATCCGTGGCCGCGACGGCTGCCGGGTGCCGCTCCCCTGGGCCGGCGACGCGCCGCCGTTCGACTTCGGGCCCCCGGGCGCGATCCCCTGGCTGCCCCAGCCGCCGACGTGGCGCTCCCTGACGGCGGAGGCCCAGGCCCGCAACCCGGCCTCGATGCTCTCGCTCTACCGCACCGCCCTGCGCCTCCGGCGCGACCACCCCGGCTTCGCCACCGATTCCTTCCGCTGGCTGCCGAGCCCCCAGGGGACCCTGTTATTCGAGCGCGGCGCCGGCCTCGTCTGCGCCGTCAACCTGTCGCCCCGATCGACGGTCCTCCCGCCCGGGGCGCGGCCATGCCTGACGAGCGACGACCTCGATGCCGGGACGGTCCCGCCGGACGCTGCGGCCTGGTTCGAGCTGGAGGGCTGAGTCTCGTCAGCGGGGGACGGCGAGGAGCTCCTCGATCGAGGCGCGGATGGCGGCGGCGAAGGCGGGCAGGTTGCCCTTGACCGAGCGCGAGAAGCGTTCGCCGTAGCCGAACCAGCGGCCGCCGATGCCGACGAAGAGGCCGGCCGGGACGGCGCCGCGGAGGGCTTCGGCGATGAGCAGGGCGTCGTCGACGGAGAGGGCGTGGGAGGAGCGCGGGGCGACCCCTGCCGGGCGGCGGGCCAGGTCGTCGAGGGACATCGTGACGATCTTCCCGGGCTCGACCCCGACGACGGTGTCGACGACGACGACCGACTCCCTCAGCCCGATGTCGAGGAGGTCGGTGACGTCGAGCTGGGGACAGCGGCGGACCTCGATCCGGCCCCGGAGGGGCTCGGGGAGCTCGGGCAGGACGTGCGAGATCGCGGCCAGGGCCGCCCCGTCGTCGCCCCGATCGGCGGTCCCGCAGACGAGGATGCGGAGCTCCGGCGCCGGGGCCGTCATTCGGCCTCCTCAACGCTCAGGTCGAGGAAGTGGGTGGCGCACGAGATGCACGGGTCGTAGGACCGGATGAGCTGCTCCAGGCGGTGGGTCGCCTCGCCCATCGGCAGGTCCAGGACAGCCGGGGCGAAGGTCGCCAGGTCGGCTTCGATGGCGGCCTGGTTCTGGGAGGTCGGGGGCACGATCGTGGCCGCCGCGACCTTGCCGTCGTTGCCCACGACGTAGCGGTGGAACAGCAGCCCGCGGGGCGCCTCCGTCGCCCAGGCGGCGGTGCCGGGCCGTGGCGTGTAGGCCACGGCCGGGGCGTCGGGCTTCGCGTAGGCATCGATGATGTCGAGCGCCTCGGCGGTCACATGGACCAGCTCGACCGCACGGGCCACGATGCTCCGGTAGGGGTTGCGGCGGATCGATTCGAGGGCCCCAGTCCGGGTCAGTGCCTCCTGCGCCAGCGGGTGGAGCTGGTCGCCGGCCAGGACCACGCGCGCCGCCGGCCCGAGCAGGTACGGCAGGCCATCACCCGCGCGCGCCTGGAGGGCGTTGGACCACGGGACCTGGACCTCGTGGAAGGCCTTCCGCCAGTCCGAGGCCCGGAGGTTGACCCCGTCCGATGAGACGATCCGGCCGTCGTTGAGCGGGTACTCGCTCCGGTGCTTGAGCGCCACCAGGCGCGGCTCGCGCTCGAACGAGGGCGCTCGGAGCGCCGCGACGACGTCGACCGTCGCCTGGGACAGCGCGAGGGCCTCCTCTAGGCTCGGCCGGAGGGCGGTGAGCTCGGCCCGGTCGGGCATCCGGGAGAAGCCCCCGACCCTGACACTGACGGGGTGGATCGGCCGCCCGCCGAGGACCGCGAGGAGGTGGTTGCCGGCCTTCTTGAGCCGCAGGCCGCCATCGACGAGCTCCTTGTGATCCCTCGCCAGCTCCACCGCGCTGGGGTAGCCCAGGAAGTCGGGAGCGTGCAGGAGGTAGATGTGGAGGGCGTGGCTCTCGATCCATTCGGCGCAGTAGAGGAGCCGGCGGAGGGCGCGAACCTGGGGATGGACGGCTACGTGGAAGAGGTCCTCGAAGGCGTGGACGGCGCTCATCTGGTAGGCGACGGGGCAGATCCCGCAGATCCGGGCAACGATGTCGATGACCTCGTCCGGCGTTCGGCCCACGACGAGGGCCTCGAAGTAGCGCGGTGCCTCGAAGATCTCGAGGCGGGCCTCCTCCACGACGCCGTCGCGGACCCGGAGGTGGAGCGAACCCTCGCCCTCGACCCGGGTCAGGTTCTCGACCTGGAACCGGAGGTCACCGCCGTGGCCCATCGGGATCCTCCGTGGTGCTGGGGGCGGGCGGCTCCGGTGGGGCGCCCCAGCGGGGCGGGCCCTCCGGCAGCGTCTCCGGCGGCGAGGCGAGCGTCGGGCGGAGGGGCTGGATCGGCCGGCCGCCGAGGGCGTCCGTCACGGATCGCATCGGCGCGGTCGCGCCGTTGAAGCCGGCGAAGAGGCGCCCGACGTCCACCGGGTCGCGGCCGGGGCCACCGATCCCGTTCGGGTCGCCGGCGGCGGCGCCCGACACCAGGGCGTCGGCATAGCCGCTCGTGTTCGCGCCCTCGCGCGGCCCGAAGCAGCCGTAGCAGCCGCGCCCGAAGGCCGGGCAGATCGCGCCGCAACCTGTCCGCGTCACCGGCCCCAGGCAGGGCAGGCCGCGAGCGACGACGACGCACGGGATCCCCCTCCGCTTGCACTCCAGGCAGACGGCCTGGTCGGGGAGCTGGGGTCGGCGGCCCGTCGCGAGCGAGATCAGGAGCTCGAGAAGCTGCTCCGGCGAGATCGGGCAGCCGCGGAGCTCGGCATCAACATGGACGAACTCCGAGACCGGCCGGGCGGTGGCCAATGAATCGACATACGCCGGGACGGGATAGACGGCGGCCCGGAAGGCCTCGTGCTCGGCGGCGGTCCGGAGGGCCTGGATGCCGCCGGCCGTCGCGCAGGCGCCGATCGTGACGAGGAGCTTCGCCTCGGCCCGGAGGCGGGCGATCTCGACGACCTGCTCCGGGGTGGCGATCGAGCCCTCGACGAGGAGGACGTCGAAGGGGCCCGACGAGCGCCGCGACGTGGCCTCGGCAAACTCGACGATCTCGAACCGCTCGGCGATCTCGAGGAGGTGGTCCTCGACGTCGAGGATCGTCAGCTGGCAGCCGTCGCACGAGGCGAACTTGACGACGCCCACGCGGGGGCGACGAGGGGCGGTCGCCCGGCCCGTGGCGTGGCCGGGGGCGCCCCCGCCACCGGCTGGCCCGATGCCGGCTGCGCCCCCGGCCGCGCCGGCGCCGGCCCGCATGACGACGTCCATCACAGGCCCTCCCGCCGAAGGTCGTCGCCGAGCTCGGCGAGACTGAAGACGGGCCCGTCCCGGCACACGAACCGCGTTCCGAGCTGGCAATGGCCGCACAGCCCGACGCCACACTCCATGTGCCGCTCGAGGGTCAGCCACATGTGCTCCCGGGGCACGCCGAGGTCGCCGAGGACGTCGGCGGTGGCCGACATCATTCGCTCCGGGCCGCAGATGAAGGCGGTCGCGTCTGCGCCCGTCCCGCGGACGGTCTTGAAGAGCTGGGTCACGATGCCGACCCGTCCCAGCCATTCGGGCCCGGCCCGGTCCACGGTCACCCGGACGAGCACGTCGTCGCGGGCGGCGAGGGCGTCGATCTCCTCGACGAACAGGCGGTCGCGCGGCGTGCGGGCGCCGAGGTAGATCCGGACGTCCTCGTAGCGGTCGCGCTCGCGGAGCACGGCATCGATGACCGGTCGGAGCGGCGCCAGGCCGATGCCGCCGCCGACGATGACGACGTCGCGGCCACGCGCGTCCTCGACGGGCCAGCCCCGGCCGAGCGGTCCGCGGAGCCCGAGCGTGGCCCCCTTGCGAAGGCGGGTCAGGAAGCTCGTCGCGGCGCCGGCGGCGCGGATCGTGAGCTCGATGCCGTCGGGCTGGAAGCGCGAGATGGAGATCGGTGGGATCGCGAAGGCAGGCACGCCGACCATGACGAACTGGCCGGGGGTCCCGGCGAGGATCCGGGGGTCAGCGGTCTCGAGCCGGAGGGTCGTGGTGTCGGCGGTCTCGGGGGTGACCGCGACGACCGTCGCCGGGCTGAAGGCGAGGGGGTCGGGCGCGCCGTCGAGCCCTGCGACGATCTGGGGGAGCGCGGGTGCCACCAGGGCGGTCGTTGGCGGCGCGGCCGCCGGCGCGGCGGCGATCTCGTTGAGCTCCTCGCGGACATCGATGCCGACCGGGCACCAGGCGATGCAGCGGCCGCAGCCGATGCAGCCGGATGTTCCGAACTGGTCCCACCACGTCGCGAACTTGTGGGTCAGCCACTGCCGGTAGCGATCGCGGTGGCGAGGCCGGAAGCTGCCGCCGGCGATCTGGGCGAAGCCCTCCGTGAAGCACGAGTCCCACGCCCGCGTGGCGCTCGACGCGGCGGCGTCGAAGCCGGAGTGGACCTCCAGGCCGGTGCAGAAGCAGGTCGGGCAGGCGAGAGTGCAGTTGGCGCAGGCGATGCAGCGCTCGGCGACGACGTCCCAGCGCGGGTGGTCCAGGTTCGCCAGGAGGAGGTCCCGCGGGTTCGCGGGGATGGCCGCCGTGCCCATCGCGGCGCGGGCCGCCGCGGTCTGGGCGGCGCCCGCCTCGGCCTGGTCGCCGGTGGCCGGCCGGAGGTCGTCGACTGTCGTCAGGACCCGCTCGCCGGCCGGCGTCGCGGCGCGGATGACGAAGCCGTCGTCGAGCTCGTTCAGGACCAGGTCGGCACCGGTCGTGACCTCGGGGCCGGTGCCCATCGAGGCGCAGAAGCAGGTGCTCGAGGCGAGGGCGCACTCGACGGCGACGATGAGGAGGTCCCGCCGTCGGGCGGCGTAGTCCGGGTCGACCGCCGGGCCGCCGACGAGGACGCGGTCGTGGACGGCGAGCGCAGCGAGGTCGCAGGCCCGGGCCCCGACGATCGCCAGCGGGGCGGGATCCGCGGGCGCCTCCACCCGGACCCGGACGGTGCCGTCGTCGGCGGTCTCCATCGACAGCGCGTCGACGCGGCTCGGGAAGGTGAAGCGCTTGATGCCCTCGCCGGAGACCGTGTACTGGAACGTCCGGGCCTCGCCGGGGCCCTCGGGCAGGCGCTCCAGGCGAGCTCGCCCGGGCGACGTCTGGAGGGTCCAGCCGCCTGGCAGGTCCGCCGCGCTCCCGAGGTCGGCGAAGACGATCGCCCCGTCGGCGATCGTGGGACCCACGACGCGCCGGCCACCCTCGCCGAGCGCGGCGATGAGCTCGTCGAAGCGATCGCGGGGCAGGAATCGCGGGGCCGTCGTCGCGAGCTCGCCGGGCGAGGCGATCACCACGGGTCGACCTCGGCACCGCGGAAGAGATCGAGGAGCTGGTCGCGCGTCGCGGCCACACGGGCCGCGACCGTCTCGAGGATGGGCGGCAGGAAGGCGGCCGCGACCTCGGCATCCGAGCCGAGGATCGCCCGGAGCTCCTCGGCCGGGAAGCTCGCCAGCTCGGTCGGTTCGAGGGCCGTCGCGCTCGTCGTGGCGCGGTAGGGCGGCACGATCGCCGACCAGCCCACGATGTCGCCGGGATCGAGGGTCAGGATCGTCACGGCGCCGCGCTCGGGGACGCGCAGCCGCAGTGCGACCCGCCCGCGGACGATGATCGAGAGGACCTTCGTGACGTCGCCCTCGTGCATGAAGGTGTCGCCGGGCGCGATCTCGCGGTGAGCCAGCAGTCCGAGCAACCGCTCGCGGGGACCGGGCGGCAGGGCATCGACGATCGGAATCGGCTCGTGGGGCAGGCTCCCGCCGGCGGGGGCCGCGCCTGCATTCGCTCGCTGAGCGCTCGGCATCGTGGAGACCTCCACGCCTGACGGTACGGGCGGCGGCCACGCTCCAAGGAGCGCCATCGGTCCCGATCACGTCCCGCCGCCGGCCCCCGCGAACCGGGACCGCGACCACGGAGTCCCGAGGAATCCGGGACCTTCGGCCCTACCCGTGCATCGGGGCCCGGCCGAAGATGCGGGCGCGGTGGATACCGGAGGGGACGCCCGGTATCCACCCTTTTGATTCCCGCCGGGTACGGGGCGGTGGCAACGGGAGCGCCGGCGGGAGCTCTCATCTGCTTCTCATCCGGTCGCCGGCATCATTCCGGGCATCACATCGCCGGCCGCGCGCCCGCGGCCCCACGAGGTCCCCGATGCCGTCGTCCCGCCTCCCGATTGCCCTCGCCGCCGGCGCGCTCGTCGTCGTGCTCGGTGGCTTCCTCGTCTTCCAGCAGTTCCTCGCCGGCGACGACGTGGCCCGGCTGACCCTCGCGCCCGTCGCCACGTCCTCCGCCGACCCGTCGGCGAGCGGCGATGCCTCGGCAGACCCTTCGACCGATCCCTCGGGCAGCGCGGAGCCGAGCGAGGGCAGCGGCGGCGAGACGGCGACCGCGGCAGAGCTCGCCGGGACCTGGACGGTCGCCGACGGAAGCGTCGTGGGCTACCGCGTCCGAGAGCAGCTCGGCGGGATCTCCGCCCTGACCGACGCCGTCGGGCGAACGAGCGCGGTGACGGGCACGGCGACCCTCGACGCAGGCGGCGAGACCCTCACCGTGACCGAGGCAGCCTTCGAGGCCGACCTCACGCAGCTCGAGAGCGACGAGGGCCGGCGCGACAACCGGATCCGCACGATCGGACTCGAATCCGACACCTTCCCGACCGCCACGTTCGTCCTTGCCGAGTCGATCGAGGTTTCCGCGGAGGCGCTCACGGGCCAGACCGTCGACGTCACGCTGACCGGCAACCTCACGATCCACGGCGTCACGAAGCGCGTCTCCATCCCCGGTCAGGCACGCCTCAACGGCGACCTCATCGAGGTCGTCGGCTCGCTGACCTTCCCGTTCTCCGACTTCGGGATGACGCCGCCCGACGTGGCCGGCTTCGTCCAGGTCGAGGACGACGCGACGCTGGAAGTCCTGATCGCGCTGGCCCGGGCGTAGGCCTCGGCGAACGCCGCCGCCTCAGTCCAGGTGCAGGCGTCGCGCCTCGGAGCGGAGCTCGTCGCGGAAGTTGGGGTCGGCGATCCCGATGAGGGCCTCGGCCCGCTCGTGGAGCGAGCGGCCCCACAGCTCGGCGACGCCCCACTCCGTCACGATCGTCCGCGCATGAGCCCTCGTCGTCACGACGCCGGCCCCCTCCTTGAGGGTCGAGACGATCCGGGACATCGTGCCGCCGGCCGCGGACGAGGGCAGGGCGATGATCGCCCGGCCCTCCGAGGCCAGCGAGGCGCCCCGGACGAAGTCCATCTGGCCGCCGACTCCGGAGTACATCCGATGTCCGATGCTGTCGGCCACGACCTGCCCGGTGAGATCGACCTCGATGGCCGAGTTGATGGCCGTCATCCGGCTGAACGAGCGGATGACGTGGGTGTCGTTGGTGAAGTCGACCTGGCGCATCTCGACCATCGGGTTGTCGTGGACGAAGTCGTACAGCCGCTGGGTGCCCATCATGAAGGCACACACGATCTTGCCGCGGTTGCGCTCCTTGCGGCTGCCGTTGACCACGCCCTTCTCGACGAGGTCGACGACGACGTCGGTGAACATCTCGGTGTGGACGCCGAGATCGCGCTTGTCGGCCAGGGCCGCTCCGACGGCCGAGGGGATCGCGCCGATGCCCATCTGGATCGTGGCCCCGTCCGGGACGAGGTCGGCGACGAACTGTCCGATCCGGCGCTCGACCTCGCCGAGCTCGCCCACGACGTGCTGGTAGACGGGGACGTCGCACTCAACCGCGAGGTCAATCTGGTCGACGTGGATGAAGCTCTCGCCGAGCGTCCGGGGCACGGCCCGGTTGAACTGGACGATGACCGTCTTCGCCGCCCGGATCGCGGCGTGCATCGCCTCGACGCTCGTGCCCAGCGAGCAGAACCCGTGGGCGTCGGGCGGGGTGGCGTTGACGAAGACGGCGTCGAGGGGCAGGAGCCCGCTGTCGAAGAGGCGCGGCACGTCCGACAGGAAGGCCGGGATGTATTCCGCTCGGCCCTCGTTGATCGCCGCCCGCGCGTTGGGGCCGACGAACAGTGCTCGATGCCGGAAGTGGGGCGCCATCCCGGGCGCGAGGTGGGGGCCGGGCCCCTCGCAGTGGAGGTGGACGACGCGGACGTCCTCGAGCTCCGGGGCCCGGGCCACGAGTGCGTCGAGCAGGACCGAGGGCGTGGCCGCGGCACAGTGGAGGTAGATCTGGTCGCCGGACTGGATACCGGCGACGGCCTCTTCGGCGGTGACGATTCTCATGCGTCGAGGATAGGCCGCGGCCGGCCCGGAACGGCGGTCCGGACGACCCGCGATCTGCGGGCCGAATGTCGGCGATCCGGCCTCCGGCCTCCACGCCGGCCCGGGGGCCGCGATCCGCGCGGCGCTAGTTGGCCCCGCGGTCCAGGCGGTGCTTGGCGACGAACGCGGCGGCCTGGGCCCGCCGCTCGAGGTTCAGCTTGGAGAGGATCGAGCTGACGTAGTTCTTGACCGTCTTGTCGGACAGGAAGACGTCCGAGGCGATCTCCTTGTTCGTCTTGCCCTCGGCCACGAGGAGCAGGATCTTCTGCTCCTGGGCGGTCAGCTGGGCGAGCTCGTCGGTGTACGTCCCGGTGGCGATCCGGCGGACTCGCTCCAGGACCTTCTCGGTCACCGCCGGGTCCAGCAGCGATTCGCCACGACCGACGGATTCCAGGGCGGAGACGAGATCGCGGGCCCGGATCTGCTTCAGGAGGTACCCGGACGCCCCGGCCACGATCGCCGACAGAACCGCCTCCTCGTCGGGGAACGAAGTCAACATCACGATCCGGGTGCCGGGCAGCTCGGCCCGGATCTCGCGGCAGGCCTCGATGCCCGAGCCATCCGGCAGCCGGACGTCCATGATCGCGATGTCCGGCTGGAATCGGAGGGCCTGCTCGACGGCCTCGGCGGCCGTTCCGGCCTCGGCCACGACCTGGAACCCCTCCCGGCGATCCAGCAGGGCGACGAGGCCCTGGCGGACGACCTCATGGTCGTCGACGACGAGGATGCGGAGCGGGCGCGTGGGGTCCGTCACGGTCGTTCGGCCTCCGGGCTGGCGAGCGGCAGTCGAACGATGATACGGGTCCCGCCGCCGATGTGGCTGGACACCTCGACCGCGCCGCCCACCGAGGACGCCCGGTCGCGCATGTTGGCCAGGCCCAGGTGGCCGCTCCGGGCCGGGCTCGCGGCGTCGAACCCGGAACCGTTGTCCTCCACCGACAGGACGGCCGCGGCGTCCTGGGCCCGGAGCGACAGCCGGGCCCGCGGGGCGCCGCTGTGGCGGATCGCGTTGCTGAGCGCCTCGCGGGCGATCTGGATGAGCTGGATGCCGGCCTCGGGCGCGAGCCGGGCATCGATCTCGGCCACGTCGGCCAGGTCGAGGTCCAGCGCCATCCGGGCTCCCGACGACAGCAGCAGCTCGTCGGCCAGGCCGGCGAGGCGCGAACCGATCGAGACTGTCGACGCGTCGGCCCCCAGGCCGGTGATGAACGTCCGGATGTCGCCGATCGCAGTGTTCAACCGGTCGATCGCCCGGTCGACGCGGGCGTTGGCCTCCGCCGGATCCTCTGACATGAGCTCGGGCACGTCCTCGAGCGACAGGGCCACGGCGTAGATGCCCTGGATGATCCCGTCGTGGAGGTCGCGCCCGATCCGGATCCGCTCGTCGACGACCGCCAGGCGCTGGACCCGGGCGTGGAGACGGGCGTTCTGGATCGCGATGCCCGCGTGGAGGGCGAACATCTCCACAAGCCGCTGGTCCTCCTCGCTGAACTCGCTCGCCCCGATCTTGTCGGTCAGGTAGAAGTTGCCGATCGAGGCACCGGCCGTCCGGATCGGCACGCCCAGGAACGAATGCATCACCGGGTGGTGCTCCGGGACGCCGTAGGCATCGGGATGCTTCGAGATATCGGCGATCCGGTAGGCCTGGGAGTCCCGGATGATGAGCCCAAGCAGGCCGTGGCCCCGCGGAGGCGCCCCGATCCGCTCCCGCTCGGGCTCCGAGATGCCGCTCGTGATGAAGGTCTCGATGCGACCGCTGGCGTCGACGATGCCGAGCGCGGCGTAGCGCGCCTGGACGAGGTCGCGGACGCTGTCGACGATGAGCTGGAGGACGCGGTCGAGATCCAGCTCGCCGGCGATCGCGCGCGTAGCCAGGTCGAGGGCATCGATCGCGGCGACCACCGAGAAGTCGCCGCCCTGGGCCTCGGACAGCCGCCGCGTGACGGCCTGATCGGTCATGGCGCAAGCGTAGCAGCGGTGTCGGCGCCCCGGCCCCGGCTTGGGTGGCGACGCGGCTCGAGCCCGGCAGGGCGACCACCGGCCCCGCATCAACATGCCAGACGTCACTTTCGATCGATGCCCCGGCTGACGACCATGCGTAGCCACACAGCCATGACCGCCCTGCCGATGCCACCAGCGTCCGCCCGACCCTTCCCGATGGGAGGGATCCGGCGCATCCTCCTGGCGACCGACCTGTCGCCGGCGTCGGACGGTGCCGCCCTGCAGGCGCTCGACCTGGCCCACGACCTGGGAGCGGACCTCCTGATCGTCAGCGTCATCGACCCGCGCTCGCTGCGGTTGCCCGGCGGTCGCTTCGGCACGCGGATCGACCAGGTCCGATCGAGCCGCGAGGCCGCCGCCCAGGAGCTCGTCTCGCGTGGCCGCGCCGCCGGGGTAAGGGTCCATTTCCTGATCTGGGATGGCGACCCGGGCGAATCGATCGTCGATGCGGCCCGGAGCGAGCAGGTGGACCTGATCGTCGTGGGCAGCCACGGGCGCGGGCAGGTGGGCCGGTTCCTCATCGGCAGCGTGTCCGATCATGTCGTCCGGCACGCCCACTGCCCGGTCCTCGTGGTCCGGGCCCAGACCGCAGCGGAGCCGGCGCTCTCCTGATCCGAGACCCGCGTGCCGCGGCTCGCACGGGATCCACCGGTCAGCCGAGCTCCCCGGCCCCTCCCGACGCTACGATCTCGGCGGCAGCACGCTCACCGGACGCGATCGCCCCGTCGACATAGCCGGCCATCCAGGTCGCGGTCTCGGTTCCGGCCCAGTGAATTCGACCGCAAGGCTCGCGGAGCGCCGGCCCGAAGGCCGTCCAGGCCCCCGGCGCCATGTGCCCCGAGTAGCAGCCGCGGGTCCAGGGCTCGCTCGACCAGTCCAGCTCCACGATCTGCTCGACGTCGGCGGCAGCGGGACCGAATGCGCGGACGAGGCTCTCGATCGCCTCCCCCGCCCGGGCAGCCGCAGGAACGGCACCGAGGCGACGCGCCTCGCGTCCCTCGATGAACCCGACGAGGACGCCACGCCCATCGCCCGGGGGCGAGCTGTCGGCGGTGAAGCTGACGGCGCCGTCGGTCGCGAACGACATCCCGGACAGGCCCGCCGCACGCCAGAAGGGGGTGGCATAGACGACCTGGATCTTGATGACCGATCCGTGGGGCATGTGCTGGGCCAGGCCGTCCCGCAGCGCCGGGAGCGGCGGATCGAACTCGATGCGACCGGCCAGCATCGGCGACACGGCCACGACCACGCGGTCGGCCGTGAAACGCCCGCGGTCGGTCTTCACCGTGAGGCCAGAGGTTCCCTGTTCGATTCGACGGGCCGGAGCCGAGAGCACGAGCCCCTCACCGATCTCCGCGGCGATGTGCTTGGCGACGGCCTGGGGCCCGCCGACGATCCGGTCCTGCTGCGCCGCACCCTCGAAGCCAAGTGCGTCCGCGAGCGAGCCCGCCGTCCGGGCGTGGAACAGGAAGTCCAGCAGCGACACCTCCCCCGCCGGCCGGACGAACATGGATTCGACGACCGACCGCACGAGCGCGCGGGCGCGGGGGTCGGACACGGCGCCGTCGAGCCAGGCCGCCATCGTCTGGCCGTCCATCCGTTCGGCATCGCGCGCTGCCCAGGGACGCTCCAGCGGGATCTCGGCGGCAAGCGTCTCCAGCCGATCGAACGCGGCGTCGACCGCCGCGGACGCCGCCGCGCCGAGGTCCGCGGGGAAGGTGCCGGTGTGGCGGTGGGCCTCGCCCTCGAAGACCGTGACGGTCTCGCCCTCGACGAATGACGGTGTGGTGGCGATCCCCAGGTCGTCGAGCAGGTCGTGGATCCTCGCCTGCGTCGGCCCGATCCACTGGCCGCCGAGCTCGAGAACCGTACCGTCGTCGAGCGTCACGTCATAGGCGCGCCCACCGACACGATCGCGAGCCTCGAGCACGACAACCGAGGTGCCGGCACGGCGCAGCGTGCGCGCCGCGCTCAGGCCGGCGAATCCGGCCCCGATGACCGCAACATCAGCCGCCCGGGTCACGGCGTGGACGCGGCGCCTATCGCGTGTAGGCGCCAACGGGATCGAGCTCCTCGCGAATCAGGCGCAGCTCCTCCGGGCTCGGGGCGGGTGTGGCGATCAGCGCGTCCGAGATCCGAGGCCCCCAGCCGACGGTGGCCCGGACCTCGTCCAGCGTCGCGCCCGGGTGGAGTGAGTCGAGCCGCATCTCCCCGTCATCGTCGAAGTGCCAGATCCCGAGGTCCGTGACCACGACCGAGGGCCCCCGCCCGAGCCAGCCGCCCTCGTGCCGGATCCGCTCCGCCTGCTCGGCACCGCCGAGGTTCCCGGGCGAGGTCCGGAAGTCGATCCGCTCGACGAACGAGCGGGCGCTCTGGCGCATGATCACGAACACCTGGCGGGCGTTGATCGCGATCTCGCACGCCCCGCCGCTCCCCGGCAGGCGCGTCTTCGGGTGGCCGTACTCCCCGATGACCGTCGTGTTGATGTTCCCGAAGCGGTCGATCTGGGCAGCGCCGAGGAAGCCGACGTCGATGAGCCCGCCCTGGAGGTAGAAGGCGAACAGCTCGTGCATCGACACGACCGCGGTCGAGCCGGTCACGATCGTCGGATCGCCGATCGACAGCGGCAGGCGCGCCGGCCGGGCACCGAAGACGCCGGCCTCGTAGACGAGCTCCAGGTCCGGGGCGACAGTCCGCTTGGCGAGGTTGACGGCGATGTTCGGCAGGCCCACGCCGACGAAGCAGACGTGCTGGCCGGCCAGCTCGCGGGCGGCCGCAACGATCATCATCTCGGACTTGGAGAAGGCGCCCGAGGTGGCTCCGCCGGACTCGGTCACCGGTACTCCCCGTAGTCGACCACGCCGGACGGCGCGGCGGCCGTCGGGCGGAGGCTTGCGACGCGCTCCGGGCCGAGCTTCTCAACATAGGCGGCCCGGCCATCGACGTCGTAGACCCACTCTCGGAGCCAGTCCTGGAGGCTGGCCTCGTCGCGGGTGATCGCGTCCCAGTCGAGATAGAACCGGTTGTCCCGGTCGTAGGCGCCCTGGACGTAGGAGGGGTGGGCCCCGAACGGCTCGACGACGACGGCATCCACGATCAGGCCCGGGATGATCGTCCGGTTCGGATCGGCCCGGACGACGGCCTCGTCGACGAGCTCCTCGACGACCACGATGACGCGGTGAGCGGCGAAGGCCGCCTCCTTCTGGCAGCCGAGGAGCCCCCAGACCTGGGTGTTGCCGGCCTCGTCGGACCGCTGGGCGTGGACGATCGCGACGTCCGGCTTCAGCGGGGGGACGGCGTAGACCTTCCCGTCGCCGTAGGGCGACTCGAGCTCACGGATCAGCGGGTTGGCAACCGGCAGGTCGCTCTCGAAGTAGCTCCGGAGGGGATAGAAGGGCAGGTTGGCCGCCCCGGCCGTGTAACGACCCACCATCCCGAAATGGCTGTACTCCTCGACCTCGAGCGGTGCCGGCTCGCCCGTCTCGATCCGTCGGCGGATGGCCCCCAGCCCACCGACCCCGGGATTCCCGAGCCAGCTGAAGATGAGCTTCCGGGCGACCCCGCCGGCGATCATCTGGTCGTAGATGAGGTCCGGGGTCATCCTCGCGAGGGTCAGGTCGCGCTTCCGCTGGCGGATGATCTCGTGACCGGCGGCGAAGCCGATGAGGTGGGTGAAGCCCTCGATCGCGACGGTGTCGCCGTCGCGGACGAGGTCGGCGACGGCGTCGCGCATCGTGGCGACCTTGGACGTGGGCATCGCGCGAAGTATCCGGGATTCCCCGCGCCCGTTTCGCTACGATCCGCGTCGGAGGAATGGCCCGACGCGCGATCGGGCCGGATGGGAGGGCAATTCTCGATGAGCTCGATGTCCGCGCCTGCCGCCTGGCAGGCCCAGGTCCGGTCGTTGTTCCTGGTGGCGATGGCGGTCTTCCTCGTGACCATCGTCATCGGCATCCTCAACGGCCTCGACCTCTACGAGTTCGACCAGAACCAGCTGTTGACCCACGTCCACTCGGGCACGCTCGGCTGGATCACGCTGTCGCTGGTGGCCACGAGCGCCTGGTTCCTCCGGGGCGTGGATGCCCGGCTGGCCTGGGGGATGGCGATCGTCGTCCCGGTCTACGTCGCCGCGTTCTACATCGCCAACCCGACCCTGCGGGCGATCTCCGGCGTCGTGCTCCTGGTCCTTGTCGTCTGGCTGCTGGTCTGGGCCTGGGGCGCCTACGGCTCGCGGCGGTCGCTGCCGATGCTGGCGATCGCCCTCGGCTTCACGACCTTCACCTACGGCGCCGTGATCGGCGTCCTGCGCCAGGTCCAGAACGCGGGTGGCCCGAACCTCTTCCCGGCATCGGCCGACGTCGTGGGCGCCCACGCCTCGGCGATGGTCTTCTCGTACCTCATCCTCGTCGCGATGGGCCTCCTCGAGTGGCGGGTCCTCGGCACGACCGGGCTGCCCCGGGCGGGACTCGTCCAGGTCATCGCCCTCTTTGCCGGGGGCCTGATCCTGTCCGGGACGCTGCTCTTCCTGAGCGGCGACGCGCTCCAGGCGGCCGGCGGGCTCGATCTGCTCGTCAACCTCGTGGCCGTCGTGCTGTTCGCCGTCCGGGTCCTGCCGTCGGCCCTGCGAGCCAACTGGGCCGGCGGGGCCGCGCGCCACTTCGGGATCTCGGCGGCGTTCATGGTCGTGGCCCTCGCGATCTTCATGTACGTCGTCTACCGCTTCATCAGCGACCCGGCCGTGGCCGCCGACCCGACGGTCATCGGCGGCGTCCTCGTGGCCAGCGACCACTCGGCCTTCATCGGCGTGATCACGAACCTCGTCCTCGGCGTGCTCCTGGCCGCGACCGCCGACCGGGCCGCGCAGTGGGCCTGGGCGGACGAGGTCGGGTTCTGGGGCGTCAACCTGGGGCTGGTGCTGTTCCTCGTGGGCCTGATTGCCGAGACCGCGATCCTCAAGCAGATCGGGGCGCCGGTCATGGGCGTCAGCCTGCTCGTGGCGCTCGCCGCCCTGGCCATGCGGCTGCGCGACTCGGAGCTCGCGCCGGCCTGACACGGCGAGGCGGGGCTCGGCGACAGGGCGAGGCACGGCAGAGCCGCCGGGCGAAGGGTCTGCCGGCGGCTCTGCGGGGACGCGATGTCGAGCTGGGACGCGCGGCTACTCGGCGGCCGGGAACAGCTCGACGATGAACTCGAAGATCGGCGGGAAGGTCAGGGCGAAGCCGGCCAAAACGAGGACCAACGAGACCGCGAACCAGCGGCCGAAGTTGACCTCCTTGGCGCGGACCCACAGGCCCAGGCCGAGCCACGAGCCGAAGAACGCGATCGTGGCCAGGATCGCCTTGCCCGACAGGGGCCCGACGCCACTGCCGAGGCCGTAGTTCGCGTCGAACTTCAGGAAGTTGCTGATGTCCGTCGAAACCTCGTTCAGGACCACGAAGATCCCGAGGACGAGGGCCCCGACGCCGGCGGCGACGAACGCCGCGGCAACCGGACCGTTGGGCTTGGTCTGGAGGTCCTGCATCGTTCGTCTCCTCAGGCGACCGGGGCGGCCTTGGTGATGAAGGCGCCGAAGAGGCCAGCGACGCCGGCGGCGACGAAGGCCAGGGTGAAGAAGATGATCGCGGCCCGGCGGATCTCACCGCGGCGAACGAGCTGAGCGCCGTAATAGAGGACCGCAAAGGCCACGGCCGTGGCCAGGAACGGCGCGATCCAGGCGACGTGTTCCTTCCACTCCATGCCGAGCCGGTGCCACTCGGCCGTTCGGTCCGACGCGAGCAGCCAGTAGCGTGGGTAGTCGAGGAGCTCTGGGCTCTGGACCGTTCGATCGATGCCCTCGGGTGGCGTGGCCCGGTACCAGGGGTAGGCGATGAACGTGCCGCTGATCACGGTCAGCCAGGCGACGATCGCCATGGCCCACGACCCGATGAGCAGTCGCGGCGTACGCTCGGCGACGCCCTCCGGGGTGACGAGCCGGGAGCTGAGGCTGTAGAGCCCGGCCAGGCCGCCGCCGAAGGCCAGCAGGAACAGGGTGCCGAGGCCCAGGCCGTGAAGCACGGTCCAGAGTTCTCGGTCGGTGAACTCCATGAATGCCCTCTCTCTCATGGGGGACGCGCGCCACTGGACCAGTCGAGCGTGGGCCCCGTCTGCGTTGCGAGGTCACTCTGCGCCGAGGCCGGGTCCCGGCTGAGGAGGCCGACGGACCAAGGGCTCGGTCCGAATGGCCCGGGATCTGTGGGCCGAAGCGCCCGGGTCGTTCGGGCTCCCCCGCCCGCCCGTCGCGCCGCCCCGGGGCCCGATGATCTCCTAATGTCAGCGCGGCATGGACCGCGCGAGGGAGGGCCCCATGGGTCGAAGAACCGCCGCGTTCCTGGCCGCCGCGCTCGGCGGCGGCATTCAGCTCTTCGGGGCCCTGTACGGCCAGGGCGTGCTGGGCCACGGGATGCTGTTCGGCCTCGCCGGCGACGCGACCCGCGGGGAAGCGGCAATGATCGGCTTCGTCCTCGGCGCCGCGACGATCGTCGCGGGGGTCGGGCTGATGCTGGTCCGGGATCCACGCCTGCCGATCCTCGTGATCGCCGTTGCCGGGATCGTCGGGACCCTTGCCGCCGGCCAGATCTTCGGCTACGGCGCCGGGCTCGCGCTCATCGGCGCCGTCGTCGCGTCCCGCATCGATCGGACCGCGCCGCTGTTCTAGCCGCCGGCAGCGCCGCCGATCTCGCCCGCGTGACGGGCGGCGGCCTGCGCCTCGTCCGCCACGGCGGCACCACGCGCAGCGACCTCTGTGACCGACTCGCCGAGGATCCGCAGGGCCGTCGCCATCTCGGCCTCGGTGACCGTCAACGCCGGCGACATCCGGACCGTGGACCGCCCACATTCCAGGACCAGGAGGCCGCGCTGGAAGCAGGCCCACTGGACGGCGTCCGCGTGGCCGGGCGTGTCGAGCTCGATACCGATCATCAGGCCCCGCCCCCGAACGTCCGTCACGAGCCGGGGATGGGCCGCCGCCATCGGTCGAAGGCCGGCCAGGGCCTGCTCGCCGCGCGCCCGGGCGTTCTCGATGAGGCCGGCCTCGATGAGGTCGAGCGTCGCCAGCGCCGCGGCGCAGGCGACCGGGTTGCCGCCGTATGTCGAGCCGTGGGCGCCGGTCGTCCAGGCTTCAAGGAGGTCGGCCCGGGCAACCATCGCCGCGATGGGCATGCCCGAGGCGATGCCCTTGGCGGTCAGCAGGATGTCGGGCTGGACGCCCCACAGGTCCACCGCCCACATCACCCCGGTCCGGCCGACGCCGGACTGGATCTCGTCGGCGACGAGCAGGATCCCGTGGCGATCGGCGATCTCCCTGAGGCCCGGCAGGAAGCCGTCCTCGGGCACGAGGTAGCCGCCCTCGCCCTGGATCGGCTCGACGATGATCGCCGCGACCTCGCCGGCCGGGACGAGCTTGTCGAAGAGGACCTCGTCGAACCAGCGGAGGCCCTCGACCGTGCCGTACGGCGCGTGGTAGACACCCGGGAGCAGCGGCCCGAAGTTGGCGTGGTACTTGGCCTTCGAGCCGGTCAGGCTGACCGCGCCGTAAGTCCGGCCGTGGAACGCGCCGAGGAAGGCGACGACGTTCGGGCGGCCGGTCGCATAGCGGGCCAGCTTGATGGCGGCCTCCACGACCTCCGCGCCGGAGTTGCCGAGGTACGTGCGGGCTCGACCGCCTTTGATCGGCACGAGGTTCGCCAGGCGCTCGCACAGCTGGGCGTAGATCGGCAGGTAGAAGTCACTCGCCGAGAAGTGGATCAGCTCGGCCGCCTGCTCCTTGATCGCGGCCACGACCTGGGGGTGGGCATGGCCGGTGGAGGTCACGGCGATGCCGGCAGCGAAGTCGAGGAAGAGGTTGCCGTCGATGTCCTCGACGGTCAGGCCCTCGCCCCGGACGGGCACGATCGGGTAGGCCCGGGGCAGGCTCGGCGAGGTCCAGGTCTCGTCGTAGGCGACGTGAGCGCGGGCCCTGGGACCCGGGATCTCGGTGACGATGTGCGGGACCGGCCGCGCCTGCGCGAGCCGAGACGGGGCCTGGGCCACGGAACACCTCGAGCGGTAGGTGGACGCCTGCGGTCGGTCCCGGTGGGCACCGGCGAACGCATAGGGTTTATGCAGACTGGATACGAGTCTAGCAGGCGGCGACGGGTCGGAGCTCGGCCGTCGGAGCTCGGCTGTCGGGGCTCGGTCGTTGGAGCTCGGCCGTCGGAGCTCGGCCGTCGGGGCTCGGCCGTCGGAGCTCGGCTGTCGGGGCTCGGTCGCCCACCGCGACGCAACCTGCTCAATTCGTCACCCGGCGATCGTCAGAGGACCTTGCTCGACCTCGGCCGCCTCGTCGCCCGGCGAAATCGTCCCGAGCCGTGCGTGGCCAGGATGAAACCGCCTCCCAGGCCCGGGTCCACCGAGCCGCAACCTGACCTAACGGTCTCCCCGTCACGAAATGGTCAGGCCGCGTCCGCTCGGGGCAGGGTGGGTAGTGAGATCGCCTTCCGTGGGTGGCGCGGCGAACCTCAGCTCGCCGGCGTCTCGCCTCGGCGCCGCAGCAGCGCCGCGACTGCCAGGCCCAACGCGAGGCCGCCGATCCCGGCGCCCGCGACGATTGCCGGCGTCGCCGTCCCGTCGGTTTCCGGATCCGTCGAGGCTACGGTCCGCGCCCCGGTTGCCGCCGTCTCGACCGGTTCCGTGGTCGATTCGCCGACCACCACGACGCCCGTCATGCCGGGATGGATCATGCAGCTGTAGCCATAGACCCCGGCGGTCGGGAAGGTCCAGCCGATTGAGTCGTCCGGCTGGAGGAGCTTGTCGTGGGTGCCCCAGGTCATGTTCGAGCCGACGATCTCGTGGGTCTGGAACGAGGTGTTCGACCAGGTCACGGTCGCGCCGACCGCGACGCGGGTCACCGTCGGCGTGAAGACGCAGTCGCCCAGCGCGACCTGGCTCGTGGCACCGCTTGACGGCGCGGGCCGGTTGTCGAACCGATGAAAGCACGGGTCACCGGCCAGGACGGCGGCCGGCAGGAGGGCGAGCGCCGCCCAAACGAGGCCGGCCGTGCCGAGGAGCGACACGAGACGGCGGGACACGAGACGGCGGGACATCGTGGACACCTCCGCGCTGAGATGCCCCTCCTACACCTGCGGATCCGCGGTGGTTCCCGTCGCGATCGAATTCGACGCGGATGGCTCGGCAGTCCCTCAGTCGACCACGGTATGGCTTTGTTCGCGCATGAACTGGGCGACGTAGTACATCGACAACCCGGCCTTGCCGGTGGAGCCTGAGCCCTTCCAGCCGCCGAAGGCCTGGACGCCCGGCCACGCACCGGTGGTCGCCCCGGCCCGCCGGTTCACGTACAGGACGCCGGCATGGATCTCGTCGAGGAAACGATCCACCTCCGCCGGGTCCTCGCTGTAGACCCCGGCGGTAAGGCCGTAGGTCGAGTCGTTGGCGAGGGCCAGCGCCTCGTCGAGCGAATCGACCGCGGCGACCGCCGTGAACGGTGCGAACAGCTCGTCCTGGAAGAGCCGGTGCGCCGGCGGAACCCCGACGACCGTCGGCTCGACGTAGAAGCCCCGCGCGAACTCGCCGTCGCTGAGGTGCTCGCCGCCGGTGAAGACCGTGCCGTCTCGGCGGGCCTCGGCCACCGCCTGCTGATGTCGGGCAACCGCCTTGGCATCGATGATCGGGCCGAGCCAGTTCTGGCGCGGGATCGGGTTCCCGATCGTGATCTTCTCGGTCTTCTCGACCAGCAGGCGCACCAGCTCGTCGTGGACCGGCCGTTCGACGTAGACCCGCGAGTTCGCCGAGCACTTCTGGCCCCCGAACCCGAAGGCCGAGCGCATGATGCCCTCGGCCGCCTCTTCGAGGTCGGCGCTGCGGGCCACGATCGCCGGGTTCTTGCCGCCCATCTCGACGATGCACGGCCGGGGCCAGCGGGTCGAGAACGACTTGAAGAGCCGGAAGCCGACCTCGTACGAGCCGGTGAAGACGATGCCGTCGATGCCGGGGTTCGCCTGGAGCTCCTGGCCGACCGTGTCGCCCGGGCCCATGACGAGGTTCACGGCCCCGGCCGGGACGCCGGCGTCGGCGAAGGCCTCGATGAGGTTGACGCCCGACAGCGGCGAGGCCGAGGCCGGCTTGAAGACGACGGTGTTGCCGGCCATAAGGGCCGCCGAGATTGGCCCGACGGCGAGGGCCATCGGGAAGTTGAAGGGACTGATGACGGCGAAGACCCCGTGCGGCCGGAGGATCGTCCGGGTGTGGACGGTCACGTCGCCGAGGTTGTCCATGGGGTGGTCGTAGCCGGCGTTGTCCTCCATCGTCCTGGCGTAGTAACGGATGAGGTCGGCCGCCTCCTCGACCTCGCCGAGCGCCTCGAGGCGGTTCTTGCCGACCTCGTAGGCCATGTCGGCGCCGTACTTCATCTGGCGCTCGCTGATGAGCTCGGCCGCCCGGCGCAGGACCGTGAGGCGCTCCTGCCAGGGCGTTCGGCGCCAGGCCGGCTGGGCCCGCCGGGCCGCCGCAATCGCGTCGCGAACATCGTCGGCGTCGCCCTTCGCAAACGTCCCCAGGAGGATGCTCGAATCGATCGGCGAGCGGACCTCGAAGGTCCCCGCCCGGCCGTCCACCCAGCGCCCGTCAACATAGTTCCGGTGGTACCCGCCGAGGCCCGCTTCGGAGGCCTTGACGCCCGCCTCGTACAGGGCGTGGAGCTCCTCGTTGTCGGCCCGAAGGGTCGCGTAGGTGATCTTGATCCGCGGCTTCGACTCGATCGTCATCGGAGGACTCCAGTGGTGGAGGGCCGTCGCGGCGGGTCGCGCTCCGCGCGGCGCGGGTGGTCGTTGGGGCCAGTCTAGCGCGGCGCGTCACGGCCCTCGAGGAGGACTCCGACCACCTCGGCCAGGTTCGCGCCGATGGCCTGGGGCCGGCTGTGACCGTTCAGCCGGCCGGCCGCTGCCGCTGCCTCGACCGCTGCGCGGTCGGTCTTGCCGGTCAGAACGAGGAGCCCGCGAAGGCCGACCCGATGGGCGCCGGCGACATCGGAGCCGAGGTCGTCGCCGATCATCGCGACCTCGCCGGCGCGGAGGCGCGAGCCGCCGGCCGCCCGGACCTCGGCGGCGAGCTCGCGGAACGCCTCGCGGAAGGCGACCGGCGACGGCTTGCCGGCAACGGTGGCCCGGCGCCCGAGCGCCGCCTCCAGGCCCACCACCACGGCCCCGGCATCCAGGGTCACGCCCCGTGGCGTGATCCACCACAGGTTGCGGTGCATGGCCACGAAGTCGGCGCCGCCACGAAGGCGACGGAAGGCGATGTCCAGGTTCCGGAACGACAGCTCGTCGCCCGCGTCGCCGATGACGACGGCCGCGACCGGCGTCGCCGGATCGTCGGCCTGCGCGGGGGTCACGAGACGCTGCCCGGCCCACTCCCGGCGGGCGTCGTCGGAGGCGAAGACCAGGAGCGGCTCGCCGGGATGGTGGAGCGCGGTCCAGGCGGCGGCGGCCGAGGCGGCGGTGATGATCGTGGATGGCTCGACCGGCCGGCCGAACTGGCGCGAGACGCCGGCGGCGAGCGTCTCGCGGTGGGCCAGCGAGAAGTTGGTCACGACCCGGTACGGAATGCCGGCTGCCTCCAGCCGGGCCAGCGCATCGACGCTGCCGGGCAGCGGCTGGCCGGCGTACAGGAGGACGCCGTCGGCGTCGAGGACGAGCGCTCGAACGCCACGCAGCGCGGCGGCGAGCTCGGTCGTGGCCATCGAGGCGATGGTAGTCTCGGCGCGGGGACGGCGGTGGCAGGAGGCGACGCGATGGGACTCCTCGACGGCAAGAAGGCGCTCATCTTCGGCGTGGCCAACGACCACTCGATCGCCTGGGGCATCGCCCGGGCGCTCCACGAGGCCGGCGCAACGGTCGGCTTCTCGTCCGTCGAGAGCCTCATCGAGAAGCGAGTTCGGCCGCTCGCGGCGTCGATCGGGTCGGACTTCGTGGAGCCCTGCGACGTCCAGTCGGACGACCAGATCCGGGCGGTGATGGCACGCTGGCGCACGGCCCACGGCGAGCTCGACATCCTCGTCCACGCCCTCGCCTTCGCCAAGCGTGAGGACCTCGACGGCGCCTTCGTCGACACCTCCCGGGACGGCTTCGCCCTGGCCCTCGATGTCAGCGCCTACTCGCTGGTCGCTCTCGTCCGCGAGGCCCGTCCGCTCCTCCATCACGGATCGAGCGTCCTGACCCTGAGCTACTACGGGGCAGAGAAGGTCGTCGCCCACTACAACGTCATGGGCGTCGCGAAGGCCGCCCTGGAGGCCTCGGTCCGCTACCTCGCCGCCGACCTGGGCCCGGACGGGGTCCGGGTCAACGCCATCTCGGCCGGGCCGGTGCGGACCCTCGCCGCGGCCGGTATCGCCGGCTTCAAGAAGCTCTACGGCTCGTTCGCGGAGGTCGCGCCGCTGCGCTCCAACATCACCCCCCAGGACGTCGGCAACACCGCCCTGTGGCTGGTCTCCGACCTCGCCTCGGCAATCACCGGCGAGGTGGTCTACGTCGACGGCGGCTTCAACGTCATGGGCGTGCCGCTGGCCGAGGCCTGAGCCGGCGCCGATTCCTGGTGTCGGGGTGCACCGAACACGCACCCGACCGGGTCGAAGTTTCGGGCTTCCGCATCGAGCTGGGGCCGCGTATAGTTGTCGGGCCGACGTGCTCCGTCGGGGGAATGATCCGACCCGGGATGGGCTTCTTCCATTCCGGGTCGCTCAGTGTCCAGGGACTGGATCGGTCCCTGCTGCCCTTGGATCTCACTCCCCGTAGTGAAACGTCGCCAGGAACTCGTCAAGGAATTCGGCGTCGTCCTGCTCGAGCTCCGGGAGCGTGTAGAGCGTCACCTCCCAACCGACGTTCTCGTGCATCGCCACGACGTCGTAGGCGACGCCGGCCGAGCCGTCGTCGTACGTGAACTCGAACCGGGCGAGGTAGGCGGGCTCCCCAGCGAGCGAGGTCTCGATCGTCGCGGTGGGCTGACCCCACGACTCATCGGTGATCGCCAGGATCTCGGCGAGGAAGCCGTCGACGTTGAGACCTGTGGCCTCCGGCCAGGACACGACGTTCAGCCATTCCTCGCCGTCCTTGATGTAGGCGTCGTACTCCTCGCGGTTCTCGACGGTGAACCCCGCCGGATGGGCGGCGGCGTAACCGAGCGGACTCTCATACATCGCCCAGACGTCGCTGGGTGCCGAGATCCTGACCACCGAGCCGACATCCACGAAGGTGAGGTCCATCACGAATTCGACGGCGATCTGCTGACCGTTGATCGCTTGGGTCCATGAGCCCTCGACGGCGAAGATCGCCGGCGTCCCGTCGGCCGCGACGTAGAACTCCATCGTCACGATCGGGTCGGTGTAGGTCGAGGCGTCGAGGCCCATGGCCCCGGGCGGAACCGGGTCGCCACCGGCGCTCAGGTGGTGGAGCTGCTGGCCGTTCTTCGTCACGACCCCGAGGTCCTCCAGATCGGACAGGGTCTGGAGGTACTCGCCGAGGCTGTCCTCGTCAGCGCCACTGGCCTCAGGCTGGACCTCGAGCCACGGCCCGGGTGCGGTCCGGGTGTAGGTCCGCCCATTGGCGGTGATCGTCTCCGACTCGGTAGTCGTGCCGCCGAACGTGATTTCCATGAGCGTTCGCGAGTCCGCGCCGGACCCGCTCATCTCGCCGCTGATCGTGGCCGTCACGCCCAGCTCCATCGTGCCGGCGAGCTCGATCCGGCCCGAGAAGTCCTCGTCCTGGACGACCTCCAGGAACGCCGCCACGACGTCGAACGGCGTCGCGCTCGGGGTCGGCTCCGGGGTAGGGGTCGGGCTGGGGGCGACCGACGCGCTGCCGCCACACGCGGCGACGAGCAGGGCGACGGCGAGGGCGTTGAGCAGCCCGGTGCGGCAGTGGTGTCGCGCTGTCATCAGCTCTCCCTGGTCTCGGTCGCCGTAACCCGGCTGGCCCCTCGAACGTGGATCTTCGAAATGATGACGCCGGACGGCAAGGGCCGTTACGCCCGTACCCTCCCGTGACACCACCCGTGTCACCAGGGCGTGTCAGGCGGCGACCACCTGGTCCCGGCCGCCCGACTTGGCCATCGCCAGGCCCACGTCCGCGACTTCCACCATGACGTCCAGGCCGGCCACGCTCGGGTCCAGGCCGGCGCACCCGGCCGAGACCGTCGCCCGCACGGCCGTGCCACCGGCGATCGGGATGTCGAGCTCGCGGAAGGCGATCCGGATTTCCTCGGCCGCCCGCACGGCATCGTCGCGCGACGCGCCGTCGAGGACGACGAGGAACTCCTCGCCGCCGTAGCGGGCGACCAGGTCCGACGCCCGGAAGCGGGCCGACAGGAGGCCGGCGAACGCCCGCAGGACGGCGTCGCCGGCGACGTGGCCGTGGCGGTTGTTGAAGTCCCCGAAATGGTCGAGATCGAACATGATCGCCGCGATCGGTCGCCGCTCGTCGGGCGCCTGGCGGTCCCTGGCCGCGCTCATCCGGGTCAGGGCGTCATCGAGGAGGCGGCGATTGTGGAGCCCGGTGAGCGGGTCACGGATCGCGGCCTCGCGGGTCGCGGCGTGGAGGTCGGCATTGGCGATGGCCAGGGCGGCCTGGGCGGCGAGCAGGGCGGCGATCTCGCGCTCCTGGTCGGTGAAGCGGTTGCCCTCCGTCCGGCGGACGAACGTCAGGGCCCCGAGGACGCGATCCTCGCGCATGAGCGGAACTGCCATGACCGCGACCGTCGGCTCGTGGACGACGCGCCGGGCTGCGCGGGGGTACCTGGCCCGGTCGAAGCGGTCGTCCAGGACCGGGGCCCGGGTGGCGATCGCCGTCCCGGTGGCGCCCTCGCCGAGGTCGATCTGCATCCCGACGATCGAGTCCGCCCCGACCGCGGCGGCGATGCGGTAGCCGCCGCCGGAGCCGTCGGCCAGGGTCAGGAGCCCGATGTCGCAGGCGACCACGGTCGTCGTCGCGGCGCCGATCGCGGCCTGGAGGGGCGCCGGGTCGAGGATCCCGCCGAGCCTGGCGAAGGCCTCGGTCAGCCGACCCAGCAGGGCGGTCCGCTCGGCCAGCTCCTGGCGCTCGCGGCCGAGGGCGATGGACGCCGAGAGACGGTCGCCGATGGTCAGCATCGAGGCCAGGTCGTCGCGGTCGAGGCGCTTGGCGGCCGTCGATTCGACGTTCAGGACGCCGAGCAGCTCGCCATCGGCCAGGAGCGGCACGCTGATCTCGGAGACGACGCCGGGATCGGCCTGGCAGTAGTCGGGGTCCAGGGTGACGTCGGGGGCGAAGACCGCCTGCCGCGTCCGGGTGACCCGGCCGATGATCCCGACGTTCATGTCGAACTCCTGGATCGGGCGCTCGTAGCCACGATGGGCGCCCAGGCGGAGGGCCTGCCCATCCCACAGGTAGACCGACGGGTAGTGGTAGCCGAACGTCCGCTCCAGGACCTCCATGATGGTCGCCAGGGCGGTGGGGCTCGGACCGTCCTGGGCCAGGACCCGGCCGACCTGCTCGATCGCGTCCATCCGCCGGGCCCGGCGCCGGTCTGTCGCGACCGCCTGCCGCAGCCGGTCGAGGGAGCGCTCGAGCGAGGCCACGACGTGGCGCGTCCCGACGGCCAGGAACGCGACCACCACGAGCGGCAGGATGCTCTGCTCGATCGCCGCCGCCGTTCCGGCATCCAGGGCGAGGGCGAGTCGTGCGGAGGCGGCGGCGGCGACGGAGATGACAAGCCCGGCCCGCGCGCTCATCGCCGAGGCGAGGACGATGATCGGCACGTAGAGGATGGGCAGCGTCGCATCGGCGCGCGCTTCCACGAGCTCGATGGCGCCGACGAAGGCCACCGCCAGGAGGAGCCGGGCGATCGCTTGCCCGCCCCGGCGGGAGCGACCGATCGCAAGCCCGAGACCGACCTGGAGCGCCAGGTACGCCGCGGTGAGCCCGAGGACGGGTCCGGCGCCCACGAAGCCGTAGACCGCCTCGACCGTGAGGATGGGCACGCCGAGGGCGATCGCGAGGGAGGCGTGGATGTCGGCCACGAACCACCGGGCCACCAACACCAGGGGGCTGGCTCGTCGCCGAACGCGGGGACGGAGGATGGCGAGCGCGGAGATGTGGCAGAGCCTCGAACGGGATCGGGTCGCGGGACGTCGGCGGGACCGATCGGGGCGATGCTGGGCCGTGGTGTCGCGAGGCACCATCCCGCATTCGTACGGTTGGGTACTACGCCGCGCGGCGCGGCCCGGGTCAGGGCGGGATCGCGAAGAGCTCGCCCCGGCTGTTGCCGAATATCGGCTCGTAGCCGGCCGCGACGATCGTGTCGCGGACATCCGACGGCAGCTCGTTCGGGTCCGGCTCCAGGAGCACGTAGGGGTACGCCGGACCAGCCGAACCGGTCCGGGCGAGGAGCGCCGGCAGGTCGGTGAGGGCCAGGATCCGCCCGCCCACGGTGTGGATGCTGACCTCGGGCACCGGGACGAAGATCGTCTCCTTCACGCCGTCGAACACCCCGAGCGGCGTCGCGATCCACATCTGGAACGACGCGGCGACGTGGAGGACGTCGGTGTCGGGACCCAGCCGGCCCGCCTCGATCTCGGCGCGAACGGCGTCGAGCAGCTCCTGTCTCGGTGCGTCCACGACGAAGCGGCTGTCCGGGAAGCCCGACCAGAAGCCGCGCTGGACCCAGCGCAGCGAGATCGAGAGCGTCTCGCTGAGGCGGTGTTCGCCGAGGTGGAAGGCGTCGATCGGCTTCGGCCGGATGGGCAGGGCAACGGCCGCAACGAAGGCCGCGACGGCGACTGAGCGCGCCACGAGGGGCAGACGATTCGTTCCGGCGAGCGCGGCCAGGCCCGCCGCGGCGAGGATCGCCACGAAGACCGGGACCCAGTAGTGGAGGGTCTTCGGCAGCTCGAACCGGAGGGCTTCGCCGAGCATGCCGCTCCCCTCCGCCGGCACGAGCCGGGTGAGCGCCGCGACCCCGAGGCCGGCGGCGAGGGCCGCCCAGAGCACGAGCGAGCGGCTCGCCGGCGGGCGAAGCGCGACGGCCACGACGGCCGCCAGGCTGCTGACCTCGAGGAC
>JBFMEV010000008.1:0-97642 GCA_040752335.1 Chloroflexota bacterium
CCAGCGTCTCGACGCTGTGCTCACCCTGGGCGAGCAGGTCGAGCAGCTCGATCCGGCGCGGGCTGGCCAGGGCCTTGCCGATCCGGGCGAACTGCTCGTTGAGGGCGGTCTTCGCAGCGCGTGGTGTCGTCATTCGTCCATTCCAACGAAGGCTGGAACGAGCATCCACCTCGGGCCCTCAGACCGACACCGCCGAACGGCACCTCCGGGAGGGACCGTTGGTCACCCCCGCGACCGGTTCGCTTCGCGGAACGCGAACCACGGAACGATCACCGCCGTGATGAGCGCACACGCCTCGTCAGTCGTCCGCGTCCCGCCGCGGAGGTGGTCCCAGAACGTCGGTTCCGACACGGCCCGCAGCACGGCCGTCGCGTCGCCGTCGTCGGCCAGGGGCCCGAGCGCGGTTCGCATGAGATCGTCCCAGCGCGCCCCATAGGTCGCCCCGGCTTCGGCCCACGGGCCGGAGAGGAGCGGCTCGCGGAGCCACATCCGGTACAACCGCCGGGCTTGATCGAGAAACGTCCCGGTGGCTCGGATCAGTCGCCGGAGACGCTCGTCGATCGAGGTCGCGCCATCGTAGAGCGAGAGGTCGGGGAGCGGGATCTCGGCCGTCAACCGTTCGACCATCGCCCGGTCGAGGTCGTCACGTGTCGCGAAGTGATTGCGCAGCGTCCCGGGTGCGACATCGGCCCGCTCGCCAATCTGGCGCATCGTCGTTGCCGAGACCCCCAGCTCCGTGTAGAGCTCAATGGCGGCCTCCACGATCCGCTCGCGGGTTGCCTGGATCCGAGCGGTCCGCTCGCCCATCCGATATCGCCTCGGCACACCAACTCCTATCTATTGACTAGTATTGATCATCCAAATAATATCAGGTCAAGCGGCGCCCGGAGCTCGAGGCCGGCCGCTCTGCCCGGGACCGGGAGGCAGCGATGGGACGCTACCGCATCACCCGCCAGATCGGCACGACCCCGGAACGAGTGTTTCGGGCCTTCACGGAGCCCGAGCTCATCGCGGACTGGATGGACGCCTCCGCCGCCCGGGACCCGACCGGTCCCCTTGACCTGCCCGGATCGCATTACACGCTCGTGATCCGGGGGCCGTGGCGCTTCCGGACCGTCGTCGTCCGCTCCGAGCCGTCCAGGCTGCACGAGACGATCCACAATGGCCCGCTCGGCACGGTGGTCCGCATGGTGGCAACGGTCTCATCCCGGGGCGACGGCGCCAACCTTGATCTCCTGACCGAGTACACGATGCCGCTCGGGCGCCTCGGCCGCTGGATCGATCGGCGCTGGATCGATCGCGAACCGCGTGCGCGGGCGAACCGCGAGGTCGACCGGCTCGTCGAGCTCGTCTTCGAACAACGGCCGATCGCGAGACCTCGTGGTCGATGATCGCGGCTCATGAGCCAGTCAGCGTCACGGGCGGCGCGCCGCCGGTCCGGGCCGGTGGCCTGGCGGGGATCGCTGGGCTGGCGACGTTCCTCGTCCTCCACCACGCCTGGATCGTGCCGATCTGGTTCATCGCGCCGGCCGGGGCGCTCGTCGCGGCGGGGGTGGGTGCGGCCGTCGGATCGGCATACGGGGAGCTCCTCCCGCACCTGCCGCCGCGGCCGTGGACCGCGATCGCCGTCAGCATCGGGATGGGCGTGGTCCTGCTCCCAGCGTTCGCGATCGCCGAGCTCCTTGGGGCCGCGGGCTCAGCCGCGGTGGGCGCAGGCGGCATGCTGGTCATCCCGGGTTCGGAGGCGGCTACCCGCTTCGTCATCGGCCTCCTCCTGCCGACGACGATCGCCGGCGCCGGCGGGGGTTGGCTCATTGCGAGGAGTCGCCGGGCTGCCTGGACGACGGGACTCGCGACGTTCGCCTTCGCCCTGGGGCCGGGGCACAACATCCCGTTCCTCGGCGCGACGGCCGCGGTGGCGGAGGAGGTCGTCATCGTCGGAGCGGTCGTCGTCACGGCATCCGTGGTGCTGATGGAAAGCCATGCCTGGCTCACCCGACGGGGCGCTCTGAGGCCGATCGAACGGCCTCTCGAATCGTGATGAGTGGAGAACCGCAATGGCAAGAGTCACCGCATCAACGGAGATCGTTGGCCCGCCCGACTCGGTCTGGGCGCTGCTGTGCGATCCCACCCGGTACCCCGAGCTGTCGGCCGCGACGGTCCGGATGCTCGACGTTCCCGGTGAGGAGCTGCGGGTCGGCTCTGTCTACCGGGAGTACGGCGGCGTTCCGCCCTTCCGAGGCGAGAGCGAACGGCGGGTGACGGAGTTCCAACCGAAGACGCGCCAGGTCCATGTCGGTGACGACGGGTCGATGACGATCGATCTGACGATTGACCTGGTGCCAACGGCATCGGGCACCGGGCTGACGATGTCGCTGGACCTGCGCCCACGCTGGTTTCTCGCCCCGATCAACGCCGTCCTGTGGCCGCTCCTCATGCGGAGGCGAAGTCAGGACGCCATCGATGCGACGGTCGCCAACGCCAAGCGGATCGTGGAGTCGGAGGATCCGCCGTCTCGGAGGAGCCCGTCGCAACCGCACGCGGGCCGTTGACAGGCGGGACGACTACGGCGCGGCTTCCGCGCCGGGCTTGTCCTTGCAGTGGCCGGGTGGGAAGCAGTCGCCGAACTTCGCCTTGAACCGGTCGGCCTTCTCCTGCGACCAACCCGGATGGCTCGCCCCGACGGCCTTCCAGCCGCCGGCCCACGGCGGCCTGCCCGCTTCGCGAAGGGCCCTGCCGTCCACGGTCAACACGTCGACCTCGGTCGAGTCGGCCACCATCCCGCCCACGATCGTGACCGACCTTCCAACGAACTCCTTCAGCGGGTGGTTGTCGCCGAAGAACCACGGCGGTCCGGCATCGAGGGTGTAGGTCGTGCCGCCGCTCCGAAGGGTGTAGGTCGTCACGCCGTCCGTGTCAGTCGACGCCACGACCGTCCCGGTCAGGGTGATCGGCGTCTTGGGCCCCCTCTCCTGGTGGGCGTTCTCGGCGTTGCCCGGACGGGGTGACGGCGAGGCGGCCAGCGCCGGGAGCGCCACGAGGACCGCGAGGGCCGCGAGCGCGAGGACGATGACGACGGGTCGGCGTGCCATGGCACGACGTTACTGCGCCCCACGCCCACCGGACCTGAGAAGTGGCTGAGAGTACGAGCGTCGTGTTGCGCTGCGGGATCGCACGTCGTGCAATGGCGACGTGCAGGTTCCGCCGGCGGGTCGGCCGCTCGTCCTGGTCGTCGATGACGAACCCGGGATCGTCGACTTCGTTCAGGTCGGGCTGCGCCAGGAGGGTTTTGACGTCACCTCGGTCACGACCGCCGGCGACGGCCTCGGGCAGCTTCGAAGCGCGCGGCCCGACGTCGTCATCCTGGACGTGGGACTGCCCGACATCGACGGCCTCGACCTGCTCGCCACGATCCGAGCCGAGTCCGATGTCCCGGTCATCATGCTCACCGCCCGCGGTGAGGTGGACGATCGTGTCCGCGGTCTCGAGCTTGGGGCGGACGACTACGTCGCCAAGCCCTTCCATTTCGCCGAGCTGCTGGCCCGGGTCCGGGCCCAGCTCCGGCGCCGGAATCCCCGTGATGCAGTCCTCCGCGCCGGCGACGTCGCCCTGGACCCCCGGAGTCACGCCGTGACCCGGGGCGAGCGGGCCGTCCACCTCAGCGCCCGCGAGTACGAGCTGCTGGAGCTGTTCCTTCGCCACCCCGGCGAAGTCCTCTCGAAGGAATCGATCCTCGACCGGCTGTGGGGCTACGCCTTCGATGCCAACCTCGTCGAGGTCTACGTCGGCTATCTCCGTCGCAAGCTCGGCGAGCCGCCGCTCATCGAGACGCTCCGCGGCGCCGGCTACGTCCTCCGCGAGCCCGGGTCGTGACACGGCTCCGCTCGCTCCGGTGGCGCCTCGCGGCGGTGTACGCGGCCGTCGCCGCGGTCATGCTGGTCGTCGTCCTGACCGTTGTCGCGAACGCCGTGGAGACCGCGCTCATCCGGAGCGCTGCCGAGCGGCTGACGATCGAGGCCGGGCTGATCGCCGCGGAGACGGGCCCGGGCCGGAGCGGACCGCGCGCGACCGACCTGGCGGCCGGCGAGCTCGCGACGGTCCTCGGCGGCCGCGGCACGGCGGTCGTGATCCTCGATCCCAGCGGCGCAACACTGGCGGCCCAGGGCAACGGCGCCGCCCCGGCCGTCCTGGATGCCCGGCTCGCCGCCGCCGACTACGCCGCGGTCGTCGCCCAGGGGATGACGATCGACGCCGTTGAACCCCTCGCCGGCGGTGGTCGGGCGCTCATCGTCGCCGCGCCCGTTCAGCTCCGAGCGGGGGGACCCGGCGGCGGCGTCGGTCAGGGCCGCGGCCAGGGCAATGGTCGCGGCCTCGGCAACCAGGGGGATGGGCGAGCGGAGGCCGCCGATGGCCCGGCCAACGCGGTCGCCCAGCTTGCCATCTCCCTCGACGCGATCGACGCCTCGCTGGCCGACCTGCGGTTGCGCCTGGCCCTGCTCGGGGCCGGCATGCTGGTCGCGGCCGTGGTGGTCGCCTGGCTCCTCACCCGCCTCGGACTGCGGGCCCTCGAACGGGTGACCGGCGCCGCGGACAGGATCGCCGCCGGCGATCTGGATGCCAGGGCCGCCCTGCCCGCGGGGACGGACGAGGTCGGTCGGCTGGGGCGGGCATTCGACGGGATGGCCGAGCGGGTCGACGCGACGCTGACGGCCCAGCGCCAGTTCGCGGCCGACGCTTCGCACGAGCTGCGGACCCCGTTGACGGTCCTCGGCGGCTACGTCGATGTCCTCGCCGCCGGGGATCTCGACCCGGAGACCCGGACCCGGACGCTCGGCGCGATGCGGCGCGAGATCGACCGACTGTCCCGTCTCTCCAACGACCTGCTGCTGTTGACCCAGCTGGAGGCCGGCGGCGGGCGGCTCGCCCCGCGGGTGCTCGACCTCGGCGAGCTCGTCGAGGACATCGCCGCCGCGGCCCGCGTCATCGGTCCCGACAGGCGGGTCGAGGTCGTCCGCGACGGGACCCTTCCGGTCGTCGCCGATCCGGATCGGCTGACACAGGCGCTCATGAACCTCGTCGACAACGCCGTCCGTCACACCCAGCCCGGGGGCACGATCCGGCTGACCGCGACCCGGACGGACGGCCTGGCCGTGGCCGAGGTGAGCAACACCGGGGAGCCGATCCCGGCCGACGATCTGGCCCGCGTCTTCGACCGCTTCTATCGGGCGTCGGGCCGCTCCGGGTCGCGGGACGGGTCACACGCCGGGCTCGGCCTCGCGATCGCGCGGGCGATCACCGAGGCGTCGGGCGGTTCGGTCAGCGCGGCAAGCGATCGCGACGGGACGCGCTTCTCCATTCGGCTGCCCGCCGCGGGCTGAAGGGCGCGGCGGGCGGGGACCGCGGACGGACGCGTGCTTCGTGATTCGTGTGCTGAGCCCAGCTGCGCCGTCGCCCCCGCATACAGGGCGTCATCCGTGGGAAGCTCGAGCTCAGGGCAGGCCGCTCGTCGCGAGCACCGTGACCGATTTGCGATTGATTCGGATCCGCGCCCAGGCTGTGTTGTTCTGCTCGTTCGCCTCGATGAACTGGCCGGTCTCACCCGGCGCCGCCGGGTCGGCGGCGACGGTCACGAGGTACTCGCCGTTACCGAGCTTCGAGATGTCGATGTACTGGAAGGCGATGTTGTAGGGGTAGCGGTCACCCCAGCGGACGGACAGGCCCATGGGCACCGTGCCGTCCGGCGCGAGCTCGCAGGCGTCGGTCGTCGACGGGTGGTAGTACGCCGGCGCCGGCGCGCCGTAGTTGTAGTTGTCCCAGAAGCAGAAGCCACGCTTCGCCCCGCGGGCGAGGACCAGCGCGTTCAAGTTCTGGAGGGTCATCTCCTGCAGGTCGCGAACGTGGAAGTGGTTGTGGCCGTCCCCGGACCAGAACATCGTCGCCCCCGTCGGGTGGTCGGACAACCCGCCGCCCGGCTCGGCCAGATGCTGGACGACGTCGTATGGATCGCCGGAGGTGGCGCCGTTGAGCTGGCCCAAGACCTGGAACGGGCCCGGGCCGAGATTGACGATCACGGTCGAGAACCGGAGAAGGCGGGTCTTCCGGGCCTGCTGCTCGATCTTGAAGTCGCTCGGCGGCAGCATCACGAGGTCGGGCAGCGTTGCGTCCTCGGTGTGGGCGGCTCGAGTCGCAGGTACCCCCGCTCCCCAGCCGGCGGCAATGACTGCCAGCGCCAGCGCGCCCGCGAGGATTCGACGAGCGGTCATGGACCTGCCCTCCCGTGCGAGCCGCCGCGCCTCCACGGTCGACCGTCCGCGGCGAGCCGAACGCCGGACATTGTGCGCCGTAGGTCCCGCCGCGCGCCATCCCCTGGACGTTGTCGAGCCGTTGGCGTCGTCTGCCGTCGCCCGCGGTGTCGCCGGCGGGCGCGGTTGGCAGCTTCAGCGGCTGCGTGAGCCGGTCGCGTCATCGGCACGGCCGACCGGATCGATCGGGGCGAGCTCCGGGGCCTGCCCTGCCGGCCTGATCCGCCAGATCGACCGGATGAGGACGGGCGCGGCCACGAACATCAGGGCGAAGGCGATGATGACCACGAGCAGGGACAGCGGGATGCCGGTCACGATGACCATGTTCTTGGCGCCCGTGGTGAGCGCGCCGTAGAGGACCGCGACCAGCACCACGCCGCTCGGCCGCAGACCGGCAATCAGCGCCAGGGCCAGGGAGACGTACCCCATGTCGCCGGAGGGGCCGCCCGAGAGACCCCCGGCAGGCCCGAGGGCGAAGAACGCGCTGCCCAGGCCGACGAGCCCGCCGGACAGCGACATGGCCAGGACCGTGGTCCGGCCCGGGTTCATGCCCGCGCCGCGGGCCGCGCTGCGACTGAAGCCGGTGGCGCGGAGCTCGAAACCGAGGCGCGTCCGGAACAACATGAAAGACACCACGACCGCCGTCAGCAGGGCGGCGAAGAAGCCCCAGTCGAGACGGATCGCCGGCAGGTCGAAGAGCAGCGGCACGTCGGCGATCGATGCCAGGCTTCGGGTGAGCTCGCCCGAGCTCATGGCGAAGATCGTGATCTCCGGCGCGATCGAGCTGAGCATGAGCGTGGTGATGACCTCGTGCGCGCCCGTGCGCGCCTTGAGAAAGCCGGGCACGAAGCCGTACGCAGCGCCAAAGATGGTCCCGCCCGCCAGCGCTGCGACCAGGATGAGGGCCGGCGGCAGATGCCCGTCCAGGAGGATCGCGGTGATCGTCGCGCCGAGACCGCCGATGAGGAATTGGCCCCCGGCTCCGAGGTTGAACAGCCCGGCGTGGAACGACACCGCGAGGCCCAGGCCCACGAAGATGAACGGCGTCGCGCTGACGAGGGTCTCGGTGATCGGCCGGATGGCGTTCGCGATGTCGTTCGCGGCGCCAGTCTGGACGGCAGCGACGACCCTGCCGGGGTCCCCGATCGCGCCGGAGAACATCGCACCATAGCCCTCGAGCACGCCACCGAACGCGCCGCCGAGCGCCGCGGCGGGATCGGTCCCGAGGCGCCGAAGGTGCTCGACGTCGGTCAGCACGATGAGGATCGCGCCCGCGATGAATGCGCTGATCAGTGCCAGCGCCGGGACCACAAGGCGACGCGGCGGCTCGGCGTGATGGTTCATGGGAGTTGGCTGGCGAGGGAGGATTCGAACCTCCAATCCCCTGATCCAGAGTCAGGTGCCTTACCGTTTGGCCACTCGCCAGCGGGGCCCGCGGGCCGAAATCGAATCTACCCCATCGTGTCCGGCGGTCAGCCCTTCGACTGGACCCGGGCCCAGGTGTCGCGCAGGGTAAGCGCGCGATTGAAGACCGGCGCGCCGGGCCGCGAATCGGGGTCGGCTACGAAGTAGCCCAGGCGCTCGAACTGGACGGGCTCGCCGACCGCGGCGTCGGCCAGGGCCGGCTCAAGCATCGCCGCGCGGACGATCGTCTCGGAGGCCGGGTTCAGGTCACCGAACAGGTCCAGCCCGCCGGCCCCGGGGAACGGCTGCGAGAACAAGTGGTCGTAGAGCCGGACCTCGGCCGGGACGGCGTGGGCCGCCGAGACCCAGTGGAGGGTGGCCTTCGGGCGACGGCCGTCGGGCGCATCGCCGCCGCGGGTCGCCGGGTCGTACGTGCAGCGCAGCTCGACGACGGCGCCCGTCGCGTCCTTGACGACCTCGTCACAGACGACGAAGTAGGCATTCCGGAGGCGGACCTCGCGACCCGGGGCGAGCCGGAAGAACTTCGGCGGAGGCTCCTCCATGAAGTCGTCGCGCTCGATCCACAGCTCCCGCCCGAATTCGACCGGGCGCTCGCCGGCGGCGGGATCCTCGGGGTTGTTGACGACCTCCATCGTCTCGACGTGGCCGGCCGGCCAGTTCGTGATCGTGAGCTTCAGGGGATCGAGGACCCCGAACCGGCGCGGCGCCGTCCGATTGAGGACCGCCCGAACGGCGAACTCGAGCTGGCCGACCTCTATGACCGAGTCCGTCTTCGCGACGCCGATCATCGTCGCGAAGTCTCGGATGGCTGCGGCCGGGTAGCCCCTCCGCCGGAGGCCGGAGATCGTCGGCATCCGGGGGTCGTCCCAGCCGCGGACGTGGCCCTCCTGGACGAGCCGCAGCAGGACCCGCTTCGAGAGCACGGTGTGGGTCAGGTTGAGCCGGGCGAACTCGTACTGGTGGGGGACGTGCGGGACCGGCAGGTGCTCGACGAGCCAGTCGTAGAGCGGCCGGTGGTTCTCGAACTCGAGGGTGCAAATGGAGTGGGTGACGCCCTCGATGGCGTCCGACTGGCCGTGGGCGAAGTCGTAGGTCGGGTAGACGCACCACGCGTCGCCGGTCCGGGGGTGGCTGGCGTGGACGATCCGATAGAGGATCGGGTCGCGGAGGTTGAGGTTCGGGCTGGCCATGTCGATCTTCGCCCGCAGGACGCGGGCCCCGTTCGGGAACTCGCCGGCCCGCATCCGGGCGAAGAGATCGAGGCTCTCGCCCACCGGGCGGTCACGCCAGGGCGACTCGCGGCCGGGCGCAACCAACGTGCCGCGGGTCTCCCGGATCACCTCGGCCGACTGGTCGTCGACGTAGGCCAGGCCGCCTTCGACGAGATGGACGGCCCAGCCGTACAGCTGTTCGAAGTAGTCGGACGCGTGGTAGAGGTGCTCGCCCCAGTCGACGCCGAGCCAGCGCATGTCGTCGACGATCGCGTCGATGTACTCCTGCTCCTCCTTCTCCGGGTTGGTGTCATCGAAACGGAGGTGGCAGCGGCCGCCGAACTCCTCGGCGATGCCGAAGTTCAGGTAGATCGACTTCGCGTGGCCGATGTGGAGGTAGCCGTTGGGCTCCGGCGGGAAGCGGGTGACGGGCACCCCGACCCGGCCGGCGGCGACGTCGGCGGCGACGATCTCGCGGATGAAGTCACGCCGCTCGGGGGCTTCGAGGTCGGCGGTCGGGCTGGTCATCGGGCGCGACTCCTGCTACCTGGTGGGGGAGGCGTCGCGGCGCACGCGGGGACGCACCACACTCCCTCGGAGTTGGCTGGCGCGCCAGGATTCGAACCTGGAACCCCCTGATCCAGAGTCAGGTGCTCTACCGTTGAGCCACGCGCCAGCGGCCGCTCGGAATGATACTCGACACCCGCGAGTGACCGGCCGTCAGGCGTCGGCGACCGCCTGCTGTCGTCCGCGCAGCGGCCGATAGACCGCCCCGAGATAGACCCCGGCCAGGACGACCGCGCCGCCGGCCAGGAACGATGGCCGGATCGCTTCGCCGAGGAGCAGCCAGCCGAAGACGATCGCCACGAGCGGGAACAGCAGGAACGCGTACGACGTCGCCGACGCGGTCCAGCGCGCCAGGATGAAGAGGACCAGGAGGAAGACCGCGATCGAGCCCGGCCCGATGAGATAGGCCATCGCCAGCCACGTCTCGGCGCGCGTCGGCACCACGATCGGCTCGCCCCCGACGACGGCGACGACGGCGAGCATCGCCGCGCCGAGGAGCATCCCGACAGCGTTCGCCGCGACCGGGTCACCAGGTGGGAACCGCTTCACGATGACGCCCGATTCCGCCTGGCAGACGGCGGCCCCGAGCAGGAGCAGGAGGGCCGTGATCGGAACGTCGAGCCGGACCTGGTCGGCCGCGACGAGGACGATGCCAAGGCTGGCGATCGCGGCGCCTGCCAGCCCGAGCAGCCGGATGCGCTCGACGCGGTGGGCAACGGCGAGGAGGGACGTGAGGAGCGGCACGACCGACAGGATCAGCATCGTCGTCCCGGCTGGGGCGTCCCGGAGGGCCTCATACAGGCAGAGGTAGGCGAGCCCGAACCCGATGATCCCGAACAGCGCGCTGCCGAGCAGCCGTTCACCCCGTGGCCACGGGCGGCCACCGGCGAGGACGAGCCCGACGAGGAGAAGGCCGGCGATCGCGAACCGGATCGCCGCCGACCAGAACGGGCCCATCTCGTGCAGGACGAACCGAACGCCGATCGCGTTCGAGCCGCCGAAGAGGACGAGCGCGGCAAAGGCGGCCAGGACGACAGCACCGGTTCGGGCTGGCAGGGACGCACCTCCTCCGCCCGCAGCGTAGCGTGCCCTGACAACCCGCAGAGCGGGCAAGGAGGTCAGGCCCGTTCGATCCGGAGCATCGCCGCGCCACGGGCGTCGACGAACGTCGCCGTCGCGGTTTCCACGATCCGGATCACGACGCCGGTGCAGGCGGGGCAGCGGAGGACGATCCCGGGGCCGCCGACCCAGGCCCGGAGCTCGGCCATCACGGTCACGGTCGCGCAGTGGGCGCAGCGGGCCGGGACCTCGGTCATGTCCGCCCCGAGGGCGGCGGCGAGCGCACCGGCCGCGACGTTGCCGTCGAGCGGCGCCCCGTCGCGGTCGCCGTCGAGGTCGACATCGAGGTTGCGAGGCTGCGGTTCGGACATCGATCGATCCTCCTCGCGCGTCACGTGCCGCTCGGGCCGAAACGCTCGGTCCGGACCCGGTCGGGAGGCAGCCCCAGCCGGACGAGGGCGTTGGCGGCGGTCTCGACGAGGGCTGTGGGGCCGCAGATGAATGCACGCGCCCCGATCCCTACTGGCTCCAGCGTCTCGGCCAGCATTCGCTCGTCGATCCGCCGGTCGTAGCCGGCCCAGCCGTCCGGCCGCGAGCGGGTGAGGGTGTGCCAGACCGTCAGCCCGTCGCCGGCGCCGGCGAGCCGGTGGAGCTCGGCCCGGTAGATGATCTCTTCGGCGTGGCGGGAGCTGAAGAGCAGGCCGGCCCTCGGGCGTCGCTCGGCGGCGGCCCCCGCCCGGTGGCGGAGCATGGCCATGAGCGGCACCACCCCGGAGCCGCCCGCGACGAGGTAGAGCGGGCCGGCCGCTGCAATGTCCCAGACGAAGTAGCCACCGATCGGCCCCCGCAGCTCGATCCGGTCGCCGACCTCGGCGATGTCGTGCAGAAACGTGGAGACCTCGCCGTCCTCGATCCGCTCGACTGTGAGGTCCACGAGGCCGGCCCGCTCCGGCTCCGAGGCGATCGAGTAGCTCCGTTCCACGCTGTAGCCATCGGCCGCGGTGAGCCGCAGGTCCACGTGCTGGCCCGGTCGATGGCTCGGCCAGTCGGGGATCGACAGGGCGAACGACTTGACGGTCGGCGTCTCGTCGCGGATCCCTACGATCGTCGCGAGGCGCCAGGCGATGGGGCTGGTCATGACCGGGTCTCGCTCACGAGCTCAGTCGCCGCCGTAGCGCTCTTCGAGCCACTGGTCGCCGCGGTTGTGGTAGCCGAGCGATTCCCAGAAGCCGGGCTCGTCGCGGTCGGTGATTCGCAGGCCCCGGATCCACTTGGCGCTCTTCCAGAAGTAGCGGGCCGGGACGACGAGCCGGGCCGGACCGCCGTGCTCGGGGCTGAGCGGCCGACCGTCGTACTCCCAGGCCACGAAGGCCGCGCCGTTGAGGACGTCGCCGAGCGGCAGGTTCGTCGTGTAGTCGCCGTCCGACCAGGCGATGACGAAGGCCGCCCGGTCGCCGAGCTCGACGCCCTCGAGGAGCGTGTCGACACTCACCCCGCGCCAGCGCATGTCGAGCTTCGTCCACTTCGTGACGCAGCTGATGTCGACCGTCCAGTCCCGGGCCGGCAGGGCTCGGAAGGCATCCCAGGACCAGGTGACGGGCTCCCGGACGAGGCCCTCGATCGTGAACGTCCAGCGATCGAGTGGGGTCCGCGGCGTGGGGCCGGCGGACAGGACCGGGAAGTCGGTCGTCAGGTACTGGCCCGGCGGCGTCCGGCGGGCCGCGTCAGCGGTGCCGCCGCCCCGGTCTCGACGGCCGGTGAAGCCCCGGGTGACGAACCGATCGACCATTCGATCCCTCCCCTCGAACGAGCCCCACCCAGCGGCTCGTGGCGCGATGATGGCACGGCCGCCGACCCGTCGGGCGATCAGGTGGTCGTGAGGACCTGACCCAGTCGCCGCGCGAGCTCGGCCGCGGCCTGCCGGTCGGCCCGCGGCGCGACCTCGTCGCTGCGGTGCCACCGCGTGTCGGACGAGACGGCGGCGTACGGCCCGGCCCCTGCGGAGCGAAGATAGGGCCATGCCCGCCTACCCCGAGACCTTCCGTGCCTACGTCGTGAACCGCGACGGCGACCGCTTCGAGCGCGGCCTCCGGAGCCTCGTCCTGGCCGACCTGCCCGACGGCGATGTCGAGATCCGGGTGGAGTGGTCGTCGGTCAACTTCAAGGACGGTCTCGCGGCGACGGCCGACGGCAAGGTCGCCCGGGCCTACCCGCTCGTACCGGGAATCGATCTCGCCGGGACGGTGATCCGCTCCGCCGTTTCGGCCTTCCGGCCGGGCGCCCAGGTCATCGCCCACGGCTACGACCTGGGGGTCAGTCGCCATGGCGGCTTCGCCGGCATGGCCCGCGTGCCGGCCGGGTGGGTCGTGCCGCTGCCGCCCGGGCTCACCCTCCGTGAGGCCATGGCCCTCGGCACGGCCGGCTTCACGGCCGGGCTGTCGGTCGTGGAGCTCGAGGCGCGGGGCCTGGCGCCGGCCGACGGCCCGATCCTCGTGACCGGCGCGACCGGCGGCGTGGGCAGCACCGCCGTCGCGATCCTCGCCGAGCTCGGCTACGAGGTCTGGGCAGCGACCGGCAAGAGCGACGAGCGGGCCTGGCTCGAGACGCTCGGCGCCGTTGGGTTCCTGACCCGCGACGAGGTCACGGCCGAGGGCCGACCCCTCGAATCCGAGCGCTGGGCCGGCGCCGTCGATTCCGTCGGCGCGGCGACCCTGCCATACATCCTGCGAACCCTCCGGCGGGGCGCGGCGGTCGCCGCCTGCGGCAACGCCTCCGGTCCGGCGCTGGTGACGACGGTCTTCCCGTTCATCCTCCGCGGCACCGCCCTCCTGGGGATCGATTCGGCGTACCTCGCGATCGATAAGCGGCGCCGGGTCTGGGAGCGCCTCGCCACGGACCTGCGGCCGCGGTCGCTCGCCGAGCGCGTGACCGAGGTCACGCTCGAGACGCTCGAGCCGGCCCTCGACGCGATCCGGGCGGGCGAGGCTCGGGGCCGCTGGGTGGTCCGGATCGGGGGCTGACAGGCGCGACGGTCAGCGGGGTTGGACCCTGGCGCCGTGGCCCCATCGTCCCGTTCGGAACGGGACCCTCTGGTGGCTTGCCGGGGACCCCACCGCAGGCGAGGCTCGCTCCATGTCCCGAACGCCGCGTCCCTCTCTCGACCGTCTGCTCCGCCTCGCGCTGGCCATCGGCCTGGCCGCCGTGGCCCTCCCGCTCGGCGCCCAACCCGTGGCCGCGAGCATCGTCCCGTCGGCCACGGTGACGAGCGAGCGGCTCGGCGGCGCCGATCGCTACGGCACGGCCGTCGCGATCTCGCAGCGACTCTTCCCGGACGGCGCCGCACCAGTCGCCTACCTCGTCTCGGGCGAGACCTTCGCCGACGCCCTCTCGGCCGGCCCCGCTGCGGCCCGGGCTGGTGGTGTCGTCCTGCTCACCGCGCGACTGACGCTTCCCGCGGTCGTCGAGGCCGAGCTCGTCCGGCTCGCGCCGCCGCGGGTCGTGGTCGTTGGTGGGCCTTCGGCCGTCTCCGGCGCCGTCATGGAGCGTGTCCGGACGGTGCTCGCCCCGTCTACCTCGATCGAGCGCGTCGCCGGCAGCGATCGCTACGAGACGAGCGCTCGGCTCGCTGCCGCGACATTCCCGGCCGGTGAGGCTGGAATCGTCTTCGTCGCGACGGGCACGAACTTCCCGGACGCGGTCGCCGCGGGATCGGCCGCGGCCACCCTCGGGGCCGCAGTCCTCATCACCCGGCCCGACACCCTGCCGGCCTCGATCGCCGCCGAGCTGGCCCGCCTGGCGCCCGGCCGGGTCGTGATGGTGGGCAGCAGCGCGGCAGTCTCGGACAACGTCGGCATCGCCATCCGGGCGATCGTCGGCGACGTCTCACGCTCGAGCGGCCCGGATCGCTTTGCGACCGCCGCAGCGATTGCCAACGACTTCCTGCCGGACGCCGCCGCGATCGTCGTCGCCACCGGCCTCAATTACCCGGATGCCCTCGCGGCCGTCCCTCTGGCCGGCGTCCTGAGCGCCCCGATCCTCCTCGTTGAGCCCGAGAACGTGCCAGCCGTCACCCGAGATGCGATCCGGACTCGCGCTCCGAGCGGGATCACCGTCGTCGGCGGGCCCCCCGCGGTGGAGCGGATCACCCTCGGCGAGCTCGTGGGCTGGGCCGACGGGCGGCTGAGCGTGCCGCCGCCGGGTCCCACCTATCCGGGCTACGACTCGCGCTACCACGACTACGGCGAGATGCTGACCTACATTCGGGCCGCCGAGATCGCCTACCCCGACATCGTCCAGGTCCTCTCGATCGGCAAGAGCTACTTCGGTCGTGACATCTGGGCGGCCAAGATCTCGGACAACGTGGCCCTCGACGAGGACGAGCCCGAGGTCCTGGTGGATGCGCTCCACCACGCCCGCGAGCACCTGACCGTGGAGCACGCGTTGTACCTGCTCAAGGTCCTCGCCACCGGGTACGACGGGAGCTCGGAGGTGCAGCGCCTCGTCGACGAGCGCGAGGTCTGGATCGTCTTCGCCGTGAACCCCGACGGCTGGGACTACGACCTGACCGGCAGCCCCTATGTCGGCTGGCGCAAGAACCGCCAGCCGAATGCCGGGACCTCGGCCGCCGGGATCGATCCGAACCGCAACTACGACTATCGCTGGGCCTGCTGCAATGGCTCATCCGGCAACCCATCGGCCTGGAACTACCGTGGGCCGGCGCCGTGGAGCGCGACCGAGACGCGGGTCATGCGCGACTTCGTCCTCAGCCGCGTCATCGATGGTGAGCAGCAGATCAAGACCCACGTGACGCTGCATACGAACGGCGAGCTGATCCTCTACCCGTATGGCTACACCAGGACGGACGTCCCGGCCGACATGACCCTCGACGATCACCGGACGTTCGTCGCCATGGCCCGGGCGATGGCTTCGATGAACGGCTACACGGCGCAGCAGTCGAGCGACCTGTACGTCACCGACGGCGACCAGATCGACTGGATGTACGCCGCCCAGGGGATCTTCTCGTTCACCTACGAGCTGTTCCCGACCGAGCAGGTCAGCTCCCACGCCGACCACGAGCCACCCGACGAATTCATCGCCGCCCAGACGGCCCGCAACCGCTCGGCGCTGCTCTATCTCATCGACATGGCGGCCTGCCCCTACGCCGCGATCGGCAAGGCCGGCCAGTACTGCTGACCGCGCGGCGCCCGCCGTCGGGCGGGCGTCAGTCGAGCTCGCCGCGAAGCTGGGCGAGGGCCCGGTCCAGGGGCTCGATCGAGCTCGCCGGGTCGAAGGGCATGGCGGCGAGCGCGGCCGGACGATCGAGCTCGCCGGCCTGGAGCCTCCGGGCGACGGCCACGACCGCCGCGAGGTCGGCAAGCTGGCGCTCGACGAAGGATCGATCGCCGATCGAGCCGTGGCCCGGGACAACCGGTCCGCTGACGAGCGCCAGGAGTCGCTCCACCGTCGCCGGCCACTCGAGCGGGTAGCCATCGCCGAAGTAGGGGACCGCGTCGTTCTCCAGCAAGTCGCCGGCGAAGAGGACCCGGGCGTCGGGGACGACGATGACGATGTCGGCGTCGGTGTGGCCCCGACCGAGGAGCGTCAGCTCGACGGCACGACCGCCGACCTCGACCGTCGCGGCCTTGGCGAACGTCCGGTCGGGCGGGTCGATGACGACCGCCTCGATCTCGATGGCCAGGGCCGGCTCCTCGGCCGACACCCAGGCGCGCTGTGCCTCGCCGTTCTCGAGGAGTCGCGACCGGCATCGCTCGTGGCCCCAGATCGTGGCCGGCCGGAAGTCGTGGTTGCCGAAGACGTGGTCGTAGTGCCAGTGGCTGTCGATGACGTGGCGGACCGGGAGCGGCGTCAGGCGGCCGATGTCGGCGATGAGCTCGCGGGCCTGGCCCGGCGTCGTCCGGGTGTCGACGACGAGGGCCTCGCCGGCGCCGAGGACGACGCCGATCTGCTGGTCGTAGAAGCGGTAGCGCCGGGTGAAGACCCGGTCTCCGACCTCGAGCCAGTCCCCAACGCTGCTCATTCGCGGATGGTATCGGGCGCCACGCCCCCGAACCCCAGAAATCGTCATCCAGAACCGAGCCAACCGTTCGTCAACCGGGAATCGTCGGCCAGTCGGGGCACGCATGGATGGCGGTACCTGGACGTCGGATCACGCACGGGGCGGCGTCCGCGACCGCCCGACGCGGTGACGACCAGTCGCCTGGGTACTGATTGACAGAAACCAGAGCCCACGGATCGTTCCGGACGGTCGAGCCAGGAACCGCCGTACCTCCGAGGTCCGCGCCGGCAGGTGCGTGGCGAAGGTCGCTCCGACGGCCTGGACACGGCGACGATGCGTCCGCCCCTCGGCCACGACGAGGATCGTCGCGACGCGCTCGCACCTCCAGCCACGGTCACGCGCTATTGCCGGACCCAGCCTGACCTTGCGGTCCAGCGTGGCGAGCGTGGCTTGGATGTCCGGGATGACCGACTTCACCTCGATGACGAGCAGCGTTCCCGTCGCCTCGTGGAGGGCAAGGACGTCGACGGACCCCCGCTCCCGGCCGATGGCGAACGTGACTTCGACGAGACAGCGCCAGCCGGCGCCCTGGAGCTCGCGGACCACCCGCTCGACGAGCGTGGCGTGGTCGGCGTCGAGGAGACGATCCAGGGCCTCGCCCTGCCAGTCGACACGCACGGTCAGCCTTGCTCCCAGCGCGTCGCAGATTCTCCGAAGGACGGCGGGCGTAACCCGGTCGGCGCCGCCGCGCTCGACGCGGGCGATCGACGACTGCGAGACTCGGGCTCGACGACCGAGCTCCTTCTGCGGCCAGCCGAGTCAACGTCGAAGCGCGCGGATTGCGAGACCGAACCGAACAGGGTCCATCGTCGGACACGATGACGATGCCTGCTTGTCCGCGGCTCATCGGGAGGGGGAGGGGTGGCTCCAGGACTGAATCGTCATCCAGAATCCAGGCAACTGTTCGTCGACCGGTTCTCGTCGTTTGGTCGCCTGGTACATCCGTGCCGATCCAAGCCGACTCGGTCGACCGGGAGGTCACCGCGGTGACCGGCTGTCGCTGACGAGCAGTCGCTCGAGTTCTATACGACGACGGGGCGGGCACTCGACCGGGTTCCACGCTACGCTCGCGAGGCGATGACCTCGACCACCGACAGCGCGACGACCCGCGACGGCGTGCGCCTCCTCACCCGGCACTGGCCGGCCGCGGCGCCGCGGGCCGGCGTGCTGCTGGTCCATGGCCTCGGAGAGCACAGCGGGCGCTGGGAGCACGTCGGCGACCAGCTGGCCGCCGCCGGCCTGGAGACGTTCGGCTGGGACCATCGCGGTTTCGGGGCGTCGGGCGGCGAACGGGCCTGGATCGATCGCTGGTCTCGCCTCCACGACGACGTCGAGGGCCGCCTGGCCGCGGCCCGGGCGGCGCTGCCGGGCCTGCCGGTGGTCCTGTACGGCCACTCGATGGGCGGGCTCATCGCCCTCGGCTACGCCGTCGCCGAGCCGCCCCGGCCGGCCCCTGACCTGCTCGTCCTGTCGGCGCCGGGAATCGACGACGACGCCCCGCGCTGGAAGCACGCCCTGGCCCCGGTCCTGGCCCGGCTCGTGCCACGGCTCCGGATCGCCAACGGGGTTCCCCCGGAGATGCTGTCGCGTGACCCCGCCCGCCAGGAGGCGACGAGGACGGACCCGCTCAACCTGGACGCATCGACGACCGGGTTCGGGGCGCGCTTCTTCGAGGAGCAGGCGCGCGTCCGCGCCGCTGCCGCCCGGCTCTCGATCCCGACGCTCGTCATCCACGGCCTGGACGACCCGATCGTGCCGCCGCGCTCGTCCGAGCCGCTGGCGGATCTCCCCGGCGTCACTCGGCGGGCCTACGCCGGGATCCGCCACGAGCTCCACAACGAGCCCGAGGGCCCCCAGATCCTGGCCGACGTCATCGCCTGGATCGACGACCACCTAGTCGCCACGCCGCCGGCGGCTGGGTCGGTGTAGGATCGACCCACAACTGAAGATCGCCTCCGGGGAGCGCCGCAGCGCTGAGAGTGTGGCAGGGGCCACAGACCCGCCGAACCTGATCCGGCTCGTACCGGCGAAGGAAGCAGGCCTATTCGAGCTCGATGCCGCCCTCCCGGGGGCGGCGTCTCTGCACTCGGAGGATCTGCAGCCATGACCACCACCACCGCCGGATCGGCCGGGGCGTCCCCGGGCCTGCTGATCGACACTCGCTGGCGCACTCGCGACATCCTCGTGACCGCCGTCATCGGCGTCGCCTTCGGCGTCGTCTTCTGGGCCTGGGGAGCCGCGGCCTGGCCGGCGCTCGCTCCGCTCAACGGCGCCGTCCCCGTGTTCCAGGACCTCTTCTACGCCGTCTGGCTCGTGCCGGCCGTGCTCGCTCCGTTGATCGTCCGCAAGCCGGGCGCGGCCCTCTTCGCCGAGATGGTGGCTGCCGGCCTGTCCGCGCTCCTCGGCAGCCAGTGGGGGGTCGACACGCTCCTGTCCGGGTTCGTCCAGGGAGCGGCCGCCGAGCTCGTCTTCGCCTTCACCCTCTACCGCGCCTGGACGCTGCCGGTCCTCGCCGTGGCCGCTGTCGCCAGCGCCGCCGCGGCCTGGATTCACGACTGGGTCTTCTACTACCCGGAGGTCGCGATCGAGATCCAGGTCGCGCGCGGCATCGCGATGGCGATCTCGGCGGTCGTGATCGTGGCATTCGGGTCGCAGGCGCTCGCTCGATCGCTCCGACGGGCAGGCGTCCTGGAAGGGTTCCCCGACTGACCGCCGCGCCCGGGGCGGGGGGACCGCTTCCGCTCGCCGCCGACGGCGTCCGCTTCCGCTACGCCGGGGCGGATCGGCCTGCCCTCGACGGGATCGACCTCCGGCTCGACGCGGGCGGCGTCCTCCTCGTCGTGGGGCCGTCCGGGTCCGGCAAGAGCACGCTGGGGAAGGCGGTCGCGGGCCTCGTCCCGCGGGACGTCCCCGGGGAGTGGGGGGGCTCGCTGCGCGTCGGTGGCCTGGAGGTCGCGTCGGCGGAGCCGGCCGAGGTCGCCGCTCGCGTCGGGATCCTGTTCCAGGATCCGGCCAGCCAGCTGGTCATGGACCGAGCGGCCGACGACGTCGCGTTCGGCCTCGAGAACCGGGCCTGGCCGCTCGAGGCGATGCGGAGGCGGGTGCCGGAAGCGCTCGGGGCCGTGGGCCTCGGCGGCTTCGGGCGGCGGCGCGGGACGCGCCTCTCGGGTGGCGAGCAGCAGCGACTCGCGCTGGCCGGCGTGGAGGCTCCCTCGCCCGCCGTCCTGGTCCTCGACGAGCCGACGGCGAACCTGGATCCGGCGGGCGCCGACGCGGTGTTCAGGCGCATCGCCGAGCTCCGGTCCGCGCGGCGGACGACGATCGTCCTCGTCGAGCATCGAGCCGACCTCGCCTGGCCCCTCGCCGACATGATCCTCGCCCTCGACGAACGGGGCTCGCCGATCGCTCTCGAGCCCCCAGCTCGAATGGCCAGCCGGCACGGCAGGCGCCTCGCCGGTGAGGGGATCTGGCTGCCGGCCGACTGGACGGCGCCCGCCCGTCCCGCGGACGGCGCCCCGCCGGGCAGCGCCGCCGACGGCCGGCCAATCGTCGAGGTCCATCACGCCCGGTTCAGCTACGCATGCGGCGTCGAGCCCGCCGTCCGCGACGTCGAGCTCGAGATCGGGGCCGGCGAGCGGGTGGCGATCGTCGGACCGAATGGCAGCGGCAAGTCGACGCTCCTTCGGCTCGTCGGAGGCCTCCTCCGTCCCTCGGCGGGATCCATCGAGGTCGGCGGCGCGGATCCCCGGCGCCTGCCGGCGCCGCTCCTCGCCCGGCTCGTCGGGCTGGTCTTCCAGGACCCCGAGCTGGGGTTCCTCGGGGAGACCGTGGCCGGTGAGATCGGCCTCGGTCTCGACCAGGCTCGGGCCTCGGCGGCGGGCGAGCTCCTCGAGCGGCTGGGCATGCCGCTCGAGGCCTTCGGCGAGCGGAGTCCGTACCGCCTCTCGGGCGGCGAGCAGCGTCGCCTGTCCGTCGCCACCGCCCTGGCGAGGCGGCCGCGGGTCCTCCTCCTCGACGAGCCCACGTTCGGCCAGGACCGGCGCGGCTGGGAGGCCCTCGCCTCGATCCTCGATGAGCTCGTGGAGGAGGGGACCGCGGTCCTGGCCGCGACCCACGACGCGCGGTTCGCCGCGCGCGTCGCGGGCCGCCGCATCCAGATGGCCGACGGCTGGGTCGTCGCCGACGACGGCCCAGGAGCCGACGACGACCCCATCACCGGCACGCACGAGCTCCTCCCCGCGGCAGGCGCCTGATGCTGACCCCGATCGAGCTCAGCGATGCCCAGGCCTCGAGCCTCCTCGGCCGGACCAGCCCGCTCGTGAAGCTGGCCCTGGCAATCGCCTGGCTCGTCGGGCTGGCCGTCATCGGCGAGCCCGGCCCGCCGCTCCTCCTGGCCGCCCTGGCCGTCGCCGCCGGGCTTTCGATCGGGCGGGTGCCGCCGGGCAACCTCGCCCGCGGCCTGGCCCCGCTCGTCCTCGCGGCGACCTCGATCGCCCTCGCCAACCTCCTCTGGGCGGGCGCCAACACGGATCCAGCCGCCACCGAGCTCGCGAGGCTGGGCCCCTTCCGGATCACCCGCGAGGCGGCCGAGGCCGCCGGGGCCCTGGCATCACGTGTCCTCGCGATCGTGGCGGTCGGCGCCGTCTTCGCCCAGACGACCGACCCGACCCGGCTGGTCGATGCGCTCGTCCAGCAGGCTCGCGTCCCGGAGCGGTTCGCCTACGGCGCGCTCGCCGCGTACCAGGCCGTCCCGGGCCTGGCCGAGGACCTCGTCACGCTCCGCCAGGCGCGCCGGATCCGGGGGCTCCGGGGCTGGCACCCGAGGCTGCTCCTGGGCCTGCTGGTCCGGGCCATCCGCCATGCCGACCAGCTCGCCCTGGCGATGGATGCCCGGGCCTTCGGGAGCGGTCCCCGGACGACATTCCGGCCCATCCGCTGGGGCTGGCCCGATCTCGTGGTCGGGATCGGTGGCCTGGCGGTTCTCGCCCTTGCCCTCCGGATCTGATCCCGGAAGAACCACCGGGACCGCGGGCTGGAACGACCTACCGCGGGGGGCGCACAATGTCCGGACATCCCTCGATCGTTCGTGCGCGCCCGATCGGCGGGCCCGCGTCAGTGCCCAGATGGAGGTTCCCGATGACCGAGGTCATGGACAAGGTCCAGGCGTACCAGCAGTTCATCGGCGGGGAGTGGGTGGACAGCGCCAGCGGGGGGACCCTGGACGTCCTCAACCCGGCCACCGACGAGGTGGTTGCGCGGGTCCCGGCGAGCGACACCGAGGATGTCGATCGGGCGGTCCGGGCGGCCGAGCGGGCCTTCGAGACCTGGCAGCACACGACGCCCCAGGACCGCAGCCTCCTCCTCCTCAAGCTCGCCGATGCCCTCGACTCCCGGGCCGACGAGCTCGGCCGCCTCGAGAGCCTCCACACCGGCAAGCCCATCCACATCGCCATCGACGAGATGGCCGTCTGCTCCGATCTGTTCCGCTTCTTCGCCGGCGCGGCCCGGGTCATGGAGGGCAAGGCCGCCAACGAGTACATGGCCGGGCACACCTCGCTCATCAGGCGCGAGCCGGTCGGCGTCGTCGCCTCCATCGCGCCCTGGAACTACCCGCTCTACATGGCCGCCTGGAAGCTGGGCCCGGCCCTCGCGACCGGCAACACCGTCGTCCTGAAGCCCTCGGCGCGGACACCTCTGACGGCCCTCGCCTTCGCCTCGACCCTCGGCGAGATCTTCCCGGCCGGCGTCGTCAACGTCCTGTCCGGCACGGGGGCCGCGATCGGCGACGCGCTCGTGGGCCACCCCGGCGTCCGGATGATCTCGGTCACCGGCGACACCGAGACTGGCAAGCGGATCGCCCGCATCGCCGCCGACCGGGTCAAGCGCCTCCACCTGGAGCTCGGGGGCAAGGCCCCGGTCATCGTCTTCGACGACGCCGACATCGATGCCGCCGCCGAGACGATCAAGTTCGCCGGCTATTGGAACAGCGGCCAGGACTGCACGGCCGCCTGCCGGGTCATCGCCGGCCCCAAGGTCTACGACAGGTTCGTCTCGGCCCTGACCGACCAGGTCCGCTCGATCAAGTGGGGCAACCCGACCGAGGCCGACGACCTGGACATGGGCTCGCTCATCGCCCAGGCCCAGGCAGACAAGGTCGAGGGCATGGTGAACCGCGCCCGCGAGGGGGCCGAGGTCCTGGTCGGCGGCGTCCGGCCGAGCGGCCCCGGCGCCTACTACGAGCCGACGGTCATCGCCGGCCCGGACCAGCGCTCCGAGATCATCCAGGACGAGGTCTTCGGGCCGGTCGTCACCGTCCAGCGGTTCTCGGACGAGGAGCAGGCCATTGCCTGGGCCAACGACGTCCGGTTCGGGCTGGCGGCGTCGGTCTTCACCAACGACATCGGACGGGCGATGCGGGTCGCCAAGGCGATCCAGTTCGGGACGGTCTGGATCAACGAGCACTTCACGCTCGTCTCCGAGATGCCCCACGGCGGCTTCAAGGAGTCGGGCTACGGCAAGGACGGCTCGATGTACGCCCTCGAGGACTACACGATCGTCAAGCACGTGATGCTGAAGATCTGATCAGGCGCTCTCGAGACCACGCGAGCCGAGGCTGACCTGAGGCGCTCTGCCCTCGTCGTCCCGTTCCGGCTGCCGCCGCGCCTGGCCGCGATCCGCCGGCGCGAGGTCGAGGTCGCCCGGCTCGGCGTGCCGCCGCACGTGACGATCCTGTCGCCGTTCGTGGAGGTCGAGGAGATCGATGGCGCCGTCGTCGCTCGGGTTGCCGAGGTCGTGGCGGGCGTGCCGGCCTTCGACGTCTCGTTCGGCGCCGTGCGGCGCTGGCCAGCGTCCGAGCTGGGGCCCGGTGTCGTGTGGCTCGAGCCGACGCCGGCCGAACCCTTCGTCGCCCTGACCCGCGCGAGCTGGGCGGCGTTTCCGGGTTACCCGCCGTACGGTCGCGAGGACGACGACCTCGAGACCCACCTGACGATCGCCATCGACGAACCCGCTCGCTTCGACGCCGTCGAGGCCGAAGCCTCCCGGCTCGTGCCCTTCCGGCGCCGGGCGACGTCCGTGGCCCTCCTCGTGGAGGGCCCGCAAGGTCGCTGGCGAACCCGGCGACGCTTCCCGCTCGCGGTCGGCTGACGCCGGCTCATCACGCCCGGCGTCCGGTCGCGCCCAAGGGCACTGGTGGGCGGCGGGTGGCGCCTGCGACCGCCAAGCGACGAAGGAACGTCGCCGTGGCAGGTGTCGCGGACCGCCCCAGCCGACCTCGGCCGCTGCTTGGCGCCGTGCCCCGCCAGGCAACGACGGAGCCTGCCGCAGCGCGACCGATCTTCGTCGTTTGGCGGCGATTCCCGCCACGCGGGAGTGGCGCCAGCCGGGGTCGTCGGGGTCGGCCGGCCGTAGCCGACAACCGATCCGCCGAGGGCCAGGAAAGCTTCCCGACCGGGCGCGGGCTCTGGCGACCCGACGAATCGGGCCTGCGATCAGGCGATCCCGACGATGCGGGCGATGACGCCGCCCGCGGCGAGGGCGAGCGCCAGCGAACCGAGGGTGATCGTCAGGGCCGGGCGGCGGCCCAGCTCGGCGATGAGGGCGGCGAGCGTCGCGGCGCAGGGGATCGAGATCGAGGTCACGATCGCGAAGACGAAGACCTGGCCGGCGGTCATGAATGTGCCGAGGTCGCCCGCCCCGAGGCCGTACTCGACGACGGCGAGGGCAATCAACAGCTGCAGCGCCAGCTCCTTGCGCAGGAAGCCGAAGGCGAACGCGACGCCGGCGATCGGCGGCAGGCCCAGCCAGCCCTCGGTCAGCGGGCCGAGGGCCGTCGAGATCGGGGCCCAGGCGCCGGTCTCCCAGGCCAGCCCGACGACGAACGAGCCGATGAGCATGATCGGTGCGGCGGTGAGGACGAAGCCCCGGAAGCGGGCCCAGGCCTTCTGGGCGACGTGGCCTGCGACGGGCACCCGGAGGCGGGCCATCTCCAGGACCAGGCTCGGCTGACGGCCCGGGACGAGCTTGTTGGCACCGACGCCGGCCGCGATCGCCACCGCCGCCGTGACGACGAAGGCCGCCAGGGCCACGCCTGGACCGGCCAGCGGCACGAGCGCCGCGATGACGACGGCGCTCCGGGCGGAGCAGGGCGTGAGGGTGATGAGGAACGAGGCGAGGATCCGCTCGCGGCGGGTCCGCAGGATCCGGGTCCCGTACAGGGCCGGGACGTTGCAGCCGGCGGCGGCCAGCAGGGGCACGGCGGCCCGGCCGGGCAGCCCCAACGCGTTGAAGACGCGGTCGAGGAGGACGGCCGCGCTGGTCAGGTAGCCCGAATCCTCGAGGGCGGCGAGGAGGACATAGAAGGTCAGGATGTACGGGATCCCGACGGAGATCAGGGCCAGGAGACCACCGTCCACGGCCCACAGGATCGAGCTCGCCAGGCTCGGGATGGGGATGATCGCGGTGACGACCGCGGTCAGGGCCGGCGAGACAGCGGCGGCCCAGGCATTGCCGAGGATCGCCGCCAGCCAGCCGCCGACGACGACCATCAGCCCGAACGTGGCGAGGGTCACGGCCACGAACGCCGGGATGCCGGGGACCGGCTCGGTGGCCAGGCGCTCGAGCCGGTCGCGGAGCGGCGGCCGCACAGCCCGCAGGCGCTCGACCTGGCGGCTCCACGACCCGGCGAGATCGGCCCGCGCGGCGTCGAGCTCGGTGCCGAGGACGATCGTCGCCGCGCCCCGCGGGTTGGCAACGCCGGCCTCGATGAGGCGGCCGAAGCCCGTCGCGTCGAGGACCGCGGCACCGACCGAGCGGAGCCCGGGAACTCGGGCCGAGAGCTCGGCCGCCTCGGCCCCGACCCGGGCCTCCAGCGACGGCGGGTAGATCGGTGCCGGCAGGGTCGACGACGGCGCGCTGAGGCCCAGCCGGACGTCCCGCCGTCGCGTCGCCAGGCGGATCGCGTCGGCCAGGGCCGCCTGGACCCCCTCGCCGGAGCGTCCGTTGGTCACGTGGACCGGCGCCAGGAGGAGCTGGGAGAGGCGGCCCGTGTCGAGCTCGATGCCGTGACGGGCGGCCTCGTCGGACAGGTTGGCGGCGACGACGATCGGCAGACCCAGGTCGCGACAGGCGAGAGCCAGGGGCAGGTGCCGGGCCAGGTCGCCGGCGTCGACCAGGACGAGCAGCGCGTCCGGCCGCGCCGTCTCAAGGTGCTGCCAGAAGGGCCCGCTGCCGGCCGGGCGGTCCAGGAGCGAGCGCGTGCCCGGCAGGTCGACGAGGAGCGCCTCCCGGCCGTCGGCGCAGACCCGGCGGCGTTCGAGGAAGACGGTCGTTCCGGGGGCGTTGGCGGTCTCGGCGAAGCGCCCGCTGCCGCGGGCAAGGAAGGTCGACTTGCCGACGTTCGGGCGGCCGACGAGGGCCACGACCGGCAGGTCGCCGGTCCGATCCGGGGCGGCCGCTCCGTGGTGGTGCATCATCGGCCGGCTGCGGCTGCCGGCTCGGGGGCGGGCTCCACGGCGACAGTTGAGGCGACGGATCGCGCAACGGCGACCCTGGCCCGCCCCACCCCGACGACGAGCGGCCCGCCGAGGGGCGCCCGCGAGGCGACGGCGACGATCGTGCCCGGAACGACGCCCTCGAGGGCCAGCTCGGCCGCGTGGTCGGCGGCGACCGAGACGACCCGGGCTCCGGCGCCGATCGGGAGGGCGTCCAGGCTCGTGGAGCCGGCGCCAACCGCGGCGGTGGGCGCGGCTGCGTCGGCGGCCCCGGCGGGCGCTTCCGCCGGCGCCCCGCCGGACAGCAGCAGGGCGATCGAATCGGCAGCCGCCCGGCCCTGGGCGATGCAATCGGGCAGGCCGACCCCGCGATAGGCACCGCCGGCGATCCGGAGCGCCGGGTAGGGTGCCAGGGCGGCCTCGGCGGCGGCCACCCGCTCCAGGTGGCCAACGGTGTAGTGGGGCATCGCAGCGGGATAGCGGGCGACGCGGGTGAGCAGCGGCTCGCCGCGGATGCCGACCGTCCCGGCGACGTCGCGGTGGGCGGCCGCCACGAGCCCGGGATCGTCGAGGTCGTGGGCCCCGGTCCGCCGATCCCCGATGAAGGCCCGGACGAGGAGGGTCCCCTCGGGCGCCCGGCCGGCCCACTTCCGGGAGCTGAACGTGGCGGCGCTGATCGTCAGCGGCTCGTCATCGGCGACGAGGAACCCGTGGCCGGCGAGGTCGTCGGGTAGCTGGTCGTCGCCGTAGGCCAGGTTCACCACGGCCGTCGCACCATGCGGGATCGACCGGATCTGGCCGGCCGCATCGGGCGCGCCTCTCTCGAGGAGATCGGCCGTCACCCGGGCCGGGGTGGCCAGGATCGTGGCCTCGGGGGCCAGCCGTTCGCCGCCGCAGAAGCGAACCCGGACGCGCGAGCCGTCGAACTCGAGGTCCTCGAGGAGACACTGGGTCCGAATCCCGACGTGGGGCATCCCGTGGAGGGCCTCGGCGAGCGCATCGACGAGCTGCTGGGTGCCGCCGGCGAGGGTCACGAACGGGGACGGCGACGGCCCGTCATGTCGACCGTCCGCCGCGGCCTCCTTCCGCGCCCGGGCCTCGGCGAGGGCGGCGAGAAGGAGCGATCGATGGCGGCGCTCCGATTCCCGGAGCTGGGGGACGACCGCATCGAGGCTCAGCTCGTCGATCGGAGTGCCATAGACCCCGCCGATGAGCGGGCCAGCCAGCCGATCGACGAGGGCCGACCCCAGGCGCCGCCGGAGGAACGGCCCGACGGCCACGTCGCCGTCGCTCCCGTCGCGCGGCAGGAGGAGGTCCAGGCCCATCCGCGCCTTGGCCAGCGGCGAGAAGAGGTCGCTCGTCAGGAACGGCCGGAGCTTCGTGGGGAGGACGAGGCCCATGCCGTCGGGGAAGCGGCGGAAGCGGCCGCCGGCTCGGATGAAGACGATCCGCGGCTCTTGCGGCCGGACGACCGCGTCGCCGAGGCCCAGCTCGCGGATGAGGGCCAGGCCCGCCGGTCGGTAGCTCACGAACGAATCCGGGCCGTGCTCGATGACGAAGCCGTCGACCTTTTCGGTCCGGATCTTGCCGCCCAGGCGGCGCGAGCCCTCGACGAGGAGGGTCGGGATGCCGGCCTTGCCCAGCGCATAGGCGCTCATCAGGCCGGTGATGCCGCCGCCGACGACGAGGACTGTCATGGCCGTACGCTTGCTCAGGCCCGCGCGGCGGCCGCGACCGGCGGGACGAACAGGCAGAGCGGGTCCGATTCGAAGGCGTCGCCGGTCCAGGCGAAGGCCCGGGCCCGGGAGCCGCCACAGATCGCGGCGTATTCGCAACGGCCGCAACGGCCCTTGAAGTTCTCCGGGTCCCGCAGGCCGGTGAAGACCGGGTGCTCGCGGTAGAGGGTCACGATGTCGTCGGTCCGGACGTTGCCGGTCGGGAGCGGCAGGAAACCGGACGGGAAGACGAAGCCGTTGTTGGCGACGAACATGATCCCGTTGCCGTCGCGGACCCCGAACCCGCGCCCGACGGATGTCGCGGCGATCGCGGCGTCGTCGAGTCCCTCGGCCTGCATCCGCTTGACCGCCACGCGCCGGTAGTGGGTCGCCTCGGTCGTCTTGATCGCGAACGGGGCGTCCTTCGACAGGCCGTACAGCCAGTGATTCAGGCGCTCCGCCTCCACGGGCGTGACCTCCTTTAGGGCCGAGCCGCGCCCGACCGAGATGAGGAAGAACAGGCTCCAGCGGATCACCCCGATCTCGACCATCAGGTCGTAGATCGCCGGCAGGTCCTCGAGGGTCTCGTCGGTGATGAGGGTGTTGACCTGGAGCGGCAACCCGATCTCGTGGGTCCACCCCGCCGCCCTGAGGGTTGCCTCGAATGTCCCGGGAACGCCCCGGAAGCCGTCGTGCCGCTCGGGCGTTGAGCCGTCGAGCGACAGCGACATCGTCTGGATCCCGGCCGCCTTGAGGGCCCGCAGCCGTTCCGGCGTCAGCTCGGGGGTCGCCGCGGGGGCCAGCGAGGCGCCGATGCCACGGGCCGTAGCGCCTTCGACGAGGATCTCGAGGTCCGGCCGGCGCAGGGGATCGCCGCCGGTGAAGACGACGTGTGGATAGGGCTGCCCGAAGCCGGTGATCGCGTCGAGGAGCAGGAATCCCTCCTCGGTCGTTAGCTCGTCGGGGGCGCGCTCGGGGATGGCCTCGGCCCGGCAGTGGCGGCAGGCGAGGCCGCACGAGGTCGTCGTCTCCCAGTAGACGAGCATCGGGGCGCGGTTGAAGAGGTAGCCCTCCGGCCGGACCGACCCCACGCCGCCGATCGCACCGGGATGGCCGCCGGGATGGCCGCCGGGACGGCCTCCCGGGCCCGAGGGACTGCCGCCGGGATGCCCGGCGGGGGGCATGACCATGGTCATCGGACGGCTCCTGAAAGGTCGTGGGTGGAGGTGGTGGCAAGGGCTCGGGTCGCCACGTCGGCCAGGCCGCCAATGAAGGTCGGGTCGTCGTTCATGGAGCGGGCCCGCTCGAGCCGGATGCCGGCCGCCTCGGCGACCGCCCGGGCCTCGATGTCGATGTCGTACAGGATCTCGAGATGGTCGGCCACGAAGCCGACAGGCGACACGACGACCTCGCGGACACCCTCGGCCGCGAGCCGCCGGAGCTCGTCGCGGAGGTCCGGGCCCAGCCATGGCTCGGCGGTCCGGCCGGCGCTCTGGAAGCACTGCTCGTACTCGGCGCAGCCGAGCCGGTCGGCGACCAGCCTGGCCGTCGCCGCGATCTCGTCGGGGTAGCGATCGCCCTCCGCGACGACCCGGGTCGGGAGGCTGTGGGCCGTGAACACGAGGCGGACGACGGCCGGCATCTCGAAGCGCTCGAGGGCCTCGCGGGTCGCCCGGGCGAGGGCCTCGATGAAGCGCGGCTCGTCGTGCCACGACTCGACGAAGATCGCGGTGGGCATCAGCCGGTCGCCCCCGGCCGCTGCCGCCAGCCCGGCCTCGACCGCCCGCCGGTAGCCGGCGCCGTTGGACGAGCGCTGCGGCGCCAGGGCGATCGCCACGAACCGCTCGATCCCGTCGCGGGCCATCGCCTCCACGACGGTCGCGATCCGCGGCTCGATGTGGCGCATCCCGGCGTACACCGGCATCGCGCGGCCCCGCCGCGCCAGCTCGCCCTCGAGGGCCGCGCGCTGGCGCTCCACGACCCCCGACAGGGGCGAGGCGCCGCCGATCGCGCGGTAGCGGCCCAGGAGCTCCTCGAGCAGCTCCGGCGGCGGCGGGCTGCCGCGCCGGATGTCGGTGTAGTAGGCGGGCACCTCGTCGAGGGAGCGGGGGCCGCCGTAGGCCATGAGCAGGACGGCGTCGCGGGGCATCACTGACCTCCGGGTCGGTACGCGTGGACGAGGTCGACGAGGCGGCGGAGGACGTCCGGGTCGGTCTCGGGGATGACGCCGTGGCCCAGGTTGAAGACGTGACCGGGGCGCCCGGCGGCGAGATCGAGGATCCAGCGCGCGGCGCCTGCGACGTCGACCCACGGCCCGAGGAGCAGCGCCGGATCGAGGTTCCCCTGCACCGCCCGGTCGCCGACGACGGCCCAGCCCTCGTCGAGGGCGATCCGCCAGTCGAGGCCGATGACGTCGCCGCCGGCCTGGGCCTGGAGCCGCAGGAGCCCGGCCGTGTCGACCCCGAAGTGGGTCGAGGGCACACCGAGGCCGGCGATGCCCTCGAAGAGCCGGGTCATCCACGGCGCGACCGAGCGCCGGTAGTCGAGCGGCGACAGGCCGCCGACCCACGAATCGAAGACCTGGACGGCCTGGGCCCCGCTCTCGACCTGGGCCGTGAGGTAGGCGATCGTGGCGTCCACAAGCCGACTCATGAGCGCGTCCCACGTCGCCGGCTCGGCATGCATGAGCAGCCGCGTCCTCGGGAATTCGCGCGACGGCCCGCCGTCGACGAGGTAGCAGGCGAGGGTGAAGGGCGCCCCGGCGAAGCCGATGAGCGGCACCGGGCTCTCGGCCCTGACGAGGCGGATCGCCTCCAGCAGCGGACCGACCGCCTCCACGGGATCGAACGGCCGGAGCCGCTCGACGTCGTCCGCGGAGGCGATCGGCCGCTCGATCACCGGGCCGACACCTGGCGCGATCTCGAAGCTCACGCCGAGCCCGGCGAGGGGCGTCGTGATGTCTGCGAAAAGGATGGCCGCGTCGACGCCGAGGCGGCGCACGGGCTGGAGGGTGACCTCGGCGCACAGGGCCGGGTCGCGGGTGATCTCGACGAGCGAGGCCCGCTCGCGGATCGCCCGGAACTCGGGCAGCGACCGACCGGCCTGGCGCATGAACCAGACCGGGGTGACGTCGACCGGCAGGCGCAGCGCCGCCCGCAGATAGCGATCCGTGCGCGGCTCGGCCACGGCCACGGGGAGCTCGTCGGGGGTCGCGGCGGCGACGGCGCCGGCGGTCATGCCAGGAAGGCCTTGCGGGCCGCGGCGAGCGTCTCCTCGACGAGCTCGCGGTCGTGGGCCAGGGAGATGAACCAGGCCTCGAACTGCGAGGGCGGCAGGAGGATGCCCGCGTCGAGCATCGCCCCGAAGAAGCGGGCGTAGGCGGCCCGATCGGAGGCCATCGCGGCGTCGGACGTGGTGGGGACCCCCTCCCGGAAGAAGACCGTCAGGAGCGAGCCAACGCGGGCGATCCCGACCGTCCGGCCGGCGGCCGCCGCTGCCGCCCGGAGTCCCCCCTCCAGCTCCGCTCCGGTGGCCTCGAGGCGGTCGTACGCGGCGTCGTTTAGCAGCCCCAGCGTCGCTGCGCCGGCGGCCATCGAGAGGGGGTGGCCCGACAGCGTGCCGGCCTGGTACACGGGTCCGTCCGGGGCGATGCGGGCCATGAGGTCGCGTCGCCCGCCGTACGCCCCCACGGGCATGCCGCCGCCGACGATCTTGCCGAGGACGGTCAGCTCCGGCCGGATCCCGTAGCGAGCCTGGGCGCCGCCACGGGCCACGCGGAAGCCGGTGATGACCTCGTCGAAGACGAGCAGCGCGCCGTGGGTCTCGGTCACCGCCCGAAGCCCCTCGAGGAAGCCCGGGGCCGGGGCGATGACCCCGACGTTCGCCGCAACCGGCTCCACGATCACGGCCGCGATCCGGCCGGGATGGGCCTCGAACGCCGCCCGGACGCCGGCGAGGTCGTTGATCGGGACGACGATCGTCGCGGCCGCGACCTGGGCCGGCACGCCGGCGCTGCCTGGGATTGCCAGCGTCGCGACCCCGGAGCCGGCGTCCACGAGGAGACCGTCGGAGTGGCCGTGATAGCCGCCGGCGAACTTCATCACCAGGTCGCGGCCGGTCGCGCCGCGGGCCAGGCGGAGGGCGCTCATCGCCGCCTCCGTCCCGGACGAGGTGAAGCGCAGCTTCTCCAGCGATGGCATCGCGGCACGGATCGTCTCGCCCAGGACGACCTCCGACGGCGACGTCGCCCCCAGGGCAAAGCCCTCGAGGGCCGCTGCGCGGACGGCGTCGACGACGGCGGGATGGGCATGGCCGACGATGGCCGGACCCCACGCGCCGATGTAGTCGATGTACCAGCGCCCGTCTGCGTCGCGGACCCGGGCGCCGGCGCCGCCGGCCAGGACGACGGGCGGGCGGCCGACCGAACGGAAGGCCCGTACGGGGCTGTTGACGCCGCCCGGGAAGAGATCCTCGGCCCGCCGGACGATGGTCTCCTGGCGGGTCGGAGCGGAGGTGCCCGCGGGGCCGGCGGCGGTCATCGGGCCTGGCCCTCCCGGAGCCACGTGGCGAGATCCGCGGCGGCGTAGCTGATGACGATGTCGGCGCCCGCCCGGACGATCGAGGTCAGGGCCTCCAGGTGCGTCCGTCGCCGGTCGATCCAGCCCAGCTGCGCGGCCGCCTCGATCTGGGCGTACTCGCCGCTGACCTGGTAGGCCGCGATCGGCAGCTCGAAACGGGCGCGGGCGGCGGCCAGGATGTCGAGCGACGGCATGGCCGGCTTCACGAGCAGGGCGTCGGCGCCCTCGTCCACGTCGATCGCCATCTCGCGCATCGCCTCGCGGAAGTTCGCCGGGTCCATCTGGTAGCCGCGCCGATCGCCGAAGGCCGGGGCGGAATCGGCAGCCTCGCGGAACGGGCCGTAGAAGGCCGAGGCCGTCTTGGCGGGATAGGCGAGGATCGCGGTCCCCGTCTCGCCGGCGGCATCGAGGCCGGCCCTGATCGCCGCGACCTGGCCGTCCATCATCGCGCTGGGAGCGACGATGTCGGCGCCCGCCTGGGCCTGCGAGACGGCGGTGGCGGCCAGGAGCTCGATGGCCGCGTCGTTGTCGACGCTGCCGTCCGGCAGGACGGGGCCGCAGTGGCCGTGGGCCGTGTACTCGCACAGGCAGGTGTCGGCGATGAGAACGAGGTCCGGGTCGGCGTCGCGGAGGCGCCGGAGGGTCTCCTGGACGATGCCGTCCTCGATCCAGGCGCCGGATCCCTCGGCGTCCTTCGAAGCCGGCAGGCCGAACAGGATGACCCCGCCGATGCCGAGCTCCACGAAGCGAGCGACGTCGATGGCCGCCTCATCGGGCGAGACCCGGGCCACGCCCGGGAGCGACGAGATCGGGCTGCGGACGCCGTGTCCGGGCTGGACGAAGATCGGCGCCACCAGCTGGCGGGGATCCACCCGCGTCTCGCGGACGAGCGCCCGCAGGGCGGCGGTCCGGCGGGTCCGCCGGAGACGATGGGCCGGGTCGACGGGCGCCGCCGGCGCCGGACGGTCCAGGCCTGCGGCGGCGGCCGCGCTCGCGCGGTCGATGAGGACGTTCACGCGGGATCCTCCTGGCGCGGTGTTCGCGACGGGCCGCCGGAGCGGCCGGGGAGCGAGGTTCGAACGAGGTCGGCGAGCGCGGCCGGCTCGGGTGCCGGGGCGACGAGGACAAGCTCGAAGCCGGCGCTCCGGGCGGCCTCCGCAGTCGACTCGCCGATGCAGCAGGCGATCGTGCGCCGGGCGACCGCCGGGTGGGCGCGGCCGAGGAGCCGGGTCAGGCCGCGGACGGCGGATGGGCTTGCGAAAACGATCGCGGCAGGCCCGCCGGCCGCGAACACCGCGCGGAAGGCCTCCCGCGAGCCTTCCGGTCCCTCGATCGTGAGGTAGGCGACGACGGCATCGACGCGGGCGCCGCGAGCCTCGAGATCCGCGACGGTCCGCGAGTCGGCGATGTCGGCGCGGGGCAGGAAGACGATCTCGCCACGCTCGATCGGCAGCTCCGCGGCGAGCGACGCCGCGTCGGCGTGCGAGGGGACGAACGTGACTTCGACACCGCGCGCCTCCAGGGCCGCCGCCGTGGCGGTCCCCACGGCCGCCCAGCGAAGGCCCGAGAGATCGACCCCCACACGAGCGGCAGCTTCGAGGATCGGCCCGACGGCGTTGGCGCTCGTGACAGCGATCCAGCTCGCCCGGGTCGCACGGACGACCGCACGATCGAGGTCCCCGCCAGCCTCCACCGGCCGGATCTCGATGGTCGGGATCGTCGCGGCGTCGAGGTCGAGGGCGTCGAGTGTCGCGACGAGGCGCTCTGCCTCGGCGGCCGGGCGCGTCACGAGGACGAGCGGTCGAGACGGCTGGCGGGGCGCCGCGCCCGGAACGGTCGCACCGGCCGCGACGCCGGCTGCGACGCTCGCCGCGAGCTCGGCGGTCAGTCGGGAGGCAAGCTCGGCGGCGAGCTCCAGCCGGTCGGCGATCGGGCCTCGGACCTCACCTCGCACCAGGGCCGGACGACCGTCCTCGGAGAGCGTCGGCTCGGTCGTGCCTGCCGTCGCGCCGCGAAGGACGATCTCGTCGCCCTCGACCGTCGCCAGGGCGCCGATCGGGGCTCGGCAACCGCCGCCGGTCGCCCGCAGGAACTCCCGCTCGGCCTCGACCGCGGCACGGGTCCCGGGATCGTCGAGCCGGGCCACGATGGCCCGGGTGACCGGATCGTCGGTCCGGCACTGGACGGCGAGGGCCCCCTGGCCCGCCGCCGGCGGGCACAGCTCGGCCGAAACGATCTCGCCGATCCGATCGGCCCGGTCCAGGCGAACCAGACCGGCGACCGCGAGGACGACTGCGTCGGTGGCGCCCTCGTCGAGCCGGCGGAGCCGGGTGTCGACGTTGCCGTGGAGCGGGTGGACGTTGAGATCCGGGCGGACGGCCCGCAGGAACGCCGAGCGGCGCGGGCTGTCGGTCCCGACCCGGGCCCCGTCGGGCAGGGCCGCGAGCGTCATCCCCGGCTTGCGCCCGACGACCGCATCGCGAGGGTCGGCCCGTCGCGGGTAGGCGGCGATCGTGAGCCGCGCAGGCTCTGCCGTCGGCACGTCCTTGGCGCTGTGGACGGCGAGATCGATGGTCCCGTCGAGGAGGCCGGCCTGGAGGGCGCCCACGAACGCGCCCTCACCCCAGGTCGTGTCAGGTGGGCGGTCGTCGCCGAGGGTCCGGACGGTCACCAGCTCGACCTCAACGCCGAGCGCCCGGAGGGCCTCGGCGACGGTCGACGACTGGGCGACGGCGAGGGCGCTTCCGCGGGTGCCGAGGCGCAGCGGCGGCGGCGCGATCCCGGCGAACTCGCCGGCAGTCGGGGCCGCGATCGCGGGACGCGAGGCGATCACCGTCAGACTCCGAAGAGCTCGCGAGCGGCCCGCTCCAGGTCCGAGGACGGGTCCTCGTGCAGGGCGGCCAGGGGCGCGTGGAGGATCCCGGCGACGAGCCGGTGGCTCATCTGCTCGACGAGCGCGAGATCCTCCGGCGTCAGGTCGGTCAGCCGCCGGCGGAGCCACTCGACCTCGGCCGTTCGGTGTTGCTCGGCCTGCTCGACGACCGCCTGGATCGCCGGGACAGCGTCGCGCGACCGGAGCCACTGGCAGTAGTCGCGGCCGGCCTGGGCGATGAGTGTCTCGAGCTTTCGGCGGACCCGATCGCCCGGTCCATGGTCGTCGTCGGCGAGGTCGTCGACCGACACGAACCGCCCGCCGAGGCCATCCTGGAGACGGACCGGCACGGCTGGCGGAGAGGACAGGTCGACGACCGGCGTCCGGGCCCTGACGAGCTTCGCCGCGGCCTCGGGTTCGAGTGGCCACTCGCCACCGATCGCGACGACGACGCCCTCGGGCGGCTCCTCGCCGAGCGTCCCGAACGTCGCGGTGGCGCCGCCGACCTCGCGGGCCAGGGCCGCGGCGCGGTCCTCGCCCCGGTTCGAGACGACAACCCGGCAGCCGCGCCGCTGGGCCGCGAACGCCGCCAGTCGGCCCATCCGGCCGACCCCCACGACCAGGATCCGGCGGCCATCGAGCGGGCCGATCTCGCCGCTGATCCGATCGAGCGCCACGTCGGCCAGCGAGCGAGGCGCGCCGTTGAACCAGCCATGGGCGATCCGGCCGGCGTGGAGCGCGGCCTGGAACAGGCGGTCCAGGACGGGGTCGAGGGCCCGCTCGGCCCGGCGCTCGGCGATCGTCTGGCGGAGCTGGTGGAGGATCTGGGTCTCGCCGATGACGGCGCTGTCGAGACCGCAGGCGACCGAGATGAGGTGGCGCGCCGCGGCGACGTCCTGTAGCCGGACGGTGCCCTCGGGGATGGCCGGCAGCTCCTGCCGGAAGGCCGCCGGTGCCAGGTACAGCTCGACCCGATGGCAGGTGTGGACGACGACGTGGCCCGGGCCTTCGCCGAGGTCGGCGAGCCGTCCGGCGAACGCCTCGCGCCGCCGGCTGGGCACGGTCCGGGCGTGGGCGACGAGGGCCGTGACGAAGGTCGCCTGGTCACCGTCGATCTCGGACCCCCGGGCCAGCTCGACGATCACGCCGATCCCTCCACTGCCCGGGAGGCGGCCGGGGTCGCGGTCCCATCACCGGCCGGCGCGGCAATGCGGGGCTTCGGGCGGCCGCTCGCCGTCGTGCGCCTGGCGGCCGCCGGGCTCGGGTCGTCGTAGCCACGCAGGAGCTCCAGGAGCAGGCGGTCGAAGACTCGTGAGGCCGCGAGCATCAGGTCGATGGCCTCGTCCGTGTCGAGGCGGCGGCGATGTGCGATCCGGCTGAGCTCGTGCAGGAACGGCATCCGGAAGCGGAGGAACGTGTCGGTCAGGGCGTCCCGTGCCAGCTCGTGACCCCGCGCCATGGCGCCGTACCGTGCCGCGGACTCGAGCGCTCCGGCCAGCGCCGCCTCGCCCTCCTCGGGGGCGGCCGCATCGAGATAGCCCAGGACACCGGTGAGGATCCCCCGTCCCGGCTCGCGGAAGGCTTCCCGCTCAGTCTCATCGAGTGACCCGACGACGGCGTCGGGCCGGTTCTCGGCCGAGAGCTCGCGAGACAGCTCGCGGCGGTACTGCCGGACGATGCGTTCAGGGGTCTCGCCGAGCTCATGGAGCCGTCGGCGACGCTGTGGGCCCTGGGGCAGGAGCTTCAGGATCGTCGCCCGGGAAAAGCGACGGTGGCCGCCGGGCGTGACGAACGCCTCGACGTCGCCGGCCTCGGTCCAGCGGCGGAGCGTCGCCGGGGAGACCCCGACGAGATCGCTTGCCTCGTGGATCGTCAGCCAGGTCCGGGGGGCACCACGTCGGTCCCGGGGCGATCCCATCTAGCCTCCTCGATTCGGTCGGATGTGCAGAAGCCGCTCAAATCGCTCGCAGTATCCCGAGCCCGCCACCGGGACCGAACGGGCCGATCCGGGGGTTCGTCGGGGGCCATTCGGCATGACATCGGACCTAGCCCGGAGGGCCCGCCGATGACCTGTCCGATTTAGATACTATCAGGCAGATTTGAGCGATTTGTAGGTAGGCGGTCCGGCAATGCCCGGGCGCCCCCGGGAGAGCACATGAACCAGTACGTCCAGGCGATGGTCCTCGGCCTCGACCCGACGTGGCGCCGGCTCGACGGCGCCACCCGGGCCGCGGGCGCCGCCGCGTTCGCCGAGGTCATCGAGGGCCGCAACGACGTCGTCACCGCGACGTACGAGATGATCGGGCGGCGGGCCGCAGCGGACATCCTGGTCTGGCGCCTCGCGCCGAGCGTCGACGTCCTCGACGACGAAGCGGCGCGCCTCCTCCGGACCGGCGTCGGGAGGTGGCTGTCGGTCCGCGAGTCGTTCCTCGGGCGGATCAGTGAATCGCAGTACGTCGCCCGTCCCACGAGCCAGGAGCAGTCGCTCTTCGCCGGTGACCGCGCCCGGTACCTCATCGTCTATCCGTTCACGAAATCGGTCGAGTGGTACCTGCTCCCGCGCGAGGTCCGCCAGGGCTCGATGAACGAGCACATGCGCGTCGGGCGGGCGTATCCGCAGGTGCGCCAGCTGCTGGCCTACTCGTTCGGCCTCGATGACCATGACTTCCTGGTGGCCTACGAGACCGATGACCTGCCCGCGTTCTCCGAGCTCGTCCGGGAGCTCCGCGCCACTGACGCTCGCCGCTCGACCGTCCGTGACACGCCGATCCTGCTCGGGGTTCACCGGCCGATGTCGGAGATCCTGGAGCTCCTTGGCGCCGCCGATCCGGGCTGAGCGGGCGCGGCCGGGACGCCCTCGCCGGTATCGTTGGGACGTGTCCGATCCCGCGCAGCCGACGGAGGCCGTCCCGGCGGTCGTCCAGCCGGCCGTCCCGGCGGCCGTCCCGCCGGCCGTCCCGCCGGCCCTTCGCGACGCGATCCTTGGCTGGTTCGATGCGGAGGGCCGGCCGCTGGCGTTCCGGGCGACGACCGACCCGTGGGCGATCCTCGTCTCGGAGGCGATGGCCCAGCAGACCCAGGCCGCCCGGGCGGCCGACGCCTGGGGTCGCTTCCTCGCCGAGTATCCGACGGCAGCCACCCTCGCCACGGCGACGCCGGCGGCCGTCCTGCGGGCCTGGCGCGGCCTCGGCTACAACCGCCGGGCGCTGGCCCTCCGACGAGCGGCGATGGCGATCGTCGACGAGCACGGCGGCCGGGTGCCGTCCGAGATCGAGGCGCTGCGGCGCCTCCCGGGCGTGGGGCCATACACCGCCAGGGCCGTGGCGGCGCTGGCCTTCGGGCGGCGCGTGGGAGCGGTGGACACGAACGTTCGACGGGTGCTGAACCGGGCCGTCGGCGGCCGGCCGGGGGCGTTCACCGAGGCGCAGCTCCAGGCCGTTGCCGATGACTCCGTCCCGGCCGACCGGCCCGGCGAGTGGACCCACGCCCTGATGGACGTCGGCGCGACGTTCTGCCGGCCGCGGGCGCCGTGCTGCGAGGCCTGCCCGGCCAGGCCCTGGTGTCGGGCGGCGATCGATGGGACCGCGGAGGTTCGAGCGGCCGCCTCCGGGTCGGTCGCCGTCAGCGCCCGGCCTCGTGTCACACGCGAGCGCCCCGATGCCTTCGAGTCGACGTCGCGCTGGCTGCGCGGCCTGATCCTCGACGCGCTGCGGGACGCGCCGCCAGAGGGCTGGGCGCGGCTCGACGCGCCGCTCGGCGGCCACGACGGTCCCGCCCTGGAGACCGCCCTCAGCGGGCTCGCCCGCGACGGCCTGGCCGAGCGCCATCCAACGGATGCGTCGCTGGCCCGGCTGCCGCTGGCCTGACGCTCCGGTAGGCTTGACCGGCCGTGAACGTGTCCGCCCCTGCCACCGACCTGCCCGCGCCGCTGCCGGCCGACGATCCAGAGCTCTTCTCGCTCGACCTCCGCGGGCTCCGGGCTCGCTGGGCCGCGGCCGCCGCCCGGTCGCCGATCGGGGCGGAGGCGATGGCCGGCGCCGATCTCCGGGCCCAGGCGCTCGGCGTACCGGGTGAGCGGCTCATGGAGCATGCCGGGGCCGCGGTCGCGGCCGCGGTCCACGCCATCGCCCGGGCGACGGGCCGGGTCGGCAAGGGCCCGGTCCTCATCCTGTGCGGGCCCGGCAACAACGGCGGCGACGGCTTCGTCGCGGCGCGGCGGCTCGCGGAGGCGGGCACGGAGGTCGTCGTGGCCCTCGTCTCGACGGCGCCGCGGCCCTCGACGCCGGACGCGGCCCGCAACTGGGATCGACTCAACACTCTGCCGCGGGTGACCCGGGTCCTGACCCCGGTCGCGCGCGACACCGCGATGCTTGCCGCCGACATTGACCGGGCCTCGCTCGTCGTCGATGCCCTCCTCGGGACCGGCGTCCGGGGCGCTCTCCGCGAGCCGATCCGAGGCGCCGTCGAGCTCGTTGCCAAGGCCCGGGCCCTCGGCATCCCGATCGTCGCCGTGGATACCCCGACCGCCGTCGACCTCTCCTCGGGCGACCCGTCCGACCCCGTCGTCCAGGCCGACCTCACGGTCACCTTCCATCGACCCAAGTCCGGCCTCCTGACCCGGCGCGGGGCGGCCCTCGCCGGCAAGATCCTCGTCGCCCCGATCGGGATCCCGCTCGAGGCCGACCGTGGCTGATTGGCGGGCGGACCTGGTTGAGCGCTCGGAGGTCGATCGTGGTTGAGCGGGCGCCGGTCGGCGCCCGCCACGTGGTCATCGTCGCGGTGGTCGCCGTTGGCGTCGTCCTCGGCGCGGCGGTCGTGACCAGCCTGCTCCCGGAGGGCGTCCAGCGCTTCCTGTTCCATGAACCGGTGACGATTGGCGTGCTCGTCGCCGGGACCGCGTTCGTCCTGTGGCGCGTCGCGACGCGCCAGCCGCCCGAGCCGTGAACGAGCCGCCCCGGCCGGCGGTCGCGGCCCGGCGAAGGGCCCTGGAGGCGCTCGCCTCGGAGCGTTTCGACGTCCTCGTGGTCGGTGGCGGGATCGTGGGCTGCGGGGCCGCCCTGGACGCGGCCAGTCGCGGCCTCCGGACGGCCCTCATCGAGCAGACGGACATCGGGGCGGGGACGTCATCCCGCAGCTCGCGGCTGATCCACGGCGGCCTGCGCTACCTCGAGCAGCTCCACTTCGGCCTCGTCGCCGAGGCCCTCGACGAGCGCGCCCGGCTCCTCCGGCTGGCGTCCCACCTGGTCCGCCTGGAGCCGTTCCTGTTCCCCATCTACGGCCTGCCGCTCGTCCACCAGGGCTTCTACGGCGCCGGGATCTTCCTGTACGACCTCCTGGGATCCAGGCACGGCGGGGGCTTCGCCCGCCACATGCGGGCCGAGGCGGCCCGCGAGTTCGCGCCCCAGCTCCGGTCCCAGGGCCTCCAGGCCGGGATCCTGTACCACGACGGGGTCGAGGACGACGCCCGCTATACCCTCGCCGTTGCGCGGACGGCGATCCAGACCGGGCCAGGAACGGTCATCGCCACCCGCGTCCAGGGCCAGGCAACGCTGACCGAGGCAGGGCGAGCGATCGGGGTCCGGGCCCGTGACCTCGTCTCCGGCGACGCGCTCGACATCCGGGCGGAGCGTGTCGTCGATGCGACGGGCGCCTGGGCGGCCCACGCTGGCGACAACGGCTCGGGCGTCGCCGCGGCCGCCGCCCGGATCGTCCCCAGCCGCGGCGCCCACCTGGTGATCCGTCGCGAGCGGCTCCAGGCGGCCGGGGGGATGACCCTCCGGATCCCTGGCCGGGTCGTCTTCGTCATCCCCTGGCCGGACCGCTGGATCATCGGCACGACCGACCACGCCGACACCCGCCCGCCCGAGCGTCCCACGGCCCTCGACGAGGACGTCGACGAGCTTCTCGAGGTCGTCAACCATCGTCTCGACATCGATCTCTCGCGGGCCGACATCCTGGCCACGTACGCCGGGCTTCGGCCGCTCGTGGGCGACGTCGGCGGCTCGACCGTGAAGGCCTCGCGCGAGCACAAGGTGACGACCGACGATGCCGGCGTCGTCCGGATCGGCGGCGGCAAGTACACGACCTACCGGATCATGGCCCGCGACACGATCGACGCCGCGCTGGGCCGCGACGAGGCCCGGCGGCGCCCATCCGCCACGGCCGAGCTGCCGCTGGTGGGGGCCGCAACCCGCGAGGCACTCGGGGCGCTGGCGACGTCGATCGCCCGGCAGACCGGCCTGTCCGACCAGGTCTCGCGGCGGCTCGTGGACCGGCACGGCTCGCGCGCGCTCGAGGTCATCGCCCTGGGCCGGGAGCTCGACCTCCTGCAGCCCCTGGCGCCCGATATTGACCATCTCGAGGCCGAGGTCGCCTGGGCGGCCCGCGATGAGCTCGCCGGCTCGCTCGACGACGTCCTCGCCCGCCGGATGCGACTGGCCCAGGAGCGGACGGACCACGGCGGCGCGGTGGCGCCGCGGGTTGCCGCGATCCTCGGCGCCGAGCTCGGCTGGGATCCGGCCGTCCAGGCGGCCGAGATCGCGCGCTACGTGACCGGCGCGGCCGTCGAGTACGCCGTGCCGGAGGGCGTGGCCGCGGGTGCGGTCGGGGCGGCGGCCGGGCCCGCGGGGATGGGTGAGCCGGCGCCGGCGGCGGCCAGCCCGGCCGCGCTCGTCCGCGACACCTGAGCCGCAGCGTGACCCGCGGCGCGGGCGGGGACACCGCCCCGGACCTGATCCTCGCGCTCGACCAGGGCACGACCTCTTCCCGGGCGATCGCGTTCGGCCACGATGGGCGCCCGGTTGCCAGCGCCCAGCAGCCCTTCGAGCAGCGCTTCCCCTCGCCGGGCCACGTGACCCACGACCCGGAGGCGATCTGGGGCTCGCAGCTCGGCGTCGCCCGCGAGGTCGTTGCCCGGGTCGGCGGAGCGGCGCGGATCGCCGCGATCGGGATCGCCAACCAGCGCGAGACGACGATCGTCTGGGACCGGGCCAGCGGCGCGCCGGTCGCCGACGCGATCGTCTGGCAGAGCCGGATTACCGCGCCGGCCTGCGAGCGGCTGCGAACCGCCGGCCTGGAGCCGCTCTTCCGGGAGCGGACGGGCCTGCCCCTCGATGCCTACTTCTCGGGCCCCAAGATCGCACACATCCTCGACGGGGTGGTCGGGGCGCGGGCGCGAGCCGAGCGCGGCGAGCTCGCCTTCGGGACCGTGGATTCGTTCCTGGCCTGGCGGCTGACGGGCGGCCGCGTCCACGCGACCGACGTCTCGAACGCCAGCCGGACCCTCCTCTTCGACCTCGACCGCCTGGCCTGGGACGACGAGCTCCTGGAGCACGTCGGTGCGCCGCGGGCGATCCTGCCCGAGGTCATCCCGACGTCGGGCGTCCTCGGCGAGACGGAGGCGTCGCTGTTCGGGCGGGCCATCCCGATCGCCGCCCTCGCCGGCGACCAGCAGGCGGCGACGTTCGGCCAGGCCTGCTTCCGACCGGGCGAGGCCAAGGTCACGTACGGGACCGGGGCGTTCCTGCTCCTGAACGTGGGGGAGCGCCCGGTCGCCTCGCGGAACCGTCTCCTCACGACGGTCCTCTGGCAACTGGGCGCCGGCGGGCCCGTGGCCTACGCCCTCGAGGGCTCCGTGTTCGTGGCCGGGGCCGCGGTCCAGTGGCTCCGCGACGGCCTCCGGGCGTTCGATGCGTCGGCGGACATCGAGCGGCTCGCGGCGTCCGTCCCCGACGCGGGCGGCGTGGTCGTCGTGCCGGCGTTCACCGGCCTCGGCGCCCCGTACTGGGATCCCGACGCCCGCGGCGCGATCCTCGGCATCACCCGGGGCACCGGCCTGGCCGAAATCGCCCGGGCGACCCTCGACGGCATCGCCCACCAGGTTACCGACGTCGTCGAGGCTATGGCCGCCGACACCGGCCGGCCGCTGGCGGCCCTGCGCGCCGACGGCGGAGCGTCGGCCAACGACGGGCTCCTCCAGCTCCAGGCCGATCTCCTGGGACTGCCGGTCGAGCGGCCGGTCGTCGCCGAGACGACGGCCCTGGGGGCGGCGTATCTCGCCGGGCTCGCCGTCGGCTTCTGGCACGACACCGCCGAGCTCGAGGCGAACTGGGCCCTCGACCGGCGCTTCGCACCGTCGATGGCGGGGGAGCGGCGAGCCTCGATACGCCGGACCTGGGCCCGGGCGGTCGATCGCGTCAGGGGCTGGGTCAGGGACGAGTAGGGGCGCGCCGGCGCCTTCGCGTCAGCGCGCGTCACGAAGGCGTCACGCGCCCGTCAGCGCCCTGTCATCGGCGCTGGTCAGGCTGGCCGGACAAGCCGCCCCCACGAGGTGAGCCATGGATCGCACCCGTCGCATCGCCCCCAGCCTGGCCGGTCTCGCCGCCATCTCGTTGCTCATCGTGGCCTGCGGGGCCGCGGCCTCGCCCTCGCCAACCGCCGCACCTTCGCCGACCGCAGCCCCGACGCCGACCCCTGGCCAGATGCAGGTCATGGCGACCGGCGAGCTCGAGGACATCGATGGCACGGCGTCCGGGACGGCCAAGCTGGTGGTGGAGGCCGACGGCAGCTATGCCCTGGTCCTGGAGGACTTCGCCATCGATTCGGCCGCCCACACCAGCGTCCTCCTCGTCGCCGAGGCCGTCCACATGACCGACGAGGTCGATGCCGCCGCAGCCCTCGACCTCGGCCCCCTCCAGGGGACGTCCGGGATGCAGTCGTACCCGATCCCGGCCGACATGGCGGCCGGCGTCATGGACGGCTACCACGCCGTCGTGATCTGGGACACAGAGATGACCCACGCGATCGCTGCGGCGGAGCTTGGCTGAGGCCCGTGAAGCGCGGCCGGCGGCGGATCGCCGGCGGATCGCCGGCCGCGAATTCGGGGCTAGGCAGGTATCTGGATGTCGTCTACACTCCCGGAGCCCAATGTCGAGGCACCGGTCTCGACTGCATACGCGTAGACGACCACGAACCGGACTCCTCTCACGGCTGACGCGAGAACCCGAGCGCGGGATCGGCGTCGGCTACCGAGAGGAGTTTCTTTGTACAGCGACAAGAATCTGACCTGCGCGGACTGCGGACAGGAGTTCGTCTTCACCGCATCCGAGCAGGACTTTTACGCGCAGCGCGGCTTCACCGAGCCGCGCCGCTGCCCGTCGTGCCGCGCCAGCCGCAAGGCCGCGCGCGCCTCGACCGGGGCCGGATACGGCTCGGGCAGCGATTACGGCTCGTCCGGCGGCTACTCGGCCGGCGGCAGCTACAGCGCCGGCGGCTACGGCGGTGGTGGCGGGGGCTACGGCAACCGCGATCGCGGCACCCGCGAGATGTTCACGGCGACCTGCTCCAACTGCGGTAACGAGGCTCGCGTCCCGTTCCGCCCGACCAGCGGCAAGCCCGTCTACTGCTCCGATTGTTTCAGGACGATGCGGGGCTAGCACTCCTCTCGGCACGCGGGTCCAGCGGGGACCCGCGAGAACCAGAGCTCAATGCACGACCCGGGCAGTCAGCCGGCCCGGGTCGTTCGATTCCCTGGCCGATCGGTTGACACGCAGCGCTACCTCGGAGGCGGTTGAGGCCCGAGGTCCGAGGTAAACCGTCACGGTGTCCTTCGGCCCTGGCGGCCAGCCGCCGGTTGCGCATCATGGCGTACGGTGCAGCCAGGGATCGTGCCGCGAATCCGGGTCCTCCACGTTGCGGTCGTCGTGACTGTGATGCTGATTGCCACGTTCGTCATCGTCGGTCGACCGAGCCTTCCCTTTCCTGACGGCAACGCGATCAGCGCCGATCGGGCTGTCGCCATCGCCCGCGACTTCGCCGTCGCCGGGCAGGCCTCGAACGAGGACATCCGCGAGGTCAGAACCGGCAAAGTCGAGGCCGCCGGCGACTACTGGCGGGTGCAGGTCGATCTCCTCGTCGTCTGGGGCCAGGCGACTGGAGCGACGCCGAACCCTTCGGACCCGCCGATCTGGATCTATTACCTGATCGACGTCCACCGAACAACAGGCGCGCCCAGCATCTACGCGCAGGGTTGAAACCGAGCCCTCGCCTTCGGGACCTCGCGCCGACCTGCTCGAGCCTGCACGAATCTCTTTCCTGCCCGATGATGCCGCCGTGAACGCCGCGATCGTGGGCCGCTGCACCTGTCTCGAGCGGGTCTCGGGCCTGCTCCGCGCGTGCGCCTCCGAGCGGCGAGGCATCCGTACCGCGTAGAGCCGCCGTTCCGGTCCGAGCCCGCGTCGCCGCCGTCGAGACCACGAACCAGCCTTCGACGGAGGAACCCGTGACCACCCAGACTCACAGCGCCGAGTACGCGCGTGCCCTGGCCGAGAACGCGCGCTACGCGGCCCAGTTCGACCACTCGGTGCTGCCCCTGCCGCCCGGCCGCAAGCTCGCCGTCCTCGCCTGCATGGACGCCCGACTGACGGTCGAGGACGTGCTCGGCCTGCGGACCGGCGACGCCCACATCATCCGCAACGCCGGCGGCCTCGCCACCGACGACGCGATCCGCTCGCTGGTCATCAGCCAGCAGCTCCTCGGGACCGAGGAGGTCATCGTCATCGAGCACACCGGCTGCGGGATGCTCACCTTCCAGGACCACGAGGTCCACCGCGACTTGGTTGCGAAGACCGGCGCCGACATCGATCTTGCGTTCCACGCCTTCCCCGAGCTCGAGGCGAACCTGCGCACGCAGGTCGATCGAATCCGGGACCACCCGTGGATCAAGGACGTGCCGGTCCACGGCCTCGTCTACGAGGTCGAATCGGGTCGGCTTCGAGAAGTCGCCTGACGTCCGAAGCGGGGGAGTGGCGATCGTCGCCGCTCCCCCGAACGACGCGGCGCCGCCCCCGGCGGTTCCGCCCCGCCCCGCCTACGCCGCCCCGCCACCGCGGCGGCCGCCGAGGAGTCCCAGGTCGAACTTCCGCTCGGTGCCGTGGAGCAGGCGGTCGATGTTGTCGGCGTGGGCCAGCCAGATGAGCACCGGGCCGATCGCCGCCCAGCCGACGTAGGCCGGCGGCACCGCACCGGAAGCGACCGCCCAGATGATGAGCGTGGCCGGGAACATCGCGGCCGAGCCGAGCAGCGAGCCGAGCGACACGTAACGCGTCACCAGGATCGCGACGAAGAACACCGGCGCGGCGAGGACGACCGCGAGCGGCTGGATCACGAGCATCGTCCCGACCCCGGCCCCCACCCCGCGGCCGCTCCGGAAGCCGGCAAAGACCGACCAGATCGCTCCGGCGACGGCGCCGGCCCCGCACAGCACCTCGGTCAGCGGATCGCCGCCGGTCAGGAGCCTGGCCAGGAGCACCGGGCCGGCGCCCTTGGCGAGGTCGCCGGCCACGACGAGCGCAGCCAACTTCCGGCCGAGGGCTCGGAGGGCGTTGGTCCCGCCGGTCCGGCCGGAGCCGATCGTCCGTGGATCCGGACCGCCGCTGGCCCGGGCGACCACGACACCGACCGGGATCGAACCGATCAGGTACGCCCCGACCACGAGCAGCACGCGAAGGACGGTCGCGTCCACGGCGGCGAGTCTAGCATCGGGCTCCCCGGGCGCCCGGGACCCGCGGGCAACGAAGGCGCGTGTGGGCGCTCCTCGACATGCTGCTGGGGGGTCGCGGGGCCGGTTCCTGTGTCTGGCCGTCAAGTCGTGCCTCGATGGGCCCCTCGCACGGCCCCGTGTGGGCCCGTCGGATCTCGGCGCGCTCTGCAGCGCCGCTCGGGATGGGCTCCCTTCGGTCGCGCTTCCCGCGTTGGGCCGCTCGGTCGCGCCGCTCGCGTTTGGCCGCTTGGTTGCGCCCCTCGCGACCCCGCGCGTACCATCGGCGCCGATGATCCACCCGCCCCGCCGGGCTCCCCGGGCGCGCCTCGACGCCGCCCTCGACGCCGCCGGCGCGGGCCCCTCCCGAACCTCCACGTGAAACCCTCGACCCTTCCGGAGACCGCCTGACCATGGCCGTCGGCTCGTCCAACGACTTCGACCTCGTCGTCCTCGGCGCCGGCACGGGCGGCTACACAGCCGCGTTCCGGGCCGCCCAGCTGGGGCTCAAGGTGGCGCTCGTCGACGAGGACAAGATCGGCGGCACGTGCCTCCACCGCGGCTGCATCCCGACCAAGGCGCTCCTCGAATCGGCCGCCTTCACGGAGCGCATCCGGCATGCGAAGGACTTCGGCATCGATGCCGGCGACCCCGTCGTCGACTACGCCCGGATGGCGGCCCGCCGCGACCAGGTCGTGAAGCGGATGTGGACCGGCCTCAAGACCCTCATCGACAAGAACAAGGTGGCCTGGATCGCCGGTCGCGGCCGCCTCGACGGGCCGACCACCGTCCGGGTCCAGATGCACGGCGAGGACGGCACGCCCGGGGCGGGCGGCGAGCGGGTCCTCAAGGGCACGGACGTGATCCTGGCCACGGGCTCTCGGGTCAAGTCGCTTCCCGGCCTCGAGCCCGACGGCGTGCGGATCGTGACCTCGGACGAGGTGCTCGCCGCTGACTCCCTGCCGAAGGACGTCATCGTCGTGGGCGCTGGCGCGGTGGGCGTCGAGTTCGCCTCGATGTACCACGACCTCGGGGTCAAGGTGACGCTCCTGGAGTACCTGCCGGCCGTCGTCCCGGCCGAGGATCGTGAGGTCGGCCAGCTCATCGAGCGGAGCTTCACGCGGCGCGGCATGACCGTCATGACCAACGCCCGCTTCGACGTCACGTCGGTGAAGGCCGGCAAGGACGGCGTGAAGCTGACGGTCGGGCCGGCGGGCAAGGAGGCCGCCGAGATCTCCGCCGAGCTCCTCCTCGTCGCCACCGGCCGCGCGCCGAACATCGAGAACGTTGGCCTCGAGACCACGAAGGCCGAGGTCGAGAGGGGCTTCGTCAAGGTCGACGGCCGGATGCGGACCCGCGAGCCCCATCTCTACGCCATCGGCGACATCGTCGGCGGCCTGCTGCTGGCCCACACCGCGGCGCACGAGGGACTCGTGGCCGCCCACGTCATCGCCGGCGACAAGGACGTCCACCCGATCGACTACGTCCAGCAGCCGCGGGCCACGTACTGCCGGCCGGAGATCGCCTCCGTCGGGCTCACGGAACAGCAGTGCCAGGAGCAGGGCATCCCGTACAAGGTCGGCAAGGTCCCGTTCCAGGCGATCGCCAAGGCGATCATCGGCGGCGAGTACGAGGGCTTCGCCAAGGTCATCGGCCACAAGGAGACCGACGACACGCTCGGGATCCACCTCGTGGGCCCGCACGCCACCGATCTCGTGGCCGAGGCCTCGCTCGCCTTCACCCTCGACGCCACGCCGTGGGAGATCGGCGGCGCGACCCACGCCCACCCGACGCTCGCCGAGATCGTCGGCGAGGCGGCGATGGCCGTCGACGGCCGGTCGATCAACTTCTGAGCCGCCAGGGCGGCCGACGACCGATGGCGGTGTCCCGGAAGAGCCAGTCGGACCTCGCGACGTCGGTCGGCCTGACCGATGCGGACCTCCTGGCGATGTACAGGACGGTCGCCCTCGCCCGGGCCGTCGACGAGCGGATGTGGATCCTCAACCGGGCCGGCCGGATCCCGTTCGTCATCAGCGGCCAGGGCCACGAGGGCGCCCAGGTCGGGATCGCCTGGCCGCTCGAGCGCAAGAAGGACTTCATCGCCCCGTTCTATCGCTCCATCGCGACCTGCCTCGCCTTCGGGATGACGGCCCAGGACATCCTCATGGCCCAGTACGCCAAGGCGACCGATCCCTCGTCGGGCGGCCGCCAGATGCCCGGCCACTACGGCAACGCCGAGAACAACCTCCTGTCGCTCTCCTCGCCGGTCGCGACCCAGATGCTCCACGCGGTGGGGATCGCGCTGGCGGCCAAGATCCGCGGCTCCGGGCAGGTGGCGATGACCTCGATGGGCGAGGGCAGCTCCAACCAGGGCGACGTCCACGAGGGCCTCAACTTCGCGGCCATCCACCGCCTGCCGTTCATCCTGGTCATCGAGAACAACGGCTACGCGATCAGCGTTCCTGCCGCTCGCCAGCTCGCCACCCAGAACGTCGCCGACCGGGCGTCGGGCTACGGGATGCCGGGGGTCGTCGTGGACGGCTCGGACGTGCTGGCCTGCTACAAGGCGTCCCGCGAGGCCGTGGAGCGGGCTCGCCGGGGTGAGGGGCCCACGCTCATCGAGGCCAAGGTCATCCGCTTGACCGCCCATTCCTCGGACGATCAACAGACGAAGTACCGGCCCGAGCAGGAGCTCGCAGGGCTGCGCTCGCACGACGCGCTGCCGCGTTTCCGGGACCAGCTTCGCGAGGCCGGCGTGCTCGCCGACGCCGAGGAAACCCGGATCGCCGCCGAGATCAAGGCCGAGGTCGACGCCGCCACCGACCACGCGGAGGCCGAGCCGGACCCCGATCCACGGACGGCGATGCGCTGGGTCTTCGCCGAGGAGTGGCCGTCCGAGACACCACCGGCCTGGGGCCTCGGCGAGGCCCACACCGCCGCCGACCACGCCGCCGAGGAGCCGCACTCGGCCGCCGAGGGGGCGAAGGACTGATGGCCACGAAGACCTTCATCGAGGCCATCCGCGAGACGCTGGCCGAGGAGATGCGGCGGGACGAGTCGGTCATCGTCCTGGGCGAGGACGTGGGCAAGAAGGGTGGCGTGTTTCTTGCCACCGACGGCCTGTGGGCCGAGTTCGGCGACGACCGCGTCATCGACACGCCGCTGACGGAATCGATGATCGTGGGGACCTCGATCGGGGCAGCCGTCAACGGCCTCCGGCCGGTTGCCGAGATCCAGTTCGCCGACTTCATCTTCCCGGCCTTCAACCAGATCCTGTCCGAGGCGGCCCGGATGCGGTACCGCTCCAACAACGGCTTCGGCGTGCCGATGACGATCCGGGCCCCCTACGGCGGCGGCGTCCACGGCGCGCTCTACCACAGCCAGTCCGTGGAGGCGTTCTTCACCCACATTCCGGGATTGAAGGTGGTCATCCCCTCGACGCCCTACGACGCGAAGGGCCTCCTGCGGTCCGCCATCCGCGACGACGACCCGGTCCTCTTCTTCGAGCACAAGAAGATGTACCGGTCCGTTCGCGGGGACGTGCCCGACACCGATTACGTCGTGCCGCTGGGGCGGGCCGCGATCACCCATCCCGGGACCCAGATCACCGTGGTTGCCTACGGCCTGATGGCCCACTACGCCCTGGAGGCGGCCGATGTGGTCGCCGACGAGGGGATCAGCGTCGAGGTCGTCGACCTCCGGACCCTCCGGCCCATCGACAAGGACACCCTCCTGACGTCGGTCCGCAAGACCGGCAAGTGCCTCGTCGTCTACGAGGACAACCGGTTCGGCGGCTATGGGGCCGAGGTCGCCGCGATCGTGGCCGAGGAGGCGTTCGACTACCTCGACGGGCCGGTGACGCGGATCGCGGGCCCGGATGTGCCCGGGGTGCCCTACAACCACGTCCTCGAAGACTGGTTCATGGTCAACCCAGAGAAGCTCGCCGACGGCATCCGCAGGCTGGCGGCGTACTGAGGTTCGCGCGGTGGGGGACCTGGTGGCGGTGGAGGCACGGCTCCGGGCAATCCTTGAGCCCTACAACGATCCCCTCGAAGAGGGCACGATCTACGGCATGGCCGTCTTGCGGCGGTCCGGCGCGAAGGCCCACGACTGGTTCGCCGGGGTCCAGCCGGCCGACGGTTACGTGAAGCTGAACTTCCTGCCGATGCACGGCCACCCCGAGCTCCTCGACGGCATCTCGCCGGCGCTCCGAAAGCGCAAGACCGGCGCAACCGTGTTCCGGTTCACCGACGTCGATGAGACACTGCTCGCCGAGCTCGAAAGTGTGATCGCCCGGGGCTTCGATGTGTACATGAGAGAGGGCTGAGGTGGCCGACTTCCAAGCGGTCGAGGCGCGGCTGCGGCGGATCCTGGAGCCGTATAGGGGCGAGCTGACGGTGACGAAGGACGGACCCGAGGGCATGGTCCTCGAGCTGCCCGGCTATGAGGGCAAGCCGTGGGGCTACGTCGCGGGCACGAAGATCAACAGGCGTTACGTCAGCTTCCACCTCATGAGCGTCTACGCCGACCCAGAGCTCGTGGCCTCGATGTCACCGGGATTGCGCCGGCGCATGCAGGGCAAGTCGTGCTTCAACTTCACGACGATCGACGAGCCGCTCTTCGCCGAGCTCCAGGCCGTCGCGGCAAAGGGCATTGCCCGCCACCCGGCGATGGTCGAGCAGGCGCTCGCCCGCGACCGGAGGCGCCGCTGACGAGCTCCGCCGCTACACCTCGGCCATGCCGTCCCTCGCCGGCGGAACGCTACGTCGTCACGGCTGACGCGACGCCTCTGCCCGGGTCGAGCTCAGAGCTTCGACGGTCGGCGCGATCATGGCCGAACACCACTCGGTCGGAGGCTCCGGTGGTCCGTCACCGCGCCCTGCCCGCCATTTCGGACTGTAGCAAGATCGCCGCGAGGAGCGCGCCGCCAAGCGCGACGTCGATCACGACCCCTGCAGCGATGGCGGGCCCGAAGGCGTCGCCGAGCTCCAAGCCGAGGCCCAGGAAAGGCGAGACGGTTGCGGCGACAGCGAGCCCGATCACCGCCGCAATGCATGCGACGATGAGCCCGATCGCCAGCGCGACTCCGAGAATCTGGATGTGTTCGCCACGGGTCGCAATGGTGTCGCCCACGCCGATGATCGCCACGACGCCGATCGCCGCGCAGAGGCCGGTGCCGACAGTCGCGGCGGGCCACAGCATGACCGCGACCCCGAACATTGAACCAAGGTCGTCGGGCACGGTGCCGCCGACCGCCTGGATCGCCACGAGCCATAAAGTCGTCGGGATCGTCCCGGCGGCGAGCGCCTTGCCTGCGATTCTCAGATGTGCTCGCACTGGCACCTCCCAACCCTGCACGGTCAATGGCGACAAGACGCTCGAAGCGACGAGACGTTACCGACTGGCCACGCGCGGAGTCGCAGCTCCGTCGCCGATCGCGGTCAACTCTGCCCGGGGTGCCTCATCGGCGGCCAGCTACCCGAAGCGGGTGACGGCGACTGCGCGATACATCGTCGGCGATGAGCGGGGGTGCGAACATGCCTTCGAGCGGCGCGAGATCCCGTGATCCGCGAGATTGTCGCAAACTTGCCTGCATGTGTGACACCTCGACCGGAGGAACCTGATCGTGGCCAAGGTGACGATGCCCCAGCTCGGCGAGAGCGTGGCCGAGGGGACGATCGGCAAGTGGCTCAAGCAGCCCGGCGACCATGTCGACAAGTACGAGCCGCTCCTCGAGGTCATCACCGACAAGGTCAACGCCGAGGTCCCGTCGCCGTTCGAGGGCACGCTCACCAAGATCCTGGTCGAGGAGGGAGCGACCGTCCCGAACAACGCCGAGATCGCGGTCATCGAGGAGGCCGGCGCGGGGAGCGGGACATCTGCCGCCGTCGCTTCCGTTCCTCCGAGAGCCGCCGCACCGGGAGCCCCCACTGAGGCCGCGCCGAAGCCGGCTCCGGCGGAGCCTCGTGAACCGGCCCCGGCGCCGACCACACCCGCGCCGACTCCACCCACCCCGGCCCCGGCCCACGGCCCTGCCGGTTCCGACGAGCGCGCTCTCCACGAGCTACCTGGTAACGCCGACGCGCGGATGACCCCAGCCGTGCGCCGTCTCCTCCGCGAGCACGGCCTGACCGCAGCCCAGATCGTGGGCACCGGCGGCGGCGGCCGGATCACCCGCGAGGACGTGACCGACTACGTCGAGTCGCAGCGGACGGGCAAGCCGGTGGGCCGGCAGGATGCCACCGGGGCCGCCACTGGCGCAGCGGCCGTGACCGCCCCCGCGGCACCCGGCGCCGCACCCGGAGTCGCCGCCGCCCCGCGAACGGCGCCTGCCGCCCCCGCATCAGCGACGACCGCGGCGGGCATCGTCTTCCCTGCCGGCGCGGACGAGGTCCTCGTCCCGATGACCCAGATGCGGAAGGGCATCGCCGCCCAGATGACGCGGGCCCTTCAGGTTCCGCACGCCTACGTCCAGATGGAGGTCGACGTCACCAACCTGGTCCGCTTCCGGGACCGGAACAAGAAGGACTTCCAGGCCCGCGAGGGCGTCTCTCTCAGCTTCGTGCCCTTCGTCGTGAAGGCCTCGGCCGAGGCCCTCAGGCGCAACCCGACCTTCAACGCCCACTGGACCGAGAACGGCCTGCTGGCCAAGCGCCGCGTGAACATCGGCATCGCCGTGGCCCTCGCCGACGGGCTCATCGTCCCGGTGATCCGCGACGTCGACGGCCTCTCGATCGCCGGCATCAACCGGGCGATCGCCGAGGTCTCCGACCGCGCGCGAGCGAACAAGCTCCGGATCGATGACTTCGGCGGCGGGACGTTCACCGTCGACAACACCGGCTGGCTCGGCACGAACCTGGTCATGCCGATCATCAACGTCCCCGAGGTCGGGATCGTGACCATGGACCGGATCACGAAGCGAGCGGTCGTCGTCGAGACGCCCGACGGTGACGTCATCGCCGTGCGCTCGATCATGAACATGGTCCTCGGCGTCGACCATCGGGCCAACGACGGCGCCGGCGGCGCCGCGCTCCTCCGCGACATCAAGGCCTGGCTGGAGGGCGTGGGTCCCGACACGGCGATCTACTAGGCGCCGTCTCGCGGTCGAGATCGGCGTCCCGTGACCGAGCCCCGGAAGCCGAGGCGGTCCAGCCGCATCGCCGTCACCGGCGCCGCCGGCTTCGTGGGCCGGTACGTCGTCCGGCGGCTCCACGAGCGCGGCGACCAGGCCGTCGCGATCGTCCGCGAAAAGGGACGCGCGACCTCGATCACCGACCTCGTGGCGGAGGGCCTCGATCTCATCGAGGACGACCTCTCCGAACCCGCGCGCCTGGCCGAGCACCTCCGCGACGCCGACGGCGTGGTCCACGCGGCCGGGCGGTACGCGGTCGGCATCCGCCCCGACGAGCGCGACGCGATGTGGGACGCCAACGTCGGGGCCACGACCGCGGTCCTGGATGCCGCCGAGGCATCCGGCGTTCCGCGGATCGTGTACGTCTCGACCTGCGGCGTCTTCGGCGACACCCGCGGCGAGATCGTCGACGAGTCGTACCGGCGCGACCTCCGCGACGGCTTCGTGTCGTGGTACGACGAGACGAAGTACGACGCACACGAGGTCGCCGAGCTACGGATCCGGGCGGGGGCGCCGATCGTCATCGTCCTGCCGAGCCAGGTCTACGGGCGGGGCGATCACTCGGATGTCGGCCACGTGCTCCGCCGCGCTGCGGCGGGTCGTCTTCGCTCCGCCGCCCTCGACGACGTCGGCCTCGGCTTCGTCCACGTCGAGGACCTGGCGACGGGCATCGTCGCGGCCCTCGACCTCGGCCGGGTCGGCGAGGCCTACGTCCTCAGCGGCCCGACGGCTCGCCTGCGCGAGGCGATCGAGGTCGCGGCCGCCGTCGGCGGCCACTTGCCGCCGCGACTCCGGATCCCGACCGGCCTCCTCCGTGCTCTCGCGCCGATCGGCGGGCTCATCGGCCGGCCCGGCCTGCGCGAGATCGTCAGCGCCGGGGCCGGTGTCACGTACTGGGCGTCGGCCGCAAGGGCCCACCGTGAGCTCGGCTTCAGCCCGCGGGGTCTCGAGCAGGGCTTCCGCGACACGTTCACGGGGGCCTGACTACACTCGACGCGAGATGACCGCTCGCGAGCTCCCGATGTTCCAGCCCCAGGGGACGGGGCACGTTCACGGCCCGCACGACCCGATCTCGATCGCGATGGGCGGCGGCGGGCTGGCGGCGGTCCCGGGACTCATGGCCGCGGATGGCACGGCACCGCGCCGCCATCCCGACTGGATCAAGGCCCGGATGCCCGCCGGCGAGACGTACCACGACCTCAAGCGCCGGCTGCGGGGCCTCAACCTCAACACGGTCTGCGAGGAGGCCCATTGCCCCAACATCGGGGAGTGCTGGGATCAGCGGACCGCCACGATCATGATCCTGGGCGACACCTGCACCCGGGCCTGCGGTTTCTGCAACATCAAGACCGGCCGGCCCACCTGGTTCGACGACGACGAGCCGCGCCGGGTCGCCGAGGCCCTCGACGGCCTCGGCCTGGACCACGTGGTCGTGACCTCGGTCGCCCGCGACGACCTGCCCGACGGCGGCGCCCACGTCTTCGCCGAGACGATCCGTGCGATCCGCGGGCGGATCCCGGGCATGGGCGTCGAGGTCCTCATCCCCGACTTCAACGGCGCCGAGGCGCCGCTGCGCGAGGTCATGGCCGCCGGGCCGGACATCCTCAACCACAACCTCGAGACCGTCCGGCGGCTCCAGAAGCCGGTCCGCAAGCGGGCCCGCTGGGATCGGACGCTCGGTGTCCTGGAGCGGGCCAAGGCGTATGCCGCCGAGTACGGCCGAGAGGCCCACACGAAGAGCTCGCTGATGGTCGGCCTGGGCGAGACCCGCGCGGAGATGACCGAGGCCTTCGAGGCCCTCCGCGAGGTCGACGTCGACATCCTCACGATCGGGCAGTACCTCCGCCCCTCGGAGCGGCACCTCCCTGTCGAGCGCTACTACCACCCCGACGAGTTCGCCGAGATGAAGGCCGAGGCCCTCGCCCTCGGCTTCCGACACGTCGAGTCCGGGCCGCTCGTTCGCTCCAGCTACCACGCTCGGGACCAGGTGCCGGGCGCCGAGCTGCGTGCCCTCCGCCGCCGCGCGACGCTCGACGCCGACGGCCGGGTGGTCCCGCTCGCGGGCTGACGCCCGCCGCCGCGCCGCGCGGCTACGCCCCAGCGCGAGGCGCAGCTCGTCGGCAAAGCCGCGGTTGCAGGCGCCCTCGCTCGCGCCCTTCGCGATCACGACCGTCACGACGCTCTGGTGCGCGCCGACCGGCACGGATCCGCCTGCCGCCCGGTAAGCAAGGCCGGTGCCGCCCCCGCGGGTCGCCGACCGTGACGGGTCCGGTCTCAGACAACCCGAGGACGTGCGCCCCCTGCTACAAGGTGACTCCCACGACAGGGTTGCCCTCCTGAGTCCGGCCGCATAGCTCGCAACCCAGGCATGCGAAAGCGATTAGCTCGTTGGGTCGACGACGAAGTAGCTGAAGCCCGTGTCGCCCACGACCGGCCCCGTGAGGTGGACGGTGAACGAATTCGCCGCCCACTCGATCCACGAGACAGCGACGGCGGCGCCCGGGTTCTGATACAGGGAAACGCTCACGTGGCTGTTCGCGGCGGGAACGGCGACCGACGCGGCCGACTCGCCGGCCAGGATCGTGCCAAAGCCAACGGTGCTGAACCGCACTCGGCCCTGGGCATGAATCGCCGCGCCCGACCCGCCGCCGGAGCGGACCGCGACGATCGCGTCGCCGTCGCCGTCGTCCTTGCGCTCGGCGATCAGCGCCGCGCCGACGCCACCCTCGCTCCGAATCGCGACGAGCCCGTTGCCGGGCGTCGAGGTCCTCCGCTCGATCACAGCGGCCGGGTGCCCGCCCGGAGAGGTCGACTCGCTGATCGCCCCCAATGCCCAGCCGTCGCCGTCACCGGACCTCCAGGTCAGCACCCCGTGACCGCCGCCGGGGCCCTCACGTGATGCGGTCAGCGCTTCGCCGCCGCCGCCGTCCGTTCGAGTCGCCCGGATTGCGCCACCCGGTGCAGAGCCGGATCGCGTCGCCAGCAGCGCGTCCGCGTAGTCAGGATGGGTGCTGGAGTTGTGCGCCTCGAGCGCCAAGCCGTGGCCCTCGCCGGTCCGGATGACAACGGCCCCATGACCGGGACCAGAGCCTTCCCGGATCGACGTCAGGCCGCTGCCCGCTCCTTCCTCGGTCCGAGTGGTGTAGACGCCATCCCCCTCGCCCGATCCCGAGCGGTTGGTCCAGATGGCATTGCCAGCACCCTCGTTCATGCGGTGAGCAGCGACGGCCATCCCGAACGCCGACCCTACGCGGAAGGCTTCTAGGCCGTTTCCGTTCTCTCCATCGTGCCAGGCACGAACACCCGCACCCTCGCCACTCCCATGGCGCTCCCCGGTCACGCCCTGGCCGGGGCCGCCGTCGTTGCGCGACGCGGCGAGCCCGTCCCCGTAGCCGGGGCCCTCACCGTAGCGCTCGGTATGGATCGAATGCCCCAAATCCTCGTCGCCACTTCGGTTCGCGTACATGGCGTTGCCAGGCCCGCCTTGCTCCCGGAACGCGATGATGGCGTTGCCGTGGCCCGATCCTCGTCGGAAGGCTTCGACGCCGTTGCCGATGCCGTCGTCGTTGCGTTCGCCGACGACGCCTGAGCCAGCACCCGAAGCAGTCCGAGCGCCGATGACGCCATGTCCGGGTCCGCCGCCGCTGCGATGGCCGCGGATCGCGTCGCCGTAGACGACGTCGCCGTTCCGGTCGGCAACGAGCGCATGGGTGTCGTTGTCGGTCTCGTCGTCTCCCTCGCGGAGGGCATATATCGAGTGCCCGGGGCCGCCCGATTCCCTGGATGCATAGAGGGCATTCCCGCCGCCGGTTCCCCGACGGTGGGCTTCGATACCGTCACCATTGCCGTTGTCGGTCCGATCGCTGACGAGGCCCGCGCCATCCCCCAGCCCTGACTTGATCGTCGAGAGGCCGTGGCCGAACTCGTCGCCGTCACGATGGGCGTGGATCGCGTCGCCGGGCCCGCCGGGCTCGCGAAACGCGGTGATGGCGTCTCCGCCGCCCTCTCCGAGCCGATGGCCACGGATTGCTGCCCCGCCACCCGACCCCTCCCGGAAGGCTGCGACCGCGTCGCCCGCATCGCCGTCGTGGTAGGCGTGGACGCCGTCGCCCTGGCCGGTGCCATGTCGAGCGCCGCTGACTCCGTGCCCATCGCCGCCGTCCCAGCGTTCGCCGAGGACCGCATCGCCGTACGTCGGTGCGTCTCCGTACCGGACGCCGAGGACGCTGGAGCCGTCGCCGCTGCTCGAGTTGATCGAGGTGACGCCGTCGCCTCCACCGGTGTTGCCCTTCTCGACGTACAGGCCGCTCCCAGCGGCCTCCTGGTTCTGGTTCAAGTGGATGGCATCGCCTCGACCGTAGCCGTCGATGACTGCCAGGATTGCATGGTCGTCGCCGGTGTCAGCGGCGCCGCTCCGGTAGACGCTGATCGCGCTCCCCGGCGCGTTCGTGTTCTTCTCGGCGAGGATCGCCTCCCCGCTCCCGGTGCTCAACGCATGGAGAGCCGGATCGGCATCGTTCGTTGTGAATGTCGCCGTCGGTGGTCCCGGAGGGAAGGCGAGCACTGCCGCGGGACCTGTCAGGGCCATGGCGGCGGCACCGGCGCCGGCACCCGCCACCGTTGCCAGGAACGCGCGTCGATCGCGCGGCGAATCGCTCGCGGCGGGTTGACTCGTGGGTTGCGCGTCGACCTCGTCTGGACGCGGCGCAGTACGCAGGACGCGGGACATTGCCAGACCCTCCACTCCGTATCGCTTGGTCTGGCCGGTAGACGCGCCGAGCCGTTATGCATTACGGCCGCGGGCGAAGCCGGCGAGCCCGCGATATCAGGCCGGGGTCAGGCCTCCAGCGCGGGCAAGGTCGCTCGCGACACCCCCCGGCCGGGCTCCGGATCGCGCATGTGTATCACCCGGGCCTCTCCGTGTCACCAGGTTTCGCAGAGTCCGGTGCCCGGACGCACCACCCCCGCTCGTTGCGGAGCACTGACCGGGCAAGCGAACCGACCCACGCGGGGAAGCGACTATGCCATCGGGCGCGGCCCGTCCGTCCGCGTGGCTCCGGGTGCGTATAGGACCGCGCGCGGGCTGACCGCCAGAGGTGGCCGATCTGCCCGGAGCCTCAGCTGCCCGACTTCAGGGCCGCCAGCCGAGCGTCGACCTCGAGCTCGTCCTCCGCCGAGTCGAGCGAGGCGAACTGCTCTTCGAGCGAGGAGGCCGAGACCTCCTCCATCCCGCGGACCATCGCCTCCTGGCGCCGGACGTTCTCCTCGAAGCGCGAGATCTCGCTCGTGGGGTCCATGACCGAGACGCTCTTCATCGTCTGCTGGACCTGGGCCTGGGCGCGGGCCATCTTGGCCCGGCTGACGAGCTCGTCGCGCTTCTGGACGAGCTCCTCGCGGCGGACGCGAAGCTTGTTGAGGCCGTCCTTGAGCTTGTTCGCCAGCTCGGTCTGCTGGGCCGCCTGCGTCTCGAGGGTCTTCGCCTGCTCCTCGTAGCTGATCTGGCGGCGGAGGGCGATCTTCGCGAGCTCGTCGAAGCGGTCAGCCTCGGTGGCGTTGCCGCCGCTCCGCAGTTCGTCCGCCCGCCGCGACGCCGCTGCGGCCTTGCCGCCCCACTCGGTGACGGCCTCGCGGGCCTCGCGGGCGTCGTCCTCGACGAGGCGAAGGTTGCCGATCGTCTGGGCCACGGCCTCCTCGGCCTCGGCCATGTTGTTCGTGTAGTCGCGGACCAGCTGGTCGAGCATCTTCTCGGGGTCCTCGGCGCTGTCGAGGATCGCGTTGACGTTCGCCCGGATGAGCTGGCCGATCCGGCCGAGGATCGACGACTGAGCCATGCCTACCTCCTTCGGGGTGCTGCCCCGCGAAGCCTACCTGCCTGATGGATCGAGATGGCCCGGCTCACCACCGGCCGCCCCGCGAATGCCCGCCGCCGCCCCCGCCGAAGCCACCGCCCCGGCTGTGGCCTCCGCCGCCCCAACCGCCGCCGCCCCCGCCCCCAGACGGGCCGGATGAGCCCCACGGCGAGCCGCCCCAGCCGCCGCCATGGTGGCCGCCGCCGGACAGGATCCCGCCGATGATGCCGCCGAGGATCGCCCCGGCGATATCCGACCCGCCACCGCCCCGCGTGGGGCTCGGCCCACCGCGGTCCCACTTATCGAAGTCCGAGGCCGCGAGCGCGTACGCCTCCTCGGCCAGTCGTTCCGCGCGCTTGGAGTGCTCCATCGCCGCCGCGGGGTCGGCGTCGCGGAGGCGGACCGCGGTCTCGAGTGACCGCTCGGCCTCGGCCAGCCGCGTTCGGGCCCGGCGCCCGACGCCGCCCCGGCGGGTAGCGATGAAGTCGGATGCCCGGTCGACGTCGGCCGCGGCCGCAGCCAGCGACGCGTTCAGCGCGGCCGCGAACTGGGCCCGCTGCTCGGCGTCACGGCGAACGGCGGCGAGGGCCTCGCCCGCACCACGTCGGGCCGTGGCCGCGAGTCTGATGGCTCCCAGCGGGTCGCGCGGCGTGGTGGTCGCGGCCGCCGTCGCGGCGCGGAGGGCATCCGCGGCCGCGTCGAAGCTGGCCGGAACCGCCGGCGCCACGCCGGAGGCCGAGGTCGCGGCGCGAAGACCACCCCTCGCCGCGGCGAGGTCGGCGTCGGCCGCCCGGAGCTCGTCGGCCAGCTTCGACTCGGCCTCGCGGACCGAGGCAGCCAGCTTGTCGATGGCATCGAGGAGCTTGGTCGCGCCGGCGATCCCCTCCTGGGCCGTGACGATCTCGCGGGCGGCGGTCCGCCCGTTGCCCTTGGCCGCCGCCGCCAGCCCGCGCTCAATGGCGGCCCGGGCCCCGGTCAGGCCCTTGCGGGCCTCGGCGGCGTTGCCGATCACGGGGCCCCACGTCGACTCCGCATAGCCGCGGAGCTCGCCGAGCGTCGACTCGGCGCCAGGCAGGTGGCGCTCCTGGGCCTCGACGAGCGCCGGCAGGCCGGCCAGGATCGTCGGGGCATTGCGCTCCAGGTTGCGGAGTTCGTCGATCCGGGCGGCCTGGCGGTCGAGGGCGGCCCCGGCCCGGCTGCAGCGGGAGACGATCTCGTTGAGCATCGCCTCACGGGTCGGCGGGTCCTCGGGCTCGGCATCGTCGAGCTTCTGGCGGACCCCGAACGCCGCGCGGAGCTCGTCGCGGGCCTCGGCGATCGCTGCCCGGAAGGGCTTCGCCTCGGCCTCCCCGTACTCGGCCTCGACAAAGCCGGCCTCCTGATCGGCGGTCCGGGTGCGCTCGTCGACGGCGATGAGCATCGAGTTCGCCTCGCGCGCGAGCCTGCCGGTCCGCCGATCGCGCTCCTCCGCCTCGCGCCACCTCCCAACCCGGGATGCCAGCCAGGCGCCAAGGATGACGACGCCGCCGCTGACGAGGACGAAGCCGACGATGATGCCGAGATCAAGGCCGCCACTCGCGGCTCCGCCGCCATCGTCAGCGGGCGGCTCGGTCGCAACCGGGGTGGGTTCCGCGGTCGGGATCACTTCGGGCTCGGACGCCTTGCCGAGCCCTCCGGCGGTCGCGATCGCCGCGCCCGCGACGTCACCGTCGCGGAGGGCCGGCTCGAGGGTGTCGGAGATGATCGAGTCGAGCTCGAGGTCGGTGATCTCGTCGTCGAGGCGGTCGGAGACCCAGATCGCATCCGTCCGGTCCCCCATCGCCACGACCAGCAGCGCGTCATCGGCGCCGAGCGAATTCAGCCGGGCGGTCTCGTCAGCGAACTCGGTGACCGTCAGGTCGTCGGTGGTGTCGACGAACAGGACGAAGAGCTGGACGCCGTGCTCGTCGAGGAGGTCGGCAAGGGCCGCCTCGACGGCATCGACCTCGCCGCCGAGGGCGTCGACCTGGTCCGTGACGGCCCCGTCGAGCCGGGGCGGGGCGGCCGCCAGCACGCCGGTCGCACACGCGAACGCGAGGCCGATGGCGAGGAGCGAGGGGATTCGAAGGGTTCGCATGTTCCCGGTTCGGGCGGGCAGGGTACGGGGACCCGTCAATCGTATTCGGGAACGCCCGGACGGACAGAGACGCTCGGCCCGAACGAGTTGGGCCGAGCGTCAGTCTCGATCGGTTGGCGGCCGCCCCCCCGGCCGACCGCCGATCAAGCGGGATCGACGATGAAGTACGAGAAGTCGACGGGATTCGTCGCCGGGCTCGTGAGGTGGACGGTGAAGCTGACCCCAGGAACGCGAGTGACGTAGGCCACGCTCGCCCCGGCGTCGCCGAGCAGCGTCACCGAAACGTGGCTCGCGCCGCCAACCATCGCGGTCGCGATGGTGGCGCTGCTCTCGGTGGCACCGATCGACCCCGAGCCGACCGAGGCGAACCGTGAGCGACCCTCGACGAGCAGCCCGAGTTCGCCGACGGCGTGAACGGCCGCGCCTGGCCCGGCTTCCCGGCGGGCGAACAGCGCATCGCCCTCCGCGCTCCCGTCATGGTGGCCGAACAGAGCGAAGCCGGTCCCGTCATCGTGCTTGTACGCGGCAACGGCGGAACCGTGTCCGGAACCGGTGCGATCCGAAATGATCGCGTCACCCTCACCAGCGCCGCTCCGGCTGGCCTCAATCGCATGGCCGGGCGCGGTGCTGTCGTTCTCGCCCCGGAGCCCGGTCCCGCCGCCGCCGCCGGTGCGGATGGCTCGCAGGCCTGCGCCAGGTGAGTCGCCGTAGCGGACACCCAGGATGGCGTCCGCGTACTCGCCGACATCGCTGTGGTTGTGGGCCTCGAGGGCAGAGCCGTGGCCCTCGGGGTTCCGCATGACAAAGGCGCCGTGGCCGAACCCGGGACCCTCACGGATGGCGACCACGCCGCTCCCGGTCCCCTCTCCCGTCCGGGTCAGGTACGCCCCGTCACCCTCACCGGCACCCGATCGGTCGGTCCAGACGCCGTGGCCGCCGCCGTCGTCCATCCGGTGGGCGGCGATGGCCTGCCCGTACGACGGACCGACCCGGAACGCCGAGAGCCCCTCACCAGCGTCGCCGTCGTGCCAGGCGCTCACCGCGTCGCCAGAGCCGGTGTCATGGCGCTCGCCACTGACCCCGTTGCCCGACCCGGAGCCAAACCGCAGCCCGGCGATCCCCGGACCCGCGCCTTCGTCAAAGTGCGCCCCGACCACGCCGGAGCCTTCGCCGTTGCCGGAGCGCTCGCCCCAGACGCCGTCGCCGTTGGAGCCCGTGCTGACGCCCTTCAGGCCCGGGCCGGTGGCGGTATTGATCCCCGTGAGCGCCGGGTCATCGTCGTGGCTTGTGAACGTGGGGTTCGGGGGTCCCTGCGGCACGGCGAGCGCCGCGGCCGGCACCGCGAGGGCGACCGCGGCGGCGCCTGCGCCAGCCCCGGCCACGGCCGCGAGAAACGCCCGTCGATCCTTGCCCTGCCTCTGCGTGTCGGGGCTGTCTGTTCGCTCCATCACCGATGTCCTCCTTGGACGCCTAGCTCAGATTCAGGACGCGATCGCGTCGCGAGCGTTACAGCGGAAGACGTACCGGCGGGTCGCCCCGGCTCTGCTCGACCCCGTATCCTTCGGGCTATGGTCCGCCACCTGTCCCGGTCGATCCCGCTGGCCGAGCTCCACTGCCATCTCGGCGCGGCGGTGACGCCGGCGATCATGTGGGGCATCGCCCACTCCCAGGGCATCAAGCTCCCGACCAAGGACTACTGGGAGTTCCGCGAGCTCATCACGGTCAAGCCCCACGGCACGAAGTCGTTCGACGGCTACCTCCAGCTCTTCCACTGGACCGAGCTCATCCAGAGCTCGCCGCTGGCGGTCGAGCGGAGCGTGTACGAGGTCGTCGGCGGGGCCTACCGGAAGAACAACGTCACGACGATGGAGCTCCGCTTCAACCCCATGAAGCGGAACCGGGGCGGCGAGCAGGACCTCGATCACATCATCGCCGCGGCGACACGGGGCATGGACCGGGCGAGCCTCGAATACCCGATCAAGCCGGGCCTGATCTTCTGCCTCGACCGGGCCTTCCCGTACGAGCTCAACGAGATCATCGTGGAGAAGGCGATCGCCTGGCGCGATCGCGGCGTCGTCGGCGTCGACATCGCCGGTCCCGAATCGAGCACCTTCCGGGTCGCCGAGTATCGCAAGCTGTTCCGCCGCGCTCGCCAGTTTGGGCTCGGGATCACGGTCCACACCGGCGAAGCCGGCCCGGTCGAGGAGGTCGCCCGCGTCGTCGAGCTCCTGGAGCCCGATCGGATCGGCCACGGCGTCAAGGCCGCCTACGACCCCCGGGCGATGGCGATGATCCGGGAGCGGGGCATCGTCCTCGAGATCTGCCCGACCTCGAACCTCAACACGAAGGTCGTCTCGGGTTGGGATGAGATCCGCTGGATCTTCGACACCTTCCGCCGCAATGGCGTCCGATTCACGATCTCGACTGACGGGCCGGAGATGCTCAAGACCTACATCCGGGACGAGCTGGCGACGCTCGGCCGGCTGGGGATCCTGTCGGTCGAGGAGCAGGAGCAGGCGGCCGCGACCGCGATGGCCGCGTCCTTCGTCCCGAACGTCTCCGACGTCCCGCTGCCCGCCCGCCCGCCGGCGACCCGCGAGGCCGTGGAGCGCGAAGAGGCATAGCCGAGCTCACACGCGCGGAGGATCGTCGCCCGGCCGCCGGCGAGCCCGAGTTTCGGTCACCTACGATCCGGGATCGTGGAAGGTGGCGCGACCGCCAATGGGGCCCCCCGGTTCGCGCCCATCTCCACCTCGAGTCGTGCGTGGGGCATGCCCGGAGGGAGCTCGGGGTCGATTCGAGTGACAGGGCCGGATCTACCACGATCCCCGGTCGTTTCTGACTGGCGGGACCGGCGCCGCGCTACACGGCGCCAGGCACTATCAGTCGCCGGCGCGGCTCTCCATCCGGTAGGTGCACGACCGGTCGCCCGAGGCGATGTGCGTCTCGCGGACGACGTCCGCCCCGAGGACCTCGCGGAACAGGGCCAGCTCGGCCTCGCAGCACGAGCCGGCCTCGCGGGCCAGGTGGAAGATCGCGCAGTTGTGCTCGCGAAGGCGGATAGTGCCGTCGGACGTGACGATCGCCTCGGCCAGGTAGCCCGCGCCGTCCTGGATGACGGCCAGCTCGCGGACGCGCTCGGCCAGGGGCGCGTCGGGCGCGACCCGCGCCGCGAGTCGCTCCCGGAGGCGGGCGCCCAGCTGTCGCCTGCGGGCCGCGAAGACCTCCTCGACGAGGTCCTGCCCGCCGACCGACTCGATCGCATCCAGGAGGGCAGAGGCGAAGCCATCGTAGTCGGCCGGGAAGAGGTCCTGGGCATCGGGTGTCACGTCGTACAGGTGGCGCGGCCGGCCGACCCCATGGCGTTCGATCGAGTGGGCCACCAGGCCCGCCTGCTCCAGGGCGTGGAGCTGCTGGAGGACCCCGGTCCGGCTGGCGCCGAGGTGGGTGGCCAGGCCGTCGGGCGACATCGGCCCGCGCTGGCGGAGGTTGACGAGGATCGCCCGACGGAGCGTCGAGGGCGACGGACCGACCGGCGAGGCGGCGGCGGCGCCCGGCAGGCGCCCGATCGCCGAGACGGCGACGCTGTCGCGAAGGTCGGCGTCGGGGCTCGGGACGGTCTCCGACATGGCGGGAGGCTAGCAGGAAACGCCCCGAACGGTGGTGCTACGCTCGCGACGATGGACCTCGACCTCTCGCCGGAGCACGACCTCCTGCGCTCGACCATCCGCGAGTACATGCTCCAGGAAGTGGCCCCCGAGATCGAGGCCCACGAGCGCGAGCGGCGCTTCCCGGTCGACATCGTCCGCCACCTCGGCGAGATGGGCTGGCTCGGCATCCCGTTCCCGGAGGACGAGGGCGGGGCCGGGCTGGACACACTGGCCTACGCCATCGCGGTCGAGGAGATCAGCCGGGTCTGGGGCTCCCTCGGGATCATCGTCGCGGCTCACACCTCCCTGGGCTGCGGCCCGCTCCACCTCGCCGGGACCCGCGACCAGAAGGACCGCTTCCTCGTCCCGATGGCCGGCGGCAAGGTCCTCGGCGCCTACGGGTTGACGGAGCCGGGCGCCGGCTCCGACGCCGGCGGGACCAGGACGACCGCCCGTCTCGAGGGCGATGCGGAAACCGGCAGCTGGGTCCTCGACGGCGGCAAGCGCTTCATCACCAACGCCGGTCAGGCCGGGACGTACGTCATCACGGCCCGGACCGGCTCCAAGCCCGACGGCGCGGCCGAGATCAGCGCCTTCATCGTCCCCGCCGACACCCCGGGCTTCCGGGTGGGGCGCTTGGAGGACAAGCTGGGGCTCCACGCCTCGGCTACCGGCGAGCTGTTCTTCGACGCCTGCCGGATCCCGGCCACGAATCTCCTCGGCGAGCGTGGCGAGGGCTTCCGGACATTCCTGAAGATCCTCGACGGCGGCCGGATCAGCATCGGCGCGATGGCCCTCGGCATCGCCCAGGGCGCCCTCGACGCCGCCGTCCCATATGCCCAGACACGCGAGCAGTTCGGCCGCCCGATTGGCTCGTTCCAGGGTGTCGCCTTCATGGTCGCCGACATGGCCACCGAGATCGAGGCCGCCCGGTCGTTGGTCTATCGCGCTGCCTGGCTCAAGGATCAGGGTCGCGACTACAGCCTCGCGGCGGCCCAGGCGAAGCTCTTCGCCTCGGAGGTCTCGAGCCGGGCAACGAACGCGGCAATCCAGATCCACGGCGGCTACGGCTACGTCACCGACTACCCGGTGGAGCGCTACCTTCGCGACGCGAAGCTGACCGAGATCGGGGAGGGGACGAGCCAGGTCCAGCGGCTCGTCATCGCCCGCCGAACTCTGGACCTGCGGATCGTCTAGGCCTTGGGGCCCAGAGTGAGGCCGGCGCTCAGGGCCTGTGGCTGAAATGCTCCGACCGAAGGGCCTGATCAAGGCCGAGCCAGGATCGATCAGCGCCGGGAGCACTCGCCGATGGTGCTCAACGAATTCGGCAACAGGCCCTAAGTCGCCGGCGCGAATCCTCAGATCACCCGGTTCGTTCGAGGTCGGCCCCGTCCGGCGGGACGAACGTGATAGAGGGCCGCCGGCTCGCTTCAATCGATAACAAACACGGGTGGTGCAGCGGCAGTCCACAGCTCAACATGACGCGGTCACGCATAGCGAGTAGTTGTCGCCGCTTGCGGCGTGTGCGATGTAAGCCAATCGACCGTAGCCATACGGCGTATACCACCCGCTCTGGCCAAGGACCGGGACGGTATTGCCTTCGACGGAGTGCACATGAGTACCCAGCATGATTCGATTGAGCGAAGTGGGATTCGGTATCTGAAACACTGGCCCACCGCTGTCTCCGGGGATGAGGTTGTAGCTGTACACCTTCGTGTGTCTGATGTCGTAGCAGACCTTTGCTCCTGGGTCTGGATCCGCACAGCTCTGCTTCGTCTCATCGGGGTCCGTGATGGTCGCACATGCCGAATCATTGCTATTGTAGCCGTACGCACACGCCTGACTCCCCGTCGTCTGGTCGAGGTCGTATACGTATCCAGTAACGACCTGAACCACGCCGGACGCGTAGCCGTCGATTTAGAAGCGGTTCGCCGAGGTGGGGTTCTCACTTGGCTGCAGCTCGATTAGTCCCACGTCGCCATCGCTGAGATTCGTGAACGTGTGGTACCTGGAGTTCCCGAAGACATCATGAGTGCCGTTGGATGTATTGTGATACCAAGTGAGTTTGAACGGCGAGGCGGGGTTCTGGACCCATAGGCAGTGCCCGGCTGTCAGGATGGCATAGGAGTTGTCAAGTGCGCGGCGCACAACGAACCCTGACGTACAGGAGAAGCCGTCGGCCCCGGTGATCTTGATGCCGCCCTTCATCGGCCGGCACACCGAGACTGGACAGGCGTCTGACTGCGCTGGGGGGCTGTCCTTGAACTGAATGTAACTACCGAACTCTCGCGTGATCCTCTTCTGTGCTTCATCTGTTATGCCATCGATGCCGACGACGACACGATTCCCGATTATGTCGAGGCCGGTGCTCGTAATTGGAATGCCGGACGCACGCAGCTCACCATACGCGGAAACTATGGCTTCCTGTGTCTCCTGTAGCATCGACAGCGGCCGCGTGACATGTTCGACTCGAAAGTCAGTTCCCGGAGGCAGGAGCTTCTCAAGCTGGGAACGCATCGACTCGACCCCTGCGGTGAACAGGAACACCGGTGCGCCACGGGCAAGCTGATCGAAGTAGTACCCGCCCCAGGTCGCCTGCTGGCGGCCAAAGGCGGCCGCGCCGTGGCTATCCTGCTCGACCTGCACCCGTCGCCCCAGTTCCGCCTCCTCGGCGCTCGTCAGTGGAACTCCGTAGTTCACGGCCGAGTAGTCTGAGGAGATCGCGGCACGCTGGATTAGTCCCAGATCTGCATCTAAACCGAACATCTGACGGAAGGTGAGTGCTCTCGCGACGTCAGCCGCAGGAGTTCCGGTCTGGGAGATCGCCGCGGATGACGAGGCCATCGAGGGGGCCTGAGACGCCACAAGCAGCAGCGGCAGTGCAATCGCCGCGCCGACTGCCTTCTCCACACGATCATGGAGACCCCCTCCCCACCGTGGCCTGATCAGGCCTGTTCCAGTCCACTTGCTGGCTAATGCGAGTATAGTGCCGTGCCGATGGTCTTCCGGCGGTGAAATCGCAGGGTGCCTGCCAGGAATGGGCTGTGCTCGGGACGTCTCCTTGGCACGCCAACAGAGTCGCAGCGACTTAGGTCGTGACTAAACACGCGCGGATCAGATTTCGGATCGCGGTGCTCGTCGCGTTGGCTGTCGTGGCGGGAGGGTGCAGCGAGCCCCCGATCACGAAGCCCGCGTCGCCACAAAACAGCCCTGGAGCCACGCTTCCCGTCCCCCAGGAGGAGCTCGAGTCCTGGCTCCAATTCCGGCGCGTCTACGGCCTCCGTACCGACCTCGAGTGGGTGCTCGAGGTGGCCAGCGATCCCAAAGCCTCGGTGCTTTTCGAGGTTCCGCTCCTCCCGTTCGAGCTCGATCAGGTTGCAAACGCTAACTCGACCGCCCAGCGTCTCGTCTCGCCGGCGCGGGGGTACGGCACACAGTTCCCGGATGAGTTCGCTGGGGCCTGGATCGAAGGATCCATGGTCGTCCTCGCGTTCACGGACGAACTGGACGTGCATCGCATCGCCGTGGCTGCGCTCTTCGGCCAGAAGATCAACGTACGTCAGGCGCGCTACACGCTCCGCGAGCTAGAGGCGCTCGCCGCGACGGTGAAGTCCAACAGTCAGTGGTTCCAAACGGTAGGCGCCGATCTCGTCAGCGCCGATGTCAACGAGCTCCTGAACGCCGTGGAAGTCCAATACCGAGCACCAGACACGGCGGTCGAGCCAGTCATCCGCGCGAGGTTCAGGGACGCCGGCTGGATGTACCTCACATACGCAGGCCCGGGCCCGTGGACCGGGCCGGTTGGAGATCTCGAGCTCACCGTCGTCGATCGGGACGGGCAACCGGTTGAAGTTGAGTGTCTCTTGCGAACGCTCGATCCGCGCGTGGCCGGCGAGCACCTCCCCCAGGTCGTCCCCGACGGCAGATGTGGCGACACTGACCTTCCGGCAGTTGAGTGGCTCGTTGACGTCACATACACACGCGACGACGTGGAGACGACGATCACCACGAAGCTTGTCGTGCCTCCCGGCGGCGTTGCCCGCTCGACCTTGGCCATCGACCAATAGCGGGACGTCACTCAGAGCCTGGGCTGAAATGCTTCGATCGAACGGGCCTGATCGTCGCCGAAACAGGATCTATCAGTGCCGGGAGCACTCGCGGATCGTGCTCAACGGTCGGCCATCAGCCTTACTCAGTCGGCGACGAGCCGGACGAGGAGGCGCCGCTCGCTGTTCGCCCCGACGCAGGTCTGGAGGGTCATGCTCGGCACCGCCTGGGCGGCGATCGCCCAATCGACCTTGTCGGGTGTGACGACCCGGATCTCCGTGACCCGGTACGTCCGGACGCGACCCTTGCCGTCGGCGTAGACGGCGGTCATCCCGACCTTCACCTCGCCCGAGACGTAGGCGTCGTGGAGCGGCTTCATGACGCCCCAGGCGTGGCCGAAGATGTAGACGTTGTTCGTGCCCGCGCAGCCCCAGCGGTAGATCCGGTTGGCCGGCGGCGTGCTCCTCGTGCAGGCGAACGTCTCGACCGAGCGCGACACGCCGAGCGACGGAATCCAGAAGTGGTTCTTGCCGCTGTAGGTCGGAGCGGCGGCCTCGGCAGCAGCCGCCTCGGCCGCGAAGCGGGCGACGAGGAAGGGCTGGATCTCGCCGAGCCGGAGGTCGAGCGCGTCTGGCTCGGCGACGCCGACCGTCGAGGCCCGGGGTTCGAGGCGGTCGATCGAGCGCCCACCCGCTCGGCGGGCACCGGCGACATCGTCGATGTCCCGGGCGGCTGCCGCCTCGACGGTTGGCCCGGGCGTTGGCGCAGCCGCGAGGGACGGCGCCGGCAGGGCGGCGACGGCACCGACGATGAGGGCGAGGACGACGCGCGCGAGGAGGTTGCGGCGGTCACGCGAGGGCATGACCGGAGGCTCCCGCACGCGGTGCCCGTGGGCAGCCACCCGGTGGTCCCGACGACCGTGGGACGGTTGAGCGGTCCCGGGTCAGGTCCTATCGTCGGGACCCGGACGTTCGTCCGGGGGCGTCAGCCGCCGGTGCCGGCGGCGGCGGTCATCGCCTCGCGGACGGCGGCCTTGAACTCGGCCGTCCAGGGTCCCTGGCCGGCGAGCACGAACGGCTTCGCATCGATCAACTCGAACGTGGCGGGGTCCGTCGCCCACTCGGCGATGCAACCGTCGACGTCGGGCCGCCGCCGGTCGTAGGTCTCGCCGTTCCGAAAGATGTAGACCCGTACCCGGACCGGCTCGGCGACGCCGAGCCCGGTGGCATCGAAGCCGATCGCCGTCGGGATCAACGTCGGGTCGTCGCAGCCGGCGTCGCCGGAGGTGATGGCGTCGAGCTCGAGGCCGCGGTTCGCCAGCTCCCCGGCAATCCCGGGAAAGTCGGCCGGCGTCGGCTCCGGCGGGGACTCGAGGATCGCGTCGCAGCCGGCGAGGAGGACGGCTGCGGCCGCGGCGGCGGCCAGGACCAGATGGGGGCCCGGGCGGCGGCCGGGGCGCGTCACGCTCGGCCCGCCCGCGCCACCCGCTCCGCGGCGAGGGCCTCGAACGGCTCGAGCGAGCGGCGGTCGGCGAGCGCATCCCGCGAAGCGGCGTCATCGGCCGGCGTGCCCTGGAGGATCCGCTTGACCGGCACCTCGAGCTTCTTCCCCGACAGCGTCCGCGGCACGGCCGGCACGGCGATGATCTCGTCGGGGAGGTGGCGCGGCGAGAGCTCGGCCCGTAGCTCCGCGGCGATCCGCCCCTGGAGACCCGCGTCGAGGTCGAAGCCCTCCCGCAGGACGATGAAGAGCAGCAGCTCGCCCGGGCCACCGCCCGGGTCCTCGAGGTGGACCACCAGGCTGTCGGCGACCTCGGGCATCGATTCCACGACGCCGTAGAACTCGGCCGTGCCGATCCTTACACCGCCGCGGTTCAGGGTCGCGTCACTGCGGCCGCTGATCACGCACGAGCCACGATCGGTGATCGTGATCCAGTCGCCGTGCCGCCAGGTCCCCGGGTAGGCGTCGAAGTAGGCGGCGCGGAGACGGGTGCCGTCTTCGTCGCCCCACAGCCCGACCGGCATCGACGGCATCGGGGCGGTGATGACGAGCTCGCCCTCCCGCCCGATGACCGACCGCCCGGCCTCATCGAAGGCCTCGACCGGCGCCCCGAGCATCCGGCAGCTGATCTCGCCGGCCCAGACCGGCACGAGCGGGCACGGGCCCAGGAAGCCGGTGCAGAGGTCCGTGCCGCCGCTCAACGAGCCGAGCGGGATCGCGGCCGAGACCGAGTCCCGGACCCACCGGAACCCGGCCGCAGGCAGCGGCGCGCCGGTCGAGCCGACGCCACGGAGGGAGGAGAGGTCGAGGTTGCGGCCGGGCTGGATCCCGGCCGAGCGGCATGCCATGAGGTAGGCCGCTCCGGTGCCGAGGTACGTCGTCCGGGTCTCGGCCGCGAGACGCCACAGGGTCGAGAGATCCGGGTGCGCCGGGTTGCCGTCGAAGGTCACGACCGTGCTGCCGACGGCGAGGCCCGAGACGAGGTAGTTCCACATCATCCAGCCGGTCGTGGTGAACCAGCAGAAGCGGTCACGGGGGCCGAGGTCGGTGTGGAGGGCCAGGGCCTTGAGGTGCTCGAGGAGGATCCCGCCGTGGCCGTGGACGATCGGCTTCGGCAGGCCGGTCGTGCCCGATGAATAGAGGACGTGCAGCGGGTGGTCAAACGGCACGCGCTCGACGGCGAGCGGCGCGCCGTCGGCGAGGAGGTCCTCCCACGAGGTCGCGTCGGGGACGGCAGCGGCTCGGGCGGGGTCGAGGTAGGGGAGGACGACGGTCGACCGGAGGCCTGGCATCGCCGCCCGGATCTCGGCCAGCTCGCCGGTCCGGTCTACGTCGCGGTCGCCGTAGCGGTAGCCGTCGACGGCGATAAGGACCGCCGGCTCGATCTGGCCGAACCGGTCGATGACCGCGCGCAGCCCGAACTCGGGCGCGCACGACGACCAGATCGCGCCGAGGCTGGCTGTCGCAAGCAGGGCGATGATCGTCTCCGGGATGTTCGGCAGGAGCGCGGCGACCCGGTCACCGGGCCGGACCCCCAGGCGCTCCAGCCCCGCCCGGCAGCGGGCGACCTGGTCTCGCAGCTCGGCCGCGGTAAGGTCCACGGGGCCCCGGGTCTGGGACCGACCGACCACGACGACGTCGCCGGGGCCGCGGCCGGGCAGGCGGAGCGCGGCCTCGGTGTAGTTCAGGGCCGTCCCGGGGAACCAGCGGGCGCCGGGCATCCGGGCCTCGGCGAGGTGGCGTTCCGGTGGGTCGTCGACCCTCACGGCTCCGTCGGCGGGCACGTCGAAGAACTGCCAGACACTGGCCCAGAACGCCCCCGGCTCGACGACCGACCAGCGCCACGCCTCGCCGTAGTCCGCGAACCGGAGGCCCACGTGGCGCTCCAGCCAGGCAAGGTACTCGCCCATCCGGCTCGACGTCCGGACATCGGGCGGCGGCGTCCACAGGACCTCGAGCGTCACCCCGGCACGGTAGCGCAGGTAGCGCCCGCACGCGCCGCGCGGCGGCCCCTGGCGGGGCCGGGCTGGCCGGCGCCCGTCGTCTCAAACACCAATCCCAGTGGCACGGGAGTCTCGGGTCGCGGCCGCGAGGCTCAGCCACCACCCCGGTTCGTCGGTGAGCCCGAATCTGGGGCTACGGAGGCTAGGCTGGCTCCCGGACCACACCCGTTCATCTCTGGTGAGGCGATCCCGGGGGCGATGTGGGGGAGAGCTACCCCCCGCGGGCCCGGCGCTTGGCGGCGCGGAGCCGCTCCAGGGTGTCCGTGTCGTGGGCAGCGGGGAACGCCTCGGCACCCTCGGTCGGGGTGTCCGGCTGGGCTGCCGCAGGGGCAAAGATCTCGGAGGCGGCGGGCGCCGCTGCTCGGGATGGCCCGGCCACGGTGACGCCGGGTACGCCCGCGGTCGCGCTCCCCTGCGCCGGCGACGCCGGAACCGGCGCCGGCGCGGGACCAGCCGCGGAATCGCCACGCAGGATCGCCGCCCGCGACGCCGCCCCGGCGGCGCGGTCACGAGCCGCCAGCATGCCCGTCGCGGCCGCAGTTCGCGGGGCCGCGGCGCGCCGGGCCTGCCACGTCCGGCCGACCCAGGCCCGGGCGTCGGCCAGCTCCCGCCGCCCGATCGAGACCCGCCGAAGGGCCACGTCCAGCGGCCAGAGGAGCAGGGCCAGGATCAGGAGCCACGGCCACAGCTCGGTGAACGTCGCGGTCGTCCGGAGATCGTGGCGCCAGGGCTCCTCCGGGGTCAGGATCTCGCGGCCACCGGTGGCGGCCCGGAGCGTCGCCAGGAACGGCTGGTTGGCGCCCAGGATCCGGTACTCGGTAGCGACCGGGGCGACGAGCCCGACGGTGCGCCCCAGCGGCGAAGCGCCCGGCCGGATCTGGGTGATCCGGACCGCGTAGGCGCCGGTCTCGATCTCGCCGAGGTCCGTCTCGTAGACGCCCGGCGCGACCTGGTCCAGGTCGGCCTCCACCGGCTCGAGCGACGGCCCGACCAGCACGGCCGAGGTCGTGTAGAAGTCGCGCGGCGAGCCGTCCGATTCCACCGACTCCACGTGCAGCCGGGTCTGGCCGTCGACGGTCTCGAAGGTCGCCTCGATGCCGCCCGTCTCCTCGCCCGGGAAGGTCCAGCCAACGAGCTGGCTGAAGAACTTCGAGAACCCGTCCCAGGCCAGCCAGTTCCTGGCCCAGCGCCCCGTCGAGTCCGATGTCCAGGCGACCGACCGTCCCAGGCCGTACTGCCACTGGGCCAGGAGGGGATCGTCGCGGGCCGTGGCGAGGACCTGCTGGGCGGCCGACTTGATGGTCGTGCCGTTGTAGCCCAAGAGCTGGGGGAAGCCCTGGTCCAGGCCCCGGAGGATCGGCGACGAGCTCGTCTGGATCGGGAAGAACGACTCCTCCACGATCTGCTGGCCGGCGACCTGCTCGGTTTCCTTCAGAAAGATGTCAGGGATCGCCGCCGGGTTCGCGGCCGAGTAGAAGCGGCCGCCGCCCTGGGTCGCGAGCTGCTCCAGGAACGGGTTCGAGCCGCCGCCGGCGCCGACCGTCGAGAGGGTGATCCCGGCGGACTTCATCCGGGCGATGAGCTGGTCGTACTGGCCGGAGGACGACCAGCCGTCGGTCAGCAGGATGATGTGGCGCCGGGTGGCGCTGGCCTTCTCCAGCGAGCCGACCGCCTGCTCCAGGCCGGCGAAGATGTTCGTCGTCCCGTTCGGCTGCATCGTCCCGACGTCGCCGGCGAGGTCCTCGATCTCGCCGAGCGGCCGGGTGTTCACGACCCAGTGGGACTGCTCGTCGAAAGCCACGACGCCGAGCTCGTCACGGGCGGTCATCGCGGCCGCAGCCCGGAGGATCGCCTCCTTGCCGATGTCGATCTTGCGGACGCCCTGCATCTGGCTGCCGCCGCCCTGGTCGAACGAGTTGCAGTGGCAGGCGTCCATCGAGCCGGACTTGTCGATAACGACGACGAGGGCCACGTCCGGCTGCTGCTGGCGGTTCCGGACGCCCATGTCGACCGGCAGGGTCTCCTCGATCGGGGTCTTGGTGTAACCGCCGGCGCCGAAGCTCTCCGGGCCGCCGACCATGACCAGGCCCTTGCCGAGGTCACGGACGTAGACCTGGAGGGACGCCAGCTGGCGATCCGAGAGCCGGATCCGGGGGACGTCGACGACAACGATGCTGTCGTACGTGGCGAGGCCGGCGAAGTCGGTCGGCAGGGCCTCGGGGATGATCGAGTCGACCGTCTGGCCTTCGAGCTCGAGGGCCGCGACGAGCTCGGCGGCGACGACCTCGTCGCCGGCGAGGACGAGGATCCGCGGCTCGCCCTTCACGATCGTGTTCGAGTCGGCCCGGTCGTTCTGGCTGAAGGTGTCCCGGGCCGCCTCGACCACGACCCGGAAGGTGTGGAAGCCCGCCTCCTCGGGCTTCACCTCGAAGGTCAGCCGGTTCGCACCCTCGACGAGGTTCACCGCCTCGGCGGCGACCAGCTGGCCGTCGGCGAAGAGCCGGACCGTGGCCGGCTGGGCGACGCTCGATTGGATCGTCGCGACGGCCTCGATCGTCTCGCCGAGCCGGGCGGTCGAGGGCGTCTGGAGCCGTTCTACCAGGACCTCGTCACGGGCCTCGAGGCCGATGACCCGGGTCTCGACCTGGACCCCGCGGGCCGCCGCGAGGGCGGCCTCCTGCTGACCCCGGCCGGTCGTGTCGTTGCCGTCGGAGATGAGGACGATCCGCTTCTGCATCTCGTCCGGGAAGAGGGCCGAGGCGAGCCGCAGCGCGGCCCCGATGTCGGTGGCGCCGGTGACCGGGGTGGAGCGAAGCCGGTCGATCGAGCGGAGCTCCTCGGGCAGGCGTTCCACGAGGGCGTCCTTGCCGAAGGCCACGACCCCCGCGGCATCGCCGTCGGGCATCGCCTCGAGGCTCTCGCGCAGGAACGCGAGGGCATTCTCGCGGCCCTCGTTGCCGACCGAATCGGAGAGGTCGACGACGAAGACGGTCGCCAGGCGGTCGACCGGGAGGACGAGCTGGAAGCCGGCCAGCGCGAAGACCAGGGCGGCCAGGAGCGTCGTCCGGACCGCAAGCGCCACCCGCCGCCGAACTGTGCCGATCCGCCGCCGGGCGGCGAGGTGGGGGACGAACGTGACGAGCAGCACCGGGACGAGGAGCAGGAGGAAGGAAGGGGTTTCGAAGCGGATGCCCATCTAGGTCCCCCGTCCGCCGCCGCGGGACGGCGCGGCCGCCTCGCCCTGCCCGAACCGCGCTCGCAGCCCGCGCCAGAGGCGGGTCACGGCGTCGCGCTGGTAGACGATCCACTCGGCGAGCAAGACGAGCAGGGCGACGAGGACGATCGGGACCCACAGCTCGTCGCGGGCCGGCGGCCGATCCGCGGCCGAGCCGGCGCCCGGCGCGCCCGACGCCGCAGGCGTGCCGGTGGGCGCCGGGGATGGCGTGGCCGAGACCCCGGACGCGCTCGGGCCGGGCACGCCCGGAACCCCGCCACCGAGGGCCTCGATCTCCGCCGCGGAGCCCGGCGCAATGTTCGACTCGGCGGGATCGAAGAGATCGACCGCGAAGCGCTGCGGGGCGTTGGGGTCGGCCGGCGGCGCCGTCGGACCGGGGGTCGGGGAGCCGCCCGTCGAGGCGGATGGCGAGGCCGCCGGCGACGACGAGGCAGTTGGCGCCCCGCTCGGCGTCGCCGTGACGGACGGGGTCGGCGTCGCCTCGGGGTAGACGGCGATGGCGGTGTAGACGCCGAGCTGGTCGGTCTGGCTGAACGAAACGCTCGCGCCGCCGCCGGTCCCCGGGGCGAGCTCGACCACCGAGCCGTCCGGCCGGGTCACCTTGAGGGCGGATGCCCCGGCGGGCAGCGGCAGGCGGACCGGGTCGCCCGGGACGACGGCCTCGGTCGGTGCCGCCGAGCCGCCCATGAGCTCCCCGGTCAGGTTCGAGATGAGGATCGGGAACGCCACCTGGAGGGGCAGGTCCGACTGGCGCGGCTCAAAGGCCAGGACGGCGGCCCGGCGGCCGTCGAGCTCGCCCGCGTACAGGAGCGAGGCGCCGCCCGGGCCCGGGATGATCGACCGTGCCCAGGCCGGCAGCACCAGCTTTCTGGCGGTGCCGATGTGGGTCGTCGACAGGTCGACGTAGCGCAGGACCGGCTCATCCGGGTCCAGGCTCGCGATGCCGGGATCGCGGAGCGTCCCCACGACCTCGCCGAGGACGCTCGTCCGGGCCGGGGCGATGGCCAGGAGCGCGCCCGGCAGGAGCTCGTCGGGCACGGCTCCGTCGAAAATGATGAGGTCCCAGTCCGTGCCATCGGTCCGGACCGCCCGCTCGGGGTAGTCGTCCGGGCTGACCTCGAAGACGTTCACGTTCGGCAGGAACAGCAACGCATTCTCGAGGTACGGATCGCCCTCGGAGACAAGCAGGATGTTCCGCGGTGCCGTCGGCGGGACGATCGCCCAGGCCCGATCGTCGAGAGCCAGCGCGTCGGTCGCCCCCTCACCCTCGCCTTCCAGCCGGATCTCGACGACCTCGACGTCGACGGGGACGTCGTCGATGATCGCCTCGGACCGGGTCAGGGGATCGAGGACGATGTCGCGCGCTTCGAGCAGCACGCCGTCGCCGTACAGCTGGAGCCGGCGCTGGCTCGGCTCGATGTCGAGGTTGGCGACGCTGACGAACACCGAGCGGGTGACGCCCGACGAGCCCTGGCGAACGGCCAGGGCGACAATCGCCTGGTTCCTCCGATCACGGCCCACCTGGAGGACCGTCACGTCGTGCTCCAGGCGCGTCGTCGGCCGCCTCGCGAGCGCGGCGTCGGTGGCGACGAGGATCTCGGCGTCGCCCGATCGGGCGGCCAGGGCGTCGGCCAGGGTCAGGGCGTCGCCGAGATCGCCCGAGGCCGGCGAGACGGCCAGGTTCTCGACCGCGGCCCGGACCCGGCCCAGATCGGTCGTCGAGTTGACAATCACGCGGGCGGTCCGGCCGGCGGCGATCACCGAGACCTTGCCCCCGGCGGGCAGCTCCCGGAGGGCCTCGAGGGCCATCGCCTTCGCCGCGGTCAGCCGATCCGGGGCCACGTCCGTGGCGGCCATGCTGGCCGAGGTGTCGATGACCAGGACGAGATCCCGGGCCAGGCCCGCCGGCCGCTCGAGGAAGGGTCGCGCGGCGAGGGCCGCGAGGATCAGGACGAGCAGGAGCTGGAGGAGCAGCAGCAGGCTCCGGCGGAGGCGCTGCCACGGGGCGTTGGCCTCGACGTCCGCCACGAGGCGCTGCCACAGCAGCGTCGAGGGCACCACCGCCTCGTCGCGCCGGAGCTTCAGGAGGTACATCGCCACGACGGCCGGGACGAAGATCAGGCCGAGCAGGGCGAGCGGCGAGATGAAGCTCATCGCGGCCTACCCGACCACCTGGCGGCGCCGGAGCTCGGCGAACATCAGCTCGGTCAGCGGCACGTCCGTGGACAGCGGCACGTACGTTGCCCGGCGCTTCGCGGCGAGGTCGGCGAAGCCCTCCCGCCAGGCCTCCAGGCGGGCCCTGTAGCCGTCGAGGGTGGCGAGATCGACGGTCACGTCGATGCCCTCGCCCGATTCGACGTCCACCAGCCGGAGGTCGCCCTCGAGGGCCGGATCCAGCTCCTGGGGCGACAGCAGGTGGAGGACGATCAGCTCGGAGCCGGTCGCGGCGAGCTCGCGCATGACCCGGTCGGCGTTGGGATCCAGGAGATCGGACAGCAGCACGATCACGCCCCGGCCGGTCAGCTGGGCTCCCGCGTGGCGGGCCGCGGCCATGAGGTCCGTCGGCCCGTCGGCGGCGGCGATGCCCGACAGGGCCGAGAGCAGCCGGAAGACCCGGCCCGAGCCGCGCAGCGCGACCTGGCGCCGGCCGGCCCGGCCGCCGAGTGAGGTGATCGCGACGCGATCCTCGGACGCCAGGCCGATGTAGCCGAGGGCCGCCGCGGCCCGCTTCCCGAAGAGAAGCTTCGAGGGGTGGCCCGATTCCATCGATGCGCTGGCGTCGAGGAGGAAGTGGATGGTAACGTCCTCCTCCTCGACATACAGCTTGATGAACAGCTTCTCGAGGCGGGCGAGGACGTTCCAGTCGAGCTGGCGCAGGTCGTCGCCGAGGGTGTAGTCGCGGAAGTCGGCGAACTCGACCGACTGGCCCCGCTTGACCGATCGCCGGCCTCCCTTGAGGCCGCCTCGGACCGGCTGGCGCATGAGCACCTGGAGTCGCTCGAGCTGGCGCAGGAACGCCTCGTCGAAGACGGTCGGGTCGAGGTCGGAGGGCAGGAACGCCGGGCGCGCGCGCTGTCCGGAGGTCGGCTCCGGCGCAGGGGCCCGGTCGTCGATCGCCATGGTCGGTCCCCGATCCCGCGCGAGGACGCTATTCGACCGACGGGGCGGGCACCGCGTCGAGGATCGACCGGACGATGGCCTCGGGCGTGATCCCCTCGGCCTCGCCCTCGAAGTTGAGGATGACCCGGTGCCGGAGCGACGGCAGGGCCACCGCGCGGACGTCATCGATGGCGACGTTGAAGCGCCCGTCGAGGAGGGCGTAGATCTTGCCGGCCGTGACGAGGGCCTGGGCGCCGCGGGGCGAGCCGCCGTAGCGGACGTACTCGCGGACGATCTGGGGCGCGCGCGGCTGGTCCGGGTGGGTCGCCGACAGGAGGCTCACGGCGTAGGCGGTGACGTGGGGCGCGATCGGGACGGCCCGTGCCAGGCGCTGCATCTCGACGATCTCGGCGGCGGTGCAGACCTTGGCCGCCGTCGGGGCATCCGAGCCCGTCGTCCGGTCCATGATCGTGATGAGGTCTTCCTCGTTCGGGAAGGGGACCATGACCTTGAAGAGGAACCGGTCGAGCTGGGCCTCGGGGAGGGGATAGGTGCCCTCCATCTCGAGGGGGTTCTGGGTCGCCAGGACGAAGAACGGCGGGTCGAGCGGGTAGCGGTTCCGGGCGACGGTGACCTGGTGCTCCTGCATCGCCTCGAGGAGCGAGGACTGGGTCTTTGGCGTCGCCCGGTTGATCTCGTCGGCCAGGACGAGGTTGGCGAAGATGGGGCCGGGCTGGAAGCGGAAGATCCGCTTGCCCTCCTCCTCGATGAGGATGTTCGTGCCGGTGATGTCGGCCGGCATGAGGTCGGGCGTGAACTGGATCCGGTTGAAGGCGCAGTCGATGACGTCGGCGATCGTCCGGACGAGCATCGTCTTGCCGAGGCCCGGGACGCCCTCCAGCAGGACGTGGCTGTTGGCCAGCAGCGCGGTCACCGTCTGGCGAACCAGCTCGCGCTGGCCGACGATCACCCGGCCGACCTCGCGCTCGATGGCGGCGGCGCGGTCGGCGAAGGCCTCGGGAGTCAGGCGCGGGCTGCCCCCGGCCTCCATGGTCGTCGTCTCCATCGGGTCCTCCGCTCCGGTGCGGGCCTGCCGCGCCGGACCTGTCACTGGCTCGGGTCGAGCGAGCTGAAGTAGTCGCGCACGTAGTCCTTCACCGACAGCGGCACATAGCCGCGATCGAGGGTCGTGAGGGCGTACTGGTAGAACTGGCTGAAGACCTGCGAGTACGGGACGTACGAGCCGGGATCCGTGCCCGCCCCCTGCTGGTTGCCCTGGGTCGTCTGGCCGGAGCCCCCGGTCCCCGAGATGTACGACGGGTCACCGGGCTCGCCGAGGCGATCGAACGGAGCGAAGATGCTGCCGAGCTCGTCGCCCAGCTCGGAGGGGCGGTTCGGGTTGACGGGGCCGCCGAGGTTGGCGGTGCCGCCGGTGCCGGAACCGAGGTAGTTGGCGCTCGAGCCGCCGCCGCCGATCGCCCCCTGCCCCTGGCCCTGGCCCTGGCCTTGCCCCTGGCCTTGCCCCTGGCCCTGGCCATGCCCCTGGCCCTGGCCTAGCCCCTGGCCCTGGCCTTGCCCCTGGCCTTGCCCCTGGCCGCCGCTGCTGCCCGGACCGCCACTCGAGCCCGGACCGCCGCTCGAGCCCGGACCGCCGCTCGAGCCCGGCTGACCGCCCTGGCCCTGCTGACCGCCCTGGCCCTGGTTGCCCTGCTGGCCCGTCTGACCCTGCTGACCCTGCTGGCCCTGCTGGCCGGCGTTCGCCAGGTCGCGGCGGCTGTCCTGGAGCTGGTTCGCCGCGCCGGTCAGGTCGCGGTTCGTGGCGACGGCGTCCTGGCTGTCGCCGAGGGCCTCTGACAGCCGGTCGAGGGCCTCCCTGGCGCCGGCGGTGTCGCCCTGGGCGAGGCTCTGGGCCGCGTCCTTGAGGGCCTGGCCGGCCGCGCCGCCGGCTTGGTTGGCGGCGGACTGCAGCTCGGTCAGCTTCCTGGCGAACTCCTGCTTCTCCTTGTCCGTCATCTCGTCGAGCTTCTCGCCGAGATCTTTGAGGTCCTCGGTCGCCGTCTCCGGGTCACCGTCGGGATTGGCCTGCTCGTTGTTCGTGGCGGCCCGCGACAGGCCGCGGCTGAGGGTCGAGAGGGCGGCGGCACGTTGCTCGTTGGCCGGGTTCAGCTGGCTCCGCAGCGAAGCTTCGACCGCCCCGAGCTTGGCCAGGTTGGTGTCGAGGTCGCCGGGGTTCTCGCGCAGCTGGCGGGCGAGGTCCTCGAGCTCCCTGGCCAGCCGCGTCCTGGGATCGTCGGCGTTCGTGCCCTTGCTCTCCAGCTCGTCGGCCAGCTTCTCCAGCTTCTCGGCCTGGGCCGCCGCCTCCTCCCGGATGGCCCGCGCCTCGGCGATGGCCGCGTCCTGCGGGTTCGGCAGCAGGACCACCGGGGCGAGCACGAGCATGGCCACGACGGCGACCGCGGCGGGGCGGCGCGACAGGCGCGGTCGGAAGAGGTCGGACCGGACCACCCGGAGGGCGCCGAGGGCGTCGCCACGCTGCTTCCGGACGAAGCGCCGCTCCTCCGTCTCCTGGTCGGGCGCCGGCGCGTCCGCCTCGAGGGCCGCGGCCTCGTCCTCGGACGCCGGGCCGGCCGCGGCCGGGACGGCCACGGCCAGGGCCAGGGCGCTGGCGACCCGGTCGCCGAGGCCAGCCTCGCGGTCGACGGCGATGGCGACCTCGCCCAGGCTGGGCCTGGCGCGAATGGCCAGGGCGACGAGCACGGCAAGGCCGAGGACGGGGATCGATGCGCCGATCGCCCCGGCGGCCTCGATCGGGGCCAGCCGGGCGGCCGCGAAGAGCGCCAGCTCGGCGAGGACGACACCGGCGAGGACGATCCAGCCGCGGCGGACGATTCGGCGCAGCCAGAGCCGCCGCCGGTGTGGCCGAAGGCCGGCCCGAATTCGCTCCAGGGCCGGGTCGAGCGGGCCGGCGAGGGCGACCCGAGGATCGATGGGCAGGTGGAGGGCCGGCACCTCGGCCTGGTCGACCGCGGCCCCACGCGACGGCCGGAGCGAGGGCAGCCGAAGGGCGACGGACGGACGGATCATTCGGCGGACCTCCCTGGCCTGCGGCGACGCGGGATGCCCGGCAGGCGAGGGCGCCAGCGACGAGTCGGGGTGACGAGCTGGACGGCGGCGGCGGTGAAGCCGACCGCGAGGAGCATGAGGGTCAGGGCGCTCCGGGGCCAGTAACGGTCGCGGGCGCCGCTCACGGCGTCGGGGGCGAAGATGTCGCCCACGACGACGTCCTCGACGACGACGCCACCGATCACCGCGCCACCGTCGGGGGCGACGACCACTCCGGTCTCGGGGACATCGATCAGGCCCTTTTCGCCGAAGCCGTCGCGGAAGACGGGCTCCGTCACCGGGACGCCGAAGTCGACGAACGTCCCGGTGACGGTGTCGATGACCCCGCACCAGGCGCCCGACGTGCCCTCGACGCCGCAGGCGACGTCGGCCTGGGCGACGAACGGGTTGAGGTAGAAGAGGGCCTCGGGCGGGCGCCGGGCGAAGACGCTCGTCGACGTCTGGTACATGAAGACCCAGATGAACGACAGGCCGACCGTGGCGATGAGGACGGCCACGAACGTCAGGCCGGTCGCGGCCCCGCTGCGCCGGACGAGCGACGAGAAGAACGTCCCGAGGGCGCCGAAGGCGATCGCGGTCACGAACAGCATCGCGTAGCCGCGGACCACGTCGTCCGGCGCGACACCGCCGTAGACGAAGACGAGGGCGGTCACCGGGATCGAGGCGAGGATGAGCACGAAGACCCAGGTCAGGGCGCTGAGGAGCTTGCCGACGACGATCGCGACCGACGAGATCGGGGTGACCGCCAGGAGGTCGAGCGTCTGCTTCTCGCGCTCGCTGCTGATCGTGCCGGCGGTCGAGGCCGGGGCGAGGACGAGGATCATCAGCGTCTGGAGGAACATCAGGGCCGTGAAGATCCCGCGACCGATGCTGGCGGACTGGACCGAGGGATTGAAGACCGGGTTGAAGCCGAACTGGTTCCGGGCGTTGCTCTCGAGGATCTGGCCGACCATCCAGGCGAAGCCGGCGACGAGGACGACGTAGACGGTCACGCTGACGAAGGCCCGCTTGCCCCGCATCCGGCCGCGCAGCTCCTTGACCCCGATCGCGGTGATCCCGGGCATCGCGATCCGCGGGACGCGCCGCAGGAGCGTCGCCCCGGTCATGCCGCGGCCTCCTCGCCCGGAACCGGGTCGTCCTGGCCGGTGACCTGGAGGAACAGCTCCTCAAGGTCGCTCGCCGCCCGCGAGAACGTCGCGATCGGGATGTCGGCGGCCACCGCGGCCCGGAGGAGGGCCGCCGCGCCGGCCTCGTCGCCCCGGAAGCCGAGCTCCACCGTCCCGTCGGGCAGGATCACCGCCGCGGCCACGTCCGGCTGGCCGGCGAACCAGTCGCGGGCGGCCTCCAGGGCCTCGCCCTCGGCCAGGACCCGGACCCGCAGGACGGCCCCGACGCGGAGGCGCTGCTCGATGTCGGCGATCCGGCCGGACGCCAGGACGCGGCCGCGGTCCACGATCGCGACGCTGGTGCAGAGCTCCTCGAGCTCGGGCAGGATGTGGCTGCTGATGACGATCGTCTTGCCCAGGACCCGGAGCTCGCGGAGGAGCTCGCGGAGCTCGACCCGGGCCCGCGGATCCAGGCCGGACGCCGGTTCATCGAGGAGCAGGACCGCCGGGTCGTGGACCAGGGCGTGGGCCAGGCACAGCCGCTGCTGCATCCCCCGTGACAGGCCCTGGACGTAGGCGGTGCGCTTGTCGCCCAGGTCGACGAGCTCGAGGAGGTCGCCGATGATCCGCTTCCGGGACGCGGCCGTCAGGCCGTAGCAGCGGCCGAAGAAATCGAGGTACTCCCAGACCCGCATGTCGTCGTAGACCCCGAAGACGTCCGGCATGAACCCGAGGACGCGCCGGACCTCGTTCGGGTTCCGGCGGACGGAGAAGCCGGCGACCTCGGCGTCCCCGGCCGTCGGCTCGAGGAGCGTGGCCAGGATCCGGAGGGTCGTCGTCTTGCCCGCCCCGTTGGGGCCGACGAGGCCGAAGATCTCGCCCTCGGCGACGTCGAGGTCCACGCCCGCCACCGCGAGGGTCCGGTCGTAGCGCTTCACCAGGCCATCCGCGCGAACGATCGCCGTCATGAGATCACCCCGCTGATGGCGATATTGAACTGGAAGCCGACGCCGCTGTCCTGCTGCTCGTTGACGAACCGGACGAGGACCTGGCCGGTGGCCGGATCGATGTAGCGGCCGGGGTCCTCGATCCGGTAGACGGCCCCCTGGCCCATGTGCGGGAAGCGGATCCAGGCGCCGTCGCCGGTCCGGTCGAAGAGCTCGACCTCGGGGAGGCCGTCGAAGCGGGGCTGCTCGCAGCCCGGCGGGTCGTCCACCGCGGGGTCCTTGCAGATGACCGGGATCACCTCGAGTGGCCTCAGATCGGCCGCCCCGGCGCTGGGGAACGAGCCGCCGCCGAAGTTCAGCGAGACCTGCAGCTCGGTCGGCGCGATCGAGCCCTCGAAGCCGATCGGCTGGTAGGCGATCGTGGCCGTGCCGGCGCCCATGTTCAGCCACTGGAATTCCTTGCCGAAGAAGGCCGCGTCGGCCGAGACGACCGTCGCCTGGACGAGGTCGGTCGCGAAGGTCGTCTGGCCGCTGATCTCCAGGTCGACCACGTAGTAGTACAGGACGTTGGTCGTCCGTCGAGCGGTCTGGTTCTCGACCTCGATGCCGAGGACCGCGTCCCGACCCCAGGCCAGGACGACCGGGGCCGACGCGCCGAGCGAGGTCGGCATCCCCGTCATCGGGTCGTAGCTCAGCTGGCTGAGGATGGCGTGGCGGACCCGGAGCCGGAGGCCGTCGTCGGTGAGGGAGCCCGTGTCGCCGAAGAAGACCTGGCCGAAGACGCGGTCGGCCAGGGACTCGAAGAAGGCGTTGCCGCTGGGCCGCAGCTTGACCTCGGTCTCGGCGCCGACGGCGATGTCGCCGATGACGGCCACGGAGCTGCCGAGCACCACGGCGACCCGCTCCAGCTCGACGTCCGAACGGTTCCGGACCGTGCCGCTGAGGAGTCCGTCCTTGAGCTTGAGGCTGGCCTCGATGAGCGGCGCCGTGGTGGCCGATTCGGCCCGGATCGTCCGGAGCGAGCTGAAGCCGACGGCCAGGTCGCGGACGATCGACGGGTCGCCCTGGACGACGTCGAGGAGGCCCTGCTCGCCGCCCACGACGAACTCGCTGATCGGGGCCGCAAGGAGTGCCCCGCCGGGGACCCGGACCTGGTAGGTGGAGCGAGACGGCGAGTAGATCCCGAAGTACACCTGGGCCGTGCCCTCGGTCGCGCCGGGCGCGCCGCGGACGATCGCAACCTCGTTGAGGATGAGGTCGGTGCCCCGGAGCGCGGTCCCGAAGCCATACGCCACCACGGCGAAGACGGCGATCAGGACCGGCATCGTGACCCATGCCAGCTCGCGCCGGTCGAGCCGGCGGAGGACGAGATAGTTGATCGGGCCGATGAGGAGGACGTAGCCGCCGAGGATCGCGATGAGCCCGCCGATCGGGGGCAGGGCCAGCGACGCCAGCTGATTGACGGCGTTCACGAGCTGGCTGTCGTCGGAAGTGATGAGCGGGCCGGTTCCACTGCGTGCGGGCAGGAACCGGCGCCACATCGACTCCACCTCCTTGCCGGCCGCAAGCCACGTCGTCGTCGGGTCGAAGCCCAGGATCGTGACGCTGCCGTTGCCGTACTCCAGCTGGCCGGCCACGGTCCGGTCGCCCGAGGTCGCCAGCGGCCGCCCGGCGCCCGGCTCGCCGGCGTAGGCGGCCAGGTCCGCCGCGTCGGCCGGCAGGGGGCCCACCAGCCCGGCGATCGACTCCGGCGCGATGTCGAGGGTGGCGGTCGGACGGTAGGGGAGGAAGTCGTCGGGGAAGCCGGAGAGCGTGCCGATCCCGGCGGTCCCACCGGCCACGATCAGCCGCCCACCGCCGGCGACCCAACCGCGGAGGGCCTCCAGCTGGGCGTCGGACAGGAGGTTGCTGTGGACGTCCTGCCAGATCAGCCGGTCGAGGGTCGCCCAGCCCTCGACCCGCTCGGGCAGGTCGCCGATGCCGAGGCTCACGATCGCGGGGGCCGCGCCGCCGACGCTGGGATCCAGGTCCAGCTCGCCGATGATGCCCTGGGGTCGCTCGGCGATGACCCCGACGATGAGCTGATCCGCCTGGTGGGCGAGGTACGCGACGTCGGCCGAGCCGACCGTCGTGCTACCGGCGACGAGCTCGACCTTGACGCTCCGCCCGAACGCCGGCGGCTGGGCATGGAGGACGTAGGTCTTGCGGGATTCGGTCGGCAGGTCGACGGCCACCGAGAAACGGGTCCGGCCCTGGCTGCCGCCGGCGAGCCGGAGCTCCCCCCGGACCGCCGGACCGTCGTTGGCCAGCTCGACCTCGATCGCCATCCACGAGCCGACCCGGGTATGGCCCTGGAGCAGGACCCGGGCCTCCAGGCCCACGCCTTCGGCCGCGCTGGCCGATGGGGCCACCGGCCCCAGGGCGACAGGCGCGAGAGCGACCGCGGCCGCGAAGAACGCCGCGAGGACGCGTCGGAACCGGCGGGCGGCGGGACGCGGCAGAGCGGTGGCGAGCGACACGTCGACTCCTGCGGCGGGAGCGGATCCCAAGGTCGCAGCATCGACGCGGGACCCAGTCGAAAAGTTGCGCCGCCCGCGAGGACGCGCTCGATCGCGGTTCGACGGCGGCTATCGTACGATCACGCCGCCAGCGCTCGATCCGAGGCCGGGTCCTCCGGCGGCGGACGTGCGGCTCCCGGCCCCGCCCCAGGCCCAGCGTCGAGGTCCACGTGCCCGTCGTCCGCCCCTTTCGCGCGCTTCGCTACTCGCCGGAAGCCGTGGACCCGGCCGCGGTCGTCGCTCCGCCGTACGACGTGATCGGTCCGGACGAGCATCGCCGGCTCCTCGCCCGCCATCCCCGGAACGTGGTCCGCCTGGACCTGCCGATCGCGGAGCCGGGCGACGTCGACCCGGACGAGCGCTACCGCCGGGCGGCCCGCCACCTGGGCGCCTGGCGTGGCGACGGGACCCTGCGGCGCGATCCCCGGCCGACGGTCTCTGTCCTGGAGGACACCTTCCACCTGCCCGGCCGCGATGCGGTTCACGTCCGGCGCGGCTTCTTCGCCCGCGTCCGGCTGGAGCCGTTCGGCGCCGGGATCCGGGCTCACGAGCGGACGCTGACCGCCCCGAAGGAGGATCGCTACAGGCTTCTCCGGGCGACCGGGGTGAACACCAGCCCGGTCGTGGCGATGTACGGCGATCCCTCGGGCCGGGCCGCCGCCCTCCTCGAGGCGGTCGCCGCGACGTCGCCGACGCTTGACATCAGCGACGAGGCCGGGGTTCGGCACCGGCTCTGGCCGGTCGCGGCCGGCGACGGAACTGCCGCCGACGCGCTGTGCGACATCGCCTCGTCGGCGACGCTCACGATCGCCGACGGCCACCACCGCTACGAGACCGCGCTTCGCTACGCGCGGGAGCGTCGGGCGGGGCTACCCGACGCCGTCGAGCTGGACACGGACGACGTCCTGGTGCTGCTCCTGGAACCGCTGGCCGGGCCGATCGACGTCCTGCCCACCCATCGGGTCGTGCTGGGGCTCAGGGCCGAGGGGCTAGCGGCCCTCGACGCCGGGCTGGCCGGCGCGTTCGAGGTCGAGGCCGGTGTTACCGCTGAGCGCCTCCTCGGGACCTTCGGACCCCTCGGGGATGCCGCGGCCGGGGCCGGCCGGTTCGGGCTATGGACTCGAGCCGGCGGCGCGATCCTCGGGGCCCGGCGCGGGACCCTGGCCGCCCACCTCCCGGCGGGCGGGGCCGCCCTCCGCCGCCTGGATGTTTCGCTTCTGGGCGCCGCCTTCGAGGCGCTCGTCGGGCTCGACGCCGCGACGATCGCCGAGGGCGGGCGGATCCGCTACACCATGGACGCCGCCGAGGCCATCGCCCTGGTCGAGGCCGGCACGGACGGCGCCGACGCGGCGTTCCTCCTCGACCCAACCCCGGCCGACGAGATCGTGGCCGTCGCCGCCGACGGCGACGTCATGCCCCAGAAGAGCACCTACATCTACCCCAAGGCCCTGACCGGTCTGGTCATCAACCCCCTGGAGGGCTGAGCGCATGGACCCGCTGGAGGGCTGAGCCGATGCCCGAGACGACCCCCGACGACATCCTTGCCCGGGCCCAGGCCCCGTCCGTCAACGGCCGGCCCGTCCGCAAGGACGAGATCGAGCTCCACGACCGGGGCATCTACGTCGAATCGTGGCTGCCGGAGCGGCGCAGCCGGCGCAAGCCACTGCTCTTCGTCCACGGCGAGCTCGGTGGCTCGTGGGTCTGGGAGCGGTTCCTCGCCTACTTCGCCGGGCGCGGCTGGGAGGGCCACGCCCTCAACCTCCGGAACCACCACTGGAGCCAGTCGGCCGACCCGGCCGAGCTGTCGTTCGAGCTGTACGTCGACGACGTCGGGGCCGTCATGGACCGCCTCGGCAGCGGGGTCGTGGTGGTGGGCCACGGCATGGGCGGCCTGCTGGCGATGAAGGCCGCCGAGCGCCATTCGATCGCCGGGCTCGTCCTCGTCTCCTCTGAGGTCCCGGGTGAGCTTCGCCAGCCTGCCCACCAGCATGTCCTCCGCGAAATCCCCGAGCTCTATGGCCGCTCCCTCATCGGCTGGGAGACCCTGCCGGAGAAGCTCCAGCGCGACCATCGCGACCTGACGATCGCCGACATCCTCCGGATCCAGCACCTCATGGGCCAGAAACCCCACGAATCGGGGCGGGCCCGCCGGGCGATGCTCCGGGGGATCCGGGTCGATCGGCGGGTCTTCGCCGAGGTGCCGCGGCTGGTCGTCGGCGCCGGACTCGATCAGCAGGTCCCGGCCGACGTCTCCGAGCAGCTGGCCGAATGGCTGGACGCGCCGTACGAGCCCTTCGGAGCCCATTCCCACTACGGCCTCGTCCTGGGCGAGTCCAGCTACCAGCAGGTCGCCGACGCCATCCGGGCCTTCCTGGAGGCGAACCGGCTGTAGCGCCCCGCGCCACGGCGGCCAGCCTCGGCCGCACGGCGCCCAGCCTCGGCCCAACGGCGCCGGGCCCGGCCTGGCAGGCCGGATACCCTGCGTTCCGGGCTCCGATCCGGCCCGCCGTGCCGGATTGCGACCCGATTCGGCGCCGACTGGGCCGGGAATCGGCCTCCCGCGCCGAGTCATGACGGCTGCCGCACGCGATCCGGCCTGTGGGGCCCATCGCCGGGTCGTCGCTCGTCGGACCCTCGCCGTTTGTCACCCTGAGCGGGCGATTGGTATCATCCGCCGGTTCGCGAGGCGACTCGCGAGGCCCGTGCCGCATTCGTCTAGAGGCCCAGGACACCGCCCTCTCAAGGCGGAGATCATCGGTTCGAATCCGATATGCGGTACCAAACTCGCCCTCATCGGCCCGATCTGAACTCAGATCGGGCCTCTTCGTTGCCCGCCGACCGGCGTTTGGTCCCTTATCTGGACTTCATCGGTCTCGATCCGGTGAGCGACCAGGCAGGACGGATCCGAGGCTGGATCGGACTCTTGACGGTATCTGCTGCGGTCGACGCCGCGACCTTCGGCATCGATTACGCGCTGATGCACTTCGGTGCGCCCGAAGCGGCCCCACCAGGGTCGACTCAGACGTTCGTGTCGCGGTAGGTCGAGAACACGTCGACCGCAACCCGCTCCAGCTGGTCTCGCGTCGCCATCCGGTGGCTGGCGACCAGGTCGTCGAGGATCGGCTCTGCCGGGTTGTGAAGATAGAACGTGAAGTCGGTCGCCCCCGCCTCGACGTAGCGGCCGACCAGGTCGGCCGTCGCGTCGACCGAGGCGAAGATCGGCTCGTTCGCCCACCCGGCGAAGTAGCAGCGGCGGAGCGTCGCGGGATCGCGGCCTTCCTCGGCGCATAGCGCGTCGACCCTCGCCATCCGCATCCGGAACGCGGGCAGTGACTCCTCGGTGGCCTTGCCCTCCTCGCCCAAGGTCACCAGGCCGTCGGCGTCGCGCACGGCCACGCGCAGGGATCGCGTCGCCTGTGCCGCAACCCACAACGGCGGACGAGGCTGCTGCGTCGGGAGCGGTCGGAACAGGGCTTCCGAGAGGTGGAAGTACGTCCCGTCATGGGTCACCGCCTCGCCGCGGAGCGCACGGTCGAGGATCGCGACCGCTTCGCGCAGTCGTTCGCCGCGCCCGGCGCCACCAAGGAAGTCCACGCCCAGTGCCGCGTGCTCATCCGGATAGAAGCCGCCGCCGACCGCGACGTCGACGCGTCCTCCGGAAACCTGGTCAACGGTCAGGATCGACTTCGCCAGCACGCCGGGATTCCGCATGGCGACGTTCGTGACCAGCGCCCCGATGCGGATCGTGTCCGTATCTGCGGCCAGCGCGCCCAGCGTCGTCCAGGCTTCGAGGAGGGGCACCTCGGGCACGCCGTCGATCCGGAATTGGTCGATCACCCAAGCGTTGTCGAGGCCGATCGATTCGGAGAAGACGAAGTCGTCACGCAACAGCGGGTAGGGGACGACCTGCAGGATCGTGGCGCCGAAGCGGACGCGCATGGCTCGGAGTGTACCGATCGACGCAGCCAGACTCGGCGCATGTCCGACCCGTACGGCGCGATCGAGGCAGTGGCTCCGGTGCTGCAGCTCCTCGACAGATCTGCCTGATGCGCCTTCCAAGCCTGTGTTCAAGGACGTCATCGCCCAGCCTTCTTGGGTCGGGCGCCGGAGGCAGTGCTCGGCAAGCAGAGATGTGGCGGGCCCAGACGGGACCAGGTGTCGCTACGTCTCGGGGACAGGGCGCTCAGACGAGGGGTGAGCGGCGCGTTCTCGATCTTCGTTGTCCGTCGTCGCGCAAGAGCCATTCGGGCCCAGGCCGCGGCTTGGTCTGTCAGTCGCCCAGGCCGTCGGCCTCGGCGAAGGTCTGCGCAGTGAGGAGTGCACCAGCCGCGGACGGATGCAGCCCGTCGGCCACAAAGAGACCATCGGCCGGCATCTCCCGGCGGCTCGGCCCGTTGAAAACGAGGTGGACGTCTACGAAGATGAAGCCGTACTTGGCCGCCCACGGTTCGACCGCGTAGTACGGGTCGGCCATCCGAAGGATCTCGGCTGCGTGCGGTTCGTCCCACCAGGGCTGCCTGAAGAAGGTCGGGGGCACATATGCGTCGCTGGCCAGGACGATGGCGTCGTCGCGCACCAGGCAAAAACGTGTCCATGAATCACGTCTAGCGGGGCGGGCGCTGCGCCAGCTCGCAATCTGAATTGGGGGATGTCCGCAGTGGTTAGATCCGGCATGACCGGGGACTGAACGATCCAAGGAGCGGGACCATGCTGTTTGGCGGAGCCATTCCCATCCTGCCCGGCAAGACGGACCGGGCGCGGCGTTTTGGCGAGGAGCTCGCGGCGCATCAGGCCGAGTACGAGGCCTTGAATGCGCGATATGGGGTCCAGGCAAACGCGATCTGGATCAGCCACTCGCGCGACGGGCGCGACCTGTACGTGAACGTCTACGATATTGCACCCGGAAGCGTCCCGATGGGCGATCGAGTCTGGGACCCGGAGCGATCGGCATATGACCGCTGGTGGCTGGGGTGGGTCGCCGACGTTCTCGGCGTCGACATGACCAGGGAGCGGACGTTTGCTGCCCCGCCGGAGCGGATCTTCGAGTGGCGAGCTGACGAGACAGTGAGTGCCTGACCGCCCTCACGGCTGACTCCGACCTTCATTCGCCGAGGTGCGCCGGAGCCCTCGTAGGGCCCCCGAAAGGCGGTGCGCCGAGCACCGACCATCTCCATCCCGATGTTGCTCCGGCCCGTCGTCCGCGCCATGCTGACCGTCCACGTCCATGCCGTCTCGCGCTCGAGCATCGAAATGAGCAGGAGGAGTGACAGGTCCACGGCCAGAAGCACCCCGGTTGGAAGGCCTGGCACGAGCACGCCCGGCGCGGCCACGGCCTCGGGCGCGACGAGGCTCCCGGCCGGCTGAAGGACAAGCCCACCGCCGACGAGACCGCCGCGACCGGCCGAGCGGGGAGCCGGGTCGAAAGGCTCGACGCTCGAGCGCACCACGCCCCCGGGCAGGCCGTAGACTCCGCGGCCATGGGACAACCCGCACCGCGCCGCCTCGTCATCCTGACCGAGGGTCAGTGGCACGTCCACAACGCCAAGACGGCGATGGGTGTGATCCGCTACGGCACTGACGAGGTGGTTGCACTCCTGGACTCGGCGATCGCCGGCCGGAACGTGGCCGAGTGGATGCCCGGCCACGACATCCCGGCGGTCGCGACCCTGGCCGAGGCGCTCGCCCTGCGGAACCCGCCCGACGCCCTGCTCATCGGCATCGCCCCGACCGGCGGCAAGCTGCCGGATGCCTGGCGAACCACGATCCTCGAGGCGATCCGGGCGGGCCTCGATGTCCACTCCGGGCTCCACACCTTCCTCGGCGACGAGCCGGAGTTCGCCGCCGCGGCCCACCTCGCCGGCGTCGAGATCGTCGACTACCGGCGGCCGCCGCAGCGCGACGAGACGGCGGTCGGTCGGCGCCACCGGCCGGGCTCGCGGGTCATCCTGACCGTCGGTACCGACTGCGCGATCGGCAAGATGTCGGTCGCTCTCGAGCTTCGGCGCTCGGCGCTCGCGGCCGGCGATGCCGCGGTCTTCGTCCCGACGGGACAGACCGGGATGATGATCGATGGCTGGGGCGTGGCGGTCGACCGGGTCATCAGCGACTTCGTCCAGGGCACGGTCGAGTGGCTGGTCGAGGAGGGCGAGTCGCGGGGCAACTGGTTGATCGTCGAAGGCCAGGGCTCGCTCGACCACCCGGCCTACTCGTCGGTGACGCTCGGGCTCATCCACGGCGCGACGCCCCAGGCGATGGTCATGGTCCACAAGCCGGGCCTGCGGGAGCACGACTTTGCTCACCTGCCCGAGGCGTCCTTCCCGATCGCCCGGCTGCCGGAGTTCATCGCTCTCCACGAGACGGTCGCCGGCCTGGTCGCCCCCTCCAAGGTCGTTGGCATCGCCGTCAACACCTCGCTCTTCCCGGACGAGGCCGAGGCTCGCCGGATCATCGACTGGACCGAGACGGAGACCGGCCTGCCGGCGGCCGACCCGGTCCGCTTCGGGGGCGACGGGCTGTGGCGAGAGGTGCACCGGCGGGTCGAGTCGCTGCCGTGGGTCCGCGACAACGACGCGCGGGCCGAGCGGTCGACCGCGTGAGCTTGCGTCTCCGGCACGAGGTCCTGTCGCTCGCCCTCCGGGATCCGTTCCGGATCGCCCGGACCGAGCACGGTGGCGGCCACCGGGTCACCACCGTCGTCGTCGAGCTGGAAGACGATCGCTTCCCTGGGTTCGTCGGCCTCGGCGAGGGCTACCCCGATGCCTTTTACGGCGAGACGCCGGCGACCATGGCCGCGGTCTGGCCGACCCTCCTGGAGGCGGTCGGCGTGCCGGAGCCGAGCACCGCCGGGCACGCGGCGGCCGGGGTCGCGATGGCTGCCGCGGTGCGCTGGAACGGTGCCGCCAAGTGTGCCCTGGACATCGCACTCCTGGATCTCATCGGCAAGGTCGCGGACGAGCCGGCCTGGCGCCTCCTGGGGCTGTCGGCGTCGATCCCGCCGACGGACTTCACCCTGGGCCTCGATGAGCCGGCGGTCGTGGCCGAGCGGGCCCGCCGGGCGGCGGCCTTCCCGGCCCTCAAGATCAAGGTCGGCGGACCGGCCGACTTGGCAACCCTGGAGGCCGTTCGCTCCGTCTATGCCGGGCCGATTCGGGTCGATGCCAACACCGGCTGGACGCCAGACGTCGCCGTGGCCCTGCTGCCCCAGCTCGCCGGCATGGGCGTCGAGCTCGTCGAGCAGCCCTTCCCGGCCCGCCGCCTCGACTGGCTGGCCGATCTCCAGCAGGCGTCGCCGCTACCGATCGTGGCCGACGAGTCGTGCGTGACGGACGAGGACCTCGACGCCCTCGTCGGCGTCGTTGCCGGAGTCAACGTCAAGCTCGCGAAGTGCGGCGGACCGGGACCGGCGGCGCGGATGCTGGCCCGGGCCCGCGAGCTCGGCTTTCGGACGTTCCTCGGCTGCATGGAGGAGACCTCGGTCGGCATCGCCGCCTCGGCGGCCCTCGCCTCGCTCGCCGAGTGGATCGACCTCGACGGCAACCTGCTCCTCGCCGACGACCCGTTCACAGGGCTGGAGCTTGGCTCCGACCACGCCTGGGTCCTGTCCGAGCGACCCGGCCTGGGTGTCTCGCGCCGCGCCGCCTGAGCTTGTCCGGCGGGTCCGGGATTGGCTGTGGACAAGTTGGTGGACGAAAAGGTGGAGAACACCCCTTCCGGCCTGAAGCGGTCCAGACGTACCATGACGCGGTCGGCTGCGAGCCACCCGGGAGGGGCCCGCCGACGACCCGGAATCATCTCGCCGGGGACCGCGGTCCATCTCGCCGCGACCCGTCCTGGCGACGCCATGCCCCGTGGGGCACGAGGAGGAGAGGGATCGATGGTCGCGCGCCCCGCGCCGGCGCCGGCGCCCTCGGCGGATGCCGTCGAGTTCGTGAGGTTCTGCTACGAGCGCCGGAAGGTGGGCTGGCCGGAGCTGTATGACGAGATGTGCGGTGTCGCCGGCCGAGGCCTGTTCCGCGGCTGGGGCCCGGACGACCTGGCCTGCCACGGCATCGGCTTCACGCTCGGCCAGATGCCGGCCCTGGCCGCGCTCGTGATGGAGATCGTCAACGAGGATCGGGCCCGGATGAAGGCTCGCCTTCGGCCGGCGGCGAGGCCGGCGCCGGCGCCGGTTTCGGCCGGCTGAGCTCGGCCAGGCCGGCCCGCGTCGACGTGTGCCCGGCTGCCGATCAGGCGCGGATCTGGCGCCGCGCCATCTCGCCCTCGATCTGGCGCTCGGCCTCCACGTAGCGGTCGATCTGCTCCCGCAGCTGGTTCGCCTCGGGGGTGTAGAGATGGACCTGCTGCTGGAGGGTGTAGCTGAGCCGCCGGCTCGTCATCCGGACGTGGTCGAGGTTCTTCATCAGGACGAGCGGATCCATCGCCGCCAGGTCCGACGGGTGGTACATCTGCTGCATGGGCCAATCGTAGCAAGGCCTGCGGCCTGGTCGCGAGGACCGTCACCCGGCCGGGCACGATGAAGGCCAAGGAGATCGCGGATCGGATCGGCGAGGCGGGTTCGGGCGGCCCCTCCGTGAGCCTCGGGCCATGCCGTGCTCAGAGCGCCCGGAGACGTGGCGGCCAGGCCCAGGCGACCGGCAGGGAGGCACCCGAGATCGCCCGCCGCCGCCCTGCCTCGGACGCGCCGAGGACGAGGATCCGGTCGAGCTGGGTGGCCCGCCCCGCCTCCTCGCCCCACAGCTTCGTCATCTTGCGCTGGGCGTGGACCTCGTCGAGGGCGACCCCGGCGAGGCGATAGCCTTCGGGCGCCGCGGCCTCGGCCCAGACGGCTTCGGCCAGGCCGATCCCGTTGCGGATCGTCCGGCCACGATCGGTCGCGACGTCCCCGATGACGAGGACAACCACGGCGTCGTCGGTGAGGGCCGGCCGAAGGCCGCGGAGGACGTCGCGCAGGAAGACCAGGTACGGGGCCCGGTGATGAGCGTCGTCGAGGGCGGCATCGATGGCCCGCGGGTCCTCGCCCAGGAACCACGCCCGGAGCCAGTTGTAGTAGCCGTACTTCACGACCCGGAGGTAGGGCGGCGAGGTGAGGACCAGGCGGGCCCGGTCCGGCAATCCCCGGGCGCGGAGCGCCGCCCGGGCGCGGGCCCCCGAGTCGCGGGCGTCGCCGAGCAGCGAGACCCCCGGGCCGGGTGGTAGCGGCGCCCGGAAGAGCCGCTCGAGCTTCGCGCCGAGGCACTCGAAGACATCGCGCTCGGCGGCTCGGAAGGCTGTCCGCGCGGCGAAGTCGCGGACATAGCGCGGGGCCATCGAGAAGGTGTTGGGCATGAGATCGGAGAGATACGACGCGCTCTTGCCGTGGAGGATGCCGGTGACCGCGGCGGCCAGGAAGCGGTCGACCCGGTCGTCGAGGTCGAGAGACGCCCGGACGTAGAGGAGCTGGGCGAAGGTCCGAGGATGGAAGGCGATGGCCACCTCGGCCGGGACCGCCTCGGGACCGCCCCGGGGGTCGGCCTGGATCGCCTCGGCGCGGGCCTCCCACGCGGGGGCCTCGGCCGGCCAGGCAAGCCGCAGCCGGGCCAGGCGGGTCCGAGCCTCGGCGCCGCTCGCCGGCTCGACCTTGGAGGCGGTCAGCAGGTGGGCAAAGGGATTGAGATCGTTGCCGACCCCGATCCGGCCCTCGGCCGCGGCCTGAAGCGGGGTCGTGCCGCGGCCGGCGAACGGATCGAGGACGACGTCGCCGGGTCGGCTGTAGCGCGAGATGAAGGCGTGGGCCAGGGCCGCTGGGAAGCTCGCGAGGTACGAGCACATCGGGTGGAAGGGATGGCCCCACAGGCGCTGCTGGGCCTTCCACTCGGGCGCGATCCCGATCCGCGGGAGCGCGGTCTCGAGCTCAAGGGCGAGCTGGGTCGCGATGGCGGAGCTGGGGCCGGGGGCGGGCACGGGGGCGGGCACAGGAGCGTCGATCGGCCTCGCACTGGCACGTTGCGACACGGACGGGGTGGGCTCCTCGTCGTTTCCGCGGACCGTCATCCCGGGACGATCCGAGCGGGCCGGGAGGATAGCCGCCCGCGACCGCCCGGCGCAAGGGGCCAATCGACCTATCGCCGGGCCCCGGCCGGCCGGCGAGCGAATCCGATCGCGGTACGATGGCGGCCCGTCCCCGTAGCTCAGCGGACAGAGCGGCGAGCTTCTAACTCGCGGGTCGCAGGTTCGAATCCTGCCGGGGACGCAAATGCCGGGGACGCAAATGTCCTGCCGGGACGGCCGATCGTTCTGCGGCTCCGGCTCAGTCCGTGGTGTAGGCGTCGAGCGCCGCGGCGACCCCGGCCGAGACGACCGCGGTGCTGCCGAGCACGACGATCCGGCCGGGCTGGAGGCGACCGAGCTCGGTCGCGATGGCCGGCGGGATCGACGAGCCGGGGACGAGCAGCAGGGGCCCGCCCTGCA
>JBFMEV010000009.1:0-95042 GCA_040752335.1 Chloroflexota bacterium
CGGGGGGCGCGCCGGCCGCGGCGGGGCCGGCGCCGGCCGGGGCGGCCGGCTCCAGGTGGATCAGCTCCTGGCCGTACTCCACGGCCGTGCCGGCGTCGACGATGACGCCGACGACGATCCCGTCGAACGGGGCCACGACCTCCTGGGGCACGCCCAGCATGTCGACGACCCCGAGCCGGTCGCCGGCCCGGACGCGCGTCCCCGCCACGGCCCTGGGGCCCGGCTGGAAGACGCCGACCGCGGGTGAGGTCGCGATCGACGCCGGGCTCGCGCCGCGGCTGCCGTCGCCGGCGGTGGGGCCGGTGGCCGCGTGGCCGATCGTGGCGGCCGCGCCCCCGGCGGTCCGGCCGGGGCCGACGGCGGCGAGGCCCGGGTCGGCGGATCCACCGCTGCCGTTGGACGCCGCCGTCGACGTGCCCCCGGCGGGCCGCATGGCGCGATGGGCCTCCGGGCTGGCGGGCGCGTGGCCGTGCTGCTCGTGCCCGGGATGGGCCCGCGATGGCCGATCCGTGGCCCGCCGCCCGTACGAGATCCCGGCACCCGGCGGGCGGCGAAGTCGAACGTGCCAGTCGCCCTCCCGGACCTCCAGCTCGCCGACGTTCAGCGTGCCGAGCTTGGCGATGAGAGCCGGCACGAGGGTGCCCGCCAGCCGGTCGATGGCGGCGTGATCGGCGGCCCGGTCGGCGTCGGTCGGGTCGGTGTCGGTCGGGTCGGCCGTGGCCCGGTCGGTGTCGCCGCGGGCAGGTTGAGCGCGGGCGCTGTCGTCGTCGTCCGGCACGCGTCAGACCTCCTCGCGGGCAGGGGGCTCGTCGCGGCGCGACGCTCCCGGGATCGGGTTCACGCCCGACCAGCGGGTCGGATCGAGCAGGTCACGCAGGCGGTCCCCCAGCCCCCGGGCGGGAGGCGGTGCGACCGCCGGCGCGGCCACCTCAGTGTAGGCGCCGAGGGCTCGGTAGCGTCGGTAGCGGGCCTCGACGAGCTCGTCGAGAGGCAGCCGCGCGAGACGCTCCAGCTCCCCGACGATGACCGGCCGGAGCCGCCGTGCGGTCTCCGCGGGATCGGCGTGGGCGCCCTCGCCCGGCTCCGGGACCACGATGTCCACGACACCCAGGGCCAGCTGGTCGTCGGCCGTCATCTTCATCGCCAGGGCCGCGGTCGCGGCCTCGTCCGCCGTCCGCCACAGGATCGAGGCGCAGCCCTCCGGGCTGATGACCGAGTAGACGGCATTCTCGAGGGCGATGACGACGTCGCCGACGGCGATCGCCAGGGCCCCGCCGGAGCCGCCCTCGCCGGTGATCACGGCGACGATCGGCGTCCGGAGGCGGCTCATCAGGCCGACCGAGCGGGCGATCGCGTCGGCGATGCCCCGCTCCTCCGATTCGGGGCCGGGATGGGCGCCCGGGACGTCGACGAAGGTCACGATCGGCAGGCCCAGGCGCTCGGCCAGCTCCATGACCCGCATCGCCTTGCGGTAGCCCTCCGGGTGGGGCATCCCGAAGTTGCGCCGGATGTTCTCGTCGGTGTCGGCGCCCTTCTGCTGACCGACGAAGACGATCCGCCGGCCGTCGAGGCGGGCGAAGCCGGCCACGATCGCCGCGTCGTCGCCGAAGCCGCGGTCGCCGTGGAGCTCGACGATCTCGTCGGCCATCTCGCCGAGGAGCTCGAGGGTCCGCGGCCGGCGCAGGTTGCGGGCGAGCTGGACGCGGTTCCAGACCGCGCTCCGGGCATCGACCGGGGCGTCCGGAGCGGCCTCGCGGTTGCGGCCGAGGAGGCGGTCAACCATCGGTTGCCTCGCGCGACGGTCGGGCCGGGACCGGTTCGGGAGCCGGTTCGGTCGGGGCCGGTTCGGTCGGGGCCGGTTCGGTCGGGACGGCGTTCGCCGTCGACGCTGCCGGCGCCGGCAGCGGCGACGGCCCTGGGGGGGGGTGGGCGTGCGCCGGCGCCCCGGCCGGCGCCGGCCGCGGCCCCGGCCCGGGGGCCGGTTCGACTGACGCGAGGTCCGGCACGACCCTTTCGGCGAGCGACGACAGGAAGCCGAGCGGGTCGAAGGTCGGGCGAGGGTCGCCGCCGTTGCCGTTCGTGGGGATCTCCACGGGTGCGAGGTAGCGCAGCAGCTGGGCGACCTCGTGGCGCAGGTCTCGCCGGTGGACAACCCGGTCGACGAAGCCGTGGTCGTACAGGAACTCGGCGCGCTGGAACCCGGCCGGCAGCTCCTGGGCGATCGTCCCGGCCGTGACGCGCGCCCCGGCGAAGCCGATGAGGGCATTGGGCTCGGCCAGGTTGACATCGCCGAGGACGGCGTACGAGGCGAAGACCCCGCCGGTCGTGGGGTCGCTCATGATCGAGAGATAGGGCACGCGCGCGGCCTTGAGTCGCTCGAGGGCGGCGCACGTCTTGGCCAGCTGCATGAGGGCGAACGTGCCCTCCTGCATCCGGGCCCCGCCCGACGCGGAGACCACGATGAGCGGGATCCGATCGGCCAGCGCCTGTTCCGCGGCCCGGGTCACCTTCTCGCCGACCACGGCACCCATCGAGCCACCCATAAAGGCGAAGTCCATGACGCAGATCGAGACCCGCCGCCCCTCGATCGACCCGACGCCCCGGATGGCGGCGTCGCGGAGGCCGGTCGCCATCTGGGCCGCTGCGATCCGGTCCGGGTACGGCTTCTGGTCGACGAAGCCGAGGGGATCGAGGCTCTGGAGGCCGGCGTCGAGCTCCCGGAAGCTGTCACGGTCCACGAGGCTCTCGCTCCGGGCCTGGGCGCTGAGCCGGAAGTGGTGGCCGCAGCTGGGGCAGACCCGATCGGCCTTGTCGAGCTGCTTGTTGAAGAGCATCTCCGAGCACGATGGGCACTTCGTCCACAGATCGGGCGGATAGGCATCCTTGCGGGGCCGGAACGAGGGCAGCTTGATCGGCATCGTCGTGCTCCCCCGCCCTACGCCGGCCGGCCGCGCAGGGCGTGTGCGGCCCGGGCCGCCCGGCCCATCGGCGAGCCACCCCGCGACCGGCGCCAGGCGACGAATGCGGCACCCGCCAGGCTGAGGGCCGAGGCCGCCACCGCACCGCCGATGAGGAGCGGCCGGCTCGCGAGGAGCGCGACGTCGGCGTCCTCGTCGAGCTCGTCGGCGAGGGGGTCGAAGTCATCGGGCAGGTCGGCGGGGCGGAGCGGCACGACGGTCAGCCGGCCCTCGGCGCCGGCGGCGGCGGGGAGGCGCATCGCGACCGCGGCCTCGGCCAGCCGGACCGCCAGGCGCTCCTCGAACCGGAACGACGGATGGAATCGCGGCAGGTCGCGGGTCAGCCGGGCCGACGCGATGCGAACCGCATCGTCGAGGGTCCGGCCGGCGAGGTGGCGCCCAGTCCGGCTGCCCCCGAGCGTCATGTCGTCATCGTTCCCGTGCGCCAGCTCGCCACTCGCCAGGAGGGCATCGAGGTACCGGTCGGTGACGAGCGCGTCGACCTCGGCCACGTCGCGGCCGCTGAAGGTCACCGATCGCCGTCCCGACCCCGGCCGGCGAGGTCCCGGGCGACGGTCCGGAGGGCCCGGTGGATGAGCACCCGGACGGCGGCCTCGGAGCGCCCCATCACGCCGGCGATCTCGGCCGTGCTCAGCTCGTCGACGAAGCGCAGGACGACTGCCCGCCGCCGGTCGCCGGGCAGTCGCCCGACGGCCCGCCACGCGGCCGCTGCCTCGTCCCGCCGGACGGTGTCGCCCTCGACGTCCAGGGGGTCGGCGATGATCGCCGCGGTCGGCTCGTCGAGCACGGCCGCCGGGTGGCGCCGAGCGGTCCGTCGCTCGTTGGCGACGACGTTCCGGGCGATCCGGAAGAGCCAGACCTTGAAGGTCGAGGCGCCGTCGCCGTCGGCCGGCCGGGCCCGCTCCTCGAAGCGATGGAGATTGGCGAGCGCGGCGAGGAACGTCCGCTCGGTGGCGTCCTCGGCCGCGTGATGGTCGCCGAGCTCGTAGTAGGCGTAGGAGTACACCGGGGCCAGGTACCGCCGATAGAGGGCCTCGAACCGCTCCGGATCCCGCCGTGCCGCTTCGACGAGCGGCCGATCGCGATCGAGGTGGGCGATCCGGGGGACGGCATCCTCAGCCGCTCCCGATCTCCAGAACACCGGACGGGCCATGTCGTTACACCTCGCCCGCCGAGGGCAGGCGCAGGTGGCTGACCTCGCCGACGAGGACGGCCCGTTCGGCTCCGATGCCGCGGCGCCGATCATCGAGGGCCTCCACGAGGATTGCCCCGGAGGCCCCGTCGACCCCCGTCGCCCGGACCAGCTCCGCCGATCCGGCCGGGCCCTCCAGGCGGACGACCCGGCCCGTCGTCGCCTGGCGCTCGGTCCAGCCCGCGACGTCGAAGCGGCCGCCGCGGAGCGCCTCCAGGCGGGTCTCCAGGCGGGCGAGGAAGCCGTCCAGGAGGGCCTCCCGATCGATCGGCCGGCCGGCCGAGGCCTCGCGCAGCGAGGTCATCGAGTCGCGGAGCTCGGCCGGGTAGGCGCTCGCCGGCCAGTCGGCGTTGACCCCGATCCCCACCACGGCCCGGGGATCGGCGGACCCGAGTCCCTCGGTCTCCCCGAGGATCCCGGCCAGCTTCCGGATCGCGAACGAATCCTCGATGACGAGGTCGTTGGGCCACTTCAGCCGGATCGTGCCCGTTCGCAGGCCGGCGTGATCCTCACCCGCGTCGGCCATCGCCAGGGCCACGATCGCCGCCAGCCGCCAGGCACGCTCCGGCAGGAGGTAGGTGGGCCGGAACCCGAGTGACACGAGCAGGGCCGTGCCCGCCGGCGCCGCCCAGCTCCGGCCCTCGCGCCCGCGGCCCGCGACCTGCTCGTCGGCGACCGCGACGGCGACCTCAGCCGTCCCCTCGGCCAGCCATTCGCGGACGATGTCGTTCGTCGACGCGACACGCTCGAAGTGCTCGAGGCGGGCGAGGAACGGCGGCGCCCCCGTCGGCATCGGTGCCCGGTCCGTGGTTGCCGGCCTCGCCGTCAACCGGCCGCCAGGCCGGCGGCCGCCGCGTCGACCGCGTCGGGCTTCGCCAGCTCGAAGGCGCCGTGGAGGGCCGCCAGGGCCGTCGAGAGCTCGTCCTCGGCGATCATGCAGGTGATCCGGACCTCGGACGTCGAGATCATCTCGATGTTGACCCCGGCGTCGGCGAGGGCTCCGAACATCCGGGCGGCGTAGCCCGGCGCGTTGTGGAGCCCGGCGCCCACGATCGAGACCTTGGCGACCGAGGCATCGGTCGTGATCTCGCGGGCGCCGAGCTCACGGACCACGGGCTCGAGGACCTTCTTGGCCCGGCCCAGCTCGGCGCGCGGGACCGTGAACGACATGTCGGTCTCGCCGCCATGGCCCACGTTCTGGACGATCATGTCGACGTTGATGCCGGCCTCGGCCAGCGGCTCGAAGACGGCCCGCGCCACGCCCGGCCGGTCGGGCACGGCGACGAGGGTCACCTTGGCGACGTTCCGGTCGTGGGCCAGGCCGCGGACCTTGTTGCGCTGCTCCACGAGCGGATCCTCCGTGATGCGCGTCCCAGGCGCGTCCTCGAACGAGCTCAGGACCTCGATGACGACGTCGTTGACCCAGCCCAGCTCCACCGCCCGGACCTGCATGACCTGGGCGCCCTGGTGGGCCAGCTCGAGCATCTCCTCGTAGCCGATGACCGGCAGCTGCCGGGCGCTCGGGACGACCCGTGGATCGGCGGTGTAGATGCCCCTCACGTCGGTGAAGATCTGGCATCGGCCGGCCTTGAGGGCCGCGGCCAGGGCCACGGCCGTGGTGTCGGAGCCGCCCCGGCCGAGGGTCGTCATCTCGGCTTCGGCGGCGGCCGGCGCGCTCTGGCCCTGGAAGCCGGCGACGATGACGACGTTGCCCTTCTCGATCTCGGCCCGGATGCGGCGCGGCTCGACCTTGGCGATCCTGGCCCGGCCGTAGCGGCCGTCGGTCGTGATGCCGGCCTGTGGCCCGGTGAGCGAGATCGCCTCGACGCCGAGGGCGTGGAGGGCCATCGACAGGAGCGTCGCGCTCTGGTGCTCGCCGGTCGCGAGGAGCATGTCCAGCTCGCGGGCGTCGGGCTCGTCGGTGATCGCGTGGGCCAGGGTCAGCAGCTCGTCGGTCGTGTCGCCCATGGCCGAGACGACGACGACGAGGTCAGAGCCCGCGGCGCGCTCGCGGGCGATCCGTCGCGCGACGCGCCGGATCCGGTCCGCGTTGGCCACGGACGAGCCGCCGAACTTCTGGACGACGAGGGGCCGTTGCATCGGGCCGGCATTCTACCCGACGGTCCTCGCACCACCGTCCCGACCGGCGGATTGTCTGGCGGTCACAGGATCGTGCTCAACGAGCCCGTCGGGTACCGCGGACGAGGCGCACGCCGCACGCCCCTGTTCACCAGTCATCGAATCGTGAGCAAGAAGCCGCTCCTCGACACCCGGGCCAACGTCACGCAGGATTCTGTGACCCACGGACAAAGGGCAGGCGCACATCCAGTAGAGCGGCGCCGCCCCGGATCGCAGGAGGCCCCAACCGATGTGCTTCGACGTCGACAGCCGACCGCCGATCGCCCCGATCGCCGGCGGTGCGCTCGATTCCGGCCCGCTGGTCCTGACCTCGGAGGATGGCACGGAGCTCGATGCCTTTCGGGCCGTGGCGGCCGAGCCGACCGGAGCGGGGATCCTCATCCTCCCCGACGTCCGGGGGCTGCACGGCTACTACACGGAGCTCGCCCTCCGCTACGCCGAGCACGGCGTCGATGCCCTGGCCATCGACTACTTCGCCCGGACGGCCGGGCGCGGCAGTCGCGGGGCGGACTTCGACTACCGGGCCCACGTCCCGCGCATGACCTGGGAGGGCGTGACGGCCGACATCAGGACCGGCATCGCCGCCCTCCGCGACCCGGCCTGGGCCGGTGGTCGCGCCCCGACGAGCGTCTTCACGACCGGCTTCTGCATGGGTGGCCGGCTGGCCTTCGACTCGGCGACGCTGGGGCTGGGCCTGGCCGGTGTCCTCGGCTTCTACGGCTGGCCCACCGGCCCGCACCGCAACGGCTCGCCGGCCCCGGCCGACGTGGCCCCGGCCATGGCCGCCCCGGTCCTCGCGATCTGGGGCGGCGCCGACGAGGGCATCACCGGCGACATCGTGGCGACCTTCGAGGCCGCCCTGCGCCGGGCGGGCGTCGAGCACCGCTCGATCACCTACCCCGGCGCGCCGCACTCCTTCTTCGACCGAACGGCCGCAGATCACGCGGCGGCGTCGGCGGCGGCGTGGCAGGAGGCCCTCGACTTCATCCGGGCCCACACCGCCTGACAGCTCCGGCTCGGCTCTCGGCGTCGAGCGCGCCTCAGCTCATCCGTTCCTCGGACCTGCGGTAGGCCCGGAGGTACAGGCTGGCCGCGATGACCAGCAGGATCGCGACGCAGACCGCCAGCGCCGACGCAAGTCCGATCTGCTGCTGGCCGAACGCCAGCGTCCGGATCTGGATGGGCAGGGTCGTCGACGCGCTGAGCGGACCGCCGAAGGCCAGCAGGTAGGGGATGTCGAAGTCGTAGGCCGTCCAGATCGTCCGCAGGAGCGTGGCCACGATCAGGACCGGCAGGATCCACGGCAGGGTCACGTGACGGAACGCCGCGAAGCGACCCGCCCCGTCGATCGATGCCGCGTCGTAGAGCTCGCCCGGCACCGTTTGAAGTCTGGCCAGCACGACGATGACCATGAACGGCACGTACTTCCAGGAGTTGACCACGATCAGGGTCCACAGCACGGTCGCCGGAGAGCTCAGGAACGAGATCGGCTTGTTGATCACCTCGAACTCCTGGAGCAGGACGTTGACCAGCCCGGTGAGGTCGTTGAAGAGGAAGCGGAAGACGAGGGCAACGACGACGGCCGGGACCATGTACGGGAACAGCACGAGGCCGCGGATCAGGGTCTGACCCCGGAGCCGGGCGTTCAGCAGCAGCGCGATCACCACCCCGATGCCGACCTGGATCGTGACGTTCGCGACCGTCCAGATCACGGTCCGCAGGAACGCTGCCTGGATCGCCGGCGTGGTCACGATCTGGATGTAGTTGTCGACGCCCAGGAACGTCCGGTCGCGGGTCAGCAGGTTGATCTTGAACAGGCTGTCGAGCGCCGCGACCAGGAACGGGTAGCCGGCAAACGCAACGAGGAGGACGGCGGCGGGCAGGACGAGGATGAACGCCAGCTGGCGGTCCGACAGGCCCCCGCCGGTCGGTGGCGCGGCGGCCTTCCGGAGCGCGGTCACCCCTTCACCGCCCCTTCGCCCAGGCCGCCGATGAGCTGCTTCTGGGCGATCACGAACAGGGCGACGACGGGCATGACGACGATCACCGAGCCGGCCATGAGGACACCCCATGAGTAGACGCCGGTCTGATCGAGCAGCAGGGCCAGCCCGGGGCTCAGCGTCAGTGACTTCGGCGACGTCATGAGCGTGGACGCGAAGAGGTATTCGCTCCAGGCTGCGTTGAAGGTGAACACCGCGGTCGAGATGAGGCCGGGCACGGCCTGCGGCACGACGACCCGGATGAATGCCCCGAACCTGGTGCAGCCATCGACCATGGCCGCCTGCTCCAGCTCGATCGTGATGCCGTGGAAGTACGAGCGGAGGACCCACAGGGCGAACGGCAGCAGCGTGGCCGTGTAGAGAATGATCAGGGCCAGGAGATTGTTGGAGAGGCGCAGGCCGACCAGGATCTGGGCGATCGGGACCAGCACCAGGATCGGCGGAACCATGTACGCGAAGAGCGACAGCTCACCGACGCCGCGCAGGAACCGGAACCTGAACCGTGTCAGCGAGTAGGCCGCGAACATGCCGAGGACGACGGTGGCGGCGGTCGTGGCCACGGCCACGATCAGGCTGTTCGTCAGGTACGACGCGAATGGCGAGATCAGGAAGAGATTCTCGAAGTTCTCGAGCGTGAACTGCCTGGGAACGATGGTCGGCGGGAACGCCACGATCTCCTGGTCGGACTTGAATGCCGTCAGGACGATCCAGGCGAGGGGCAGATCCGCCACGGCCAGGACGAGGAGCAGCAGCCCGTACTGACCGAGCCGAAACGGCCCGACTCGGGCCCGGCGCCGCGGGCGCGCGGGGCGGGCGGCGGACACCGCCCCGCTGCGCTCGCGGTGGTCGAGCTCCATCACGACCCCATGGGTCCCGCTACTCGGACGGCGTCCAGCCCGGGTTGGCGGCCTTCCAGTTCGTGGCGATGTCGCCCATCGCCCTGTGAGCGTCGGTCCACGCTGCTTCCGGATCCTTCTTGTTGATGAGGATCTCCTGCAGCATCGTGCCGTCGACGGGCGGGCTGGTCCAGACCTCGCTGCCCCACGGGCAGACGTTGGACAGCTTCTTCGTGAACGACTTGTTGTCGACCGAGCCCATGGCGAGGGTCGGGCTCATCGCCCCGGGCACCAGGTCGAGGAAGGTCGTCATCCAGTCCTGGTGCCTGGCGATGTAGTCGTTGTCAGCCGTGAGGACCTTGGCCCGCACCGACTCGAGCGGCGGCAGGAGGTGGCCCGGGACGGTGAGGGCGAAGGCGAGGGCGTTGTCGCCCGTCGTCAGGGCTTCGAGGAAGGCCGCGGCCTCGGCCGGATGGGCCGTCTGAGAGGAGATGCTGTAGTGCTGGGTCCCGCCGAAGTGGAGCTGGCCGGTCATGAACGGCCCGGCCGGGATGCCCATCACGCCCGTGACATCGGCGATCGCGGGGGCCTGGCGGTCGAGGTTCACCCCGAGCCTGCCGGGGAACGTCGCGAACGCCGCCTGGCCGCCGATGTAGGCCGTCTGGATGTCGCCGAACCCGGCGTTGTAGAAGTTCTCGGTGGTGTTGGCCATGATCGCGACGTAGCGCTTCACGGCCTCCAGGACGTCCGGCTGGTCGAACCGCAGCTCGCCGTCCTTGTTGTAGTAGTCCCAGCCGGCCTGGTGGATGTAGGGGGTGAAGAACTGCAGCGGCAGCTGCGGCGACGGGCCGACGGACGAGGCGATGCCAACGATGCCGTCACGCCCGTTCAGCGAGGTCACCGCGCCAAGGTACTCGTCATAGGTGGTCGGGACGGCGATCCCCGCGGCCTCGAGGAGGTCCTTGCGGTAATAGACGGCGGAGGCGTTCGCCTGGAACGGGATGGCGTAGTCCTCGCCGTCGACGACGACGCGGGTCCCATCGAGGAAGTCGCCCTCCCCGATCTGCTGGACGAGGTCGCTGAGCGGCAGGAGGAAACCCTGGCGCGCCCAGTCGGCGATGAAGCTCGGCGGCGGCCCGAAGACCCCGATGTCCGTGCCCGTCTGCAACGCCGTCGTGAGGTACTGCAGCTGGTTCTCGTCCTGGTAGAGGGTGATCGGGACGTCGACGTCGGGGTACTCGCCCTGGAACGTGGAGATCACGCTGGCGTAGAAGGCGAGGGTGCTCGGATCGTTCTCGGTCGTGTACAGCGGCACCGTCTTGCGACCGCTGCCGCCGGGGCCCGGTGTCGGCGTCGGCACGGCGCCGGTGGCGCCGCCGGTCGGCGCCGGGGTGGATGAAGCCGAGGGGGTGCAGGCCGCCAGGATCGCGGCGGCCGACAGGCCTGCCGCCAGCATCAGGAATTCGCGACGATCGATCTCCCCCCGGCGGAGTGAGGTCATCAGGCGTCGTGCCGTGACGACCTCGTCTCGAAGTTGTGCCACGTCGTCCTCCTCCTTGTTGGCCGTCGGGCGGCGATCTAGTGACCGTGCCCCGCGTGCGCGTGACTCGTGTGGCCGTGGTCGTGGTCGTGGGCGTGGTCGTGGTCGTGGTCGTGGTCGTGGGCGTCGTCGCCGGAGGTCGCCCCGCCTCGGGCGGTGATCAGGACATACGAGCCCTTCTCGACGCATCGAACGCTGTGGTCCACCCCGGCCGGGATGGAATAGCTGTCGCCCGGCCCGAGGGTGACCACCGAGCTGCCGAGCTGGATCTCGAAGCGACCGGAGACCTGGTAGGCGGCCTGGGACAGGTCGTGCCCGTGGCCGTCGGTCGCGATGCCCGCATCGAAGTAGATCTCGTCGACGCCAAGGGTCGGGGCATCGACGAGCACCCGCTTCCAGATCCCGGCCCGGACCGGCCGCAGCGGCTCGTTTGCCGCCACCGTGATGAGGTCGGTGATGACGATCAACTCCTTTCTCTGCTTCCGGCGGACGCGAGGACGCCTCGCCGGCTGGCTGGGGAAGACGGCGCGGTTCGCCCGCGCTCCAGCAGTTCCGACGCCAGGTCGGCCGACCCGGCCCGGAGGTCCAGGCCCACGAGCCTCGAGACAATCTCGCACAGCGCCGCCGTGACGGGCATGCGAAGGCCGAGCCGCTGCCCGACCGCCTCGATCACCGCGAGGCCGGACCGGACGTCGTCGACGAGATAGCGGTGCCGCAGCGTCGCCGGCCCGGGGCTCTCAGCAAAGGCCTCGAACGTGCCCAGCATCGGGCCGATGCCATCGCCGGCCAGGCCCTGGTCGCCGTAGTAGCGGCGGAACCACTCCGCGATTGGGACTCGCTCCAGACGCACGGCGTCGGTGACGCTCAGCCGCTCGTGGTCCACCGCCTCGACCAGTTGCGCGGCCGCGACCGACAGACCATCCCTGTAGAACCGGAACGGGACCCCGGCGTCGATGCGTGCCGCGTTCAGAATCGCCAACGGCGGATGGACGACGTTGTTGGTGTTGGCCAGGCTCGTCGCCAGGACACTTTCCGCGAGCACGAGGTCCGGCAGGTACGGACCCACCGACTCGGTGACCGCGCTCGCGTCCGTCGCCTCGAGCACGCCGATCGGGAGATGGCGCTTGACGGCCGAGATCGTGGCGGTTCCGCCGGTCACGGCGCCGAGAACGGGGAAGCCGGGAACCTCCGCGAGGGCCGGGACCGGGACCGACGCCGCGGCGAACGTCGCGGCCGCCCGGACGGCGCCCCCGGCCCCGCCGGGCGCCAGGACGACGATTCGTCCGGCCAGTCGGGACGGGTTCGACGCAAGGGCCTCGTGCTGGCGATCGAGGTCCGCCGCCGCGACGATCACGCAGGCATCGGCCGCTCGCGGCTCGGGGACCACCTCGATCGTCGCCCGGCGGCGGCGATCCGGGTAGCGCACCTCCAGCGCCACCCGTCCGGGGCCGGCGTCGGCGTCGACCAGGCCCACGATCTCGCCGCTCGACGCGCTGGCGTGCGCGGCAACGAGCCATGCCTGCGCGGTATCGCCGAGCACTGAGACGCCCATGTGGTCCTCGGTCACCCTCGTACGTAGGTCGCTGATATTCCACCGTGATGTCAACTGTTGTCAAGGTCCGAACGTGACTTTGCCATCTGGAGCACCCAACATGCGAGAGCTCTGGACAGCCGCCGAGCGTGTGATATGCTGCTGGCGCATCACCGGAGACCCAAGCCACCAGCCGGACAACGATCGGAGCGATGGATGGCCGCCAAGCACGTCTCACTGGCGCAGCAGGCATACGCAACCCTCAAGCGCGACATCGTCAGCTGCAAGCTTCGACCCGGCGACATCGTCGTCGAGAGCGAGCTCGCCGCCGCCTACGGCATGAGCAAGACGCCGATCCGCGAAGCGCTGAACCTGCTGCGCACGGAGGGATTCGTGCAGGTGCTGCCGCGGCGGGGCACGCTGATCAAGCCGATCGACGTTCAGGATGTGCAGCACACCTTCTTCCTGCGGATGCTCCTGGAGCCCGAGGCGGCCGCCCTGGCCGCAGCCCGGGCGTCGGGCGAGCAGCTGAAGCGCCTGACCGAGCTGGCATCCGTGCCCGTGCCCGAGCGTCCGGGTTCAACGGTGCAGGCCGACCGGCTCGTGCGCAACCGACTGTTCCACATGGCCCTCGCCGAGGCCTCCGGGATCCCCCGCCTCGTCGCGATCGTCGGCAGCCTCCACGAGGAGGTCGAGCGGTTCTACAACTCGGAGCGCCTCCGCGCCCGCGGCGATCCGACCGGCGAGCACCACCACGCCATCCTCGAGGCGGTCGTCACCGGCGACGCGGAACGCGCGCGACAGCTGATGACGGAGAGCATCAAGGCCTCGCGACAGCACCTCATCGAGCTCCTCCTGGAAGACCCTCGACCCACCGGCCTGAAGGTCGTGGAGCGAACGGCATGACCGAGTCGACGATCGCCGCCCCGGCGCCGCCGGCACGTCTCCGCGACCGGTGGGTCGGGCTGGAGGTCGAGGTTCCGGTCGTCGCGGGCGAGCGGCTGCCGTACGTCAACCTCGACAACACGGCGAGCACGCCCGCCCTGCGGGTCGTGCGCGACCGGGTCGACACCTTCCTGGACTGGTACGCCAGCGTGCATCGCGGCGCCGGCTTCAAGTCGCGAGTGTCGACCGGAGCGTACGAGGAGTCTCGCGAGGTCGTTCGGGCGTTCGTCGGCGCCGACGCCGAACGGGACCGCGTGGTCTTCACGAAGCACACCACCGAGGCTGTCAATGTCCTGGCCGCGGCCCTCGGGCCGTCCAGCACGGACCGGATCGCGGTGTCGGTGATGGAGCATCACTCCAACATGCTGCCCTGGCGACGGCTGGGCGCGGTCGACTACATCGAGACCGACGACGAGGGGCGCCTGCGGCTGGATTCGCTCGAGGAGGTCCTTCGGCGTGGCGGCGGACGCGTCCGGCTCGTCGCCCTGACGGCGGCCTCCAACGTCACCGGCTACCTCAACCCGATCCACGAGGCAGCCCGCCTGGCCCACGAGTTCGGCGCCCTGATCGCCGTGGACGCCGCCCAGCTGGTGGCCCACCGGCCCATCGAGATGCGACCCCACGAAGACGCCGCGCACCTGGACTTCGTGGTCTTCTCGGGCCACAAGATCTACGCCCCGTACGGCGCAGGGGCGCTCATCGGGCCGGCCGCGGTGCTCGATTCCGGCGAGCCTCTGCTCGCCGGCGGCGGGGCGGTCCAGATCGTGACCCGCGACACGGTCAGCTGGGAGCGGGCTCCCGATCGCGACGAGGCCGGCAGCCCGAACGTCGTGGGAGCCGTCGCCCTGGCGATCGCCCTGCAGGCCGTCTCGGAGCTGGGGTTCGAGGCCCTCGAGGAGACCGAGACGCGCCTGACCGAGCGAGCCCTTCGGGGCCTCGCGACGATCGACGGCGTCCGGATCCTCGGATCCGGGGCGCCCGAACGGCTGGCCGATCGCCTCGGCGTCATGAGCTTCACCGTGGACGGACTCCACTACGGCCACGTGGCCGCCGCCCTCAGCTGCGAATGGGCGGTCGGAGTTCGGGATGGCTGCTTCTGCGCCCATCCGTATCTGCTCCAGCTCCTGGGCGTGGACGGGCCGACCATCGAGCGCTCGCGCCGGGCGATCGAGGGCGGCGACCGGCGCGACATCCCGGGGGCCGTCCGGGCGAGCGTGGCGCCCTACAACACCATCGACGAGATCGACCGGTTCCTGGAGGGCCTGCGGGCCATCAGCCGCGGCGAGATCCGAGCGACCTATGTCCAGGATCGGGCGAGCGGGTCGTTCGACCCGGTCGGCTGGAAGCCGGACTGGAGAACCGCATTCTCGGTTGTGAATCATGGGAGCGAGGGACGCTGATGAGCCAGATGACGCACCGGGAGCGGATCGTCGCGACCCTGGCGGGGACCGAGGTCGACCGCCCGGCGATCAGCCTGTGGCGACACTTCGGCGGCATCGACATGACGTCCGACGGACTGGCCGACGCGATGATCGGGTTCCAGAGGCAGTTCGACTTCGATTTCGTCAAGTTCATGCCGACCGGCACCTACACCATCATCGACTGGGGCGCCGAGACGGCCTGGGAACCGAATGACACCGGCATCCGGGCGGTCAAGCGCCTGCCCGTTCGAGCTCCGGAGGATTGGGCGGACCTGACCGAGCTCGACACGTCGGCGGGCGTCCTCGGCATGGTCAACGCGGCCCTGACCCGAACGGTCAAGGCCGTCGGACCGCAGACCCCGGTCCTGCAGACCATCTTCAGTCCCCTCACCACAGCCCGGAAGCTCGGTGGGCCGGCGACGCTGGCCCACATTCGCCAGGATCCGGACGCGTTCGCCGTGGGCCTGGCGACCATCGAGCGGGTCACCGCGAGGCTCATCGCCGATGCCGTCGAGCGCGGCGCGGACATCTTCTATGCCGTGCAGAGCGGGACCGCGGACATCCTGACCCGGGACGAATTCGAATCCCTCGAGCGGGCGCCGGCCGACCGGTTGCTGGGGTCCCTGCCGCCGGACACCATCGTCCTGCTGCACAGCCACGGGGACCATCTGTGGTTCGATGAGGTTGCCGCGTGGGACGTGGATGCCGTCAACTGGCACGACCGCACGTCCGGCCCGCCGATGGACGTCGCCCGCCGGCGCACGACCAGGGCGTTCGTCGGCGGCATCGATGCCTGGACGGATCTCCGGAGCGGAACCACCGCGGACGTCACGGAACGCGTCCACGAGGCCCTCGATCGCGCGACCGGTGTGGTGGTCGGTCCGGGTTGCGTGATCCCCACGGATGCTGCGGTCCACCTGGTCAGCGCCGCCCGCCAGGCGGTCGAATCATGGCCCGCACGACGGGTCACGGGAGGCGAACGAGCATGAGCGGCAGCCACACCCACGAGGGGTCCTTAGGGCACGACCATGGGGCCTCGCACGGTCACGATCACGCGGCCGGCGGCCACGGGCACGACCATGGGGCCGGCGGCCACGGGCACGAGCACGGGGCAGGCGGGCACGAGCATGCGGGCGGCCTTCGCGGCCTGGTGCAGTCGATCTTCACGCCCCACAGCCACGACTCGGCCGATTCGGTCGACACAGCCCTCGAGTCGAGCGCGCGCGGGATCCAGGCCGTCAAGATCTCCCTCGTCGCGCTGCTCGTCACGAGCGGCCTGCAGGTCCTCGTCGTGCTCGTGACGAACTCCGTCGCGCTGCTGGCCGACACCATCCACAACTTCTCGGACGCGCTGACCGCCGTCCCGCTGTGGATCGCGTTCGTGCTCGGCCGCCGGGCGGCGACGAAGCGATTCACCTACGGCTACCGCCGCTCCGAGGACCTCGCCGGCATCTTCATCGTCGCCATGATCGCGCTGTCGGCCGCGCTCGCCGGGTGGCAGGCGATCGATCGTCTCGTCAACCCCCAGCCCCTCTCCAACCTGGGGCTCCTCGCCGCAGCCGGGATCATCGGCTTCGCCGGCAACGAGCTCGTGGCGCTCTACCGCATCAGGATCGGCAAGGAGATCGGGTCGGCGGCGCTGGTGGCCGACGGCTATCACGCCCGGACCGACGGCCTGACGTCGCTGGCCGTGGTCGTCGGTGCGACCGGTGCCTGGGTCGGCTTTCCACAGGCCGACCCGATCATCGGCCTGGTGATCACCGTCGCGATCCTGTGGGTCCTGAAGGGCGCCGCCAGCCAGGTCTTCGCCCGGCTCATGGATGCGGTGGATCCCGAGCTGACCGAGGCGGCCGAGGCGGCGGCCCACCAGCCCGGCGTGGAGGACGTCACGAGCGTCCGGATTCGCTGGATCGGTCATCGCCTCGAGGCGGAGGCGCACATCATCGTCGACTGCGACCTGCCCACGGTTCGAAGTCACGCCATCGCCGAAGGGGTCCGGCACGGGATCTTCCATGCCGTGCCGAAGATCTCCGATGTGATCGTCCACGTGGATCCGTGCGGCCATCGCGTGACCGACCCCCACAGGACGACGCGTCAGCATATGCCCGCGACCCCGGGCGTCGCCAGCACCACGCAAGCTGCGGCTCCGCATCGGGGCTGAGTCGAGCGTGGTGTCTCCGAGGGTCCGGGTCGGGCTCAAGACGGCGCCGATCAGGGTCAGCTGGGCGGAGCTTCACGCCGTGTGGGCCCGCGCCGGCGACCTCGATTGCTTCGACTCGATGTGGCTGTATGACCACTTCTACCCCAACGACGGCGACGGCAGCTGCTTCGAGGGATTCACGGCCCTCGCGTCGTTGGCCCATCTCGTCCCACGCTCGAGGATCGGCCCGCTGGTGCTTGCCAATCCGTATCGGCATCCGGCGCTCGTGGCAAAGATGGCCTCGACGCTGGACCATGCCACGGGTGGTCGGCTGATCCTCGGTCTCGGAGCCGGCTGGCACGTCCCCGAGACCGAGGCGTACGGCATGGACCTCGCGCCGATCGCGGAGCGTCTGTCGGCCCTGCGATCCGCGATCCTCGTGATCCGAGCCCTCCTGCGCCCCGAGGCCGGCGCCTGGCCGGCGGCGGGCGAGCCCGAGAGCCGAACGACCGGCGGCGTCAGCCTCGAGGCGCCGCCATTCCGCCTTCGGCACGCCCGGAATGACCCGCTGCCCGTCCAGGGGTCCGCCCTCCCGATCTGGCTCGGCGTCCAGGGCGAGCGCGTCGGGCTACGGCTCGCCGCGGAGCTCGCCGACGGCTGGAACTTCTCCGGGATCGGAGGCCTGGAGGCCTTCCGGCAGAAGCGCGCCATCCTCCTCGAGGGCGTGGAGGCGTTCAGCCGTGACCGTGACGCCGTCGAGATCTCGGCCCAGGTGAAGGTGGATCCGCGGGAGGGCGCGGCAGCCCTCGATCTCTGTTCCAGCTTCGTCGACGCGGGCTGCCAGCACGTCGTCCTGTACCTCGACCCGCGGGTCGGGCCGGCCGGTGTCGACGCTCTTGCGGAGTCCGTCGTGGAGCCACTGCGGGCGCGGTTCAGCGAGCGGGGGGCCTGAGTTTCCGTCAGGTCGCCCGGCACTCCTCGATGGGGGCGCCGCTCAACTCTTGGCCAGGCGCCAGCCGACGATCAGGACGATGGCGATGCCGACGATCGGCAGCCAGAGGCCTGGCAGCACGGACTGGAAGACGTCGAAGACGCCCTGCACCGCGTCCCCGAACGCCCGGACCATCCCGCCGAACAGCCCCGTGATCGCCGAGGCGAGCGTATCGAACAGTCCCCCGATGCCGTCCATGGATCCAGTGTCACCAGCCCGTCAACAGACCGCCGACGTCAGGGCTCGGCGATGACCCTGGCCGGGCCGTTGCGCGGGGCGACGACCTCGACCCGGCCGGGCAGGTCCGTGTCCGCCGCCGCGGCCCGGAAGGCCGATTCGATCCGGGCGACGCCGGAGACGGTGTCAGTGAAGGCCACGATCGAGGAGCCGGCGCCGCTGAGACAGGCGCCGAGGGCGCCCGCCGATCGCGCGTCGTCGATCATCCGCGGCAGCTGCGGATAGGCCGACGCACGGTACCGCTCGTGGAGCCGGTCCTGGGTCAGGACCCCGAGGATGTCGCGCCGACCGGTGGCCAGGCCGGCGACCCCGACGGCCACCCGCCCGAGGTTCGCGACCGCGTCCTCGCGCGGCACCCTGGCCGGCAGGACCTTGCGCATCTCGGCCGTCGAGAGGCGGAGGTCGGGGACGAAGACGACCGCCCGGATGCCGCGCGGGACGTCGAACCGGATCGCCTCCACGGCGTCGCCGACGGCGGCCGACGCGACGAAGCCACCCAGCAGGACTGCCGCCGCGTTGTCAGGATGGCCCTCGATCGCGGTCGCCAGGCGGAGCAGGTCGGCGGTCGAGAGGGCGTCGCCAAGGAGCGAGTTGGCGGCGAGGAGGCCGCCGACCGTGGCCGCGGCACTCGACCCGAGGCCCCGAGCCAGCGGGATCCGGTTGACCATTTCGATCCGCCAGCTGGCCCCGTCGGGCAGGCTGCCGCGGGCCTCTCGGATGGCAGCCTCGACCCCCTGGACGAAGCGATTGCGGCTGTCCGCCGGCAGCTCGCCGGCGCCCTCGCCCTCGACCGAGAGCTCGATCGCGCCGCGACCCCAGCTCCGGACCTCCAGGCCGATCCGGTTGGTCAGCTCGAGGGCCATCGCCAGGCAGTCGTAGCCGGCGCCCAGGTTGGCGGTCGTCGCCGGGACCTCCACCGCGACGCGCCGGCCATCCAGCTCGGCCAGCCAGCTGGTCACCACGCGAGCGCCCTCCTGACGGCGTCGACCGACGCGCTGGCTTCCATGATCGCCCCGCCGGTCTGGGCTTCGGCCGTCCCCGGGTCCTTGAGTCCGTTGCCGGTCAGGACGGCGACGACGAGGGCGTCGGCGTCGAGCTCCCCGGCCCGGGCCAGCTTCGCAACGCCGGCCAGGCTGGCCGCCGATGACGGCTCGCAGAAGATGCCCTCGAGGCGGGCGACGTCGCGGTACGCGGCGAGGATCTCGGCGTCGGTGACGGCCTGGATCCGGCCACCCGATTCGTCGCGGGCGGCGGTCGCCATCGACCACGAGGCCGGATTGCCGATCCGGATCGCGGTGGCGACCGTCTCGGGATGCTCCACCGGGCGGCCGAGGACGATCGGGGCCGCGCCGGCCGCCTGGAAGCCGAGCATCCGGGGTCGCCGCTCGACGATGCCGGCCATGGCGTAGTCGGTGAAGCCGGCCCAGTAGGCGCTGATGTTGCCGGCGTTGCCGACCGGGATGGCGAGGACGTCGGGTGCCTGACCCAGGTCGTCGCAAACCTCGAAGGCCGCCGTCTTCTGGCCCGCGATGCGGTGCGGGTTGACCGAGTTCACGAGGGTGATCGGGTGGTCGTCCCGGGCCGCCAGCTCGCGGACGATCGCCAGGGCGGCGTCGAAGTTGCCGTCGATGGCCACGACCCGGGCCCCGGCAACGAGGGCCTGAAGGAGCTTGCCCAGGGCGATCGCGCCCTTCGGCAGCACGACGACGACCTCGAGACCGGCCGCGGCGCCGTACGCGGCGGCCGAGGCGGAGGTGTTGCCGGTCGAGGCGCAGATGATCGAGCGTGCCCCGTCCTCGAGGGCCCTGGCGACCGCCACGACCATGCCCCGGTCCTTGAACGAACCGGTCGGGTTCGCGCCCTCGACCTTGGCGTGGAGGTTCCGGAGTCCGACCGCCGCGCCGAGTCGCGCCAGGTGGACGAGCGGCGTCGCCCCCTCGCCGAGCGACAGCGCCGGCGTGGCCTCCGTGATCGGCAGGAAGGCCCGGTAGCGGTCGAGGAGCCTCGGGCGCGGGCTGCCGCTCTCGTCGGTCATCGGATGACAGGGTAGCGGAGCCCGGACGGGCCATCGAAGGTCTCGTTCGGCACCGGGCGAGCGGCCCGGAGGAGGCCCGGGACGGACGGGTGGCCGGCCCAGGTGCTGCCGACGCCGCGGGCGATCGCAATCAGGTCGCCCAGGACCGCCGACGACGTCGCCGGGCCGCCCGCACCGGGTCCCACGAACGCGACGCGACCCACGGGCTCGCCGTCGACCTCGATTCGGTTCAGGACGCCGTCGGTCCGGCCCAGCGGGGCCTCCAGCGCGACGGCCGTCGGCAGCACGGCCGCGAGGACGGACCCGCCACTTCGCGATGCGGCGGCGATCAGCTTGACGGCCAGGCGCTGCTCCGCCGCCGCCGCAATGTCCTCGAATGTCACGCCGGTGATGCCAAGGGGACCGGGTCCTCCGGTCTTGAGCACAGGGGCCCGGGTGATCGTCCGGACGTCGAGCCACTGGCCGAAGGCCTGGCGAGCGAGGATCGAGAGCTTGTTGGCCGCGTCCTCGCCCTCGACGTCGCCCCGCGGATCGGCTTCGGCGTAGCCGGCCCGCTGGGCGTCGGCCAGGACGTCGGCGTAGGCGCGGCCCTCGGTGGCCATCGCCGTGAGGATGAAGTTCGTCGTCCCGTTGACGATCCCGCGGACCGCGTCGATCCGGTTCGCGGCGAGATCGAGGGCCAGGGCGCCGAGGACCGGCGTCCCGCCGCCGACCGCGGCCTCAAAGCGGAGGGTGGCGCCGGTCCGCCGGGCCGTGGTCTCGAAATCGAGGCCGTGATGGGCCAGGACGTGCTTGTTCGCGGTGACGACCGACTTGCCCGCCCCGAGCGCCGCCGCGATGAGCGTCCGGGCGGGCTCGTCGCCGCCCATCAGCTCGACGACGATGTCGACGGCCGGGTCGGCGACGAGATGGGCCGGGGCATCGGTGAGGAGCGCGTCGGGGATCCCGCCAGCCACGGCCCTCGCCATGTCGCGGACGGCCACGCCGTGAAGCTCGAGCGGCGCTCCGTCGGCGGTCAGGAGGGTTTCGGGCCGCTCGATGAGCGCACGGACCACCTCGCGCCCGACGGTCCCGGCGCCAAGCACGGCGACACGAAGCGGGCCGCTCATCGCGCTGGATGGAAGTCGGGTGGCATCGCGCGAATGGTAGCGGCGCGGCACGCCGCGGCGGCCTCCTCGTGACCGGCACTCCGCCGCCCTTGACGGCACGAGGTGAGCGCCGGCGCCCGCGGATCCACGCGGAGACCGCCCGGAGCGTCCCCGCCGGATGGCGTCGGCTACACTCGGCCGACGATGACGAGCCCGGCCCAGCCCTCGACCGCGCCAGGCACCGTCGAGGCCGCCCCGGCCGCCGCGACGCCCATGCGGACCTTCAGCGGCATCCAGCCGTCGGGCGTGGCCCACCTCGGCAACGACCTCGGTGCGATCCGCAACTACGTCCGCCTCCAGGACGAGTACGAGGCGATCTACTGCATCGTCGACTACCACGCCCTGACGAGCACCCACGATCCCCGGATCCTTCGCGCCCGCACCCGCGACATGGCCGCTTCGCTCCTCGCCCTCGGCCTGGATCCCGAGCGCTGCACCCTGTTCGTCCAGAGCCACCGCCCGGAGCACACCGAGCTGGCCTGGCTCCTGGCGACGGTCACGCCGGTCAGCTGGCTGGAGCGAACGCCGACCTACAAGGAGAAGCGCGAGAGCCAGCCCGACGATATCAACCACGGCCTGCTCACCTACCCCGTCCTGCAGGCCGCCGACATCGTCATCTACAAGGCGACGTACGTGCCGGTGGGCAAGGACCAGGCAGCCCACCTGGAGCTGTCACGCGAGATCGTTCGGGCCTTCAACAACCGCTACGGCGCCACGTTCCCGGAGCCCCAGGCGGTCTTCACCGAGGCGCCCGTCGTGCTCGGCACGGACGGCGTCCGCAAGATGAGCAAGTCGCTCGGCAACACGATCGACATCCTGGCCGAGCCGGACGTCATCCGGCGCCAGGTCATGTCGATGGTGACCGACACCCAGCGGATCCTGCGGACCGATCCCGGCCGGCCCGAGGTCTGCAACGTCTGCCAGCTGCATCGCTTCTTCGGTCTCGACTACCTCGAGATCCAGGACGGCGAGCGGACCGCCCGGACCGGCTGTGTGGACACCAAGAAGCTCCTGGCCGAACGGATCATCCGCCACTACGCCCCGGCCCGCGAGCGCTACCTCGAGCTCCAGGCCCACCCCGAGCGGGTCGCCGGCGTCCTGGAGGAGGGGGCCGACCGGCTTCGACCGGTGGCCGAGGCGACCCTGGCCGAGGTCCGCGAGAAGATGGGCCTCCGTTGACCGAGCCCGAGCGGCGGACGGTGAGCTTCGGGCTGACGCCCCGGGAGCGCCGCTGGCTGGATGCCATCCTGTTCCTGGCTGCGGTGGCCCTCGTCTTCGTCGTCCTCGGCTATCTCGCCAACCTCCTCGCCGCGTTCGGCGATCTGATCCTCGTCTTCTTCCTGGCCTGGCTCCTTGCCTTCATCCTCACCCCGATCGTGAGCCGGGTCGCAACGATCCCGTTCCTGTCCCGGACCGGCGCCGTCTTCATCGTCTACATCCTGCTGTTCGGCGGGATGGTCCTCCTGGCCGTGGCCGTCGCCGGAGCCCTCGCCAGCTCGGTCACCGACTTCATCACCAGCGTCCCGAGCCTGCGGGTGGACCTGCCGCGGATCGTGGCGCCGTGGCAGGAGCGGCTCGACGGCCTCGGCTTCACCGACATCGACCTGGCCGAGCAGGGCCGGATCTTCCTCGACAACCTCAACCGCTACGCTGCCCAGCTGGCCGGGCCGCTCCAGCAGATCGCCGTCGCCAGCCTCGGCGCGCTCGCGAACCTGCTGCTCGTCGTGATCCTGTCGCTGTACATGGTCGCCGATCGCGATCGGCTCCTCGCGGCGACCTTCCGGCTCGTGCCGCCGCAGTACAAGGAGGAGGCCCGGCTCCTCGAGACGAGCGTCGCTCGGTCGTTCGGCGGGTTCCTGCGGGGCCAGGCGATCATGGGCATCGTCTACGCCGCGGTCGCGGTCGTCGCGAGCGCGATCTTCGGCCTCGACTACCTGGCTGCCACAGCGGCCGCAGCCGGCCTGCTCATGGCGATCCCGTTCTTCGGCCCGTTCCTGGCCTGGGCCCCGCCGGTCCTCGTGGCCCTGGTCCTGAAGCCGGACGCGACCCTCGGGGCGCTCGCGATCATGGCCGCCGGCTGGCTCGTCGTGATGAACGTCATCCAGCCCCGGATCATGGCCTCCGCCCTCCGGATCCATCCGATCATCGTCCTGGGCTCGGTCCTCGTCGGCGGCAAGATCGCCGGGATCAGCGGGGCGATCTTCGGCATCCCGATCGCGGCGGTCCTGTCGGCCTTCTTCCTCCACTCGATGGGTCGATCGGTCGAGGGCTCGCCGGTCGCGGCCCGGGCCGCCGAGCGCCTGGGCCGGCGGGAGGGCCGCAACGTCCGCGTGCCGCGCGAACCCGACCCGGCCACCGACGCCGACGTCGAGACCGACGTCCAGGCGCCGCCCGAGACGGGCTCGCCCGCCGAGGCGGGCTGAGCGGAGACCGCCCAGCCCGCCGTTCGTCGGGTCGCTGGCCGCGAGCGTCGCGTGACCCTAGTCGATTGCCGGGTTCACGTCGTCCGCTTCGCTGAGCGGGCTGGCGTCGGCGGCGTAGCAACCGTCGCCCTTGCCAGGGTCGCCCGAATCCGGCCCGTGATGGGCGGTTTCGAGGCCGAACCACGCCGGACCCTGGTTGGCCAGCGCGGTGAAGGTGTCGCAGGTCAGGAACGTGCCGTCCGCCTGCATCACGAAGGCGTAGTGGTTCTGGCCGTTGGCGATCACCTGGCCGTTGCTGCCGATGACGTGCGAGTGCGCCGAAGCCACCGCCGTGCTGGCAGCCAGCAGCAGGAGAGCCGCCAGCGTCGCGGCCGGCAGGCGAAGGTACCGATTCATCGTCCACTCCTTCCATTCGGCGCCGGGGAGACCGCCACGAGCTCCACGTCGTGAAGGACCCGGACGTCCGTGCCGCGGCCGGCCGGGAAGACCGACTCGACGGCGTCGTCGACGTGGGCGGGGTCGAAGGCCCAGCCCTCCAGCACGACCCCGATGCCGGCGTCGTCGGCGAGGAGCGCGATCCGGCTGATGCCCAGCTCGGCCAGTCGCTGCGCGGCCTCCGGTCCGAGGACCGGCTGGCCGGCGGAGGGCCGGGCGACGAGCAGGACCATGGCCATCAGGGGACACCTCGGGGACGTCGCGACCACCGTCGATCGTGCCCGGGACGCTAGGACCTGCCCGGGCCCTCATTCATCGGGTGAACCCCGTACCACGGCGGACCGAACGAGCGACGCGAGCTCCGTCCGGTTGCGCAGCCCGAGCTTCGCGAGGATGTTGGTCACATGCCGCTCGACCGTCTTGGGCGACACGACCAGCGCCTCGCCGATCTCGCGGTTGCTGGCGCCATCCGCCACGCGCTGCGCAATCTCGTGTTCGCGCCTGCTGAGGCCGGGCAGGCCTCCCCCGGCGGCCGCACCGCCGCGACGCCAGGCGCGGACTCCGAGCCGTCGGAGCGCCCCTGCGGCGATGCGGCCCTCGTTCACCGCGGCGCAGGCCTCGGCCAGCTCGGCTGCGGCCTTGAATGCCGCCACCGCACGATCGCGGTCGAGCTTCGCGAGGCATCGCCCAAGGTCGATCCGGGCCCAGATGAGCTCCAGGTTCAAGCCCCCGCGCTCGAGCGCCTGGGCATAGGTCACCAGGATCGAGGCCGCCGTGGCGTTCTCGCCGGCCGCTGCCTCGATCGCTGCGGCCGTGCGCATTCGCCACAGCTCACGGCTGACGCTGCCCGTGCCTGGCAGGCGATCCCACTCGGCCAGGGCCCGGCGCGCGTCCTCGACGCGGCCGGTCCGGGCGAGGAGCTCCGCGGTCGAGAGCGCCAGGCCGTTGCTGTGGCGCGGACAGCGGGCGAGCTCGGCGTCGACACGCGCGGCGGCGAGCTCGGCGTCCACCTCGGTCGCGGCCGCTGCGCCGGCAACGCGGGCCCGCCAGACGGCAATCGCCAGATGGAGGTCCTGGCTGTAGTGCGGGTCCGGCTCGACCGCGGCATCGCCGCGAAGCGCGCGCAGGCTCGCCGCCGCATCCTCCGCTGAGAGCTCGATCAGGTGTCGGAGGGAAACGGTGTTGCCCCAGTGCTTGGGCGCGTCGGTGAGTCGTGCCTCCAGCTGGCGCGTCTCGACGACGACGGCGTGGGCCTCGGCGAGACGGCCAAGGTGGAGGAGTGCGCGCGCGAGTCCGCGGCCGGCCTCGACCGTCAGCGCTGGAAGTACGAGGCGCTTTGAGGCTTCCCACGCCCGTCGGTAGAGCGCCTCGCCGTCCCGAGGACGAGCCACGGTCCGGAGGGCCTGCGCGGCCCGGATCTGAGCGGCGATTTGCGATTCGTCATCGAGGCTCGCGGAGGCGCGGAGGCACTGCTCGGCCAGGCCGACAAGGTCGTCATCGCGATCGGCCTGCATCGCGCCATCGATCGCGACCTCGACGGCAGCGAGATAGGCGCGACGGGCGGCTGGCGAGAGCCGCTCGAGTCCGCCGCTTGCGGACACCATCTCCTGGGCCGCGATGACCGCGCGCTCCGCGGTCCGGTTGCCGGCCACGCTCTCGTGGTCGAGCCAGAGCTCGACATCGGCCTGCAGGGCGTCGAGCCGCACGGTCGCCTCGAGCTCAGCCGCCGGCAACGCTCGCGCCCGATCGAGGTGCTCGTGCGCTTCGGCCCGCCGACCGAACCGGTACGCCGTCAGGGCTGCCTCGGTCTCCGCGGCCCGTCGTTCGGCAGCATCGGCCGATAGGTCCCTGACGTGCGTCCAGCGTTCTAGGGCGAGGTCCACCTCGCCGATGACGGCACCGAGCTCGGCGACCGCGCGATCGATGCTGATCCGCGCGGCGTTGCCGGGGTCGAGCCCGTCGCTCATCGAGGCGAGGAGGCGAAGGTCGTCGCCATTGAGCAGGCGCCGCCCGGGCGACGAGAGCAGGCGCAACGCGAGCTCGGCTGTGGGCTGGCCCGCGGCCAGGCGATGGTCGAGCGCCTCGCGCAGGAGCTTCACGTCGTCGCCGGCCGTCGCCTCGATCCGGTCCGCGAGGCGGGCGTGCAATCGCCGGCGAGCGCTGACCGGCAGGCTCGCCGTTGCCGCCTCCCGGATCAGGTCGTGGGCCAGGCGGATCATCCCGCTGACTTCGACGCCGAGACCTCTGACCACGAGCTCCGCGGCCGCGTGCCGGACGCGGCCGAACTCCCACCCGAGCAGCTCGGCGATCTCCTCGACCAGGAAGGGCCGCGCCCCGACGGCCAGGATGGCGAGCAACGCCCCGGACTCGCTGCTCAAGGCCCGGAGCCGTTCCGCGATGAGCGCCGAGGGCTCGATGTCGCCGCCGCCCCTCGCCAGCGCGTCCAGCCAGAACGGCGAGCCTCGGGCGCGGCGCCACAGGGCCGCGGCGGCCGTCTCGCTCAGGCTGTCGTCGATCGCCAGGGCCAGTGCCAGGCCATCCTCGAGTGGCAATGGCCCGAGCTCGAGCAGCACTCGCCGATCGGCCGTCAACCCGCCTTCGACCGTCGAGCGGAAGGTGGTCGCGGCTGGCGACGGGCGAGCGACGGCCACCACGGCCAGCGGTTGCCGGCCCGGCTCGGCCGCGCGGAGCAGGTAGTGGATCAGCCCGAGCGACTGGTCGTCGACCCATTGGAGGTCGTCGACGCCGATGAGGAGCGGACCGTGCGAGGACAGCGCCCTGTAGGCTGCCTCGAAGATCCGGAGGGGAGCACGGCTCGCCTGATCGCGGCGTCCGAACACCAGCTCGTCGAGGCTGGCGCCATGGACCGGGACCGTCGACAGCTGCCGGATGACCTCGCCGACGGCGGCCAACGGGACGGCCTGATTGGGCTCGAAGCCGACGACCTGGACCATCCGCGCGATCCGCGGCCGGTCCAGGATCTCCGCGAGCAGGCGCGTCTTTCCGCTGCCCGGCTCACCCGTCACGAGCGCGGCCCGAGGTGCTCGATCGTGGCTCGACTGGCGGAGGAGCGCAGTGACCTCCGCGAGCTCTCGTTGACGGCCGACGAACGGCGCGCTCATGCCGCCACCATAGCGACCGAGTCCCGGCCATCAAAGGCCCGCCGGCGCTACCTCCGGCGCTTTCTCAGGTCCGAGAGGATCTCGCGGGCCGCGTTCTGGCCGGGGCCACCGGTGATGCCGCCGCCCGGATGGGCGCCGGAGGCGCACAGGTACAGGCCGTCGATACCGCCGATCCGGTAGCGGCCGTGGCCGAACATCGGTCGCCAGGCGTAGAACTGGTCGAGGCCCGGCTCGGCATGGAGGGGATGGCCGCCGCTCAGCCCGTAGTCACGCTCGAGGTCCGCCGGGGTCATCACCTGGCGGTGGGTGACGAGCTTGCCGATTCCCGGGGCGACCGATTCCAGCGTCGCCATGACCGCGTCCCCGAAGGCCGCGGCTGCGGCTGCGTCCCACCCGCCGTCCCTGAGCCGGTACGGGGCGTACTGGGCGATGACGCTCATGACGTGCGAGCCGGGCTTCGCGCCCTCGACGAGGAGCGGGTCGACGAGCGACGGGATCGTCGCCTCGAGGACCGGCGTCTCGCTGAAGCGCCCGACCTTCGAGGCGTCGAAGGCCCGTTCCATCGCGTCGATACCGGGGGCGACGACGATCCGCCCTCGGAGGAGGCGCTCCCCGTCCCCGCCGGCGGCGGGGAAGACCGGGAGCTTCTTCAAGGCCAGGTTGACCTTGGCCACGACGCCCGGCGTCCGGATGTTGCCGGCTCGCCAGCCGAGGCTGGGCCCGAGCGCGACGGGATCCACGAGATCGACGAGCGTCCGCTTGGGGTCCGCGCCCGACACGACCGCCCGGGCCGCGATCTCCTCGCCCGAGGCGAGGACGACGCCGGTGGCCCGGCCATCGCGCGTGGCAATCGAGACGACCTCGGCGCCGGTGCGGATCTCAGCGCCTGCCGCGCGGGCCGCCGACGCGAGCGCCGCGGCCACCGCCCCCGGCCCGCCGCGCGCGAACACGGAATCGCCCGCCGCACCGCCGTCGTTGCCGGCGGCGTCCAGGAGCAGGATCGCCGCCGTCCCCGCGGACCACGGCCCGACGGCGCAGTAGCGGACGCCGCGCCAGGCGAGGGCCGCCCTGACGGCGTCGGTCTCGAAGGCCTCGGCCACGAAGTCGGCCACGGCCATCGGCAGGACCCGCAGGATCGTCCGCGAATCGCCCTTGCCCAAGCCGCGGAACGTCCGCCCCAGCTTCAGGCCCGTCAGCGCGTCGCCGAGGCCCGGCTCCTTGACGTCGACCGGGGTCGACCGGCCGAGCTCGTCGAGGAACTTCCCGAGCGAGCGGACGAGCCGGTCGAAGGCCGGGTAGGCGTCGGCGTCGGCCGCCGAGATCGAGCGCAGTGCCTCCGAGGTCCGGGCCACGTCATCGAAGAGCCTGATGGCGCGACCATCGGGCGAGGGCGCGAAGACCCGGACGTCCGGCGCCATCAGCGACAGCCCGTGGCGCTTGAGGTCGAGGTCGCGATGGACCGACGGCCGGAGCCGCCCGACGGTGTGGGCGAGCGCGGGAACGCGGAAGCCCTTGGCCAGCTCGGCGGTGTCGGCCGCGCCGCCGACCCGCTCGCGCCGCTCCAGGACGAGCGTCCGGAGACCGCCCTTCGCGAGGTACGCGGCGGTGACGAGGGCGTTGTGACCGCCGCCCACGATGACGGCGTCCCAGGCGCGGCCCGCGCGGGTCGATGCCGGGGCCATCAGGCCACCCGCTTTCCGCGGGCGCGGAGCAGCTCCATCGCCGCGATGCGGCCGTTGGCGCCCATGATCCCGCCGCCCGGGTGGGTGGCGGAGCCGCACAGCCAGAGGTCGCGGACGGGGGTCCGGAAGCGCGCCCAGCCCGGCACCGGGCGGCTGAAGAAGAGCTGCTCGAGCGAGAGCTCGCCCTGGAAGATGTTGCCCTCGCTGAGGCCGGTCGTCCGCTCGATGTCGAGGGGCGTCTGGACGTTGCGGTGGAGGATCTTCGACTTCAGGTTCGGGGCGAACTCGGAGATGCGATCCACCACGGCGTCGCCGAACGCCTCGCGGTTGTCGTCCCACGACCCGAGCGACGGATCGAGGTGATATGGCGCGTACTGCACGAAGCAGCTCATGACGTGCTTGCCGGGCGGCGCCATCGAGGGATCGACGAGCGTCGGGATGATGACGTCGATGTACGGCCGGCGGCTCCAGTGGCCGTACTTCGCGTCGTCGTAGGCCGCTTCCATCTCGTCGGTCGAGGGCGAGATCGAGATCGCGCCCCGGAGGTGCTCGCCCGGCCCGGGGAGGCAGGTGAACGAGGGCAGGGAGTCGAGGGCGATGTTGACCTTGCCCGACGAGCCGCGGAACTTGAAGCGCCGGACCTCGGCCTCGAAGTCGGCGTCGAGGGTGCCGGGCTCCAGGAGGTTGATGAACGTCTGGCGGCTGTCGAGGGACGACAGAACCGCGTCGGCGGGGATCTCCTCGCCGTCCTCGAGAGCCACACCGACCGCCCGGCCGTCACGGACGAGGATCCGCCCGACCCGCGCCTCGGTCCGGATCTCGGCCCCCTGCGCCCGGGCCGCGCTGCCGATGGCGTTCGAGATGCCGCCGGTGCCGCCCTTGGGGATGCCCCAGGCCCGGAAGGCGCCGTCGATCTCGCCCATGTAGTGGTGGAGGAGGACGTAGGCCGTGCCCGGGCTCTTGATGCCCTGGTACGTCCCGATGATCCCCGAGGCCGCCATCGTCGCCTTCAGCGGATCGGTCTCGAACCACTGGCTCAGGAAGTCGAAGGCCGACATCGTCATGAGCTGGACGAAGACGGCCTGCTGGCGCTCGCTGAGCTTCTGGAAGGTCCGCAGGAGGCCGGTCAGGGGCAGGAACGGCCGCGGGTCGTTGGAGGCCGGGTCGGGTGGGACCATGGCCAGGATCGGCTTGATGAAGCGGGCCATGTCGACCATCAGCTGGCCGTATTCCTCGTAGGCCTCGGCGTCGTTCTTCGACCAGCGGCGGAGCTCGCGGATGGTCCGGCCGTGATCGTTGACCCGCCACAGGTAGTCGCCGGTCCCGATGGGGTTGCCGGCGACGTCCTTCGGCGCCGGGCGGCCTTCGCCCGGTCGGAGCGGCGTGAACGTCCCGTCGAGGGGCAGGATGTCCAGGCCGTGCCGGGGCAGCTCGAGCTCCCGGATGATCTCGGGCCGGAGGAGCGAGACGACGTAGCTGAAGACCGAGAAGCGGAAGCCGGGGAAGATCTCCTCGGTGACGGCCGCCCCGCCCAGGACGTCGCGCTGCTCGAGGACGAGAGTCTTCATCCCGGCCCGGGCCAGGTACGCGGCCGAGATGAGGCCGTTGTGCCCGCCGCCGATGATCACCGCGTCGTAGCGCTGCGCCACGCGTCTCCTCGCCCGGCGCCGGGACCGCGCCGCGAATCCAGCCTGCATACGATTGATGCACTCGCCATCCTACCCCTACGTCCCGCCAGGCGGGCCGGGTGTTCCGCGCCGTGCACGCCGGACATCGTGGGGTCGGTGCCGTATCGACTGATCTGACGCCCGTCCCGAGGCCCGGGTCGGGGCATCCAGACTGCATACGTTCCATGCATACTGGCGGTCTGCAGCGCCCCGGAGGTCTCTTAGGACGTGAGCGTCGGCACCCCGTTCCATCCCGCGACGGCGCCCCTCAACCGGAAGCAGCAATGGCGCGAGTGGTCGGGCTACTTCGCCTCGTCGGCCTACGCCGACGCCCACGACATCGAGTACAACGCCGTCCGCGAAGCGGCGGCGCTCATCGATGTCAGCCCGCTCTACAAGTACCGCGTCAGCGGGCCGGACGCGCCGCGGCTCGTGGATCGGGTCATCACCCGCGACGCCACGAAGCTCCGGGTGGGCCAGGTCTTCTACACGCCCTGGTGCGACGAGCACGGGGTGGTCATCGACGACGGCACGGTCCACCGTCTCGGCGAGACCGAGTACCGCTGGACGGCGGCGGATCCGCAGTACCGATGGCTCTCGCTCAACGCCCGCGGCCTCGACGTGTCGATCGAGGACGAGAGCGAGGCGGTCGCGGCCGTGGCGCTCCAGGGGCCGCTCTCGAGGGCGGTCCTCGAGGCCGCGACCGGCGAAGCATTCGCCGACCTCCGCTACTTCCGGCGACGGCCGGCGCGCGTCGCCGGCATCGACGTCGATGTCTCCCGGACTGGCTACACCGGCGACCTCGGCTACGAGGTCTGGATCCCCGCCGAGCGAGCCGTCGAGGCCTGGGATGCGCTCATGGCTGCCGGCGCCGACTACGGCATCCGGCCGGCCGGGATGCTGGCCCTCGACGTCGTTCGTCTCGAGGCCGGGCTCATCCTCCTCGAGGTCGACTACACGTCGTCACGACACGCCCTCAATCCCGAGCAGAGCTACTCCCCGGCCGAGATCGGCCTGGGACGGCTGGTGGACCTGGATGCCGGCGACTTCGTCGGGAGGCTGGCGCTCAGGCGTGAGGCGGCGAAGGGTGGCCCGCCGCGTCGGCTCGTCGGCGTGACCCTCGACTGGTACGGCATCGAGGGGCTCTACTCCGCCCAGGACCTCCCGCCGTCGATCTCGCCCAGCGTCGACCGCTCGGCCGTGCCGGTCTTCGGCCGGAGCGGCGGCCAGATCGGCAAGCTCACGAGCCACGGCTGGAGCCCGATCCTGAAGCAGGCGATCGGCCTGGCCTCCGTACCCGCGGCCTACGAGCCGGTCGGCACGAAGCTCCAGGTGGAGTGGACCGTCGAGGGCCGCCGCGGCCGCGTCGACGCCACGGTCGTGCCGCTCCCGTTCCTCGACCTGGAGCGCAAGCGCGCCTGACGCTGGCTGCGGGCCGGGGCCGGCGGCGACATCCCGGGCCGAGCCAAGGCGACTCGCCATTTCGTCACCGGGGACGATAAGGACAGGAATCGGTGCCGCGGGAGGCCGATTGAGGCCGCTCGTGCCCTCCGCGCACGTTCACAGCGTCCCACGTGTCGGGCGGCGGGACACCTTTATGGCGTGAAACCTGATCTATGCGTCCCCGGGCGAGAATCTGACCAGGTTGCCCGGCGGCGAGGAGCCGGCGGCTCTCGCGAGGTGCCGTTCCAGGCCGGCGACCGCCTCGGGCAGGTCCGTCCGGCCGAAGCCGATCCGGACGTGGTTGCCGGGATGGCCGAAGCGCGAGCCCGGCAGGAGCAGGACACCCTCGACCTCGACGAGCTCGGCCGAGAAGCGGTCGGCATCCAGGTCGGCGCGGAGCCGCGGGAAGCCGATCGAGCCGCCGCGTGGCCGGACCCACGACAGGACGCCGGGCCAGCGAGTGAAAACCTCGTCGAGGGCGCCCAGGTTGGCGAGGACGATCGACCTCGAGCGGGCCAGGACGACGTCGCGGGCCCGCAGCCCGATGAGCGCCAGGATCTCGGACGGTGCCGAGGAGCAGATCGTGGTGTAGTCCTTCATCCGGGCGACGCGGTCGAGGATCGAGCGGTCGCGCGTCGCGAGCCAGCCGATCCGGAGGCCGGCCATCGCAAACGACTTCGACATGACCCCGAGCGAGACGACGTGGCGGCCGAGGTCGACGCCCGCGGTGAGCCGGTCGGCCTCGTCGACCTCGAGGTAGCGGTAGACCTCGTCGGACAGGAGCGTCGCGCCGGCCTCGGCGGCGATGTCGACGATCGCCTGGAACGTCGCCCGGTCGGGCAGCATCCCGGTCGGGTTGTGGGGCGCGTTGATGACGATGAGCCGGGTCCGCGGCGTGACCTGGGCGCGCATCGCATCGACGTCGATGGTCCAGCCGTCGGCCTCGCGGAGCTCGTGGAGGGTCACCTCAGCGCCGGCGGCGCGAGCAACCTCGTAGAGGCTCTGGTAGCCGGGCCAGGTCACGATCGCGTGGTCGCCCGGGCCGAGGAGGACGCTCACGAGGGCGAAGATCCCCTCCTCCGCCCCGGCCGTCACCAGGACATCATCGGAGGCGGCGGTTTCATAGAGGCTTGCGATCTCGCGGCGCAGGAGCGGGTGGCCGGTCGACTCGGTGTAGCCGAGCCGGAGGTCGCGCCACAGCGCGGCGGTCTCCTCGTCGGCCAGGGCCAGGAGCTCGGTCATCGGCCAGCCCTCGACGTCGCTGGCGCACAGGACGTGCCGGACGGCGAACTCCCAGCGGGCGAAGAAGCGCTCGAGCTCGAAGTCGGCGATGCGCACCTGCGCATCATGCCGCGGTGATGGCAGCGGCCGTCGCCGCTCCCGGAACGCCATCGCAAACGCCGGCGTCCCCATCCTCCCGGCGATGGACGGTCAGATCGTCATTGCCGGCTCCCCGACCGCGGATGCCGCCGACGCCGCCCTGCTCGGCGGCCAGGTCCTCGACGAGACCGAATCGCGGATCCCGGCCGCGAGCCGGGTCGCCCATTTCGTCGCCCGGCCGACGTCGAGCTCAGCCCTCGACCACGAGCAGCGCGGCGCAGAGCGTCCGGAAGGCGTCCTCGGCCAGACCCAGCCCGGTGGCTCGCCACGATGGCGACGCGCCGCGATCGACGTCGAGGACGAGACCGTTGGCCAGCCGCCCGAGCTCGCCCTCGCGGTCGCCGAAGGTCGCCGGCCCGATGACGGTGTCGCGGGGGGCGCATGTGTCGACGTCGGCGCCGGCGCAGATGTTGCCCTCGACGAGTGAGAACCGCTGGTCCAGCGGCCCGCGGTACGTGACCTCCAGGTGGCCGCCATCGGCCAGCCGATACGACCCGGTGTCCACGAACCAGCCGTCCGGGAAGACCGGGCAGTAGACCGGCCAGCTCATCGACGCGGCGGCCTGGAGGAAGAACTCGCGGTTGGCGTCACTGCCGCTGCAGGCTGCGGACACGGCGGGTGTGCCGCTCGGCGGGACCGGGGTCGGAGCGGCGCTCGGGCTCTCGCTCGGAGTCGGGCCGACCGGTGTCGATTCGGTCGGGCTGTCGGACCTGGTGGCGACGACCGAGCTCGAGGGTGTCGCGGCGGGGCTCGTCGTGCCGGGGGCGGGCGAATCGCCGCCGATGCAGGCGGCCACGACCGCGACGATCGCCACTCCCAGGACCAGGGCCCGGGCCGGCCGCGCCGCCGCCCGACCCGCGCGCGCTCGGATCACGGTCCGAGCGTAGCATGCGGCCCGTCCCGGGCCGGGTCGCTGGCACTCCCCGCGCAGGCGGGTGGCGCCGCCCCTCGGCGGGCCAGCGGCGCGCCGTCAGGCGCCCAGCCGCACGAACCCGGGGTCCACCCCGAACACCTCGCGGATCCGCTCCGGCGTGAGGACGTCGGCCGGCGGGCCGTCGGCCACGATCCGGCCGTGATCAAGGAGCACCAGCCGCGGGAAGAAGTGCGCAGCCAGCCCGATGTCATGGAGGACCGCGACGATCGTGGTCCCGTCGCGGGCGTTGAGGTCGCCCACGAGCTCCATGACCTCGACCTGGTGGCGGAGGTCGAGATGGACGGTCGGCTCGTCGAGGACGAGGACCGGCGCGTCCTGGGCGACGGCCATCGCCAGGAGCACCAGCTGCCGCTCGCCGAGGGACAGCTCGCGCGCATCGCGGCCGAGGAGGTGCCCCACCCCGACCCGGTCGATCGCGGCGGCCACGGCGGCCCGGTCGCCCGGTCGCAACCCCCGGACGGGGTGCTCGTGGGGCAGCCGGCCCAGGGCCACGACCTCCTCTACGGAGGTCGCGAACGGCAGCGTCGGGAGCTGCGGGACGACCGCGAGGCGGCGGGCGACGGCCTGCCGGCCCAGCCGATCGAGGGGCACGCCGCCCAGCTCCACGCGGCCGGCGACCGGGTGGAGAAGCCCAGCCACCACCCGCAGCAGGGTCGACTTGCCGGCCCCGTTCGGGCCGATGATCGCGACCCGCTCGCCCGCCTCGACCGTCAGGCCGATATCGCGCAGGGCGGCCCGCTCGCGGTACAGGAGGGTGACCCCCTCGAGCCGGATCATGGCCGGCTCACAGCTCGTAGCCGGTCCGCGCCCGTCGCAGCAGGACGAGGAAGAACGGCGCTCCGATGACCGCGGTGATGACCCCGACCGGGATGTCGCCGAGGAGCCGAGCCGCGAGATCGGCGCCGACCATCAGGCTGGCCCCGAGCAGGGCCGCGAGCGGCAGGACGAGCCGGGCATTCGGTCCCACGACGAGCCGGACGACGTGGGGCGCCACGAGCCCCACGAAGCCGATGAGCCCCGAAACCGCCACGGCGGCCGCCGTCGCCAGCGACGCCAGGGCCAGAAGGATCGCCCGCTCCCGGCGGACATCGACCCCCAGGTGGGCCGCCGCTTCCTCGCCAAGCAGCATCCCGTTGAGCGAGCGCGCCCTGGCGGCCACGCCGATCGAGGCCAGGACGATGAGCGGCGCGGCGACGGCCAGGCGGCCCCACGACGAGGCCTCGAAGCCGCCGAGCAGGTAGGCGAAGATCTGGCGCAGGCCGGCCCCCGACAGGTACATCGCCATGGCCAGGCCGGCGGCGAGGAGCGAGCTCACCGCGTAGCCGGTCAGGAGCATGCTCGTCATCGGCGAGGTGGCGCCGACCCGCGACAGCTTGTAGACGACGAGGACCGCACCGAGTGCCCCGAGGAACGCCAGCCCGTGGAGCAGGCCGAACTCGAGGATGAGGGCGCGGACGGGGATGATCACGGCGATCGCCGCCCCGAACGCGGCCCCGGACGCGGTGCCTAGCACGTACGGGTCCGCGAGCGGGTTGCGGAGCAGGCCCTGGAAGGCGGTGCCGGCGACGGCCAGGCCGCCGCCGACGACCATCGCGGTCAGGACCCGCGGCAGCCGGAGGTCGATGACGATCGTTTCGGCGGACGCCGCCCAGGTCTGGCTGATGTCCAGGCCCAGGAGTCGCCGGCCGAGGATTCCGAGGGTGTCGCCCGGGGCGATGGCCACGGTCCCGGCAGCGATCCCCGCCACGAGCGCGACCGCCAGCAGGGCCAGGCCTGCCAGCGCTAGTGCGACCGGCCGGCGGGCGAAGGCCCGCCGGCCGGCGTGGCCGGCTCGGACGGCGAGGACGGCTGGACCCGAGGCCACGGTCAGCGCAGGACCTCAGGGTGAAGGGCCTCGACGAGGGCCCGCAGACCCTCCACGAGCCGCGGCCCGGGCCGGGTCACGAGAACGTATTCGGCGATCGGGTAGACCGACCCGTTCCTGACCGCCGTCATGTCGCCCCAGCCGGGCCGGGCGGCGACGTCGCCGGCCGTGGCGTAGCCGGCATCGTCACCGAGGAGGATCACCTCTGGGTCGGCTGCCACGAGCTCCTCGAGTGAGATCTCGTAGCTGTCGTCGGTGGTGATCGGGTCGGCGCCGGCGAGGATCAGCATCTCGGCGTAGAGCGAGTCCTCGGGAACCGTGTAGATCTTCGTCGTGGCGTCGATCTCATAGAACACCCTGGGGTGATCCAGGACGGCGGTCGCGGCCCCGAGCTCGGCGATCTCGATCGCCATCGAGGCCGTCAACCGGTCGGCAGCCGAGGCCGTGCCGGTGGCCAGTCCGACCAGGCGGATGCCCTCGAGCGCGCCCTGGATGTCCCGGGCGTACAGGACGACGACCGGGACGCCGACCCGGCGGAGCTGCTCGATGGCGCTCGCCGGGGTGAACGACGGATCGCCGCCGCCGGCGATCACGAGGTCGGCCCCGAGGTCGACGATCCGCTCGACGTCGACGCCCTGGAAGGTGGCGACGATCGGAAGATCGTCGGCCTCGGGCGGGTAGGCCGCGATGTCCTCGGCCTTGGCAACCACGCGGTCGCCGACCCCGAGCGCGAAGAGGGTCTCCGTCGCGGCCGGCGTGAGCGACACGATCGCCTGCGGCTCGGCCGGGATGTCGACGCTCGTGCCTTCGTCATCGGTCAGGGTGAGCGGGAAGGTCGGCGCCGGGCTGGCGGTGGGTGTCGCCGGCGTCGCCGTTGCCGGCGGGGCCGCCGACGAGGTGGCGCCGGGCGGTGGCGTCGGGACGACGGCCGCCTGGCCGCAGGCGGCGAGGACGGCGGCCAGGAGCGCGACAAGCAGGACGAGGACGCGGAGGGGCGAATCCGCGCGACGCGGGCGCGGACGGAACGACGCAGCCATGGGTGGATCTCCGACCGGGTGATGGGCCGCCGGCGGCACGGGACCGACGCGACGGCGGGGACGGGGAACCGGCTGCGGTCAGTCGGAGGGGGTCATCGGCGGTGCCTGCCTTTCTCTCGAAGGTCGTGCATCCACCGCGGGTCGGCGACCGGACTTCCGTCGCTGGAGCGACGGTTCACCGTAGCGGGACTGTGCCGGAATCGCACCGGCTTCGCGACGTCGCGGGGTTGTTCAAGACGAACGCCGACAGCCTACCACCGTGGGGCCGGGCGAGGCTGTCGCGGCGCCCGCGTTGTTGGCGGAGATTGCCTGCTCCACAGACATGCCCGAGCTGGGAGCAGGAAGCTCAACCGAGGCCGGCGCGGCGTCGTGGGTATAGAGGCGGTCGCGCGGCCTGTTGGGGACGCGCCGCGCCCCGCCGGGGGGGGGGGGGGCCGCGAGGCGCTGTCGCGTGGGAGCCGGCCGGCCGCCGGCAGGCTCCCGGGTCAGGCGGTGGGTGCTGTTGCCGGTTGGGCGAAGATCGAGACCTGGGCGTCATCGGGCAGCATGACCCCGAAGACCTTCTGAAGGGCGAGCAGGTGGACGCACGCCCCCCAGCTCTCGAAGTAATGGCAGTTGCAGCGCCACTGACCGGCGTCGAGGCTGATGTGGTGCGTATCGTTGTCGCCGCGGAACGTGAGCGAGATGCGATCGATGGAGATCCGATCAAGCTCGCGGGCGTAGCGATTCGCCTTCTCGACCTTGCCGATCAGGGAGCTGTGCATCAGGCCAGACCCTCCGGCCCCCGAAGGGGCAGATCGCGGGCCGCCGTCCGGTCTCTGCACCACCCGACCGGGCGAGGCGGTCGCAGGGCCAAGCCTACAACCTCGGCCGCGATTCGGCACCCCGCAAAGGTCAGGGGGCGGACGTTCCCTCGCGGCCGAAATCGTCCTCGAGCCGGACCACGTCGAGCAGCTCGGGGGTGGAGACCTCGACGAGCTCGGCCCGCTCGATGGCCTCGTAACGGTGCCGGCGGCGGGGCGCGACGCGGGCACCATCGCCCGGCCCCAGCTCACGCTGTCCGACCTCGCCGACCTCGTCCTCGAGGGTCAGGAGGAGCCGGCCCGAGAGGACCCGGATCCACTCGTCCTTGACCTCGTGGTACTGGAACGACAGGCGCCGGCCGGTCTCGATGACCAGGATCTTGCCGACGAAGCGGTCGGTCTGGGCCCAGATGATCTCGTGGCCCCAGGGCTTCTCGACCCGCCGCGGCAGGGCCGCAGCCTCCGTCGCCGTCACCCGCCGCGGACCAGCTGCTCGCCCGAGGCGATGATCGCCTCGCGGACCTCGGGCGAGGTTGCCTCGGTGTAGACCCGCATGAGCGGCTCGGTCCCCGAGGCCCGAACGAGCAGCCAGGACCCGTCGGCGATGTAGAACTTGAAGCCGTCGTTGGTGGCGAGCGGCTGGCTCGATGTCACGTCCTGGCCGGCCAGTGACGCCGGGGCCTTGTCGAGCAGGTCGACCAGCACGTGGCGCTTGATCGCGTCGTACTCGCTCCGCTGGAAGTGGATGTCCACCCGGCGGTAGAACGACGGCCCGGCGAGGCCGTGGAACCGCTCCATGATCTTCGAGACCGGCCACACGCCCCGCTCCCGCTCGCGCAGGAAGAGGTCCAGGAGGAGCAGGTCGGCGTACACGCCGTCGCGCTCGGGGAGGTGCATCCCGAAGCCGAAGCCGCCCGATTCCTCGGCCCCCATCATCGCCCCGGTCTCGATCATCCTCGGGCCGATGTACTTGAACCCGACCGGCGTCTCGTGGACCTGGATGCCGTAGCGCTCGCCGAGGCGCGCCGCCATCGAGGTGTTGTTGACCGAGATGACGACCGGGTCGCGGAGGCCGCGATGCTCGGCCAGGTAGTACATCAGGAGGCCGGTCACCTCGAGCTGGTGGATGAACGTGCCCCGCTCATCGGCCGCGCCGGCCCGATCCGCGTCGCCGTCCAGGAGGAGGCCGACGTCGTAGCCGCCCCCGGCGAGCATCGCGAGCGATTCGTCGACGTTCGGTCGGATCGGCTCTGGGTTGACGCCGCCGAAGTAGGGATTCCGCTCCTGGTGGAGCTCGGTCACCCGGATCCGGCCGCCGGCCAGGAGCCGGCTGATCCAGCCGGCGCCGGCACCCCACATCGGCTCCACGAGGACGTCGACGTCGGCCGCCTTCAGGGCATCGAGATCGAGCGTCCGGCGCAGGAAACGCTCGTAACCCTCGTAGGGATCGAAGCGCTCGACCTGACCGGCCGCCTCGGCCTCGGCGAACGATCGCCGGGCGATCACGGTCCCGCCGTTCTCGGCGATGCCGGCCTCGATGACCTTGAGCATCTCTGGCCCGGCCGCCGACCCGCTCGGCGACTTGACCTTGAAGCCGTTGTCCGTCCAGGGGTTGTGGCTCGCGGTGATGACAACCCCCGCCGAGGCGCCGCGCTCGACGACCTCGTACGAGCTCATCTGGGTGGGCACGGCCCGGTCGCCGAAGAAGACCTTGATGTCGTGGGCCAGGAGGACCTCGGCCGCGGCCATCGCGAAGTGCTCCGAGGCGAACCGCCGGTCGTAGGCCACGACGACGCCGCGGGCCTGCTCCCCACGCTCGGCGACGTAGCGGGCCACGCCGTCGGCGCAGCGGCGGACGTTCTCGAAGGTGAAGTCCTCGGCGATCCGGGCCCGCCAGCCGTCCGTGCCGAAGACGATACGGGTGGCCCTCTCGACGTCGGTCACGATCGGTCCTCCCAGCTGGTCACGCGGTCGATGAGCGCCTCGACGGCGGCTCGTCCGCCGGCGGCGCCGCGCAGGAGCGCCACGGGCGAGGAGGCGAGGATACCCCGCGGGCCTGGGCTCACGGCGAGGCGGCCGTCAACCCGCTCGACGATCAGGTCGTCGTCGGTCGCCTCGGCCGGTTCGCCGGGCTGGATGACGCTGCCGGTCCCCTGGCCTCCGATGGCGTGGAGGAGCGCGGTCCAGCTGCCGAGGTCGTCCCACCCGACGTTCATGCCGACCATCGCGACGCGGTGGTCGCTCGCCGCGCCCTCCATGACCGCGTGGTCGATCGACTGCGGCTTCCGGATTGCGTCGTAGGCCGCCGTGAGCCCGGCCTCGCTCGAGGCAAACGGCCCGAGGAGCGTCGTCAGAGGCGTAAAGCTGGCGAGGGCGTCGAGGATGGCCTGCCGCCGCCAGACGAAGATGCCCGCGTTCCAGGCGACGCCCGGCGCGGCGAGGAGCTGTTCCGCCCGCGTGTGGGTCGGCTTCTCCTCGAAGGCCCGGAGCGGATACGCCTGGAGGCCGTGAACGACGGCCCCCGAGTCGATGTCTGGCAGCAGGTACCCATACTCGGTGGCCGCTCGATTGACCTGCGCTCCAAGTGTCACGAGAGGCGATTCGATGCCGAACGCCCCCTCAGCCGCAAGATCCGCCGCGGCGCCCAGGACCCCGCGAAAGACGCCGTCGTCGGCAATCAGGTGGTCCGCCGGCAGGACGACCATGACCTCGTCGTCCGGTCGCTCGAGGTGGATCGCGGCGAGGGCGATCGCGGCCGCGGTGTTCCGGCCGGAGGGCTCGCCGAGGATCCGGATTCCGGGTACCTGGTCGCGCACGAGCTGGGCGTAGCGCCGGTCCGTGACCACGCAGACGTCATCCGACCGGACCGGCAGCTCGTCGTGGCCGACGATCCGGTCGACGGTCAGCTGGAGCAGGGAGCGGTCGCCGAGGAGCGGCAGGAACGGCTTGGGCGTCTCGGGCCGGCTCAACGGCCAGAGCCGGGTGCCCCCGCCGCCAGCGAGGATGACGACATACATCGAGGCGCCATCCTAGCCGCTCGGGCCTGGCCCGGCTCCCCCCGGCTGCCCCCAGCTGCCACGTGGCGGCGTGCTCCCGCGTGGCAAGGACACCACGCGTGGTGCTCACGGGCGCGGCGCTGCCGCCTCCGGCCCACCGAGCCGAGCGCCGGGCGGGAACTGCGGCCGCGCCGGGACGGCATTGACCCGGAGTCACAGCTTTCGTGCGTGAGCGCATCCGCCTGGCCGCCTTCGACCCGAATCCATGACTCACGGTCATGGCGTGGGGCCGAGGGACGTTCATCGGGGCAGAACTGGCCCCGCCGAGCACGTTCATGTGACTGGCGGTCAATCCGAGCCGCAGAGCGCGACGACGCACACAGTGAGTCATCGAGGCAGCGCGGCCCACGGAGCGCCGCGGAACGTTGACGCGCCGAGAAAGCGACTCGTACCATGCCGGGACCGCGCGCGTCGGTGCTTGGCGCCCGCGTCCTCTACGCTGCGGAGTCCGCGAAGGAGCCCATTGGCCACAGCCGTGGTCGACGAGAGCAGGCAGGCGTCCAGCCGCGCCCGGGGCGGGGAGCGGATCGCCGACGTCAGGATCGACCGGGTGACGAAGGTCTTCGGGCCCGTGACCGCGGTCGACCAGATGACGCTCGAGATCGCGAGCGGCGAGTTCTACAGCCTCCTTGGTCCCTCGGGCTGCGGCAAGACCACGACCCTCCGGATGATCGCCGGCTTCGAGCAGCCGACCGAGGGCGAGATCTTCCTGGCCGGCTCGCCCGTCGCGGGTGTGCCGCCCTACAAGCGCAACGTCAACACGGTCTTCCAGCACTATGCCCTCTTTCCCCACATGGACGTCGCCCAGAACGTGGGCTACGGCCTGCGCCAGCGGGGGACGCCCAAGGCGGAGGAGTCCCGTCGTGTGGCTGAGGCCCTAGATCTCGTCCGCCTGTCGGGCTACGGCAGCCGCCGGACGTGGGAGCTGTCCGGGGGCCAGCAGCAGCGGGTCGCCCTGGCCCGGGCCCTCGTCAACCATCCCACGGTCCTGCTCCTCGACGAGCCGCTCGGTGCGCTCGACCTGAAGCTCCGCAAGGAGATGCAGCTCGAGCTCAAGGCCCTCCAGCGGGAGGTCGGGGTCACGTTCGTCTACGTGACCCACGACCAGGAGGAGGCGCTGACGATGAGCGACGTCATCGTCGTGATGAATCACGGTCGAATCCAGCAGCTGGGTGGCCCGACCGAGCTCTACGAGCGGCCGGTCAACCTCTTCGTCTCGAACTTCATCGGCGTCAGCAACCCGATGCCCGGCCGGGTCGTGGAGCTGGGCCAGGACCACGCCGCGGTCGTCGAGACGGCGCGCGGGCTCCGGCTCCGGGGCCGGATTACGGATCCCGCCGCGCGACCGGTCGTCGGCGCGTCGGTCACGGTCGCGACGCGGCCGGAGCGCCTGACCGTCCTGGTCGACGGAGCTTCGGCGCCCGCAGCCCCGGGCGAGGTCGACGTCCCGGGCCGGATCCACCAGGGCACCTATCTGGGCGATCAGACGGAATATCGGGTCGCGACCGACCTGGCGGGGGAGCTCATCGTCCGGCGGCAGAATGCCGCCGGTGTCGGATCGGGGGAGGGCGTGGGACCGGGCGATCCGGTCGTCGTCCGATGGCACGAGGAGGCGAACCTCATCCTCGTTGGCTGAGGTTCCGGGTCGACCCCCGGCACGACCGGGTGGCGAGAGGAGGAGCAGCGTGGCAGGACAGGATCTCGACAGCTACCTGAAGCGGATCGCGGCCCAGCCCGTCAGCCGACGGAGCTTCCTCGCGGCAGCGGGCCTGACCGGCACCGCGGCGTTCCTGGCGTCGTGTGGCGGCGGGGCCAAGGCCGACACGGAGCTGTTCGTCTACAACTGGTCGGCCTACATCGCCGACGACAACATCGAGGAGTTCAAGAAGCGCTTCGGGATCACCAAGTTCGTCTATGACACGTACGCCAACAACGAGGAGCTGATCGCGAAGCTCCAGGGCGGCGCCACGGGCTACGACATCGCCGCCCCGACCGCCGAGTACGTGCCCGGCATGGTGGAGGAGGGCTTCCTCGAGAAGCTCGACCTGTCGAAGCTGCCGAACGTCACGAAGTACATCGATCCCAAGTTCAAGGGCCTGTGGTGGGACCCGACCAACGAGTACCAGGTGCCCAAGGACTACGGCACGACCGGGATCATGTACCGCAGCAAGAACCTGCCCAACCCGCCGACCTCGTGGCAGGATTTCTACGACCTCACGACGGGCTCCGAGTCGGGCAAGGTCGTCATGGTCGACTCGATGGGCGACGTCTTCGTCTTCCCGCTGAAGATGTTGGGGTACTCGCTCAACTCCCTCGACTCGGGCGAGCTGGAGGAGGCCCGCCAGATCCTGCTCGACGTCGCGCCCCACATCCTGGCCCTCGACTCGGACCTCTACCAGGACAAGCTCGCGACCGAGGAGGCGTCCATGGTCCTTGGCTGGACCGGGCCCCTGCTCGGCCTCCAGGACAACGAGGACACCGCCGACGCGGCCTACGTCGTGCCGTCGGAGGGCAGCCTCTTCTGGATGGACACCTGGGTCATGATCAAGGACGCGCCGCACAAGGACGCGGCCTACAAATGGCTGGACTTCATCCAGGATCCGGCCATCCAGGCGATCGAGACCGAGTACAACTACTACGCGACCTGCAACACCGAGGCCAAGAAGCTGGTGTCGCAGGAGGTCCTCGATAACCCGGCGGTCTTCCCGCCGGACGACGTCTTCGTCAAGCTCGAGGGCGCCGAGGACACCTCCGGCAACAACCAGCGCCTCGACATCTGGGAGGAGTTCAAGTCAAAGATCGGCGGCTGACAGGTCGCCGACGGCCTGAACGGCATCCGGGATGACGGCGGCCGCGGCGCCGGCCGGGCTGGCACCAGGGGGGCGGCGTCGGTCCGCCCTCCTGACGGGCCTGCTCGTCCTCCCGGCGGGGCTGTGGTACCTCGTCCTGCTCGTCGCGCCGCTGGCGATCATCGTCGTCTTCTCGTTCGGCGTCCGGGCCAGAAACGGCGGCTACGAACCGGCCCTCGTCCTCGACAACTACGGCGCGCTGCTGAGCCGGCCCGAGCCGTTCGTCAACAGCCTGGTGATGGCGGTGGCCGGGACGATCGGCTGCCTCGCGGTCGGGCTGCCCCTGGCCTACTACCTCGCGACCCGCGCCGGCAGCCGCAAGAACCTCCTGATCCTGCTGCTCGTCATCCCGTTCTGGACGAGCTTCCTCATCCGGACCTACTCCTGGTTGATCATCTTCAACCCGGACTCGGGCCTGGCCGGGATCGTCAACGGCCTCACCGGCGGCGATGACTTCGCCATCCTGGGCACGCCATGGGCCGTCCTGGTCGGCCTCGTCTACGGCTACCTGCCGCTCATGGTCTTCCCGCTGTATGTAACCCTGGAGCGCCTCGACCGGACCCTCGTCGAAGCCTCCAAGGACCTCGGCGCGGGCCGCTGGGCAACGTTCCGCCAGGTCACCCTGCCGATCGCCCTGCCCGGTCTGGTGACCGGCAGCATCCTCGTCTTCATCCCGATGATGGGCGAGTACGTCATCCCGGCGATCCTGGGCTACGGCCGCTACTACATGATGGGCAACGCCCTCGTCAGCTCGTTCCTGGAGGCCCGCAACTGGCCGGCCGGCTCGGCCCGGGCGGTCGGGCTCATCGCCGTCATGCTCGTGACGGTGACGTTCTACCTGTGGTTCGTCAGCCGCGGCCGGCGGACCCGCGAGACGAGCGTCCTGTGAGCGCGCCGGCGGTCCCGGTGGCCGGATCCATGGCGGCGCGAGGCGGCGGCCGACCGTCGATCGATCGCTGGGGCGGGTTCATCGAGCGCTACTTCCGGGTCCACACCGGGCTCGTCTACGCCTTCCTGTACCTGCCGATCGTCATCGTCGTGGTCTTTGCCTTCAACGCCACCGACACGCGGGTGACGCTGTGGCGAGGCTTCTCGCCGAAGTGGTTCGGCATCGCCCTGACCGATCCCGTCGTCCAGGGCTACCTGATCAACAGCTTCATCGTGGCCGTCCCGAACGCCATCCTGGCGACCCTCTTCGGAACGATGGCGGCCCTCGGCCTGCAGCGCGTCGGCAAGCGCGTCCGGCTGGCCTTTGACGCCCTGACCTACGTCTCGGTCATCGTGCCCGAGATCGTCATCGCCCTCGCCACGCTGGTCCTGTTCGCGACGAGCTTCGATGCCATCGAGGCGTTCTTCGGGGCCGGCAGGCCGGGCTTCGGCTTCCACACCATCATCGCCGCCCACATGCTGTTCAACATCAGCCTGGTCCTGCTGCTCGTCCGGGCCCGCCTCTCGACGATGGACCGGACCCACGTCGAGGCCTCATACGACCTGTTCGCTCCGCCCTGGCCGACGTTCCGCCAGATCACCCTGCCGCAGCTCCTGCCGGCGATCATGGCCGGCTTCCTGCTGTCGTTCACGTTCAGCTTCGACGACTACGTGATCACAACCTTCACGAGCGGGCCGGGGTCCACCACGATTCCGCTCTATATCTTCGGCGCGATCAAGAGGGGCGTGACCCCAGAGACGAACGCCGTGGCCACGATGATGCTCATCCTGACCCTGGCCCTCCTGGCCCTGGGCCAATGGATCCTGGGCCGCCAGTCGCGGCGCGAGCGCGGCCGCGGCGAAACGATGGCCGGGATCATCGCCGAGCAGGCCTGAGGCTCGACGCGGGCCGGCCCGACGCCCGGCTCGCGAGCGATACCCCAGGCTACACTCACGGCGGCGTGCCCAACCCCCAGATCGCCACGCGCCGCCTGAACGCCAGCGGCCTCCTGACCACGCGCTTCGCCTCCCCGGCCGAGGTCGTCCGCTGGTCCGGGGCGGTCCAGTCGCAGGACTACCCGGGGGCGTCGTGGGGGATCGGCCAGCGGCTCGGGCCTGTCGCTCGCCAGGCCGACATCGATGCCTCGTTCGACGCCGGCGAGATCGTCCGGACCCACGCCCTCCGCCCGACCTGGCACTTCCTGCACCCGGCCGACATCCGCTGGATCCTGCGACTGACGAGCCCGCGCGTCCACCGCCTGAACGCGCTCTACTACCGCCGCCTTGAGCTGGACGGCTCGACTCGCGCCCGCGGGACGGACGTCGTCGCCCGGGCGCTCGAGGGCGGCCGGCACCTCACCCGGGTCGAGCTCGGCGCGGCCCTCGCCCGGGCCGGGATCGAGCCCGCCGGCCGGATCGGCTATCTCCTGATCCACGCCGAGCTCGACGGCGTCGTCGTCAGCGGGCCTCGTCGCGGACGGCAATTCACGTACGCCCTCCTCGACGAGCGGGTCCCGGCCTCACCAGGGACTCGCGCCTTCGACGACCGCGACGCGGCGCTTGCGGAGCTGACCCGACGGTACTTCTCGTCCCACGGCCCTGCCCAGCCACCGGACTTCGCCTGGTGGGCGAGCCTGACCCTCGGGGAGGCCCGCGAGGGCCTCGCCCTCGCCGGCGACGGCCTGGTCCGCGAGCGGATCGACGACGCCGACTGGTGGTGGGTGCCGCCGCCCGGGGGCGAGCCCTCGATGCCGCCGGGTGGGCCGCTCGTCCACCTCCTGCCGAACTACGACGAGTATCTCGGCTCGTACCGCGACCACCGCCCGACGTTTGACGCCGCGCTGCTCGGGGCGCGCTGGGTCGAGGAGGTCTTCGCGGCCCATCTCGTCGTCCGCGACGGGATGGCGATCGGCGGCTGGCGGCGGGAGAACGGCCGCCGCGAGGTCGTCGTCCGGCCGGACCTCCTCGTCGAGCTGGACCTCGACGGCCGGGCGGCGCTGGCCGGCGCGACCGCCTGGCTCGGGTCATTCGCCGGGCTCGAGGCCCGGCTCGCCGACCGCGCCGACCTCGCGGACGGCGGGGCCTGGCGGGTTCGCTGAGGCTCGGCCGGCTTGGCCCGTTCGTTGACCCTCAGCCGGCGCGGATCGGCTCCGGCTGCCGGATCCCGGCGTCGTCGGCCAGCGCGGCCGAGACCCCCGTGCGCTCCCACGGCAGGTCCAGGTCCGGCCGCCCGAAGTGGCCGTACGCGGCGGTCTGGCGGTAGATCGGGCGACGCAGGTCGAGGGCGCTGATGATCGCCGCCGGCCGGAGGTCGAAGTGGCGCTCGATGAGGCCCAGGATGCGATCGTCGGGCACGACCCCTGTCCCGAACGTCTCGATCGAGATCGACAGCGGACGGGCGACCCCGATGGCGTACGCGAGCTCGATCTCGAAACGGTCGGCGAGGCCCGCCGCGACGACGTTCTTGGCCACCCAGCGGGCGGCGTAGGCGGCGCTTCGATCGACCTTGGACGGGTCCTTGCCCGAGAAGCAGCCGCCGCCGTGGCGAGCCATGCCGCCGTAGCTGTCGACGATGATCTTGCGGCCGGTCAGGCCGGCGTCGCCCATCGGGCCGCCGATGACGAAGCGACCGGTCGGGTTGACGTGGATCGTCGGCTCGATGACCCGGAGCGGGCGCGGAATGACGTCGTGGACGACGGCCTCGATGACGTCGTCCCGGAGCCGTTCGGAGGCGACCTCGTCGTCGTGCTGGGCGGCGACGACAACCGTCCGGACGGCCTTGGGAACGCCCCGCTCGTAGTCCACGGTGACCTGCGTCTTGCCGTCGGGCCGGAGGTACGGGAGCATCCCCTGCTTGCGGACGTCGGCCAACCGCCGGGCGAGGCGATGGGCCAGGGCGATCGGGAGCGGCATGAGCTCGGGCGTCTCGCGGCAGGCGTAGCCGAACATCATCCCCTGGTCGCCGGCGCCCTGGTCGTGGACGTCGCCGTGGCCGCGGGTCTCGAGCGACTCGTCGACGCCGCGCTTGATGTCGGGCGACTGCTCGTGGACGCTCACGATCGTGCCGCAGGTCCGGTAGTCGAAGCCGTAGCGGGCGTCGGTGTAGCCGATCTCGCGAACGGTGTCGCGGACGACCGCCTGGAAGTCGACATAGGTCGAGGTCGTGATCTCGCCAAGGACATAGACGGTCCCGGTCGTGGTGGCCGTCTCGCAGGCCACGCGGGCCTCCGGGTCGTCGCGCAGGATCGCATCGAGGATCGCGTCGCTGATCTGGTCGCACATCTTGTCCGGGTGGCCCTCGGTCACCGATTCGGACGTGAACAGGTAGTGCGGCGCATCGACGATGCTGGTCATGGTGCCCTCGCTGCGAACGCGGCCGAGGGTATCACGGGCGTGTCGTCCTCCAGGTCGGCCTCGGCCGATCCAGGCACGAAGGGGCATTCATCGGCGAGTACTGCGCCCGCGCCCCGCGTTTCCGTTCCTTCGGCACTCGTCATCGGCGCCGGTTGCGCGTTCGATGGTGGGGAAGGAGCGAGCCATGACCCAGCTGATCGTGCGTGAACGCGTTCCGGACGAGGTCGAGGCGTTGCCCGAGGGGCTCAGCGAGCCCGGCCTTATCCTCGGCCGACCGGTCGAGGATCGGGCTTTCGAGGCGGTCGAGGCGGGCGTCGGGCTTGCGGCCGGCATCGCGATCGGATCCGCGTTCGGCGGTCCGATCGGTGCCGCCGTCGGGGGCCTGGTCGGGGTTGCCGGCGGGATCGCCGCAGGCGAGGCGCTCGAGCGAGCGGAGGGCCGCGCCGCGACGACGACCGACGCCGCGGAGTCCGACCTGCCCGAGCCGGGCTGAGAGGACGATCTCCTCGCTGCCTCGAACAGCCCGCCCGGTGCCGCACCAACCCTCTCGACGGGTCGCGGTCGCCGGAGGGGCCGCCGATAGACTACGGTCATGGACGTGGGGAGCCTCGACCGGGCGCGGGCGCTGGACGCGGCCGATCCGCTGGCCCGTTTCCGCGAACGATTCGCGGTCCCCGACCCGGGGCTCGTCTACCTCGACGGCAACTCGCTCGGGCGGCCGCCGCTGGCGGCCATCGAGGCGGTCGCGCGGGTCACCCGTGACGAGTGGCCGGGCGACCTCATCCGGGGCTGGGATCGCTGGCTGGACCTGCCGCTGCGGGTCGGCGACCGGCTCGCGACCGGGGTTCTCGGGGCCCGGGAGGGCGAGGTCGCGGTCATCGATTCGACGACGATCAACCTCTACCGGCTGGCCTCGGCCGCCCTCCACGCGAGGCCGGGCCGGCGAGCCGTGGCCGTTGCCCGCTCGGAGTTCCCGACCGACCGCTACGTCGTCGAGGGGCTGGCCGAGCCGCGCGACCTCGAGATCCGCTGGCTCCACGAGGACCCGGTGGAGGGCGTGCGGCTGGCCGACGTGGAAGCGGTCATCGACGACGATCTGGCCCTCCTCGTCCTGTCGCACGTGAACTATCGCTCGGCGGCCATCGCGGACGTCGCCGCGATCACGGCGGCGGCCCGGGCTGCCGGTTCGCTCGTGGTGTGGGACCTGTCGCATGCCGCCGGCGCCGTGTCGGTAGACCTCGAGGCGGCCGGAGCGGACCTTGCCGTGGGCTGCACCTACAAGTACCTGAACGGCGGGCCCGGGGCGCCGGGCTACCTCTACGTGCGGCGCGAACTCCAGGCCGAGCTCCGGCCGCCGATCCAGGGTTGGTTCGCCCAGGCGGACCAGTTCGCGATGGGGCCGCGATTCCAGGCGCGCGACGGCATCGCGGGCTGGCTCACGGGGACACCCGGGATCATCGGCCTCGCCGCCGCCGAGGCCGGCATCGGACTGACCGGCGAGGCCGGGGTCGAACGGATTCGGGCCAAGGGGATCGCCCTCACCAAGTACGCCATCGAGCTCCACGACGCGTGGCTGACCCCGCTCGGGTGCGTCCTCGGCTCTCCCCGCGACGCCGCCCGCCGCGGCGCCCATGTCGCGATCCGGCACCCGGATGCGGAACGCCTCGTCACCGAGTTGATGCAGCGCCACGTCATCACCGACTTCCGGGCCCCGGACTCCATCCGGATCGGCTGCTCGCCCCTCACCACCTCGTTCGAGGACGTCCGGCGCGGCCTCGCTGCGCTCCGCGACCTCCTCGCGTAACAGCCCGTGCCGTGTCACGCGCGGGGCCGCGTGCGAAGCCGCCCGATTCGACCTCGGTCACCCGGACCGAGCGGCGCGCCACTCGTCGAGGAATCGGATCTCGATCGGCTCGATGTCGTCGGCCGGGGTGAAGCCGAAGACCTGACCGTAGAACGAGAGCTCGGCGCCGATCGAGCGGATGATCGCGTCCCGCCCGCGGAAGCCGTGGTCCTCGCCCGGGAAGAGGAGGTAGGCGTGCGGGATCCGCCGCTCCCAGAGGGCGTCGACGATCCGCTCGGCCTCGACGGGCGGCACGACCCGATCCTCCGCGCCCTGCTCCACGAGGACGGGCGCGACGATCTGCTCGGCGTGGAGGGACGGCGATCGGTCGAGGTACCGCTGCTCGGCCTCCGGCCACGGCCCGACGAGCCGCTCGAGGTAGCGCGATTCGAACTTGTGGGTGTCGTGGACGAAGGCCTGCAGGTCGCCGATGCCGTAGTACGTCGCGCCAGCTGAGAACGTCCGCCGGAAGGCCAGCGCGGCGAGGGTCGTGAAGCCGCTGGCCGAGCCACCGCGGATCGCCAGCCGGGATGGGTCCACCAGCCCCTGGCCAATCAGCCACTCGGCGCCCGCGACGCAGTCGTCGACGTCGACGACGCCCCAGTTGCCCTCGAGCGACCGGCGGTAGTCGCGGCCGTAGCCCGTCGAGCCGCCGTAGTCGACGTCGAGGACCGCGAAGCCGCGGCTCGCGAAGAGCTGCGTGAGCGTCGCCCAGCCGCTGAAGGCGGGGGCCGTCGGGCCGCCGTGGGAGGTCACGATGAGCGGTGGCAGCTCGCCGTCCGGGGCACCAAAGCGGGTGTTGTGGGGCGGATAGAAGTTGGCGTGGGCGGTCCGTCCACCGGACGTCGGGAACTCGAGGTTGCGGGCCACGGAGACGTCGGCCGGATCGGGCACGAACGGCGTCGCCCGGCGGAGGACGGTGACGGCCGATGTCCCCAGGTCGAGCTCGACGAGCGCGGCGGGCTCGAAGGGCGAGGCGACGCGGAGGAGCGCGATGTCGCCATCGATCCCGACCGAGCCAATCTCCGTGTACGGCAGGTGGAGGTCGGTCGGGGGGCTGTCGGGATCGATGTGGTAGAGCCGGTCACGGCCCCCGCTCCGGCCGACGGCGAGGATCCCGCCTGCGGGCAGGAAGGCGTAGCTCGAGATCCCGAAGACCCAGTCGGGCGGCGCGAACTCGGCCGCCAACTGGGCGACGGGCTCGACGACACCGCCCCGGAAGCGCTGGAGGTTCATCCAGCCGTCGGGCTCGGCGACGAAGTGGAGCACGCCGTCGGGCGACCACCGCGGCTGGCTGACCCAGTCGGAGACGCTGCCGGCGACCGTTACGGCAGGCCCGATGGCCCCGCCCTCCCCCACCGGCGCAAGCTTCAGCTCCGTCCCGTCCCAGGGCATGTTGGGGTGGCGCCACTCGACCCAGGCGAGAGCCCGCCCGTCGGGCGAGAGGCGCGGCGCGGCGTAGAAGTCGGCGCCGCTTGCGATGACCTCGACCTCGCCGCTCGCCAGATCGATGGCCACGAGCTCGTTGGCCCCCTCGCCGTGGGCCGCGAGGGTCGCCTCCTCGTGGTCCTCGCGCACGGCGTAGAGCCGGCCGCGCCGCAGGTCGTGCTCAAGGTCCGCGAAGCGCCAGGCCCGCTCGGGCGTGAGCGGCGCGAGGACGCCGGGGGCCGTGATCCGGTTGAGTCGACCGGAGCTGAAGTCCGAGACGATCACCAGCTCCCCGGACACAAGCGTCGCGCCGCCGCCGTACTCGTGGACCCGGGACCGGGCGTTGAAGCCCGGCGGCGTGAGGCGGGTGACGGTTCCGTCGGGGTCGCGCCGGACGAAGGCCTGCCGGCCGGCCTCCTCCGGCCGCCCCTCGAGCCACCAGCGGACGCCGCGGGCGGCCCGCGGCTCGCCGAGGAAGACGACGCCATCGGTGAGGCGCTCGATCGGAAAGGGCGAAACCCAGCTGCCGAAGGGCGCGATGGTCTTTTCGGTCATGCGGGGATGGTGCTCCTTCGCGGGATGGCTGGGGGCCGGGCCCTAGGTCCCGTGGCGCCACGAGGCGACGTAGGCCGCCTGCTCGGGGGTCATGGCGTCGAGGGTGATGCCCATCGCGGCGAGCTTGAGGCGGGCGACCTCGGCATCGATCGCCTCCGGCACGACGTAGACCTGGTGCTCCAGCTCGGCGTGATGGCGGGCCACGTACTCCGCGGCCAGGGCCTGGTTGGCGAAGCTCATGTCCATGACCGCGGCCGGATGGCCCTCTGCGGCGCCGAGGTTGACGAGCCGACCCTCGGCCACGAGGTGGAGTCGCTTGCCGCCGACCTCGAACTCCTGGACGTTGTCGCGGACCTCGCGGACGTGGCCCTCGGCCATCGACCGCAGGGCGGTGAGGTCGAGCTCGGCATCGAAGTGGCCGCTGTTCGCCAGGACCGCGCCGTCCTTCATCGCCTCGAAGTGCTCGCGCCGGAAGACGTTGACGTTGCCGGTGGCGGTGACGAAGAGGTCCCCCCATGGCGCCGCCTGGGCCGCGGTCATGACCTGGTAGCCGTCCATCAGCGCCTCGAGGGCCCGGACCGGGTCGACCTCCACGACCGCGACGTGGGCGCCGTGGCCGGCCATCCGCGAGGCGATCCCCCGCCCCACCCAGCCGTAGCCGGCGACGACGACGTTGCGCCCGGCGATGAGCAGGTTCGTCGCCCGGACGATGCCGTCGACCGTCGACTGGCCGGTCCCGTAGCGGTTGTCGAAGAGGTGCTTCGTCAGGGCTTCGTTGACGGCGATGACGGGGTAGCCGAGGGCCCCGTCGGCGGCCATCGCGCGGAGCCGGATGACGCCGGTCGTCGTCTCCTCGGTCCCGGCGAGGACCTCCTGCACCTGCGCTGCACGCTCGCTATGGAGGAGCGACACGAGGTCGCAGCCGTCGTCCATCGTCAGCTGCGGGCGCGTGTCGGCGACGGCGTTGAGGTGCCGGTAGTAAGTGTCGCGGTCCTCGCCCCGCCGGGCGTACGTCGCGATGCCGTACTCGGCGACGAGCGCCGCCGCGACGTCGTCCTGGGTTGAGAGCGGGTTCGAGGCCGCGAGAGCGACGCTGGCCCCGCCGGCCTTGAGCGTCCGCACGAGATTGGCGGTCTCCGATGTCACGTGGAGACAGGCCCCGATCCGGAGGCCCTCGAGCGGCCGCTCCTCGGCGAAGCGTTCCCGGATGAGGCGGAGGACCGGCATCTCGCGTTCGGCCCATTCGACCCGCCGGACGCCCTCTGCCGCGCGGCCGAGATCGGTGACATCGTGGGCGGGCAGGCCACCCTGGGGCGGGGCGACGGTCATCGCGGTGGAAGCTCCTTTCCCGGGTCCTGTCCGAGGTCCGTTCCGAGGCTGAGGCGGCGGCGGACGGCCTGCACGAGCTCGGACCAGGGCGACCCCAGGCGATGGCCGAGCCGTTCGTCGAACCGGACGTGCTCGGCGTAGCCGAGGTGGCGATAGGCGCTGATGGCCGGTGGATTGTCGGCCCGGACGTTGAGGACAACATGGTCGCACGACGCAAGGAGCTCCGCCGTCACCGCCCCGGTGACGGCCGTGGCGTAGCCGCGCCCGCGGTAGTCACCGTGGGTCAGGACGTTGCCCACGACGGCCAGGCGAGCCGCCGGGCTGGTGACGTGGGTCCCCGCGGCGGCGACGAGCCGGCCCTGGACGCGGAGCCCGTAGTAGACGCCGTCGGCAATGGCCTGGGGCGGCAGCCAGGCCCCGAAGCCGAGCTGGTAGAGGCGGTTGAGCTCGGTCGCGTCGGAGGGAGCCAGGCGCTCCACGCCGGGGTCGCCGACCGGGCGGAAGCGCCCCCGATCCACCCACATCCGGACCATCTGGGGCCCGGAATCCAGGCGATACATCGTGGAGATCGCGGGCACGGCCGCAGGCAGCCCGGCGATGAAGGCAAGGCGTGGGCGGATCACGTGGCGGAGCACGGCGACGATCCCGTCCTCTCGGCCCATCGTGAAGAGCGGCTGGGGCGAGGACCCGGAGTACTCCATGACGAGGGCGATGACCGAGCCACCGCTCCAGGCCGCGCCCCAGCGCGTCTTGGCGAACTCGCGATCGTCCAGGTCGCAGATCGCGTAGGCGGCGTAGATCCGGTCGCGCTCGAGGAAGCCGCGCAGCAGGGCGCGGTCGGCGGTCAGCGCCGCGCTGATCGCGGCTTCTCCCCGGGAGATCGCGACCGACGCCATCAGCCGCCCGGTTCGGGCGAGGTCGAGGGCTCGGGCGAGGTCGAGGGCTCGGGCGAGGTCGAGGGCTCGGGCGAGGTCGGGGGCTCGGCCCAGGCCACCGGTGACGGCACTGGCCCCCGGCGGGCGTCGCGCGAAGCCGATGCCGCCGCCAGCGCCGGCCCGAACGGCGGCCGGAGCACGCCCTCCTCGGTGACGATCCCGCTGATCAGCTCGGCCGGGGTGACGTCGAAGGCGGGGTTCCAGACGGCCGTTCCGACTGGCGCGACCCGCATTCCGCGGATGTCGGTGACCTCGCGTGCGGCGCGCTTCTCGATCGGGATGGCGGCGCCGTCGGCCGTCCCGAGATCCACCGACGAGATCGGGGCACAGATGTAGAACGGCACGCCGTGGCGGGCCGCGAGCACCGCCAGCGGGTACGTGCCGACCTTGTTGGCCGTGTCGCCGTTGGCCGCCACCCGGTCCGCCCCCACGAGGATCGCGTCGACCCTGCCCGCAGCGATGAGGCCGCCGGCCGCGACGTCCGGGATGAGCGTGTGACGCACGCCGGCCTGGGCCAGCTCCCAGGCCGTCAGCCGGGCGCCCTGGAGGTAGGGCCGCGTCTCGTCCACCCAGACGTGGATCGGCCGCTGGGCGTGGTGGGCGGCCTGGACGACGCCGAGCGCGGTCCCGAACTGGCCACAGGCGAGCGGGCCGGTATTGCAGTGGGTCAGGACGTTCAGTTCGCGCTCGCCGGTGTCGGGCAGGGCCGCCAGGCCGTGCTCGGCGAGGCGACCGTGGTCGTCGTTGGCCTCGAACACGATCCGATCGGCCTCGGCCCGCATGGCCGTGGCGATCTGGATGCCCGTCGCGCCGGCCACGCTGCCGGCCTCGTACGCAGCCATCACCCGGTTCACCGCCCAGCGCAGGTTCACGGCCGTCGGGCGCGCACCGGTCAGCGACTTCGCCGCCGCCCGGACGATCGCGTCGCGCGACCGCGGCGGGGCGTTGCGGGCCAGCCAGCCGCCGATGGCCAGGCTGAGGGCCGCGACCTGGCCGATCGCCGGGGCGCCGCGGACCGCCATCTCGCGGATGACGCGGGCGCCGTCGTGGGCGTGCCTGACGGGGATCTCGACGAGAGAGTCGGGCAGCTCGCGCTGGTCGATGACGAGGAGGACGTCGTCGGCATCGAAGCGGAAGGGAGTCCGGAAGCCGCTGGGTGCCTCGGCCCCGGTGGCTCGCTCCGGCACCGGCTTTGCGACCTGGGCGCGCGCACCGCGAACCGTCGTTCCGGCGCGCACCGGGCTGGCGCCAAGCCCCTCGTCGACCGCCCCGAGGATGGCCTGGGCCTCGGCTGCCGATCGGTCGCGGACCTCCGCCACCGCTCCAACGACCTGGGCCGCGCCGGCCGCGATCTCGCCGGCGAACTGGCGGAAGAACCGGCGCCGGGACGGGTCCGGCGGCGAGCCGCTCATCGACGGTCGGGGCGCATGGGTTTACGGCCCGGTGCCCGGCGTCCGGTCAGTACCGGATGACGCTCGTGACCCGGCGCCCGTCGAGCCGCTCGCGGCCACCGAGGAAGTCGAGCTCGACGAGGAAGGCGAGGCCGGCGATGTCGCCCTTGAGGCGCTCGACGAGCTCGATCGTGCCCTTCACCGTGCCACCCGTCGCCAGGAGGTCATCGACGATGAGGACGCGCTGGCCGGGCTGGATCGAATCGCGGTGAATCTCGAGGGTGTTCGAGCCGTATTCCAGGGCGTACTCGACCGACAGCGTCTCGGCCGGCAGCTTGCCCAGCTTGCGGACGGGCACGAGGCCGGCGCCCAGCTCGTAGGCCATCGGGGCGCTGAAGATGAAGCCCCGCGATTCCATGCCCACGACGACATCGACCTTCTCGTCGCGGTAGGGCTCGATCATCAGGCCGATCGCCTCGCGATAGGCCGCGGCGTCCTTGAGCAGCGTTGTGATGTCGTAGAAGAGGATGCCCGGCTTCGGGAAGTCCGGGATCTCGCGGATCTTCGCGCGAAGCGTCTCGGCGGACATCGATGCGGGGTCCTCCTGGGCGGGGTCTGTCGGGGGCCGGATGTGCCGCCCGCGCGACCGGTCGAGTCTACCGCACGCCGCGGCCCGCGCCCGCGCCCGCGCCCGCACCGGCGCCGGCACTCCCTCGGAGCGCCCCCCGGGCCGGGGTCCCCGCAGCGCGCCGGCACCCGTGGGGTCGCGCGCGGTGGCGCCCGCGCTTTGCGCCGGCACCCCGTGGGGTCGGGCGTGATGCTCCCAGCATCAAATCGGCGGTAGCGGCACCGATGCGGGATCAGCGCCTGCTCCTTGTGGCGCACCGTGATGCTCCCACCATCACCAGGTGTGCGGATTAGCGGTAAGGACACGCGCTCGGGCCCGGCGTCACGCTGTACGCCGTTCGAAGCCCTTGATGTGATGGTGGCAGCATCATGAGGGACCTCAGGGACGCGCGGGCGTTCCGGGACGCCCAGCTCGGCTCGCCGTGGCTCAGCGCGGGTCTTGGCGTGCCTCGTGACGCTCCCATCGTCACATTGGGAGCGGCGGCGGGGATAAGGGTCAACGCCGGGCCCTTGGAGCGCCGCGTGACGGTCCCATCGTCATCAGGTGCCCGGATTGGCGATAAGCAGATGTATCCGGACCCCGGTGCGTGGACTACGGCGCTTCAAGAACCGGGTTTGACGATGGCAGCGTCATTGCCGGGCTCAGCGACGCGTTCGGCGACGCGAACGTGCTGCTCTCCGAGGACCCATCGTCGTCCACCGTCCCCGCGGGCGCTGCCGGCGGAGACTCAGGCGACGACCTCGGGCTCTGCGCCCGCGACCGGACCCGATTCCGCCGTCGCCGCAGAACGATGGAGCCGAGGCGCCAGGATGAACCCGACGAGCGCTACGCCGACCCCCATCGCGATGGCGACGCCGAGGCCCGGAGCGGGTCCGGCGCCGGCGCGGAGGGAGGCGGCCAGGATCGCCCCGGCGACGCCAGCCCCCAGGGCGGTCCCGAGGGCATCGGACAACGACACGGCCGCGGTCACCGCGCCCTGGCCGTCACGGGGCGCGTCGCGCAGGATGATGATCGCGAACTGGGAGTAAGCCAGGCCCATGCCGAACCCGGCAACGGCGAATGTCGGGACGGAGATGATGGCCGGCACTTCAGGCAGGAGGGCCGGCGCCAGGCCGGCCATGCCGAGGGCAACGACCGGGAAGCCGATCCGGACGAAGCCTTCGGCCCCCACCCGGGCCACGGTCCGGGCCTGGAACCACGACCCGGCCGACCACGCCAGCGTGGCGGCCGTGATCGCGATCCCGGCCTCGAGCGCCGACCAGCCCCGAACCTCCTGGAGCAGCAGCGTGACGTTCACATCGACCGCGAAGAAGGCGAAGGTCAGGAAGCCGCGCAGGAGCACGGCGGCGGGGTAGCCGCGAGCGAGCCGGAGGGTCCCGGCAGGCGTCAGCTGCCGGAAGGCCACGAGCGTGATCGCGAGCCCGACGATCGATGCCACAGCGAAGACCGGCGGCTGGTCGCTCAGGAGCCCGGACGTCAGAAGCGCGGCGCCCACCGTCACGACGACCGCCCAGGCATACCGCCGCCGTCGTTCGGCCCGGGCCGCGGAGCGAGTGGCGGCGGCGGCCGCTCCCCCGGCCGCCATCCCGCCCGGCTGATCCGGGATCGCCCGCATTGCCCCCAGGGCGATCGACCCGGCAATCGCGATGAGCGGCAGGAGGCCCAGGAAGACGAGCCGCCAGTGCCAGACCTCGGCCACGAAGCCGGCGACGACCGGCCCGGCGACGCCGGGCAGGACCCAGGCGGCCGACAGCGTCGCGAACATCTGCGGCCGAAGTCGGTCGGGCATGCTCCGCCCGATCGCGACGTACGCGACCGGCGGGATCGCACCGGCACCGAGCCCCTGGATGAACCGCCCGACGACGACCGTCTCCATCGATGGCGCGAGCCCGCAGATGAGGAGCCCGATCGCGAAGAGGACGAGCCCGCCGACGAACGGGAGGACCATCCCCCGCTCGTCGATGAGGCCGCCGACGACCGAGATCCCGATGAGCGTCCCGAGGAAGAAGGCCGAGAAGACCCAGCCGTACAGCTCCAGGCCACCGAGGTCGCCCGCGACGATCGGCATCGCGGTCGCCACCGCCAGGGCCTCCGACGCGACGAGGGTGATGGTCAGGACGAGCCCGACAGTCAGCGGTCGCCGGCCGGGCGACCACAGCGAATCCGGTCGATGGGCCGGCATCGGCGCGGCCGGGTCAGGGGAGATCACCGCCGGAGTCTACGAGAGCCCGTCATGGCCCGCCGCCAGTCGTGCGGCGCTCGATCTACGATGCTGGCGTGAGTGTCGCTCGCGGTGACTTTGGATGGTCTACTGGGCTCCTCGTCGCCGTCCTGGCGATCGCCGCGGCATGCGGCCCAGCGCCGTCGACCGCGGCACTGCCGACTCCCGAGGTCAGTTGCTCGGAGACCCGCTTCAACCCGCCGCCGGTGCTCACATGCGCCGCAGGGGTGGCAGCCGCGATGACCGCGCTCCCGTTCCTCCATCCGAGGATCGTGTCGATCGAGTTCGCCTGGGGCGGCTGGTGCCCACCGGGGGCTCGGTGCCTGGTGTCACTGCCCACGGTCGGGCACGTCATCTTCAGGTTCGTCAGCGGCGACCCGCTCCTCGTCCAGGTCACCATCGACGAGGTGACGGGCGCGGTCTCAGTCACCGATTCGCAGCCCCTCCCCGACGGCGGCTGATGCTCGCTGTCGCAGCCGCCTACCCGAGCCGAATGCCGACGCACGTGTCGAGCTCAAGGCGGACGCTGCTCGCCGGCCGTGACCTGCGTTTCCCATGACGGACATGCTGCGTGGCGCGACGGACGACGCAACGACCCGCTACCTCGAAGTGGTCGCGGCCGACATCGTCGGCCTGCTCGGCGCCGGGATCGAGCTCGTCGAGCTGGCCATCGAAGCTGACGGACCCGATGTCGTGGTGCTGCGAGCGCGGTACGGGCTGGCCGACGAGACCGTCGAGAGCATCGGCCGCGGCGAAACGGCCACCGAAGCCCATGCTCGCCTCCGCGACGCGATCGTCAGCGACCGCGTCGGGCTCGGACTGCGGATCCTCGTCTAGCCCGCCCGGTCGGGCGGACTCGTCTCGTCGGGCTCGGCCCAGAAGGGCTCGTTCGGCTCGAGCTCGAGGCCCCGGGCGAGCAGCTCGCGCCGCAGCTCGCCGAAGAGGCGGCGACCCACCGCGAGCCACGCCTCGTCGCCGGTCGGCTCCCAGGGCAGCTTCGCGTCGTCGTACTCGGCGACCCATCGGGCGGCCCGGGTGACGAGCTCGGGCGGCAGCGGCAGCTGGTCGATCGGCACCGGTTCGCCGCGCTCGTCCCAGAGCAGCGCCCCGCCGTAGTCGGGCCAGAACTCGACGGCCGTCATCGATGTCGAGGGCACGCAGGACGGCCGGTCATCTGACGAGATCGAGCCGGACCCAGCCGTCGGCCGATGGAATGAGCGGGATGGCCTCGATCGCGTCGCCGCTCTGGATCTCGACGATCACGGCTCCCGAAAAGCATGGATGGAGCCAGTCTCGGCATGCATCGTCTTCGTCTGGAAGACGAATTCGAACCGCGACGATTTGTGGAGGATTCACCTTGGCCGTCGCGGCGACCTCGGCGGCCTTGAGGCACAGGGCGCGATCGGCGATCGGCCCGCAGTCGAGCTCCACGTCCGGGTCGAGAGAGTTGATAGGGGCGCCGGTCTGAGGCGTGACGACCGAACAGCCCGCGAGAACCAGGACCGCGCCGAGCGCCGCGAGGGCTCGGAGGCCACCTCGCGCGAATGCTCGGGGCGTCGGCTTCCTCACGGGTGAGCTGTCACGCGGACTACCGTTTCGGCAGGGGCGTCTGACCGATGATTCGACCCCGCATCCGCTCCTTGTAGTCCTCCTGCTCGGCGCGCGTGAGCCCGGCTGGAAATCCGGCGGCAGACCCGACCCGATGGGGATCGGTGTGGCCCTTCCGCTTGTCGCAGCCAACGATCGCGAAATCGCTGCCCCAGCCGCAGTGACGCAGGACGTTCAACCGAGTGAGACTCATGGCTTCGTCCTCCCCTCGTCCGGTCCTCGAAGCCTTCGCTCGACCGCCCACGCGGTCAAGAGTCAAACGACCCTCCCACGGAGTGTTCGTCGGCCTCGCTCAGCGTTCGCGAACGTCAGGTGAGCGCACGCCGGCGGCCCACGCTCCGGCGAACGCGGCCGCCGGCTGTACCCCCTGGAGGGACACGGCCGCGATCACCATCGGCGCGTGGCTCGCCTCGAGCTCGCCGATCACCAGTGGGCCAATCACGAGTCCCGCGACGCCGTTTCCGACAAGGACACCAACAAGGAGCCGCGCCGCGCTGACGTCGAGCCGCTTCGAGCTTACGTATCCGAGCACAAGTGCGAGCGACGCGACGACGACCACCACCACGGGCCGCTCGAAGAGTGTGATGGCGCCCATCGAGATCGACCGCTGAAGGCCGACGTTACCCGCGATTATGGCGAGTGCCAGCCACGTGACGAGGCACACGACTGCACTGGCAACGGCCGCACGCGCGAAATCGAGTCTCATGCGAAGACATGCGACGGTCTGCCCGGCATCGATGTAGCGGCCTCAGCGGCGTCGCTTGGCGCGCGGGATGGTCACGCGGTCGGGCCGTCGAAAACGCTCCCGAGGCCAGGTTGATCCGGCCTCCTGGCCGCGATGATGGCCGACGAAGACGAGCGCCAGATCACGCCAGCCTCGGCAAAGCCAGCGGCTATGAGTGAAGAGCGGTGCCAGTCCTCGTCGGCAAAGAACTCGGCCGGGCGTGGCAGGCCCATGGCGCTTCTTGCGGTGGCCTCGGCCGCAAGATCCGGATCGGCGAGGACGAGCGCCCACCACTCCTGCCACGGCGACGAGCTACCCCCGCGCTGCGTGGCAACTTGCCATTGCCACGCTCGCATCGACTCTTCGCACAGGCGCTGCAGGGCGGGTGCTCCGGCGATCGGGATCCAGTCCAAATTCAGGAACAGCCCGCCGGGGACGAGGGTCGAGGCGATCGCCCGGTACAGTCCCGCGAGGTCGTCAGGCTCAAACCAGTGCAGTGACGCGGCGGTCACGACAGCATCGAACTGACCGCCTGCGTGGCGCTTCTGCCATCCTGCATCGCGGAGGTCTGCCTGCTCGAACGCAACTCTGGGGTCGTTGGCCCAGATCTCCCTCGCGATCCTCAGCAGCACCGGGTCGCGGTCAATGCCCAGGACCTGCGCGGACGGCACCGACTCAATGAGCCGTGCTGTCACCGAGCCGCATCCGCAAGCGAGGTCGAGGACCCGTGGGGTTCCGTCGGCGTAAGACCGTGCGACAAAATCGCTCATCGCCCGGAGCGCGAGTTCCCGATCTGGTCGGTATCGCGCCTGTTGCGCATCCCAGCTGTCCAAAAGGCGCCGCCACTTGCTCAGTGTCGCCACAGGCCGAAGGTACATCGCCCGACCATCGCTCAGCGTGCGCGAATGTCGCGTGCCTCGTCGTTGGCAACCACGCGGTAGAAGTACGCGAGGCTGTCTACTGAGCCGTCATCCATGCGCTTGAAAGTCTTCGCGAGCGGATTGCAGTAGTTCCCAGCGGGAAGCTCGATCACGAACGCATGTCCGGCGATCCCCCGCATCGGGGTCTCTTCCGTTCGCCGCCAGCGGCCGCCTGCGTGGCGGACAGACACCTCGCCGACGTAGCAGCCGAACCCGAACAGTGTCTCTCCAACCTGGCGCGATCCCACGCCCTCCGATCGAAAGCCTTCGATGATGTCGTCCACCAGCGCAAGGCTCGCGGGCGTGTAGTCCAACTTCACACCCGAAATCCCCTCGGCCGAGGCGACGACGTCTACCGCGAACTCGGCCAGGTTCTCGGGGGAGGGCTCGTACTTTAGCCGCAGGACGACATCGTTCGCAGCATCGTCTCTGCGACCACTTCGCCGAAAGAGACGCCTCAACATCTGCAGCCCTTCTCTCCGTGGTCCCTTGGCGTCACGTCATTCGATCGTGGCGAGCTCGGTCGAGAGGCGGGCGACGACGGCCTGGGTGAGGCTCCACGACTTCAGCGGGTCCTTCGGGAGGCGGAGGCGGACCTGGTTCGAGGCGAAGGTGACCTCCGACGCTCGGAGACCCGGCAGGGCACCCGGGTGGAGCAGCCGCATCGCGGTCGCGCGCGACAGGCCGGCGCCGAAGCGGACGACGAGCTGACCCTCCTCGCGGGAGATCGAGGACACGCCGGCGTCCTCGGCGGCGAGCCGGAGCTCGGCGACCTCGACGAGCCGGAGGACCGGCGGCGGCATCGGGCCGAAGCGATCGGTGACCTCCTGGCGGAAGGCGGCGACGTCGCCCTGCGACCGGGCCCGCGCCAGGCGTCGGTATAGCTCGAGCTTCTGCGCCTCGTCGGGGACGTAGTCGTCGGGCAGGTGGGCCTCGACCGGCAGGTCGACGACGGCCTGGGGCCGCTCGATGACCGGCACTCGCCCTTCCCTCGATGCCTTCTGCTGCTCGACGGCCTCGGCGAGCATCCGCGAGTAGAGATCGAAGCCGACGGCGGCCATGTGGCCCGACTGCTCGCCGCCGAGGATGTTGCCGGCGCCCCGGATCTCGAGGTCGGAGAGCGCGATCTGGAAGCCTGCCCCTAGCTCCGAGGCGTTGAAGATCGCCTGGAGCCGCTTCCGCGCGTCCTCGCTCATCCGCTCGCGGCGGCGGTAGAGGAGGTACGCGTACGCGCGTCGCGACGAGCGCCCCACCCGCCCCCGGAGCTGGTAGAGCTGGGCCAGGCCGAGCGTGTCGGCGCGGTCGATGACGATCGTGTTGGCGTTCGGGATGTCCAGGCCGGATTCGATGATCGTCGTGCAGACGAGGATGTCGGCCCCGCCGCCGGCGAACTGGAGCATCACCTTCTCGAGGACGCCCTCGGGCATCTGGCCGTGGCCGACGACGATCCGGACGTCGGGCAGCATCCGCCGAAGCTGCTCGGCCTGGGCCTCGATCGTCTCGACCCGGTTGTGGACGTAGAACACCTGGCCGCCGCGGTCGAGCTCGCGGAGGATCGCGTCGCGGACGAGCCCGGCCGAGGCCTCCGCCACGCGGGTCTGGATCGGCAGTCGATCCTCGGGCGGCGTCTCGATCACGCTCATATCGCGGATGCCGGCGAGGGCCAGGTTCAGCGTCCGAGGGATCGGCGTGGCCGAGAGCGTCAGGACATCGACTTCGCGGCGCATCTGCTTCAGGCGCTCCTTGGCGGCCACCCCGAAGCGCTGCTCCTCGTCGACGACGAGGAGGCCAAGGTCGCGGAAGCGGACGTCCTTCGAGAGGAGCCGGTGGGTGCCGATGACGATATCGACAGACCCGTCCGCGAGGCCGGCGAGCGTCCGCTCCTGCTCCTTCTGCGGGACGAATCGCGACAGGATCCCGACGTTCACCGGGAAGGCCGCGAACCGGGCCCGGAACGTCTCGTGGTGCTGGGCCGCGAGGACGGTGGTCGGGACGAGGACCGCGACCTGCTTGCCGTCCTGGGTCGCCTTGAACGCGCCCCGCAGCGCGACCTCGGTCTTGCCGTAGCCGACGTCGCCGACGACGAGCCGGTCCATCGGCCGACCGGCCTCCATGTCGTGCTTCATCTCGAGGGCCGCCCGGAGCTGGTCGACCGTCTCCTCGTACGGGAAGCTCGCCTCCATCTCGGCCTGCCACGGGCTGTCCTCGGCGTAGGCGAACCCGGCCGCGCTGGCGCGGGCCGCGTAGAGGGCCAACAGCTCCTCGGCGAGGTCCGCGACGGCCCGCCGGACCCGTTGCTTCGTCCGGAGCCACTCCGTACCGCCGAGCTTCGACAGCTGCGGCCGCTCGCCGCCGGAGTAACGGGTGACGCGGGCGATCTGCTCCACGGGCACGTAGATCCGGTCGCCGGCGGCGAAGCTGATCTCGAGGTAGTCCCGCTCGTCCCCCTCGCCGGCGCTGCGGCGGAGCATCCGCTCGTAGCGGGCAACGCCGTGGTCGATGTGGACGACGAGATCGCCGGGCGTCAGGCGCTCGAGGATGTCGCGCGGCACGACCCGGCGCATCGCCTTGGGCCTTCGCACGCGGACGTTGCCGAAGAGCTCGCGATCGGTGACGAAGACGAGGCCGTCCGGACCACCGGCGAAGCCGCCGTTGAGGCTCCGCTCGACGAGGACGATCGCGCCGGGCGGCGGGGGCTCCGTGACGTGCGCGGTCACGCCGGTCTCGTGGCCGGCCTCGGAGAGGATCTCGGCCAGCCGGGGGGCCTGGTCGGAGGCAATGACGATCCGGGGCGAGGTCGCGCCGGGCGAGTCGCGCTCGCCGCCGTCGCCGGCCCCGGCAGCCCGCCACCGCTCGACGGCCTCGCCCAGCTGCTGGGCCCGGCCGAACGGCATGACCGGTTCGCGCCAGCCGAAGGCGTCGCCGGACGACAGCCCGCCGCCGGCGATCGCGGTCCCGCGCGAGACCTCCGATTCCCAGGTCAGCTCCAGCGTCCGGGCGGCGAGGAGCCGTGACTTCCAGGCGCGGCGCGGCAGCAGTGTGTCCGGCCAGGCCTTCGGCAGGTCGCCGGCGGCGACGAGCTCCGCGCGGCGCTCGTCGGCCTGGCGCCACAGGAACTCGGCGGCCTCGGCGAGATCCCCGGGCTCGTCGAGGACGAGGAGGGAGCCCGGTTCGAGGTGATCGAGGGCTGTGCTCGGGGCGAGGATCGGTGCCCAGATCTCGGCGGCGTCGCCGACCGCGGCGGCGCGGGTGTCGCGGGTCGGCGCGCCGGGCCGACCCTCCCCGCCGGCATCGGTCAACCGTTCGAAGTCGACCGCCAGGCGCTCAGGGAGCTTCGAGGGCGAGGCCGTGAGCCGGCTCGCCAGCGATTCGGCACCCTCGTGGGGCAGGAGGAACTCCGAGGCCGGCAGGAGCTCGATCGAGGCGATCGTCCCGGTGCTCCGCTGGTCGGTGGGATCGAACGTCCGCAGCGAATCGATCTCGTCGCCGAAGAATTCGATCCGGACCGGCAGGCTGCCCGACGGCGGAAAGACGTCGACGATCCCGCCCCGCCGGGCGAGCTCGCCCTTGCCGGCGACCTCGATGACGGGCGAGTAGCCGAGGGCGAGGAGGTCGCGAAGGAGCGTTGCCTGGGTGACCCTGGTCCCGGGCGCGAGACGGCGCGGCTCGGCGGGCAGGTCGGCCGGCGCGATCGTGTGCTGGATGAGGGCCTGGACGCTCGCCACGAGGATCCGGGCGCGGCCGCTCCGCCAGGCCGACAGCGCCGCGACCCGGGCCGCGGTCTCGTCGGCGACGAGCTCGCTTCGCTCGTAGGCGAGTGCCGTTCTCGGCTCCAGGACGGCGACGCCGCCGACGTCCCCGACCCACGCCGCGAGCTCCTCTGCCACCCGGTCGCCGATCTCGGCGTCCCGGGCGATCCACACGATCCGCTCGCCAGCGGCGAGGGCGAGGGCCGCGGCGAGGTAGCTCTTCGCGCCGTGAGGAACGGCGGTCAGGCCCGCATGGCGGCCCTTGCCGGGGGCCGGTGGTGGAGAGCCGGGCTCCCCGAGCCTGGCCAGGAGCTCCTCGAAGGCCCCGGATCGGGCCAGAAGTGGCGGCAGGCCGGACAGGTCGGGGAGGCGACGGCCGGGTCCGTGGCGATCGGGCGCGACAGGCGCGCCGGCCCCGCGCGCCGCGGCGGGTCGACCGTCCGCGCGACCGGCAACTTCGCGCTCGGCAGCGACGCGCTCGGCATCTTCGCGGTCGGCCTCTGCGCGCTCGGCGTTTTCGCGTTCGGCGACCTCGTGTTCGGCGACCTCGCGTTCGGCGACCTCGCGTTCGACTTGCTCGTCGACGCGCCGCTCCCAGCCGCGCCGGCCACGAAGCGGTGACATCGTCACCTGGGGGCCTCGTCGCGGACCTTGCGCCATCCCGTCTTCGTGCGGCGGATCCCGTCGGCGCCGGGCGGTCCGTCGACCTCGCCAGGCGGGGCCAGCCGCTCCGCGTCGGCCGGCCGGAGCTCGAACGGGTTGTGTCGATTGGCGGCCTTGTTGACGCCCTCACGTGCCCACGCCTCCACGGCGTCGGCGGCCTCGTCGAGGAGCTCGTCCAGGCGGAGCTTCTCGTCGGGCGCGAAGGTCGAGAGAACATGGTCGACGAAGCCGCGGCCGGGCTCGCCGATCCCGATTCGGAGCCGGGCGAACTGCTCGTTGCCGAGCTCGGCGATGATCGAGCGGAGGCCGTTGTGGCCGCCAGGGCCGCCGCCCTCGCGGAACCGCAGCTTGCCGAAGGGCAGGGCGAAGTCGTCGACGACGACGAGGATCTCGGTCAGCGGGGCCCGCTCACGAGCCAGGATCTTGCGAACCGCGATGCCGGACTCGTTCATGAAGGTCATCGGTTTGACAAGCACGAGGTCGAGGCCCTTGTAACGGCCGCCGACGCTGGCCGCGGCGTCCTTGTTCCGGGCACGGCCGGACCACCCGGCCCGGTCGGCCAGGCGGTCCAGGACCATCCAACCGATGTTGTGGCGGGTGTGGGCGTACTGTGAGCCGGGGTTTCCCAACCCGAACACGATCTTCGACGGCACGGCCCGCGGCATCCTCCGAACATGACAACGGCCCCGGGGAACGCGTCCCGCGGGGTTCTGGCATGGTACCGCTCCGGGGGCTGACACCCCGGAGGCGAGGGCTGGGATGGCGAAGCAGGAATTCCTGATGCTCGCGGACGGCGCCGAGAGCACCAACGGCAAGATCTACATCCTCGGCGGCGGCTCAGACCGCCATCGGGCCGGGTCGTTCCCGACCCAGCTGAAGGCCGACATCGCACTTGGGATCCTCGTTCCCTGGGGTGAGACGAACCAGGACCACAAGCTCGTCCTCCGGATCGAGGACGAGGACGCCAAGACGATGGCCCGGATCGAGTCGAACTTCGATCTGGGCCGTCCGGCCAGCGCGATCCCCGGCCAGGACCTGCGGTTCCTGATCGCGATCAAGGGCCCGTTCCCGATCGCCCACGCCGGCGGCTACAAGCTGTCGCTCGAGATCGACGGGGTGGCCCAGGACCCGCCGTTCCGGTTCTGGGTCGAGGAGGGCAAGGCGCCGCGAGGCCGCGGCGGCGCCTGAGGCTTGGGGGCACGGGCGGCCCTTCGCCGCCCGTCGTCCGGTGCTGGGCCCCCGCTCCGCATCGTCGTGACCGGCAGTCATTGATTCGTGCCCGGGACGCTCCTCGGCGACCGCCGGCGGGACGCCGGCCGGGGCCTGATGACGGGCAGTCACGACAACGTGCTCAGGATGCGCCTCGGCGACCGCGGGCTGGACGCTGCGCAGCAAGTTGTGCCTGGCAATCAAGGAGGGCGCCGAGGCGAGGTATCGGCAGCCCCCAATGCGGTCGAGGACCCGGCGCCACGCAGGGACTCGTGAGTGCCAGACAACCCCGGCCCCAATTCGAGCCTCGACGGCACGCCCTGGGTTCGACTCCGCCTGACTCGAGCGATCAGACCTGGCTCAGCGCTCCAGCAGCCGCCGCTCCAGGGCCCGCATCGCGTCGCCCTCGACCCGGTCGGCGTGGTCCCAGCCGCAGAGGTGGAGCGTGCCGTGGGTCAGCAGGAGCCGGAGCTCGTCGGCCGGCGACCAGCGGACGTCGCCGGTCTGCCCGCCGCGACCTTCCGCCGCCTGGACCCGGGCCCGCTCCACCGAGACCGCGATGTCGCCGAGGTGGAGGCGGCTCCGCGGCGGCAGGACGAACGGCGCCGCCGAGGGAGGGCTCGCCACGCCGGGGAGGGGCGGGCCATCGAGTGGGCCTCCCTCGTGGGCTGGGAACGCCTGGGGCGGCAGGAGCGGGAACGACAGGACGTCGGTCGGGCCATCGTGGCCGAGGTGGGTGACGTTGAGGTCGGCGAGCTCCGCGTCGTCCGTCAGGACGACGGACACGGACGCCGGCCGCGGAGCCCCGGCGGCGCCCAGCGTCACCGCGACGGTCCCCGCGGCGGCCGCGCCCGAGAGGATCCGCGGAACGCCGGGCCGGACCGTGACCTCGATCCGCCAGCCTTCGAAGAGGTGGGCCCGGGTCACCGTCCGCCCGCGGGCCGACTCGGCCGGTCCGGAGCGTCGGGCCGTCCGCCCGTGACCGCCCCGGGTCGCCCGCCGGATCCCGTGACCGGCCCGGGTCGCCCGGCGGACCCCGTGCCCGCCTCGGGTCGCCCGCCGGCCCCCGCGCCCGCGCCGGCATCGACTCCGCTGCCGCCGGCGACCGCCCGGCGCGCCTCCAGCTCCACGATCTTCGATTGCGGGTAGGCCACCCGCTGGTGGTACATCCCGAGGAGCTGCTCGACGAAGGCTTCCTTGATCGTGTCGACGTTGCGGAGGGTCAGGTCGCACTCGTCGAACTGGCCGTCGTCAAGCCGCTCGGCGATGATCCGGTCGACCATCGCCCGGATCGCCGGCTCGTCGCGGGACGACAGCGACCGGACGGAGGCCTCGACGCCGTCGGCGAGCATGATCAGGGCCGCTTCGCGCGATTGCGGCTTCGGGCCCGCATGGCGGAAGCGCCGCGGGTCGACGGCATCGGCGGCCTTGCGTCCCTCCTCCGTGGCCAGGCCGCCGACTGGCGCCGCGGCCTCCTCGCGGGCCTTGGCATAGAAGTAGGACATCATCGCCGTCCCGTGGTGCTGGGGGATGAAGGCGATGAGGGCCTTGGGCAGGCGGGCCTCGTAGGCAATGTCGATGCCGTCGGCGACGTGCTGCTTCAGGACGTGGGCCGATTCCTCGGGCTCGAGCTGGTCGTGGACATTGTTGCCGCCGCCCTGGTTCTCGATGAACGCCAGCGGGTTCGCCAGCTTGCCGGTGTCGTGGTAGTAGGCGGCGACGCGGGTCAGGAGCGGGTCCGCCCCGATCGCCTCGGCCGCCCGCTCGGCAAGGTTGCCGACCATCAGCGAGTGGTGGTACGTCCCGGGCGTCTCGATGAGCAGGCGCCGCAGAAGCGGCTGGGACGGGTTGGCCAGCTCGAGGAGCTGGAAGACCGTCAGGATCCCGAAGATGTTGCCGAGAACGGCGAACGTGCCCACGGCCGCCACCGCCGCGCCGGCGGCGGACAGGGCCGAGGCCCCCCACAGCTGCAGGATCCCCGTCAGGTCGCGTTCGCCGATGAGCGAGAAGGCCGAGACCACGAGAGCCTGGACGACGAAGACGACGGCCCCGGCCTGGAGGAACGTCTGGAGGCGGTCGCCGCGACGGATCGCGAGGACCCCGGCCAGGCCGCCGAGGAAGACGTACGTCGGGATCTCGATCGAGGGCCGGTTCACCGCCCCGGCCACGACCGCGAGGAGCGCGGTCACGACGACCGCGACCTCGGCGTCGAGGAGGACGGCGAGGAGGATCGGGATCGCGGCGAGGGGCATCAGGAACGGCAGGGCCGCCCGTCCGGCGGTGACCTGGAGGGCCAGGGCCGCGAACAGGACCAGGACGCTGATCAGGACGAGGACGTTGTTGCGGTGCCAGAAGTCGCGCCGGAAGCGCCACACCCAGCCGAGCAGGAGGACCACCACGAGGGCGCTCAGCACGAACCAGCCGGCGAGGCCGGCGAGGTCGGGGGCCGCCTCGTCGAGGCCGAAGGCGGCGATCCGGACGGCGTCGACCTCGGTCAGCTTCGTTCCGCCCCGGACGATGACCTCGCCCTGGAGGAAGACGTCCTCGACCGGCTCCACGGCCTCGGACCGGCGAGCCTTCTCCTGGTCCGTCAGCTCCTGGCTGAACGATGAGTTGGCGACGACGAACGGGGCGATGAGCTCGGCGGCGAGCATCCGCTCGGCCTCCGACAGGCCGCCGGCCATCTGCCCGGAGAGGCGGGCCCGGGTGAGGGCCAGGGCGGTGTCGCGCAGCTCCGTTCGCTCGGTCGTGTCGAGGACCCGAACGGCCTCGGTTCGGATCGCCAACCAGCGCCCGAGCTCGAGGCCGGTCAGGGTCTCCGCGGCGCTCGACGACAGGTCGGCCGCGACACGATCCAGGATCAGGTTGCGCTGGACCTCGGTGGTGGCCGGGTCGTAGGCGTTGTCGAGGAGGCGGACCCCGGCCTCGAAGGCCGCAACCTGGGCCGAGGCGATCGTGATCGCCCGCTCCGAGGTGAAGTCGTACTGCGGCAGGACGGCGTCGGCCGCCTCCTGGCGGGCCTGCGCCGTGAGGAGCTCGTTCTCGAACGTCCGGGCCCGGGGTGCCACGATGTCCGCCGGCACGAGGTCGCCGACCTCGAGGTTGACGCGCTGAGGCGCGAAGTCGGCCCCCAGCACCGCTGTCATCGCGACGATGAGGAGAACGGCGGCGAAGACCAGCCGGCCGGCCTCGCGGCGGGTCAGGCGAACGGCCTCGGAGCCTCGATGGGCGAGCATTGCCGGTCCCTGTCGGTCCTCGCCGCCCTAGCCGCCGCCGAACGCCGTGAGCCTGGCGCTCACGAGACCGCTCACCGTCCGGCCGTCGGCCCGGCCGCGGGTCCGCGGCGCAAGCCAGCCCATGACCGCGCCCATGTCGCGCGGCGAGGCGGCGCCGGTCTCGGCGATGGCCTGGGCCACGAGGGCCTCGATCTCGGCCGGGGAGAGCGGTTGCGGCAGGAACTCGGTCAGGATCTCGATCTCGGCCGCCTCCTTGGCGGCGAGGTCGGCCCGGCCGCCCTTCTCGAAGGCCTCGATGCTCTCTCGGCGCGTCTTGACCTCCTTGGCCAGGATCGCCGCGAGCTCGTCCTCGGAGTAGCTGCGCTGGTCGCGCTTCTCGGCATTGTAGATGGCGTTGCGGGCCATCCGGAGGGTGTCGCGGCGCAGCGCGTCACCCGACCGCATCGCGGCGGTCACCTCGGCCTGGAGCCGGTCTCGGAGCGTCACCGGTGATGGCACCTCGGGCGGGAACGCCCTCGGGCGGTCGGTGGCGGACGGTCTGTCGCGGGTCCGTTCGGTGGGCCAGCGGCTCGGACTCGACGCGGGGGTGCGTCGCCGGCGCTGGCGCTCGGACGGTCCCGGCCGTCCGGCCGATCAGCCCTGCGGCGTTCGGGCGTTCTTCTTGCGCTTGGCTTCCTTGCGCTTGCGCTTCACGCTGGGCTTCTCGTAGTGCTCGCGACGGCGAGCCTCGGCGAGGATGCCGGACTGCTGGATCTTCTTGTTGAAGCGACGCAGGGCGCTCTCGAACGTCTCGTTCTCGCCAACTCGGACTTCTGCCAACTCCGGATTCACCTCCTCGGGCTGATCGTCTCGCCTGACGCGCCGTGCTCGTGGCCCAACGGCTCGGCGCGTTCCCGGTTGCGAAGCCGCCGGAGTGTGGCACAGGCAGTGCGAGGGGTCAAACCCTCGAGCGTCCGCTACGCTGCGGCCGAGGAGGACGAGGAGAACGATGCGAGGCCGCCTCATGCGCCGGTCCGGCGGTGTGCTGGCGGTCTACGTGATCGCCGCGCTCCTCTTGACCGCGGAGGCGTGGCGCGGGCCGACCACGGGCTGGGCCGGGATCTGCTGCGACCAGGCGCAGGCGATCTGGTTCCTCGGCTGGACGCCCTATGCGATCGGGCAGGGCCTCGATCCGTTCTTCACGACGATGATCGGCGCCCCCGACGGCGTGAACCTCATGTGGAACGCGTCGATGCCGATCCTCGGGCTCGTGGCCTGGCTGCCGACCCGGCTCGGCGGCCCGATCTTCGCCTACAACGCGATGCTCGTCGCCGGCATCGCCCTGAGCGGCTGGACCGCCTGGTTCGCGGTGCGACGGTACGCCGGCGACGGGCTGGGACCGCTCGTCGGCGGAGCGGTGTACGCCTTCTCGCCGTACGTCGCATCTCACGCGGCGCTGCACCTGAACCTGGCGACGGCCTGGGTGCCGCCGCTCTTCCTGATCGTCCTGGACGAGCTCCTCGTCCGGCGACGGCACCCGGCCCGGCGGCTCGGGGTCGCCCTCGGCCTCCTGAGCGTCGTTCAGCTCCTCATCACCGAGGAGGTCCTGGCGACGAGCGTGCTGGCCGCGGGCGTGCTCGTCCTCGTCCTCGCGGCCTGCCGGCGCGATGCGATCCAGGCCGGCGCCAGGCGGGTGGTGCCGGCGCTCGCCGCGGCCACGGTCACGTTCCTCGTCGTGGGCGGCTGGCCGCTTGCCGCCCAGTTCTTCGGCCCGCAGCGGATATCTGAGCAGGTGCAGGACGCCGCCACCTTCTCGACGGACCTCCTGAACATCGGCGTGCCGACGTCCTACCAGCTGCTCGCCCCGGAGGCGGCGACGGCCGTCTCGCGCGATTTCAGCGGGCTTTTCCACGAGGCAACCGCCTACCTTGGGCTGCCACTCCTCGCGCTCCTCGCCGCGGTCGCGATCCGCAGGTGGGCCGATCTCCGGATCAGGGTCGCGACCGTCACGGGCCTCGTCCTCCTCGTCCTGTCGCTCGGGCCGCGCCTCCATGTCGGCGCCGTCGACACCGGCATCCCGATGCCCTGGGCGCCGCTCGGCTCGCTCCCGATCGTCGAGCACGTCCTCCCGGGCCGGCTGACGCTCTTCGCCTGGCTGGCCATCGCCAGCGTCGTGGCGATCGTCGTCGCCGAGGCCGCGCGTCGGCCGGTCGAGGCTGCCGCCCCTCGTCTCCTCGCGGTCGCCGCGGCGCTCGTCCTCGTCCTGCCCGCTCCCCTGGCCCGCTCGACGATCGAGGTGCCAGAGTTCTTCCGGACGTGGTCCGAGCAGGGCATCGGCGCCGACGAGACCGTCCTCGTCGCGCCCTACTTCCACGGCGGCGCCGGCGCCGACCCGATGGTCTGGGCCGCCGTCGCGGGGCACGGCCTCCGGATGCCCGAGGCCTACGCCTACGTGCCGGGGAGGAACGGCGAGACCCGGACCAGCCCGCCGCCGACCCAGCTCACCCATGTCATGCAGGCCATCGGCAACGATGGGGGCTTCATCGTCGCGGGCGGCGAGGTGCGGGCCCGCATTGCCGACGACCTGCGGGCGGCGGGCGTGCGGCACGTGATCGTCGGCCCGATGGCCAACCGGAGCCCGATGCTCGCCTTCTTCGAGCACCTCTTCGGCCGGCCCCCGGCCGACGTCGGCGGCGTCTCGATCTGGCGCGACGTCGACGTCAACGGGGTCGCGCCCGAGCCGCCCGCCGACGAGTGACCAGCGAGCAGTGGCGAGCGGCAGCCGTCGGCGGCCACGGTCGTCGTCCCCGCCGCCCCGGTCAGGTCGGCCAGCGGCCGCCCATCCCGATGAGCCACCAGGCGTCGGCGATCGCCACGGCGGCCCAGAACCCGATGATCAGCGTCGGCCGGCGCAGGAAGCACTTCGTCCACGACACGCCGAGGGTGATCGACCGGGCGTAGAGGGCTATCGCGACGACTGCGACGACGAGGACGAAGATCGCCGGCGAGAGGACCCAGGCGATCAGCCCCACCGTGCCCATCCGGCAGAAGGTGAAAGCGAGATTCTCGTACTTCTCGGGAAGCGTCCGCGGCGGTCGGATGTACGACTGCGGCCCGACCGTATCGATGTGCCGGATGGCGACCGGCACACCGCCGCCCGAGCCGCTCCCGCCGCCCGAGCCTGTCGTCGCGTTCACGACGGCCTCGCCGCGACGCGCGGCGCGACGTTGTCGAGCGAGATGAGCTCCCGTGCGGAGACCATCCCGGCGGAGGTGTGCCGCCGCAGCCCGCCGAAGAGCTGCCGGGCGCAGAACGGAACACGCACGGGGTTCTCCTCTCCGTTCGTCGATCCGACGTGGACGCAGCATTGCTGGAGCCGTTCCACGTTGAGCGTCCAGGCGTCCATGAAGGTCTTGATCGAGACCCGCTTCACGCGCTTCGCGATGTCCTCGACGGCCCCCTGCTTGTCGAAGACCCAGCGGCCGAGCGTCTTCACGAAGCCGGTCACGCCGATGTCGCAGGCCTCGCAGATCCGGAGGAGGTGATCGACCATCTCCGGCCGGGAGACGAGCGTCGTCTCCGACATCATCCCGACGAGGGCCGTCCACATCGCGTCGTCGGGCGCGATCCGATTCGAGACGAGCCCGAGGTACTGCTTCAGCTGGTCCACGCCGAGCATCCGCGGCAGCGACCGCCACTCGCCCTCGTCGCCCCTGACGAAGTACGTCAGCGACGAGCAGTCGGGGTGCGAGCAGGGCAGGGCGATGAAGTCCTCGGGCCCGACCCGCCCGTCGGTCTGGGCCCCGAGCGCCAGGAGCGTCCCCGTCGTCGTCGCCCGCCGCATCGGGTCGATGGCGTTGGCTCGCCCGGAGCCGAAGACGGGCTGGAAGGCGACGCCGGCGATGAAGTCGGTCGCCAGAGCGTACTCCGCGATCGCGCCGACCTCTCGGTCGTTGACGCCTTCGGCCACGGCCACCGCGAGGGTCGTGAAGACGTGCCGATCGGCGAGCCGGCCGATCGCCTCCGCCTTCATCGCCCGGAGGTCCTCGCCGCGGTGGAACAGCGACGACTCGCGCTCGAAGCCGTCGAACTGGAGGTAGACCTCGAGGCGGCCGCGCAGCCGTCCCAGCGCGTCGGCAAAGGCATCGTCCCTGGCGATCCGGATGCCGTTCGTGTTGAGGATGACCCGGACGACGTTCCGCTCGACGGCGGCCTGGATGATCTCGAGGGCCTCGGGATGGACCGTCGGTTCGCCGCCCGAGAGCATCAGGACGTCGACCCGGCCGCCCTCGCGGGCGATCGCCGCGTCGAGCGACCGGAGGATGTGGGGCAGCCGCGCGAACCTCCCGATCCCCGGCGCTGCCGCGGCGAAGCAGGTCGGGCACTCGAGGTTGCAGCTCTCGGTGATGTCGATGAGGAGGACGCACGAGTGCTGCGTCTGGAGGTCGCCCAGGCCGTCGCTGTAGCCCATCGGGATCGGGCGGGCGTTGCCGACGGTGTCGGGGATGATCTCGCGCGTCGGGGTCCGCCACTGCTGAAGGTACTCCCAGAGGCGGTGGTCCTCCTCGTACAGGCTCGTCAGTGTCCCGTGGCCGCGCCGGCAGGTGCGCCGCAGATAGACCCGACCGTCCATGGCCACGAGGTTGCCCTGCAGGATGTCAGTCTCGTAGTCGATCTGGCGGTCCGGGTCGTCGCTGAAGCACTGGCCGCACACGGTCAGGACCATCCGGAGCGGCGTGTACGGACGAAGGTCAAGCATCTGGGCTACCTCCCGCACGCAGGGCGTCAGGTGGCGCCACCGCCCGGGATGGGCAGACCGGATGCGACGCAGATTCCGGCCACGCCGAGGAGGATCAGGAGGGGCACGACGAGCAGGGCTTCGAAGCCCGGGGCACCGTTGGCACCACCTCGGCTCCGCCACAGCCAGGCCAGCCCAATGGCGCCGATCGCGGCCGGGATGAGGGTGATCGGCGAGAGGTACTGAAGGCCTCCATAAAGGATCCCCTGGACGGACTGGATCGAAGACAGAATCAGGCCCACGAAGAACAGCAGCCCAAACACCCTGCGGCTCGCGACCCAGATCATCGAAATCACGAACGCGACGACCAGGCTGATCGTCAGGATGCCGATGCCGCCGGTCGGGCTCGGCATCAGGTACCCCTGCGGACGCGTGTTAAGGAGCATCCCGAGATCGAGGAGCGCGTACGTCACCAAGTAACTGACCAGGATCCGCCGAAGAGCGCGGTTTCGAACGTCAGGCGACGCGTCGCTCGTGCCGCTTTGGGCTAGCGCCGCCTGGATCGTCGCTTCGGAGTGACCCTGGCGTCGCGCCTCGGCCGCGAGCGCCTCGTCTGTGTACTTCGCGCGGTTCGCGATGAAGTAGCGCGCCAGCGCGCTGACATCCGGCGGACCCGCCTCAGCAGCGACAACGATTGGGCTCGGCGGCTCGGTGTCGGGCCGATCGGGTCTCGGTTCGTTCTCCATTGCGATCACCTCCCTCTCATGTGGCCGGGCTGCTGAGCGGTGCCACCGGAACACGCCACGTGCGTTCCCGGTAGCGACGCGCGAAGTGGACGCCGAGCCAGACGATCAACGGGATGAGCACGACCTGCGGGCCCGTAAGGCCGAGCAGCTGGACCTCGTTGCCACGGACGAACTCGACGATGAATCGGAACGTGAACGCCGTCATCAGGTAGAGCTTGAGGAGATCGCCCGGGACCGGGACCCGACGCCCGTACCGGACGATCAGGACGGCGGCGACGACGTTGAACCCGATCTCGTAGAGCATCGACGGATGCATCGGGCCGCCGCAGCCTGGGCAGCGCGGGAACGCGGCGGCGGCCTCGGGATCGACGGTCATGCCCCACGGCAGCGAGGTTGGCGTCCCGAGCGGTAGCTCGGACAGGAAGCAGCCGATCCGGCCGATCGCCGTCGCCACCGGGATCGCCAGGGCATAGCTGTCGCCGGTTGAGCGGGTGTAGCCGAGAGCCCGCTTCGCGAGCACGCCGGCCAGGAAGCCCCCGGCCAGGCCGCCGAGGATGCTCTTGTTGCCGTGAAGGACCACCCAGCTCAGCGGGGCGCCGGCCCCGAGCGCCCGCCCGATCTCGTCGGTGTTCTCCCAGGCCGTGATCGTCCTGGCCCCGATCACGCCGCCGAGGACGACAGCCATCGAGACGAGGACGATCCGATCGTCGAGCATCCCCCGGGCCCGGAGCGCCCGGTAGTAGATCGCGAGGCCCACCGCCACGGCGAGGAGGCTGAAGACGTCGTGCGTCCCGATCGTCAGCGAGCCGGACTGGAGGAGAGTCGAGTACACGGGACGCCTGGGCGGCCGATCGGGCTCGCCGGCTCAGACGGGGGTGGGCTGATCGAGGGTCGTGGCGTCGCACGCACCCCGGACGGGGACCGGCAGGACCAGCGGCACCCAGAGTCGCGCGCCCAGCGCGAGCGGCAGGATCGAGTCGCAAGTGGTACCAGTCACGCGTGGTCCCTCCGCTCCGCCCCGGCGATCCTCGGACGATACCCGCTGACCCAGGCAGCGTGAAGGGGCATTCGCGCGCCGGTCGTGACCGGCACCGCCTCGGTGCGTGACAGCCTGCGCCCGCGAGCGTCGTACTCTCGACACGGACACGGAGGGTTCGCACGGAGATGGAGACGCTGCTCGACCTGCTCGACGAGGCGGTCGCGAGGTTCGGCGACCGGCCGGCGCTCTCGATCCGCCGCGACGACGGCACGAGGGTCGGCTGGACGTATCGCGAGCTGGAGCGCCGGTCGCGGCTGGCGGCCTGGCGACTCCGGGCCCTGGGCCTGGACCCGGGCGACCGGATCCTGACCTGGTCGCCATCCACGCCCGAGCTCCCGGCCGTCTACTTCGGGGCGATGCGGGCCCGCCTCGTCATCGTGCCCCTCGATCTCCGGATGTCGATGGACGCGGTCGAGGGCATCGTCGCCGCGTCCGACTCGAGGCACCTCGTCATCGGGACCGGGCGCGACGCACCCGACCCGCGCGAGGCCCACCTCGAGACCTTCCCGACCGTGACCGTCGATGCGCTGACCGCGGACCCGGACCCGACCTTCCCGGCCGACTGGGAGGCGCGGCTCGACGCCTGGCAGCGACCGGCGCCGGTCGACATCTGGGAGCTCGTCTTCACGTCCGGCACGACCGGCACGCCGAAGGGCGTGACGCTCGGCCACGACAACGTGACCGCCTCGATCAAGACCTTCTACGACATCGTGCCCCGGATGGAGCACCGGATCGTGAGCCTCCTGCCGCTGAGCCACCTTCTCGAGCAGGCGGTCGGGCTGTTCTACTCGTTGTCGGTCGGGGCCGACATCTTCTACGTCCGGAGCCGCAACCCGCGGGTCATCTTCGAGGCCCTCCGCGAACACCGGGTGACGTCGCTCATCGTGGTGCCCCAGGTCCTCGACCTGTTCTGGAGCGCGATCGAACGCGAGGTCGAGAAGCAGGGTCGCGCGGCATCATTCGAACGACTGCGCGGCATCGCCCGGCGGCTGCCGGCCTGGGCCCGGAGGATTCTGTTCCGGCCGGTCCACGCCCAGCTCGGCGGCAGCTTCCGGCTGTTCCTCGCTTCCGGGGCGTTCCTGCCGCCGGCCCTCCAGCAGGGCTGGGAGGATCTCGGCGTGACCGTCCTTCAGGGCTACGGCTCGACCGAGACGGGCACTGGCACGTGCACCACCCTCGACGACCACGTTCCGGGCACGGTGGGCCGGCCGCCGCGCGGGATCGAGCTCCGGATCGCCGACGACGGCGAGGTCCAGTTCCGAGGACCCACCCTCTTCCACGGCTACTGGAACCGGCCCGACCTGACGGCCGAGACCTACACCCCCGACGGCTGGTACCAGACCGGCGACATCGGCCACCTTGACGCCGGCGGGCGGCTCATCCTGTCCGGCCGGAAGAAGGACATCATCGTCCTGCCGAACGGGTTCAACGTGTATCCCGAGGACATCGAGAACGCCCTGCGGATCGCCGGGATCCGCGATTCCGTGGTCCTCGAGACGAGCCCGGGCCGCATCGAGGCCATCGTCCTGGCGCCCGGCACCCACGGCCTGCCGCAGGGTGGTGACGTACCGGCCGGACCGGCGACCGGCCCGGCCGACGGGCTGACTGGGCACGGGCTGACCGGGGGCGGGCTGACCGGGGGCGGGCTGACGGGCGGCGCGGCCGATGTCCGTGGACGCATCGAGGCCGCCGTCAAGGCGGCGAACTCGACGCTCGGGCCGAACCAGCGGATCGCAGGCTGGCGCCTCTGGCCGGATCTCGACTTCCCGCGGACGCACACCCTCAAGGTGAAGCGCGCTCAGGTCCGCGCCTGGGCCGACGTTGGCACCCCGCTGCCGGTGGCCGGCAGCAGCTGACGCTCGTCGCTTCGGCGGCGTCTGACGCTCGTCGCCGCGGCGGCGTCCGACGTTCGTCGCCACGGCGGCAGCTGACGCTCGTCCCCGCGGCGGCAGCTGACGCTCGTCCCCGCGGCGAGCCCGCTTGGCCGACCACGCCCGGCCGACACGGGTTGCCGATTGACCACCCCGATGTCATCGGACGAGGCGCGAGCTCCGCGAGCGCTGATATCCGGCCCGCAGCGATCACCGTCGTCGCCATCTGGCCACGAGGCGGTCGATTGGCAACGAATCCGGGGCGGACGGCGCCCGTCATGGCCGCCAGGCTCGTCGCGTGCCATCCGGGTGGTCAATCGGCAGGAACTGCGGCAGGCCCGCCTGGCGCCCCGCCTGGCGCCCCGCGGGGGACCGCCGCGATCAGCCCAGGGCGCGCTCCAGCGGGTCGGCTAGGTCGGCGTCCGGGGCCACAGCGTCGCCGCCGAGCCGGCCCCAGCCACCTCGCTCCGAGGCGGCCCCCGTCAACGCCGTCCAGCCGTCCTCGGCCAGTCGCTGGAGGGTTCGCTCGGCCGAGGCGATGGAACCCGCGGCATGGGCGCGAGCCAGGCCGTCGAGGGCCTGGCGCCCCAGGGTCGCCTCGAGCTCCCGGGCCACGTCGGCGGCGGCGCGCGTCGCGGCGGCGATCGGGCCGAATGACGATCCCGCGGCGCCGCGACGGAGCACCAGCGCCGCGCCATCGCCGGGCAGGACCGCGGCGGCTATCGCCGGCCACAGGCCGCGGGCGTCATGACCGGCGGGCTCGATGAAGGCCAGCGGGTGGTCGGGCAGAAGCGCCCGCCGGACGGCGACCTCGGCGGCCGCCCGGGGAGCAGCGTTCGGCTCGTCGGTCAGCCAGGCCGGCAGGGCCCCCACGATCACGGACCCGCCCGTCAGGCCGTGGCGCACCGCCAGCGAGACGGCGAGGAGCTGGAGGGCGAGCGCTCGCCCGGATCGGGTCGCGGGGTCCGAGTTGACCCCGGCATCCAGGTCCGGGGCGACGACCAGCGGGCCGGCCCCCAGCTGGATGGCGGTCCCCGCGCGCCGGGCCATCCGGGCGGCGAAGGCGAAGTCGGCCAGGGCCCGCTCCGGGTCGACGCCGCTGCCGAGGATCTCGGCCATCGGGTCGAGCTCGGCGATGTCGGCCCGCTCGAAGGCGGCCACTACGGCGCCCTCCGGGCCGGCGAGTGCCGCGGGGGCGGTCGAGAGCCGGACATAGGCCCCTCGCTCCGCCGCCGCGCGGTCGAGCGCGTCGCGGAGCCGGCCCAGGCCGCGCTGGCTGCCGGTGGGTGCCGGATCGGGCTCGTCGTCCTGGCCCGGGCGCCAGGTGGCCACGTCGCGGCCGAGCTCGCCGAGCCGCATCGCGAGCTCGCGGCCCACGGGCACCTCGACCCGGACGAGGTCGGCCCCGGCCCGGACCAGCTCCGTCGCCTCAGCGCTCGCACCGTGGGCGCTGGGCTCCAGGAGCGTCGTCCCGACCCACGGTGGTTGGCGCTCGCCGAGGACGCCGAGCAGCTCCCGGCGCGCCGTCCGGTTGGCATCGATGCGCTCGAGCGCGGCGGTCACCAGCTGGCCGAGCAGGCCGGCCGCCGCGTCCCGACGCGCCGCCTCGCCGAGGAGCTCCGCCTCCATCGCCAGGTCGACGGCCCCGCCGGCGACGTCGAGGGCCAGCTGCTGGGGCGCGACGTCGTACTCCAGAAGCGCCACCGCGAACGGCAGCGCGACCCCGACGGCCAGGCGCTCGGGCTGGCCGCTGACGTAGCGGTCGACGACCTCGGCCGCGAGGGGCCGCCCCTCGCGGTCGATCCCGCCCACCCCGATGAGTCGCAGCGCCGCGCGCTCGCGGCCGAGCGTTCGCGAGGTCGCGGCCACCGTGCCCAGGTCGGCGGCGAGGGCCGCGGCGAGCGCGCGGAGACGCTCGAGCTCCGCGGCAAAATCCCCCGGTCCGAGCGTCGGCACCATCGGGCAGAGGATAGGGGTTCCCGTCGCGGTCCCGCGAGCGACCCGTCGGGCGCGCACAGGCGGGCGAACCTCCGGTGCGGTCACGCTGCGGGTCCTCGTGATGCTCCCAGCATCAAGCCCACGGTTGTCGGGGCGTTACGGCCCAGCGCGGCCTCGACGCCGGGAGAACACCCAGCCGGACACGTTCGTGGCGCGCTCAGCCGAGCGTATGCACGGCGTGCCATGAGGTTGCCCGCAAGCCGTGAGCGGCCGATTGCCCGAGGTTTGATGCTGCCAGCATCATGGTGCTCCCCAGACCCCTGAGATGGGGCCGGCGACTACGCCTCGGTCCGCGGAGAGGTTCGTGCCGGCTCTCCGAGTCCTCGGACTGAGGACTCACCCCCCACCGGGCTCCACCTCGGTCCGCGGAGAGGTTCGTGCCGGCTCGCCGATCCAGACGTGACCGCCTTCGAAGTGCTCGGCCTTCCAGATCGGGGCGCGCACCTTCGTCTCGTCGATCGCGTAGGCGGCGGCCTTGAACGCCACGTCGCGGTGCGGGGCACAGGCGACGATCGCGACGGATGCTTCGCCCAGTGGGACCTCGCCGGTGCGATGGACGATGGCCAGCCGCTCGACGCCGAAGCGGTCGTGGATCTCGTCGGCGATCTCAGCGAGGATGCGGAGGGCCATCGGCTCGAGGGCCTCGTAGTCGAGGGCTTCGACCGCACGGCCCGCGTGGCGGGCGGCCTCGGCCTCCTGGCCCGGGGCCGGGGTTCCCGGCGAGCGACGGGTGATGCCGAGGAAGCCGACGATCGCGCCGTCTTCGGGCGTGGCAAGGCGGGCGGCCAGCTCCTCGAGGACCGAGCCCGGCAGCGGTTCGGCCCGGAGCTCCAGGATCCGTCGCGGGGCCTCGCCGGCACCGCCGCTGACCGGCGGGATCATCGCGACCTCGTCGCCATCGGCGAGGGGCGTCTCCGGCCCGGCGTATTCGCCGTTGACGGCGAACCGGACCGCCGACCGGCCCGGGGCCAGCACGGGATGACGGCCCACGAGTGCCGCCCACGCCGCCTCGACCGTCGCGCCCGCCGGCAGCTCCACGGCGACCTCGCGCGCGCCGGCAAGCTCGCGCTGCATCGCGAACAGCCGGACCCGGACGCGGAGGGCGTGCCCGGGCATGGGGGCGCGGGCCGCCGATCCCGATCCCGTCGTCACGGCCGATAGGCCGCCACGAGCAGCCCGTCGCCGACCGGCAGGATCGTGCCCCGGAACCGGCCTTCGGAAAAGACCCGCTCGCAGAATGCCCGCAGGGCGTCCGTGCCGTCGCCGGACCGAGAGGGCCGGCCGCCCGAGGTTCGCCCGCTCCACAGGACGTTGTCGGCGACGACGAGGGCGCCGGTTTCGAGCCGGGGCACGATCTCATCGAGGTAGGCCGAGTACTCCCCCTTCAGGGCATCGATGAAGGCGAGATCGAAGGGCCCGGCCAGGGCCGGGTCATCGCCACGGAACGCGTCGAGCGCCGGCGCGTTCACGACCCGGATCCGGTCGTCGGCGATCCCGGCGCGCCGCCAGTGCTCGCGGGCGACGGCGGTCCGCGAGGCGTCGGGGTCGATCGTGACGATCGAGCCGTCTGCAGGCTGGCCGAGGGCCATGCACAGCGTCGAATAGCCGATCGCGGTGCCGACCTCGACGATCCGCCGCCGGTCGGCGGCGAGCAGCCCGAGCACCCGCCCCGAATCGCGATCCAGGATCGGGACGCCGCCCGGCTCGGCGACCACCTCGAGCTCGGCGAGGACCGGGTGGACCGGCGTGGCGACGGCCTCGATCCAGTCGACGTCGGCCTCGCCCGGGATCCAGCTGCGATGGGACTTCATGCCGCCTCCTAGACGAGCAGCCCGGCGCCGAAGTACAGGCCGGCGGCGAGGATGGTGCCGGCCGCGATCGTGCCGACGTTGATGTAGAGCAAACCCGTGGCCGATTCCATCGACCGCGTCCGGGCGGTCTGGATGGCCGCCCAGCTGACGACCAGCGGAAAGACGATGCCGACGATGAGCCGAAGCCAGACGAAGAGCGCCCACGGGCCGGTGAGCGCGCCGAGCCCGGCAACGCCCTCCGGGCCCGCACCGGTGGCGACCCAGGCGACGAAGAGCACGAGCTGGACGGCCACGACCCCGGTGAGGACACGGGCAAAGAGGATGAGTGGCGCCTCCGGCAGCTTCGGCGTCACGAGGTACCAGTGGCCCAGGATCATCGCCGCCCAGACGCCGCCGGTCGCGGCGGCGAGCACCACGAGCTGGACGAAGAGGAGGGCCGCGCCGAGGATCGAGCCGCCCCACGACAGCGCGGCCGCGATGAGCACCAGGAGCCCGACCCCGATGCCGGAGAGGGCCACCAGCCGGGATCGTGCGCCCCAGAACAGCCCGAGGGAGTTCACGAGGGCGAGAGCGCTGAAGAGAACGAGCGCCGCCGGCCGGACGGTCCGCCAGGGGTTTTCGAAGGCCGGTCCAATCCAGGTCCCGAACTCCGGGCCACCCCCGACGCCGCTGTCCGACAGCCAGGCCAGCACCCCAAAGGCGGCCGAGGTCAGGGCCATGAACCCCAGGTAACCCTTCGTCGCCGACGTCCGCAGGAGCCCCAGCACGACGGCCCCGAACGAGCCCACGGCGAGGCCGGTCAGGACCGTCCAGTTGATGTAGGCGAGGCTCGAGGCGATCTGCTCCGCAGGCACGAGGCCGAGTGTACCGTCGCGCCCTCGCCCGACCCCCGCGCGTACGATTCAGCGTCGGAGGTGCTCCCATGCGACGAGTCGGCGAGACCGCGATCACCTGGTTCGGGCATGCCTGCGTCGAGGTCGTGACGCCGGGCGGCAAGACGATCCTGTTCGACCCGTGGTTCGAGAACCCGAACAGCCCGCGCTCGCCGAACGAGATCGATCGCTGCGATCTCATGCTGCTGTCGCACGGTCATGACGACCACCTCGGCAACGCCCTCCAGGTGGCGTCGCGGACCCGGCCCGCCTGGCCGGCGATCCACGAGCTGTCGCTGTGGCTGGGGCGGAACTACGCCGGCAAGGATTCGGTCATTGGGATGAACAAGGGCGGCACGGTCACCGCCGCCGGCATCCGCGTCACGATGACCCATGCCGATCATTCGGCCGGCGCCTGGAACGCAGCGGGCGAGACGACCCTGTATCTCGGCGAGCCGGCCGGCTTCGTCGTGGAGCTCGAGGACGGGACGCGGCTCTATCACGCCGGCGACACCAACGTCTTCAGCGACATGAAGCTCATCGGCGAGCTCTACCACCCCGACCTGGCGATGCTGCCGATCGGCGGGCACTACACGATGGGGCCGCTCGAGGCGGCCCTCGCCGTCGACTACCTCGGGGTCAAGGACGTCCTGCCCATCCATTTCGGGACGTTCCCGATCCTGGCCGGGACGCCCGGCGGGCTCAGGGCCGAGCTGGCACGGCGCGGCCTCACCGACGTCACGGTCCACGAGCCGAAGCCCGGCGAGACGCTCCGCTTCTGACCACGGGCAGCCGCGCCAAGCGCCCGGCACCTGCCCCGACGGTCCCACGAGACGGCGGGACCTTCGGGTGGCTGCACACGAGCACCGGGACCTGCGATACCGGTCGCAGCGTATCCCGCCCCGAAGGAACCGATGCAGCCAAGTTCCGAACCGGACGCTCCCCCCGGCGCCCACGGCGAGATCCTCGACGGCCGCGACAGCCTGCGGCTCGTCCGGATTCGGCTTGCCCTGACCCTCGTCGCCGTGGCGGTCATCCCGTTCGCGGCGGTCGCGCCGATCGCCCGGGCGATCCTCGACGACACCCGGACCGCGCTCGAGGAGCGCCTGAGCGCCGAGGCCGATCATGCCGCGGCCGAGGTCCGGCGCGAGCTCACCGACATCCGAGACACGCTCGACGCACTCGCCGCCTCGGAGGCCGTCATCGCGGCTCTGGCCGCCCCGCCCGGCGACCCTGTCGCTGCGCCGGCTTCGGCGGCGCTGTCCGACCTCCTCGACCGCCCGTCGAGCGTCGTGGCCGGCGTCGTCATCGCGGATGTCGGCGGCATCCGTGCCCGGGTGGGCCCGGTGGGAACTGTCTTCGCGGGCATCCCGCCGCGGGCGAACCGAACGGAGATCAACCTCGTCGCCATCGCCGGGGGTGCGCCGTCGCTCGAGATCGTCGCGCCCATCTCGCCCGCGACCGCGGGCCCGCCGGCGGGCTGGGTGGCCGCCTCGATCGACGCCCAGGAGCTCCTGGCCTGGGCCTCTCCCGACGCAGCCGCGGCCGGCCGGACCGTGCGGCTGCTGGGCCCGAATGGCCGGGTCCTCGCCGCGGTCGGCCCGGCCGTCGGGATCAACCTGCCGGCGACCGTCATCGACATGGCCGCCAACGGCGCCGAGATGTCGCAGGACAGCGCCCAGATCGGCCTGCCGGAGCTGCAGGGCTGGCAGGTCGTGGCCAACGCCCCGCTGCCGGTGACGGCGATCCCCTTCCCGGCCGTCGCGACCCTCGTCGGCCTGCTCGTCCTGCTCATCGGCTTCATCTGGTGGATGGGCCGCCAGATCGTCCGGCCGGCGGCCGAGCTGGAGGCCCAGCGCTCGCGCCTCCACGAGCTGTACGAGGCGGCCCGCGATGCGGCCCTCCGCGACAGCCTGACCGGCCTGGGCAACCACCGGGCATTCCAGGAGGCGCTGACCCGGGCGGTCGACCAGACGCGCCGCTACGGCACGCCGTTCGCGCTCGTGCTCTTCGACATCGACGAGTTCAAGCGGATCAACGACACCCGCGGCCACGCCACCGGCGACGAGCTCCTGGCCGAGGTCGGTCGGCTCATCCGGGCGACCGTCCGGCAGGCCGATTCCGGCTACCGGATCGGTGGCGACGAGTTCGCCCTGCTGCTGCCGAGCACCGACGTCGCGGGTGCCGAGGTGACCACCCGCCGGCTCCTCAGCCGCGGCCTGGAGGATCGGCCCGGCGGCCGCTTCCGTGGCTCGATCTCGTTCTCGGCCGGCGTCACCGCCTGCCCCGCGATCGGCAAGACGAGGGTCGAGCTCACCGCCCAGGCCGACGCCGCGCTCTACCGCGGCAAGCGCGGCGGGCGGACCGTGGTCACCACCTTCGACCCGGACCTGGACCGCGGCCACGTCGACGAGGGCATGCGGGCGGAGCTCTCGGCGGCCGTCTCGGGCGTCATCGAGAGCGGCGCCCTCAGCCCCGTCTACCAGCCGATCGTCCACCTCCCGACCGGCCGGATCCTTGGCTACGAGGGGCTGATCCGGGTGGGCCCTGATGCCGGGTTCGCCCACACCGGGGCGCTGTTCGATGCGGCCGAGGTCGCCGGCCGGGTCCTGGACCTCGACCGGGCGGCCCTGGACGTTGTCCTCCGGGGTGCCTTCGCGGTCCCGCTCACGACCCTCGTCTCCATCAATGTCTCGCCCCGCAGCTTCGAGGCGCCCGAGTTCAACGCCACGGTCTTCCTGGCGATCCTGCGCCATCACGGCATCGACCCCGGCCGGGTGCTGCTCGAGCTCACCGAGCGCGACGCCATCCGGGACATCGACCGCCTGCGGACGGCGATCATGGCCCTCCAGGACGCCGGCATCCGGGTCGCGGCCGACGACGTCGGCGCCGGCAACGCCGGGCTCCGCCTCCTGAGCCAGTTCCGCTTCGACGCCGTGAAGATCGACCTGTCGCTCGTCCACGGCGGCGCCCGCCAGGATCAGACCCTGTCGGTCCTGACGTCGCTGGTCCAGCTCGCCCGGCGCTGGGGCGCCCTGACGATCGCCGAGGGCGTCGAGACGCCCGACCAGCTCCGGATGATCCGGCAGCTGGACATCGATGCCGGCCAGGGCTACCTGCTGGGCCGCCCGGGCGGCATCCTCACGAGCGAGACCGTCGATCTCGAAGCCCTCGCCGGCGAACCCGGACCATCGCCGACGCCGGGTCGCGAGATGCATCGCGAGATGCGTCGCGAGATGCTTCGCGAACCGGCCGCCGGCGCGACTGGCGGGGTCGGTGGCGCGACGGCCGGGGTCGCCGGGTCCGGCTGGGTCGCAGCCCCTCGACGGACGCCCGTGCTCCCAGCCTCGGTTCCGACCGCCGCCTCGATCATCGCCGGCGGTGCCCCCAACCCATTCGCCCGCTGAGCGCCTGACCCGGCCGAATGGCACGGGACTGCCAGGCGCGTTGGCAGGGATCCCCAGTACCATGCACCCATAGTCGCCGGCAGCGCCGGGCGGCACACTCCCCACAACCGCAGCCCATCCGTCGCGACACGTGCCCGCGCGGACCGACAACGGCAAACCCGGGGTGACCCGGGGACGCAAAGCCACGGGGGTCGCAGGCGGCGCAGGCCGCCGGCGAGTCAGCCGGGCTACCGAAGCCGCGATGCCGAGAGGCGTCGACGACAGGAGGAACATCGAGACACATGGCCACCCTTCGAGCAGCCCTCGCCCCCCTGACGCGAGCGATCGTTCTCGCGTCGCTGACGGGGGCCCTCATCGTCGGGACCACCTTCGCCGGCAAGCCCGGCGGCAGTGGGACGACGTCGTCATTCCGGGTCGACGATGGCCGCTTCGCCGCGACCACGACCGCCTACCGCGGCTCGGGCACCTGGGTCCACGCCAAGTGCTTCCAGAACGGCACCGTCGTGTACGAGCAGTTCGTGAAGTACGGCACGTCCGGCACCGCGACGCTGACCCTCGGCCCCACGCCGATGTGGCAGAGCGGCTCCGCAACCTGCGTTGGCGAGGACGGCTGGTGGCAACATGGCACCCGCTGGCGCGTCACCGCGACCGACGCCTTCAGCGCCAGCGCCTGAGGCGACGGCGGGCGCTCCCACCGCGCCGATACGACGAGCGGCGGCCTGAGGGCCGCCGCTTTCGATTCCGGGCCGGTGGTTGTGCGCCACCTCCCCGCGGTGCAACGGCGCACCGCTCCGGTCCGACGGATCGCGACGTTCCGGTGGGCCGCGGTGCGGTCCGGCGCGGACCTTTGAGCCCGACGGGCCTGACCATCCGGCCATCGCCCCGGGCCTCGCGCGCGCGTAACGTGCGCCATGCCTCCCCGACCGCGGCCCGTCCACGGATCCGCAACGGGAGGAGGCCAGGCCGTTCAGGGCGGCCCTGGCGCGATAAGGGCAAACCCGGGGTGACCCGGGGACGCAAAGCCACGGGGCTCGTGGGCGGCACAGGTCGTGGGCGAGTCAGCCGGGCTACCGAACGCCGAGGACCGTCGCGCGCGGCGGTCCGCCCAACGGAGGTCCGCCCATGCGGCCAAGCACCATGGTTCGCCACACCGCGGGTGTGGCCATCGAGGGTCTCGTGATCCTCGCCACGATCGCGGCGCTCGTCGTCGCCATCACCATCGTCGCCGGTGGCGAACCGGGTGGGGCCGATCCGGCCCTGGCCGGTCGCAACAGCGGCTCCTTGACCGTTCCGGACGGAACCTTCGCCGGGACCACGACCGCGACTGCCAATCCAGGCACCGAGGGCACGTGGGTCATGGCCGAGTGCTTCCAGAACGGCACCGTCGTGTACCGCCAGTACGTGCGGGTCGACCCGGCGACACACCAGGCGACCCTCACCCTCGGGCCGACGCCCAGCTGGTCGGGCGGCGCCGCGTCGTGCCGGGCCGAGGAAGGCACCTGGTTCAAGGGCACCCGCTGGCGCTCCGTCGCCAGCACGACGTTCAGCGTCAGCGGCTGAGCGTCGCCGCTCCAGCGGACCCAGAAGCGGCCGGCCATCCGGCCGCTTCTTCGTGTCCGGGCGCCTCTATCCTGCTCGTCGATGAGCAAGCGCCGTCGCGCCGGTCGCTCCGAGCAGCCTCGGCCGCTCCTCCGGCCAACCGATCGAGCGCGGCCTGCGCCCGCCGATCGAGCGCGGCCGGGTCAAGCGCCCGGGAGCCCGTCGCCGAGCGGCTCCGCGGCCGCCGGCAGGGCCATGCGGGCCGGCTGGGTGGCAGCCGGTGTCTCGGCCATCGCCGCCCTCACGCTGTACGTTCGAACGCTCGCTCCCACCGTCGGGACCGGTGACAGTGGCGAGCTCTCGACGGTCGCGGCCACCCTGGGCCTGGCCCACCCGCCCGGCTATCCGACGTTCACCGTCCTCGGCCACCTCTTCACCTGGCTGCCGGTCGGTGATCCCGCGTACCGGGTCAACCTCATGTCGGCGGTGCTCGATGCCCTTGCGGTCGGCGTCGCCGTCCTGATCGCCGGGCGGCTCATCGAGGCCGCGCACGTCGAGGCCGCGCGCGGCGGCCCGGATGCCGGCCCCAGGCGAGCGTGGCTGCCGTGGGCCGCAGCCGCCGTCGGTGGGCTTGCCCTTGCCTTCTCGACCGCGTTCTGGCGCTACTCCCTGGTCGCCGAGGTCTTTGCCCTCGCCAACCTCCTCGCCCTGCTGGTCCTCCTGCTGATGATCGAGTGGAGTCGGCGACCCGAGCGGTCACGCTTCCTGTGGGCGGCCGGCCTGGTCGCCGGGCTCGCGCTCACCAACCAGCAGACGATCGCGTTCGCGGCACCGGCCTTCGTCGTCCTGCTGGGCCTGGGCCTGACCCGTTACACGGCGCCGCCACCTGGGCGGCGCAAGGGCCGGCCGGTCCCGTGGCGAGCGGTCGGGATCGGTGTGGGGCTGGGGCTCGTGGGCATGCTCCCCTACCTCTATCTGCCGATCGCCGGGGCGGCTGGGGCCGACACGGTCTGGGGCGATCCGACCTCCATCGGAGGCTTCCTCGGCATCGTCGGCCGGTCGGCCTACGGCACCCTCAGCCTCACGGTCCGGGACACCAGCGGGTCGGCCCTGGAGCACATCGGCCTGTTCGTCGGTTACCTCGTGTCGGCCTACAGCCCCGTCGGCATCGGCCTGGCTTTCGTCGGTGGCGCCTGGCTCGCCGTCCGAAGGACGGGCGAGGCGGCGGCGCTCGGCCTGTGGCTCGTCATGACCGGCCCGGTCTTCCTGGCCCTGGCCAACCCGCCGCTGACCGACCCGGTCACCCGCGGTGTGCTGGAGCGCTTCTACCTCCTGCCCAGCCTGCCCGTGGCCCTGGTCGTCGCGGCGGGCGCCTGGTTCGGGGCGACGTGGCTGGGCGACCACATCCCGGCTCCCGCGGTCGTGCGGGCATGGACGCGGCCCGCGGCCGTCGCCGTCGCCATCGCTGCCCTCGGCGGGCTCGCGCTGGTCCGACTGCCGGAGGTCGACGAGTCCGGGAACCGTGTCGCCGAGATCTACGCCGACGACCTCCTTGGGGCCCTGCCGCCGAACACCGTCCTGCTGATGCGGAGCGACGAGAACTACACGAGCGTCACGTACGCCCAGGAGGTCCGCGGCCTGCGGCCGGACGTCGTCGCCATCGACGTCGAGCTCCTCAAGATCGATGCCTACGTCGACCTCATCGAGGCGCGTCATCCCGGGATCCAGGTCCCATTCCGCCGGTACGACGGCGGGTCGACGACCTCGCTTGGCGAGATCATCGACCTGATCGGCGACACGCGGCCCGTGTATGTCGCCGGCAAGCTGGAGGAGGACCTCGATCAGCGGTATGACCTGCTCGATGCCGGGCTGGTCGACGAGGTCAGGCCGGATGGCCTCGCCCCGGATTCGCTGGCCCGACTCCGTGCCGACCCCGGGATCTTCGATCGCCTCCAGCCACCGACCCGGACCTGGCCCGAGACGACGTGGGAGGCGGCAATCGCGGCGAACTACGCCGACGTGGCCTTCGAGATCGGGGTCGCGCTGCAACAGCTCGGGCCACAGCCGGATGCCGACGTCGTCGAGCGCTACTACCGGGCGGCGATCCGGATCTCGCCGACGCTCGCTTCGGCCTACAAGAACCTGGGGCTCCTTCTCCAGGTGAACGGCGCCCCTGCGGCCGAGATCGTCGCCGCCTGGGAGCGGTACCTCGAGCTGAAGCCCGACGATCCCGAGGCCGGGGCGATCCGCGCGGCCATCGACCGGCTGGAGGCCGGGCAGTCCCCCGGCCCAATCTCCACGCCGGCGCCCTGAGCGGCTACTCGAACTCGGCCGGGAACGTGTAGGGCAGCGGCTCCAGGGCCTCGGTCCCGACCTGGAGCTCGATCGCGACCAGATCGCCGAGCTCGATGGTCCGGGGGTCCACCTCGACGCGTTCGCGATCGACGAAGACGAACAGCGATTCGCCGGCCCCGACGGTCCGGCCGACGACCTGGGTCGGGCCCAGCGGCTGGCCCCAGACGTCGAAGAACTGGCCGAGGGTGAAGATCGCCTCGGCCGGCGCCTCGACATGAAGGATCCCCGACGCGGCATGAGTGTGGAGCCAGTAGAGGCAGGTGTTGGTGATGCCGATATCGGCGGGGACCACCTGGAGCTCCCCATCGAAGCGGATGTTCAGGTGGCTGTGAACGTGGTACGCGGTCTTCTCGTCGACGTCGCAGGCCACGCCCGAGATCACCGGGCCGCTGCCGCCGATGGTCGGCGTCGGCTCGTCCGAGGCGGCCGCGGTCGGCGTCGCGGTAGCGGCCGCGGTCGAGGTCGAGGTCGAGGTCGCCGTGGGCGGCTCCGACGACGGCCCGGCCGATGCCCCCGGGGAGCCGAGGCCCCCGACGAGGGCGAAGATGACGATCCCGATGCCGCCGCCGACCGTCGCGAACAGGGCCGTGTTCCGCCGCCGCACGGCGGCAGCCGTGGTCGACGCCCCGGTCGGCCGGCGGGCCGGCGGGCGGGCTGCGGCTGGGCGGCGATCGAAGCCGGGGCGTCGCTTGACCATGGGCAGGCAATCCTAGCGGCAGATGACCGGAGGCCCGGCCGATCGGCCGGGCCACCGCGCTGGGTCCGCGTGACGCCCGGCGGAGCCGGCCGTCAACCCGTCAGTCGGACGGATCCGACTTGGGGCAACTCTTGTGGTCGAGCTCGTTGAACGCTGACACGTTAGTCAGGATGTTGTTCAGGTTGTAGTCCCCGGCGACGAACGCCGCCTGGACCCCATCGAGCACCTGCCCGATGGTCAGCGGGTAGTTCACCGACACGCTCGCGAGGAGCCCGGCGGTGCCGTGGCGGACGAGGGCATTGAAGCCGCCGCCGCCGGTGTTGATCGCCTGTTCCAGGGTCAGGTCAGCGCTGAGCCCTGCCGCGGTCATCTGCGCCGGAGTGATCCCGAAGGTCTCACGGAAGAGCGACGAGGTCGCCCCTGCCACGCCTGCCGTCGGGACCGTCAGCGGGTCGCCGTCGGCGAGGACGTACGCGGTGATGGCCGCAACGATCGCGTCGTCGCCGTCATTCCAGACGTTCGTCCAGCGCTTCCAGAAGCCCGGTGTGCAGCCCTCGGACGGCGGGGTGTTGACCCAGATGTGGGTGGCAGCCCCGTCGGGAGCCGCGAGCGTCAGCACGACCGTGTCGACGAACGAATCGAGGGTGTAAGTCGGCGGAGCGACCGTCTCCTCGATCGTGTACGTCCCGAGGAGCAGCCCGCCGAGCTTGAACTCGCCGGGCGTGCCGTCCCAGTCGCCGGTGGTGTCATCGACGCCGTCGACGTCGTCGACGATCGTGACGCACTCGTCGACGATGTCCGTCCCGAAGCGGTCGTGAGTGCGGCACACCTCGAAGGTCGCGCCGCCGAGGAGCTGGCCGTTGTTGTCGTGCTTGAGCCACGTCAGGGAGCCGTCGACGTAAACCTTGACGGCGTCGTCGCTGTTGCTGCCGGTGCCATCGGTCTCGCGATGGACGGTGATGCCACCGACGCTGACGCTGACCGCCGCGTGGGCATTGAACGTCCCCTCGACGTTGCTGTTGATGATCACCAGGCAGGTGCCGTCCGCGGCCGTCCCGTCCGTGCAGTCACTGTCGTTGACCGTACCGGGCGTCCCGCTGCCACCGGGCCAGGTGATCGTGACGATCTCGCCCGCGGCGTCGACCCAGCCGGTGCCGTCGTTCTCGGCCACGTAGACCGTGAACGTGTGGGCCTCGGTGATGCCGTTGGTGTCGTCGGGCTCGATCGTGATGTAGGCGTCGACATAGGTCTTCACCGCGTCATCGCTGTTGCCGGCCAGGCCGTCGGTCTCGCGCAGGAGCTCGAGGCCGCCGACCGTGATGCTGGCCGCAGCGTGAGCCGTGAAGATGCCCGGAACGGCGCTGTTGATCACGACGAAGCACTGCCCGAGGGCATCCGTGCCGGTCGTGTCGCAGTCGTCGTCGTTGACGGTGCCGGGGGCACCGCCGGGGAAGGTGATCGTGACGAGCTCGCCGGCGACCGGCGCCCAGCCGGTGCCGTCGTCGCCCTCGACGAGGACGGTGAAGGTGTGCGGGTCGCCCACCTCGTTCGTCTCGTCGGCCGCGATCGAGATCCGAGCGTCGACGTAGGTCTTCGTCGCGTCGCCGCTGTTGGGCGCCACGCCGTCGGTCTCGCGTGCGAGCGAGAGGCCGCCGACCTGGACATTCGACGCGGCGTGGACATCGAAGACGCCCGCGACGGCGCTGTTGACGATCACGTAGCAGTTGCCGGTGGCGTCGGTCCCGTCGGTGCAGTCACTGTCAACGACCGTGCCGGGGGCACCGCCGGGGAAGGTGATCGTGACGATCTCGCCCGCGGCATCGGCCCAGCCGGTGCCGTCGTTCTCGGCCACGTAGACCGTGAACGTGTGGGCGTCGTTGATCTCGTTGGTGTCGTCGGCCTCGATCGTGATGTAGGCGTCGACGTAGGTCTTCGTGGCGTCGCCGCTGTTGGGCGCCACGCCGTCGGTCTCACGCGCGAGCGAGAGTCCGCCGACCTGGACGTTGGAGGCGGCGTGAACGTCGAAGACGCCCGCGACGGCGCTGTTGATCACGACGAAGCACTGTCCGAGGGCATCCGTGCCGGTCGTGTCGCAGTCGTCGTCGTTGACGGTGCCGGGGGCACCGCCGGGGAAGGTGATCGTGACCAGCTCGCCGGCGGCGGCCACGAATCCGGCGCCGTCGCCCGCATCCTCGTAGACCGTGACGGTGAACGTGTGGGCGACGCCCACCTCGTTCGTGTCGTCGGCCGCGATCGTGATGTAGGCGTCGACGAACGTCTTCTCGGCGTCGTCGCTGTTGTCACCGGTGCCGTCGGTCTCGATCGTGATCGGCACGCCTTCCACCGTGATGTTGGCGGTGGCGTGTCCGGACACAAGGCCGGCCGCATCGCTCGTGAAGACCACGATGCACTGGCCGTTGGAGTCGAGGTTGTCGCCCGACGGCTGGTTGTCGTCACAGGTGCTGGCCGCGGCATTCAGGACCGCCGCCGAGCCGTTGCTGTCGGTCAGGACGACATCGACGTTGCCCTCGGTGACCGGGGCGTTGCCGCTGCCGGTGTCGGCGAGGACCGTCACCGTGAAGGTGTGCGGGTCACCGACCTCGTTGGTGTCGTCGGGATCGATCGTGATGGACGCGTCGACCCAGACCTTGGTGTTGCTGATGTCGTGGGCGCCGTAGCCGTTCGTGTCGACATCGATCAGGACGCCGGACACGTTGACGGTGGCGGTCGCATGGACGGTGCTAAGGCCCGGGACGCTCGAGTCGACGATGATCGTGCACTGGCCGTTGACATCGGTGTCGCCACCGCTGTTGTCACACGTGCCACCGACGATGTCACCGACACCGACCTCCGAGGCGAGGACGTTGACGCCGGCCGCGGCCACGAAGCCGCCGCCGTCGCCGAGGTCCTTCTCGACCGTCACCGTGAAGGTGTGCTCCTCACCCACGCGGTTCGTTCCGGCCTGGACGATCGTGATCCGGGCGTCGACCCAGGTCTTGGTGTTCTCGACGATGTTCGCGCCATAGCCGTTCGTGTCGACGCCGATATTGACGCCGGACACGTTGACCGTGGCGGTCGCATGGACGGTTGAGACGCCGGTCACGCTGGAGTCGACCACGACGAGGCACTGGCCGGAGCCGTCGGTGCCGTCGGCGCAGTCGGACTGGTCGGTGATCGCCCCGGCGCCGGATTCGGTGGCCGTGACGACGACGCCGGAGGCAGCGACCCAGCCACCACCGTCACCGAGGTCCTTCTCGACCGTGACGGTGAAAGTGTGCTCGTCACCGACCTGGTTGGTGCCGTCGGTCTGGATGCTGATCCGGGCGTCGACCCAGGTCTTGGTGTTCTCGACGATGTTCGCGCCATAGCCGTTCGTGTCGACGCCGATATTGACGCCGGACACGTTGACCGTGGCGGTCGCATGGACGGTTGAGACGCCGGT
>JBFMEV010000009.1:95142-97328 GCA_040752335.1 Chloroflexota bacterium
CGACGACGCCGGAGGCAGCGACCCAGCCACCACCGTCACCGAGGTCCTTCTCGACCGTGACGGTGAAAGTGTGCTCGTCACCGACCTGGTTGGTGCCGTCGGTCTGGATGCTGATCCGGGCGTCGACGTATGTCTTCGTTGCCGGCCCGGATCCGCCCGGCCCCGCACCGATCGTTACGGTTGCCGGATCGGTGTCTCTGACGAGCGTGAAGCCACCGTCGTAGTTGAACGTCGCGGTGGCATTGACGGTGAACACGCCCGTTTGGGCGTCGTTGATGACGACCTCACACGTCGCGGTCTTGCCGCCGTTGGAGATCGTCGGGGTGGCGCAGTCCGTCTCGTCGAACGAGTCGGGAGCCGGGCTGACCGAGGCATCGAGGGTGATGCTGTTCGGGACGATCGTCCCGATCGCGTTCGCGGTGATCGTGAACGTGTGCGGCGTGTCGACCTGGTTCGTGCCAGACGCGGCGATGCTCACGTTCGCGTCGCAGGTGTTGATGTCGCCCTTGGCCCAGTCGTAGAGCTCGGCTGTGAGCTCCTGCGACGAGCGGGTGTTGAACAGGAAGCCGGTGAAGCAGCGGTTGGCGAACTCGGGGAAGGCGGAGAGGTTGATGCCGCCCTCGATCGTCGCCACCGGATCGTAGAGACCGTTCGGTTCGGTCGAGTTGTCGGTGAAGTGCGGCCAGGGGACGTTGATCTCCTCGCCGTTTGTCACGGCGCAGAGAAGGTCGCCACCACCGACCGCATCGAGGCAGTCGCCGCTGACGAGGACCGGGTTCTGGTTGATGCCCGGGTCATCCGGATCGCCGTCAAGCGGATCGACGTCGTCGACCCACTCGTAGGCGATGATCGACGACACGCCGCCACCGTTCGTGATCTCGGCGACCATGAACAGGTCGCCCTCGGTGTGGGCGCCCGTGAAGTTGACGCCGTTGCCGGAGGCACCGGGCGGGCAGGACAGCGGGTTCTGGAGCAGCCAGATGCCGACGTTGTTGTCGCCATTGCCGGCGTACTTCTCGGCACCGAAGTACAGGATCCGCTCGCTGCCGTCGTCGCTGATCGCAGCGTAGACGTTGATCAGGTCGCCCTTGTTGGTGACCTGGTTCGCCCCGACGCACTTCCACTCGCTGATGTCGTTGATGTCCTTCGACGAGCCGCCCGTGAATGTCGTTGGGTCGGAGACGTCGAAAGTGTCGTCAGTCGGGTCTCCGGGCGTCCCCTCGTCATCGGTCAGGAAGTCGACCGTGGCGTCGGCGCTCGTGAAGTCGCCCGGCAGCGGATCCCGGTTCGCCAAGGCATTCGTGAAGATGCTGTCCCAGTCGTAGGGCCCGGCGAAGGTACCGGTGAGCGTCCCCGGGGTCAGGACCGGCTGGCCACCGCCGACGTCGTCGATGTCGACGAAGCTCAGGTCTGCGGCCTCGACGTTGCCCTCGAGCTGGAAGTCGACGTCATGGACCGCAAACGCCCCCGAGATGCCGGCGAGCATCAGGGCGCCGACGCCCAACAGGCCGGCGAAGCGGGCGCGAGCCCGGCCGTGGCCGCGGTGGCCACGCTTGACGGTGGTTGGACGTCGAGCCTCGGAGGTCGCGAGCCGAGCGCTCAGCTCGTGCTCGAGATCCCCTGGCGAAATCGTTCGGGTCACCATGCGGTATCCCTCCCCCTGTGCTGGGTGAATGGACAGGTAGCGGACATCGACGACCCTCCCTGACGAGTCAGCGCTTGCCGCGGAACAGCAAGACAAAGCGGGAGCCCCTGCGTTCAGGGCGCAGGGGCTCCACGCCCGGTCTCGGGGACCGCAGTGTGGTGGTGGGGATCGACGGGCAGGAGCAGACGCGGGATGGCTGGGACTGAGCCCGATGGAGCGGTCCCCCGGCCGTCCGTCGCCGCGTCACGCGATGTTCTGCCTCGATCCAGAAGACTGGTCGACGGCCGATCCCCCTCGACCGACCGTCCTAGGTCTGGACCATCGCGGCTTCCGATGCCCCCGCCGGTGGCAGCAAGTGGTCACGCCAGTGTGCGAGTGTGGTCCGGTCGAGTCAAGGGCAGATCGGTGGTGTGTCAACGCCCGGGACGTTCAGTTGAACGGAGGTGGTGCGCGTGCGCACCACCTCCGCGCTGTTGGGCGCGCGATGGCCCCGGGATGACCCGAGGGGCCGGGGGGGGCCGGGCGGGGGGGCAACCACCAG
>JBFMEV010000010.1:0-88220 GCA_040752335.1 Chloroflexota bacterium
GGCGAGCCGATTGACGACGCGGTCGAGCGTCGGTTCTTGGACGGCGATGCGAAGACGACCGCTCTTCACAAGAAGCTCGTCGCGGAGTACGAAGCCAAGGCGCGATCGCAGTTCCGTTGGCCGTGACCGCGCGTCCCGGGGTGGCTCTCGAGCGTCATCGAATGCGGAGCTCTGATGACATTGGCGCACGCCAAGCGACAACGAGGGTGGCAGCTACGGCGTCTCCGCTACGTCGAACTCCAGAACCCACCGGCCCTGGATCTCGCGGCTCTCGCCGAGGGTCCGGTCGAAGGCGTAGAACCCATTCACCGTGATCCTCCAGTGGCCTGCAGGGTCTTCGACATCGGGAAGCGCTTCGATGGTGACGACACCGTCGGACCCGATGCCGGGTTCGAAAGGGTCACCGCTGAGCGGCGCACCGTCATGCTCGATCGTCGTCGACGGAAGCCAGCCATATAGACTCCCGGGCACATCCGGGAGACCCTCGACGGCAAGGCGCACGACCGTGCCCGACGGCACCACGCCGAGCTCCTTGAGATCGATCGTGATGCCGCTCCCGCCAGCGGGCTCCGCGGCCGGCGACACGGCCTGGCCAACGGTGATGGGCACGCCGAGCTCGAAGCTCCAGGCGCCGCCGACGGATGTCCAGATCTGCTCGGGGTCGAGACCCTCTGGAATCGGCTCCGGCAACCGCACTGCCAGCGACGTGACGGTGACCCGCAGCTCCAGGCGGTCTCCGGGTGCGTCATCCGGAATGAGGAAGCGCGCCCACGTCGCAGTCGACCCTTCAACGGGTGTTCGACTGCCCGATCCGTTCCAGCCTTCATAGACACGGCCGTCGGCATCGGTGACTTCCGCGTCCTCGACGTAGAACTCTGACCAGCGGTCATCCAGGTCGTCGACCGTGATCGCGAGGCGGACACCGAGACGATCGGCATACGCGCGATGCACCGTGACCCGATAGCCGTCGGCCGTGACCGTCTGGTCCACAGGCATCGAGATCTCCCACAGATGATCGAAGGGTCGGTTCCAGCCTTCGAACCAGACCACCGCTGGAACCGCAGCCACGGTCGCGAGAATGGCCGCGACCGCGAGCGCGAGCAGTATTCGCGGTCGGGTTCGACCCGAACGGCGGATGCGACCGGACGTCAGCGCCGCGATCACCCGCCGGTCGAGCTCGGTCGGGACCGAGACCGCGTACAGGGTTCGGAGCCGTTGCTCGAACGGGGTGTCAGTCATCACCGTAGGCCTCCTTGAGGGCCTGCAGGCCGCGCTCGACCTGCTTCTGGGCGGCCGCCTCGCTGATGCCGAGGACGCCGCCGATCTCACGGGCGGTCAAGCCCGCCGCGAAGCGAAGCTGGATCGCGTCCTGCTGTTCCCTTGGCAAGCCATCGATCAGGGACCGGAGGATCACGGCGTCGTCAGACGGGTCGATGGCGGGCTCGGCACCGTCGTTCGCCACCTCGGCGCCTCGTCGACGCTGCAGGCGCTGCGCGTCCGAGTGAGCGTTGCGCGCGATCCGGATGAGCCAGGCAACCATGCCGCCGCCAACCGGCTGGAACCGATGGATCGCGCCCATCGCGCGCTCGAAGGTGGTCGCTGTCAGGTCCTGTGCATCCGCGTCGGTCGCCGTCCGCGCCCGGAGGTAGCGATAGACCGGCGTCCTGTGGCGCTCGTAGATGGCGGCGAAGGCGGCTCGGTCTTCCGTCGCGGCACGGGCGAGTTCGGCATCGTCCCGGTCGGGCACGCCGGCGAGACTGATCGCCAGAGCTTCGTCCATTGGATGGTCTCCGCATAGCCGAGGGCAGGTCCTCACTCTGACAACGACACGGTAGGCGGGAAGTCGACAACCAAGGGAGATCGTGTCGCGATTGCCCCTCGAGAATCGGCGAGGTGACTGGCTCCACCGCCGATTCGGACCCGCCTTGCCTGCCGCGCGCGAGTGCCCCTGGCACCGGAATGGGCTAGCGTCCGTCCATGACGCGAAGTTCGGTACTGCCTGTTGATCGCCTTCTGGCACCGTTCCGGGAGTTCGCCCGCACGAGCGCCTCGGGCGGCGTGCTGCTCATGGGCGCAGCCGTCGTCGCTCTGATCTGGGCAAACTCGCCGTTCGCGGAGACGTACACGAACGTCTGGGCGACCGAGCTTTCGCTCGCCGTCGGCGACGTCACCGTCTCGGAGTCCCTCCTGCACGTCGTCAACGACGGGCTGATGGCCATCTTCTTCCTCGTCGTCGGCCTGGAGATCAAGCGAGAGGTGCTCGTGGGGGAGCTTGCCTCACGCCGGCGCGCCACGCTGCCGATCGCTGCAGCCGTCGGCGGTGCGGTTGTCCCGGCGGTCATCTTCCTCGCCGTCGCGGGCGGCGGCGCTGCGGGGCGCGGGTGGGGTGTCCCGATGGCGACGGACATCGCCTTTGCCCTCGGTGTCCTGGCGCTCCTGGGCCGTCGAGCGCCGTTCGGTCTGCGCATCTTCGTCGCGGCCCTTGCGATCGTCGACGACCTGCTCGCCGTGCTCGTCATCGCCGTGTTCTACACAGCCGAGCTGTCGATGCCCGCGCTCGCGATGGCGGGGGTGCTGCTCGGGACGCTCGTGGTCGCGAACCGCATCGGGGTCCGCCGGCCCCTGGTCTACGCCATGCTGGGGGTCGGGCTGTGGCTTGCGGTCTTCTCGTCGGGCATCCATGCCACCGTCGCGGGCGTGCTGCTCGCGCTCACGATTCCGGCGACGACCCGACTCGACTCCGACGCGTACGTGGACCACGCCAGGGAGCTCATCGCCGACTTCGAAGGGCGGACCGTCGGGGGCGAGGATGCGAGCACGTCCGAGCACCACGCCGCGCTGTGGGAGCTGGAGGATGCGACGGAGCGGGCGCAGGCGCCGATGCTCCGAATCGAGCACGCACTCCACCCCTGGGTGTCCTTCCTGATCGTCCCACTGTTCGCTCTGGCCAACTCCGGGGTGCGGTTGGAACTGGATATCGCAGCCACGGTGCGACAGCCCATCACGCTCGGTGTGATCCTCGGGCTCATCATCGGAAAGCAGGTCGGCATCACCCTGGGCGCGGCCGCAGTGGTGCGGGCCGGACTCGCGTCACTGCCGGACGGCGTCCGATGGCGACACATCTACGGGGTCGCGTGGCTCGGAGGGATCGGCTTCACGATGAGCCTGTTCATCGCAGCCCTGGCGTACGGAGAGGGGGGCGCAGAGCTCGACTCGGCGAAGATCGGGATCCTCGCCGCATCATTGATCGCGGGAGCAGCCGGCTTCGGAATCCTGCGTGCCGCCGGCACCGAAGCGCCGGCCGAACCATGACCGCGGACACGGGGTGTACCGCAGGCAGGGGGGTCGCCCAGACTCGGTCGTAGGCGGTGCAGGCGGCCGGATCAACCAGCGTGGCGGGTCCGCAGTGCCTCGAGGACTGAGAGGGGCAGCTGCCCGCGTTCCGCGAGCAGGACGAGGGCGTGGTAGAGCAGGTCGGCGGTCTCGCCGGCCAGGGCGGCGGAGGTCGACGAGCGGTCGGCGCGCACGGCCTCCGCGGCAGCATCGTCCTTGGCGGCGATGAGGACCTCGGTGGCTTCCTCGGTCACCTTGCGGGCGACGGCATCGACGCCGCCATCGAGGAGCGAGACCGTGTACGAGCCGGCGGGTCGCCGGTCGCGCCGGTCCTCGATCGTGGACCAGAGCGTTTCGAGCCAGGCGAAGCCCTGTGGCTGTGGGTACGTGACCGCGCCTTCCGTCGGCGGCTCGATCGGCTGTGCGCCGACCACAGCGTCGGGCGTGACATCGACGGCCTCCACGCCCTCGGGCCCGCCCTCGGGCTCGGGATCGAAGCAGCTCCGCGTCCCGCGGTGACACGTCGGGCCCGCCGGTCGGACCGTAGCCAGGATCGCGTCGCGATCGCAGTCGAGGTCGAGACGGACGACGCGCAGGGTGTTGCCGCTCGTCTCGCCCTTTCGCCACAGGGTCTGGCGCGAGCGCGAGTAGAAGTGGAGCTGGGCGGTCGCCTCGGTGAGGGCTAGCGCCTCGACGTCGGTGTAGGCCACCATCAGGACCCGGCCGTCGGCCTCGTCCTGGACGACGACCGGCACGAGCCCGTCCGGGCCCCAGCTCGGCTCTCCGATCATGCCGCTACCCCCGCTGTTGCCCGGACCGGGATCCCGGCCGCCTGCAGCACCCGCTTGACGTCGGCGATCGCGTGGATCCGCCGATGGAAGATCGAGGCGGCGAGGACGGCATCCGCCCCGCCGTCCCGCACGGCCGCGACGAAGTCCGACGGTGCCGCCGCGCCGCCGGACGCGATGACCGGCACGGTCACCCGCGAGGTGATGGCGCGAAGGAGGTCTGTGTCGTAGCCGGACTGCGTCCCGTCGCGATCGATCGAGGTCACGAGCAGCTCGCCCGCCCCGAGCTCGGCTGCCCGAACGGCCCAGGCGACGGCATCGAGGCCGGTGGTTTCGCGGCCGCCCTTGACGAGAACCTCCCAGCGCGGCCTGGCAGCGGTGGCGGTGGCTCCGGCCGCGGCCGGAGCGTCGACCTCGAGCCGCCGGGCATCGATCGCCACGACGACGGCCTGCCGCCCGAACCTCGCCGCGCAGCGGGTCACGAGCGACGGATCCGCGACCGCCGCCGTGTTCAGCGAGACCTTGTCGGCCCCGGCCCGGAGGACGTCGCGCATGTCCCGGACCGTCCGCACGCCGCCACCGACAGTCAGGGGGATGAACGCTCGGCGGGCCGTACGCTCGACGACGTCGAGGAGGGTCCGTCGGCCCTCCGGTGCGGCGCTGATGTCGAGGAAGACGAGCTCGTCGGCGCCCTCGTCGGCGTAGCGCGCGGCGAGCTCGGGCGGGTCGCCCTCGTCGACGAGGTCGATGAAGCGGGTGCCCTTGACGACGCGGCCGTTGGCGACGTCCAGGCAGGGGATGATCCGGCGGCGGAGCATGCGCGGATTCTCAGTCGCCGCCGGCCGTGCCGCCGGCTCCTACCGGGCTCCGCTCCGCCCCGGCCCCGGCCGCGAGCGCGGTTGCCCAGCGAGTGAAGTTGCCGAGCAGGCGGAGGCCCGCGCCGCCGCTCCGCTCGGGGTGGAACTGGACCCCCAGGACGTTGCCGCGATCGACGGCCGAGACGAACCGCGGCCCGTGCTCGGTCTCGGCGAGGGTGATCGCGTCGGCGCCGGCGCCCTCGGGCCGGCCGGCGTAGGAGTGGACGAAGTAGAGGTCCGTGCCGTCGGCCAGGCCGGCGAAGAGGGCATGCTCGTGGCGCCGCTCGACCTGGTTCCAGCCGATGTGGGGGAGGGTCGGGGCGTCCTCGAGGAGCACCGTTCGGCCCGGGATGACCCCGAACGTCGCCGCGCCGTCCTCGTCGCTGGCGTCGAAGAGAAGCTGGAGCCCGAGGCAGATCCCGAGGTACGGCTTGCCGAGGGCGATCCAGCGGAGGAGCGGATCGACGAGCCCGGCCCGCGCCAGCCGTCGCATTGCCGGGGCGGCCGCGCCAACGCCCGGCACGATGACGGCCTCGGCGTCGGCGAGGTCGCCGGGCCCGGTCGCGATCCGGACCTCGGCGCCGACGAACGTCAGGGCCTGCTCGATGCTGACGAGGTTGCCGGCGCCGTAGTCGACGACCGCGACCCGGAGCCCGCCGCGCGGTGCCTCGCTGCCGTTCGTCGCCCCGCGGCTCATCCGAGCGAGCCTTTCGTCGAGGCGACGCCCGTCCGGCGCGGATCCGGCTCGCAGGCCGCGCGAAGGGCGCGGGCGAGGGCCTTGAAGGCGGCCTCGGCCAGGTGGTGGTCGTTGCGGCCCGTCCCGCGGAGGTGGAGGGTCGCCCCCACGGTTCGAGCGAAGGCCTCGAGGGCGTGCTCCACGAGCTGGCTCGAGAGGGCCCCGATCTTCTCGCCCCGGAACGGCAGGTCGATGACCGCGTACGGCCGACCGCCGACGTCGATGACGGCCGTCGCCACGGCCTCGTCCATCGGCACGGACGCGTCGCCGAAGCGCCGGATCCCGGCCCGGTCGCCGAGGGCGGCGCCGAGCGCTGCCCCAAGGACGAGCGCCACGTCCTCGACCGTGTGGTGGTCGTCGACCTCGAGGTCGCCGGTCGCCGCGATCCGGAGATCGATGAGCGAGTGGTGGGCGAGCGAGGCCAGGAGGTGGTCGTAGAAGCCGATCCCGGTCGAGATCGAGGCCTGGCCGGTCCCGTCGATGGCGGCACGGACGGTGACGTCGGTCTCGCGCGTCCGGCGCCGCAACGCCGCGACGCGTCCGGGACCGGCCTCGAGCGTCTCGAGCTCGCCAAGGGGCGTCGTCATCGGCTGGCCTCCCGCTGCAGCTCGTGGGCCGCCTCGATGAGGCGACCGTTCTCCTCGACGCTCCGGACCGTGATCCGGAGGCAGTGGGCGAGGGGATGCTCCGGCCCGAACGTCCGCGGCACCAGGCCGCGGCGGAGGAGCGCCTCGGCGATGCGATCGGCGGTCTCGGGCGTCCCGAAGTCGGCGAGGACGAAGTTCGTGACCGACGGGCCGATGCGCCAGCCCGCGGCACCGAGCTCGGCCGTCAGGCGCTCGCGCTCGCGCACGACACGCTCCAGGTTGGCGGCCAGGATGCCGTCGTCGAGGAGGGCCTCGGTGACGATGTGGACCGAGGGAACGGCCACGGAACCGGGGGGCCGGTACGGGGCCAGTCGGTCGATGATCGGTGGCCGGGCCACGGCGAACCCGACGCGGAGCCCGGCCAGGGCGTAGGCCTTGCTCGCGGTCCGGATGATCACGAGGCGCGGGTACGCCTCGCGGAGCCCGACGAGCGAGCGGCCGGTGAACTCGGCATAGGCCTCGTCGAGGACGACGAGCGGCGGCTCGACGCTGGCGATCGCGGCATCCTCGGTCAGCTTGGCCAGGAGGGCCTCGATGGCGCCGTCCGGCTCCGGCAGGGCCGTCGGGTTGTTGGGGCTGCACAGCCACACGACGTTCGCGCCGCGGGCGGCGGCTCGGACCCCGGCGACGTCCATCGCGTAGCCTCGCTCCGGTCCGTGGCGTGGGACCGCCCGGACCACGGCTCCGCGCTGCTCGGTGTCGACGCGGTACATCGCGTACGAGGGTGTCGCGATGACGGCCGACCCGCCCGGGGGCAGGAAGGCCTTCGAGATGAGGTCGAGGATCTCGTCCGCGCCGGCCCCGACCATCACCTCGTCCGTGGCCACGCCGTAGCGGGCCGCCGCAGCCGCGATGAGCCGGCGATAGTCCGAGGGCGGGTACTCCGAGATCGGGCGGTCGAAGGCGTTCGCCGCCAGGAGGCGGACGGCGAGCTCCGGCGGTGCCGGCGAGGTGTTGAGGTCGAACCGGGCCACCTGCTCGATCGGGACGCCGTAACGTGCTGCGACCTCCTCGTCGGTGGCCTCCCACTGGTAGGCGATCGGGGCGGTCGGCGAGGTGAAGGTCACGGGCGTGGGGCTCATCGGGGGCTCTCGGTGGCCGAGGCCGCGGCCGCGACGGTGGCCGAGGGCTCGCGGAACCGGATCTCCACCGCCTGGGCGTGCGCATCCAGGCCCTCGGCGGCGGCGAGCGTCGTGATCGTGGGCCGCAACCTCTGCAGGCCCTCGCGGCTGATTCGCTGGACCTGGATGAACTTGCCGAAGGTCTCGACCGCGAGCGCCCCACAGCCTCGGGCGAGGCCCCCGGTCGGCAGGACGTGGTTCGCCCCCGTCGCGTAGTCGCCGGCCGATTCGGGGGCCCACGGGCCCACGAAGACGGATCCCGCGTTGCGGACCTCGGCGACGATACGCTCCGGGTCCTCGACGTCGATCGAGAGGTGCTCGGGGGCGTAGGCGTTGACGACGGCGATCGCGGCAGCCAGGTCGGCGACGAGGACGATCCGGCCGTGCTCTCCCAGGGAGCGGGCGAGGATCTCGCGGCGCGGCGCGACCTCGAGGAGGGCGTCCACGGCATGGGCCACGGCGTCGGCGAAGTCGGCCGAGGTCGTGACGAGGATCGCCGGCGAGTCCGCCCCGTGCTCGGCCTGGGTGATGAGGTCGGCCCCCACGCGGACGGGGTCCGCGGGCGGCTCGGCGATGACCATGCCCTCGGACGGGCCCGCCGGGAGATCGATGGCCGTCCGCCCGGCGAGCTCGAGCTTGGCCGCGGTCACCCAGGCATTCCCGGGTCCGACGACGAGATCGACCGGCTCGATACCCTCGTCGGGCAGCCCGAAGGCGAGCGCGCCGATCGCCTGGGCGCCGCCGGCGACGATGAGGGCATCGACTTCCAGGAGCCCGGCGGCGCCCAGGAGGACCTCGCTCAGCGTCCCGTCCGGCCCGGCCGGCGAGGCCACCACGATCGACTCCGCGCCCGCGACGCGGGCCGGAACGACGGTCATGACGAGCGAGGAGGGGTAGGCCGCGGCGCCGCCCGGGACGTAGGCGCCGACGCGGGCCACTGGCACCCAGCGGCGCTGGACCTCGACGCCGCGGACGATCTCGGTGACCGTGGAGGCCGGCTTCTGGCGCTCGGCGAAGCGGCGGACGTTGGCGATGGCGGCGAGGAGGGCGGTGCGCTTGGCGTCGTCGAGGGCCTCCGCGGCAGCGGCGAGCTCCGCGCGGCGGAGGACGAGGCGGCCGTCGCCGAGCCCGCCTCCGAAACGGCGCGAGGCCGCCGCGAGGGCAGCGCTGCCGCCGCGCTCGATCTCGGCGAGGATCTCGCGAGCCGCCGATCGCACGGCCGGGTCGGGAACCGCGCCGCGGCGGGCGAGGGCCACGAGGCGCTCATCGCGCGCGGCATCGGCGCCGGTGCCTGCCGCGCGTAGATCGAGGCGGGCCAGGAGCGGGGCGGGCGCGGCCGTGGCGGCGGCGGGGTTGAGGCCCTGCGTCGCGGTCGCTTCGCGGGACCCGGTCACGGGACGATCTTCTCGATCGGGAGGACGAGGATCCCGGACGCGCCGGCGGCCTTGAGGCGTGGCAGGAGCCGCCAGACGTCGTCCGAGCCGACGACCGAATGGATCGCGATCATGCCCTCGTGGGCGAGCGGGATGACCGAGGGCGATTCGAGGCCGGGAAGGAGCGCCTCGAGCTCCGGCAGGTGGGTCGCCGGAGCGTTCATCATCACGTACTTCCGGTCGCGGGCCGCAATGACCGCCCCGATCATCGTATCGAGGGCCTCGACGTCGCCGGCTCGACCGTTCGTCGTGTCCGCGTTGGCGATGAGGATCGCCTCCGAGGCCAGCACGTCCTCGATCGATCGAAGGCCGTTCATCGCCAGCGTGGAGCCGGTCGAGACCAGATCCACGATGGCCTCGGCAAGCCCGAGGCGAGGCGCGACCTCGACGGCGCCCGACAGGGCGATGACCTCGACCGGGACCGACCGCTCCTGGAAGAAGGCCCTGGTTACGTTGGGGTGGGCGGTCGCCACGCGAAGGCCGGCAAGATCGTCGACGGCCTGGATCGCGGTGTCGGCGGGCACCGCCACCGCGAGCCGGCAGCGGCCGTAGCCGAGCGCGCGGGTGACCGGCAGGCCGCTTCCGGTCTCGGCGAGGAGATCACGGCCGGTGATCCCGATGTCGGCCACGCCGTCACCCACGAACTCGATGACGTCGGACGTACGAACGAAGAGGATGTCCAGGTCCAGGTTCTGGACGCGCGCGACGAGGCTCCGATCGTGCTCCTCGAAGACGAGGCCGGTGTCGTGGAGCAGCGCGAGGGTCGGTTCGACCAGCCGTCCCTTGTTCGGGATGGCCAGCCGGAGTCGATCGCGCATCAGTGCTCGACCGTGCCGGCGGGGTAGGGGAGGCGGCCGTCGCGGCGGAGCCTGTCGAGGACCAGGCGGTAGCCGCCCTCGCCGTGGTTCAGCCACGATGCGATCCGGGTGATCGTGGCCGTGCTGGCCCCCGTCCGATGGCTGATGTCCGCGTAGTGGAGGCCCTGGTCGAGGAGCCGGGCGACGTTCCAGCGGAGGCTCAGGTCGCGCAGCTCGTTCAGGGTCAGGAGGTCGCGCAGGAACCGCTCGGCCTCGCTGCGGTCCTCCAGGCTGAGGATCGCGTCGACGAGGGCCTCAGCATCCTCGGTCTTCCAGTCGTCTGCCACCGGGCTCCTCCCGCCCCTCCGCGCTTCTGCTACCGCTCCTGCCATGGTAACGTTGTAGCGTGGTAAAACGCTAACACGGTGGAGAGCGTTTGGCAAGGTTCGATCTGATCGCCGCGATCGACCTCCGCGACCGGCGCGTCGTCCGGCTTCGGGAGGGCGATTTCGCGCGCGAGACGGTCTACGACGACGATCCGGCGGCCGTCGCCGCCGACCTCGTGGCTCGGGGAGTTCGGTGGCTCCACGTCGTCGACCTCGACGGCGCGAGAGCGGGGGAGCCCCGCCAGGACGATGTGGTGCGATCGATCCTCGACGCGGTCGGGGCCCGGGCCGGTGTCGAGGTCGCAGGCGGCCTGCGCTCGGCGGCGGCCGTCGACGCCGTGCTCGAGCGCGGGGCGCGCCGGGCCGTCGTCGGGTCGGCGGCAATCGCTGACCCCTCGTTCGCGGGCAAGCTCGTGCGGCGCCACGGCGCCGACCGCATCGCGGTGGCGATCGACGTCCGGGACGATCTCGCCGTCGGCGGCGCCTGGCAGCCCGGGACATCCGGCCGGCCCGTCCTGGAAACCGTGGATGCGCTTCGCGAGGCCGGCGTCACGTGGTTCGAGGCCACGGCAATCTCCCGCGATGGTTCGCTGGAAGGCCCCGACCTCGGGCTGCTCCGGTCGATCGTGGGTCGGGCGGCAGGTCGCCGGGTGATCGCGTCCGGAGGGATCGCCACGGTCGAGGACATGGTCGCGACCTGGGCGGTCGGCTGTGCCGGCGCGATCGTCGGGCGCGGGATCTACGAGGGCACGTTCGAGATCGAGCGAGCCGTCCGGGCGTCTGGCGCCGGAGGACCGCCCTGGCCAGGCGCATGACGCCGATCGTCATGCCCGAGACGAGTGCGGGCCACGGCCCGGATTCCGGTCATCCGCCGCGGCCATCGGCCTTGCGGCCGTCGCAACCTGGTCAATCTCCCGCCCGGGGACGCTTAGAGCAGGTTCTGGTACCTGCAGACGGTCTCCGTGGCGGGATCGGAACCCGCCGCACGTTCGCCGCGAGCTGGCCGCCCGACGCATCGATCCCCGAACGATGATCCCCCGCCCGGGAAGGCGATCTAACGGTCCTGGGATGAGAGAATGGGCAACTTGTTGGCGCGGTGGCCGAGGCGGACCACCGCGGCGGAACGGCCGCGGCTCAGTGCCGGCTCAGTGCCGGCTCAGTGCCGGCTCAGTGCCGGCTCAGTGCCGGCTCAGTGGCTTGGCCCAGTGCCCGGCCCAGTGCCCGGCTCAGTGCCCGGCGGCCGACTCCTCCTTGCGGTGCGCCTCGATGACCTTCTCGGCCAGGTGCGCCGGCACCTCCTCGTAGTGGTCGAGTGTGGCCGTGAATGTGCCCCGCCCGCCGGTGATCGAGCGCAGCTCCGTGGCGTACGAGAAGAGCTCGGCCTGCGGCACGGAGGCGTTGATGACCTGCATGCCGCTGTCCGTGTCCATGCCGAGGACCCTGCCACGGCGACCGTTGAGGTCCCGGTTGACCTCGCCCATGAAGGCCTCGGGGATCCGGACGGCGATCGTCATGATCGGTTCCAGCAGGACCGGCTTGGCCTGGTGGACCCCGTCCTTCAAGGCCATCGAGGCCGCGATCTTGAACGACAGCTCGTTCGAGTCGACGGTGTGGAACGAGCCGTCGTACAGGGTCGCCTTGAAGTCCGACAGCGGATAGCCGGCCACGACGCCCTCGGCGGCCGTCTCGCGAATGCCCTTCTCGATGCCCGGGAAGAACTGCCGCGGCACCGACCCGCCGACGACGCGCTCGGCGAACTCCACGCCCCCGCCCGGGTTCGGCTCGATCTCGATCCAGACGTCCCCGAACATGCCATGGCCGCCGGTCTGCTTCTTGTACCGGCCGTGGGCCTGGGTCTTGCCCCGGATCGTCTCCTTGTACGGCACGCGCGGAGTCTTCGTCACGATCGAAGAGCCGAATTTGCGCTTCAGACGCTCGATGATCACCGCGGTGTGGGCCTCGCCCATCGTCACGAGGATCTGCTCGCCGGTCTCGCTCCGCTCGACCCGGGCAGTCGACTCCTCCTCGAGCATCCGGGCGATGGCGGTGCCCATCTTGTCGAGGTCGGCCTTCGTCTGGGGCTCGATGGCGAGCATGAGTGTCGGCGTCGGGAAGTCGAGCGGCGGCAGGACGAACGGCTTGTCCTTCGTCGCGAGGGTGTCGCCCGTCGCGGTCACGGTCAGCTTGGCGACCGCCCCGATCTCGCCGGCCTTGAGCTCGCCGATCGCCTCCTGCTCCTTGCCGTGGAGCAGGAGCAGCTGGCCGACTCGCTCGTCCTCGCCCCGCGAGGAGTTCCAGACGTGGGCCTGCGAGTGGAGCGTCCCGCTGAGCACGCGGAGGTACGTGAGCCGGCCGACGAACGGATCGGCCGAGGTCTTGAAGACCCGGACGAGGAGCGGGCCGTCGGGATCCGGCGGGACCTCCACGGTCGCCCCGGAACGGTCCCCGGCAGCGACCGGCGCCTCGTCGGCCGGGGAGGGGAGGTAGCGGACGATGGCGTCGAGGAGCGCCCGGAGGCCGATGCCGGTCGCGGCCGAGCCCACCAGGACCGGGGCCAGGATGGATTCCTTGACCCCCTTCCGGAGGCAGGCCTCGAGCTCGGCGTCGGAGATCTCCTCGCCCTCGAGGTACTTCGTGAGGACGTCGTCATCGGCCTCCGCCGCGGCCTCGAGGAGCTGGTCGCGGCGGCGGGCGACCTCGGCCTCGAGCTCGGCCGGGATCGGGATCTCGGTCTCCTTCGCGCCCTCGCCCTGGAACGCCTTGCGGTGGACGAGATCGACGAACCCGTTGAACGACTCTCCACTCCCGATCGCGATCTGGAGCGGCGCGATCTTGGTCCCGAAGGCGGCCCGGATGGCGTCGAGCGCGGCCGTGGGGTCGGCGTTCTCGCGATCGCACATGTTGAGGAAGAAGCAGGCCGAGGTGTTGGTCGCCCGGCCGAGGGTCACGCCCTGCTCCAGTCCGGCCTCCACCCCGCCCCGAGCGTCGATGACATAGATCGCGCCGTCGGTGGCGTGAAAGCCAGACACGACCTCGGCCGCGAAGTCGAGGTAGCCGGGCGTGTCCACGAGGGTGATCCGGGTCCCGCCGCTCTCGAAGGTCGCGACGGCGAGGCTCAGCGATTCACGCCGCTTCTGCTCCTCGGGCTCGAAGTCCAGGTGGGACGTGCCGTCGTCCACGCGCCCCAGGCGCGGGACCGCCCCGGCGCGGTGCAGGAGCTGCTCGCCGAGCGTCGTCTTGCCGGAGCCGGCATGTCCGGCCAGGACGACGCTCCGAAGGTGTGGGAGGTCGACGTTCTTCATCGTCATCGGACGATCGGTCCTCTCTGCTGTCAGGCGGCGATTCGGAGGGGACGTCGGGGAGCCGCGGCGGGGTGCCCGGAGGCGGTCCGGCCATCATAGTCCGGTATACTCGGGCCCGATGTCGGGACATTCCAAATGGTCGACGATCAAGCGCCAGAAGGGTGCCAACGACGCCAAGCGCGGGGCCCTCTTCACCAAGGTCGCCCGCGAGATCATGGTCGCGGCCCGGGCCGGCGGCGGGGATCCCGACGCGAACTACCGGCTCCGCCTCGCGATCGACAAGGCCCGCGCCGTGAACATGCCGATGGACAACATCAAGCGGGCCATCGAGCGGGCGACGGGCGCCGCCGAGGGCGAGCAGTTCGAGGAGATCGTCTACGAGGGCTACGGCCCGGGTGGCGTGGCGATCCTCGTCGAGGCCATGACCGACAACCGCAACCGGACGGCCTCGGACGTCCGCTCGATGTTCACCAAGGCCGGTGGCCAGCTGGCCGGCAGCGGCGCGGTCGCCTGGCAGTTCGAGCCGCGCGGCTTGATCAGCGTCTCGACGAACGGCCGCGACGCGGACGAGCTGGCCCTCGCCGCGATCGACGCCGGCGCCGCCGATGTCGACACCTCGGATCCGGGGCTGGTCGAGATCTACACTGAGCCGGGCGACCTCGAGCGGGTCCGCAAGGCCCTCGACGAAGAGCACGTGACGGTTGAGCACGCCGAGCAGACGATGATCGCCAGGACGACGGTGGAGCTCGACGCCCACCGGGCTCGCCAGAACCTCCGGCTCATCGAGCTCCTGGAGGACCTCGACGACGTCCAGCGCGTGACCGCCAACTTCGACATCCCCGAGGACGTCTTCGCCGAGGTCGCCGGGTGAAGTTCCTGGGCATCGACCCGGGAACCGCAGCGCTGGGCTGGGGCATCGTCGATCGAACGGGGGGCACGCTCCGGCTCGTCGACGCGGGCTGTCTAGAGACCTCGCCCGACCTGGGGCTGCCCGAGCGACTCCTCGCGATCCACCGGTTCGTGGCCGACCTCATCGCCCGCCACGACCCCGCGATCGTCGCCGTGGAGCGGCTGTTCTTCTCGCGCAACGCCCAGACGGCGTTCGCCGTGGGCCAGGCCCGCGGCGTCGTGCTGCTCGCGGCGGCCGAGACCGGGCGGGTGGTCCGCGAGGCGACCCCGAACGAGGTGAAGATGGCGGTCACCGGCTCGGGGACGGCGGACAAGGAGCAGGTTGGGCGGATGGTGGCCGTCGTCCTGGGTCTCGCTGCTGCCCCGCGGCCGGACGATACGGCCGATGCCCTCGCGGTCGCCATCTGGGCGGCGAACTCGGAGCGGCTCGGCGCCCCGGCTGCGACGACCCCGGGCGCGCCGGTCATGGACCGCGCGGCCGTGGAGCCGATGGCGCGCGGGGAGTCGAGCTATGACCGGGCGGTCCGCGACGCGCTCGCCCGCGAGCGCAAGGCCGCGACCCGCTCGTCACGGCGTCCGTGACCCCCCGCATCGCTTCGTGAGTCGCCGATGATCGCCTCGCTCGACGGCACGGTCGGTGCCGTCGCCTTCGATTCGCTCGTCATCGAGGTCGGCGGAATCGGCTACCGCGTGTTCACCGCGCCGGCCGTGCTGTCGACGGCCCAGCCGGGCGGCCGGCTCAAGCTCCACACCTACCACCTCGTCCGCGAGGACCAGCAGGCCCTCTACGGCTTCCGGACGGTCGAGGAGCTGGGGTTCTTCAATCTGCTCCTGACCGTCACCGGGGTGGGACCCAAGGTTGCCTTGGCGATCGTGGGCTCGCGGCCCACTGCCGAGCTCCAGCTCGCGATCCTGCAGCAGGATCAGGCGGTGCTCGTGGCCATCCCGGGGATCGGCCGGAAGCTCGCCGAGCGCGTCATCTTCGAGCTCAAGGAGAAGGTCGCCGCCGCAGGCGTGGCGGCCACCGCCACGGTCGTGGCCGGGGGCGCCGGCGCGGTTGGTGGTGACGCCGACGTCGTTGCCGCGCTCCAGGCCCTCGGCTACTCGCTGGCCGAGGCGCGCGAAGCGGCGAGGATCGCGATCGCCGGCTCGAAGGTCGGCGACTCGCTCGAGGATCGGGTCAAGTCGGCGCTTAGAGCCCTCGCCCGGGACTGACGCTCGGGCCGCTGGCCGATCCTGGCGGCGAGTGGATCGCAGGTGCCGCGGCGGGTGGATCGCCCGGCCCCGCGCGGATCGTGGGCGCCGCGGCGGGGAGGATCGACTGCGCCGCTGCGAGTGATCGCCCTCGACGGCCAGGACCCGGCTTCCCGACACCCCGGCTTCCCGGCCGGCGCGACGCTGGGACCATCAAATCCGGGGTATGGAGGGCGATACGGATCCTTCGGGCTCGCTCCAGCCTCCGAACTGAGCACGAAGCCCGCCCGCCGCCCCGCGTCACAACCGCCCGAGTGGCTGTTATCGACGTCGTAGCCCCAAGTTTGATGCTGGCAGCGTCATTGAGTCCATCAACCGGGCCGGGCCCGCGGGCCGCGGGCTGCGAGTCACGGGTCAGCGCTCGCCGAACGCCAGTCGGGCCTGAGCGCGACGCGAGGCGAACGCTGGGCCGCGGCGACATAGAACACCTGTACGATATGGTGCGACCGATGCTACAATCCGCGACGTGACGGACGACGCCCTCCGCCTGCTGGCGGCCGACGCTGAGGACCCTGCGGAAGTCGCGATCGAGGGCTCGCTCCGGCCGCGCTCGCTGGACGAGTACATCGGCCAGCGCGAGGTCAAGGCGAACCTGGGCGTCCTGCTCCAGGCGGCTCGCGCGCGCGAGGAAGCGGCGGACCACATCCTGCTGTACGGCCCGCCCGGCCTGGGCAAGACGACGCTCGCGACGATCGTCGCCCGCGAGCTCGGGGTGAATGTCCGCTACACGTCGGGCCCGGCGATCGAGCGGCCCGGCGACCTCGCCGCCGTCCTCACCAGCCTGGACGAGCGGGACGTCCTGTTCATCGACGAGGTCCATCGCCTCAACCATGCGGTCGAGGAGATCCTGTACCCGGCGATGGAGGACTACGCCCTCGACGTCATGATCGGCAAGGGGCCCAGCGCCCGGAGCCTGCGGCTGACGCTCAAGCCGTTCACGGTCGTCGGCGCGACGACCCGCGCCGGCCGCATCTCCTCGCCGCTTCGCGACCGCTTCGGGGCCACGTACCGCCTCGACTTCTACTCGGAGCCGGAGCTGACCGCGATCGTCGAGCGCTCGGCCCGGATCCTCGACGTCCACATCGATGCCGGCGCCGCGAGCGCGATCGCCCGTCGCGGTCGCGGCACGCCAAGGATCGTGAATCGCCTCCTCAAGCGAACCCGCGACCACGCCGAGGTCCACGGCGACGGCCGGGTCACGGAATCGGCCGCCAACGAGGCCCTGCGGCTCCTCGAGATCGACGCCGAGGGCCTCGATTCCACCGACCGCAAGCTCCTTGCCGCGATCGTCCAGAAGTTCGGGTCCGGACCGGTCGGCGTCGCGGCCCTGGCCGCGGTCTTGAGCGAGGAGATCGAGACGATCGAGGACGTCTACGAGCCGTTCCTGCTCCGGCTCGGCTTCATTGACCGGACGCCCCAGGGCCGGATCGCGACCGACCTGGCCCGCCAGCACCTGGCCGGGCTCGGCTTCGAGATCCCGCCGCCGCGACGGGCCGAGGCGGACATGCCGAGCCTCTGGACCGACGCTCCCGGAGCCGGCGATCGCTGAGCCCGCGGTGGCGGGCAGGTCCGGCTCCGCCGTCGCCCCGTTCACGGTCGTGGCGACCGCCGCCGATCCGGCGAGCGGCCTGCGCGCCCGCCTCGGCCGCCTGGAGCTGCCCCACGGCGTGGTGGAGACGCCCCAGTTCATGCCGGTCGGCACGAACGCCACAGTGAAGGCCCTCGATCCCGGCGACCTCCAGGCGGCCGGCGCCTCGATCGTCCTGGCCAACACCTATCACCTGTTCCTGCGCCCGGGCCACGAGCGGATCGAGCGCCTCGGGGGGCTTCACCGGTTCATGGGCTGGGATGGCCCGATCCTGACCGACAGCGGTGGCTACCAGGTCGTCTCGCTCGCCGACGCGCGGGTCATCGATGCCGACGGGGCGACGTTCCGGAGCCACATCGACGGCTCCGAGCAGCGGCTCACGCCCGAGCTCGCGATGCGCGTCCAGGAGGCGCTCGGGCCGGACATCGCCGTGGCCCTCGACCACCCGGTCTACCCGTCGCGCCCGCGGGCCGAGGTCGAGGACGCGATGGAGCGGACACATCGCTGGGCGGAGCGGTCACTCGCCGCCCACCGGCGACCGGACCAGGCCCTCTTCGGGATCGTCCAGGGCGGGGTGGACCCGGAGCTCCGGGAGCGATCAACCCGGTTCATCGCCGGCCTCCCGTTCGACGGCATCTGTATCGGCGGCCTGGCGGGCGACGAGACGCCGGTCCAGCGAGCCCACGCCCTCGACGTCGTCGTGCCGCTCCTCGACGGCGACCCACGGCCGCGCTACCTCATGGGCCTCGGCTCGCCGGCCGACCTCCTGGAGGCCGCCCTCGGCGGCATCGATCTCTTCGATTCCGTCCTCCCGGCGAGGGTCGCCAGGAACGGCCAGCTGTGGGTCCCGGGCGGACGACTGAACCTCCGGAATGCCGCCTTCCTCGACGATCCGCGACCCGTGCAGGACGACTGCCCGTGCCTCCTCTGCAAGCGCTTTTCGCGGGCGTATCTCGCTCATCTGCTGCGGGCCCGCGAGCTCCTCGCCTACCGCCTCGCAACTTGTCACAACCTGACCTTCACCCTAGACTTCATGGCCAGGATCCGGTCCGCGCTGCGGGCCGGGACCCTCCCCGAATCGCTCGCTTCGCTGCGGGTCCGTGCCGGCCGGGTGAGTCGCGATGCAGTCGCGGGTGAGCCGGCGTGAAGCGCCATCCGCTAGCCTCGATCCAGCGCGGAGGAACCCTCGATGGCATCTCGAGACAGACCCGGCCGCGAAGCCAAGAAGAAGCCCAAGGACAGGTCCGGCATCCCCAAGATCCAGCCGCTGGCCGAGCCGCCGATGAACGTCGAGCTCATCCGGAAGCCGCGGAAGCCGCGCTGGGACGAAGAGGAGAAGGACGAGAGCTGACCCGTCGCGCGGACCGGACGTCCGCCGGGGCGGCGCCGGCAGGAAGAGGAGCGTGACGGGACCATGGCGATGACGACCGAGCGCAACGGCGGCGAGCGGACCACGGCGGAGCGCGGCAAGGCCGTCGACGCGGCGATCCTGGCAATCGAGAAGCAGTTCGGCTCGGGCTCGATCATGAAGCTGGGCTCGGCCGCCCGTCAGCAGGTCGACTTCATCCCGACCGGCTCGATCGCCCTCGACCTCGCCCTCGGCGTGGGCGGCGTTCCGCGGGGCCGGATCACGGAGATCTTCGGTCCCGAGTCGTCGGGCAAGACGACCGTCTGCCAGCACATCATCGCCGAGGCCCAGAAGCGCGGCGGCGTGGCCGCCTTCATCGACGTCGAGCACGCCCTCGATCCGGGCTACGCCCGGGCCTGTGGCGTCAACGTCGACGAGCTCCTCGTCAGCCAGCCCGACACCGGCGAGCAGGCCCTCGAGATCACCGAGACCCTCATCCGCTCGGGCGGCATCGATGTCGTCGTCGTCGACTCGGTCGCGGCCCTCGTGCCGCGGGCCGAGATCGAGGGCGAGATGGGCGATTCGTTCGTGGGCATCCAGGCGCGGCTCATGAGCCAGGCCCTGCGGAAGCTGACGGGCGCCGTGTCACGCTCGAACACCTCGCTCGTCTTCACGAACCAGCTCCGCGAGAAGATTGGGGTCATGTTCGGGTGCTTCGACTACAGCACCCGCATCGTCCTGGCCGACGGCACCACCGAGAAGATCGGCAAGATCGTCAACCAGCGCCTGCCGGTCGAGGTCCTCTCGATGGATCCGGCCACCGGCCGGGTCGAGCCTCGCCGCATCGTGAGCTACTTCCGGAACGGCCGGACCGATCGGTGGCTGGCGTTCGAGGTCGCGGCCGCCGGGGGGTCAGGGCGTCGCAAGTTCACGTGCACGCCAAACCACCTCATCCTGACTCCGCGGGGCGAACGCCCTGCAGGCGAGATCGATGAAGGGGATGAGGTCCTGGTCGCGGTGAAGCATTACGGAATGACGCCCGACCAGGAACAGCTTGTTCTGGGCGGCGTCCTCGGCGATGGCGCGTTGCGTCGTGTGTCCGAGCATGGTGTGGCGTTTCGGGTTGGTCACGGCGTGCGGCAGCGCGACTACCTCGACTGGAAACACGAATTCCTGGCCCCGTTCTCTCGCAAGGTTGGGCCAGCGGGTGTCGGCCTCGGATTCGACACCATCCCGATGTACCAGCTTGGCTGGGTCCACGATGCCGTCTACGGCACCACCGGCGGCGGGAAGCAGGCGGTCACCACGGGACTCATCCAGAGGCTCGACGAACGGGCTATCGCCGTTTGGTACGCCGACGACGGAACGTACTCCGGCAACCATGCCCGGTGGGGCCACGGCAAGGCTGAGATCAGCGCCAAGAGCCTGAGTCGCGAGCATCGCGAGATGCTCGCCGTGCGTTGTGAAGAGCTCGGCATGGGTCGCCCGACGGTGACCGAGGGTGGCCTGTTGTTCAGCGGCGACCGCACGGCGAGGTTCCACGAGCGAATCGCGCCGTACGTCCACCCAAACGTCGGCTACAAGCTCCATCCCAGATTCCGCGACCTGTTCGAGTGGCAGCCGGACATGAGCGATGCGCACCTGAACGGGACGCGGCTCAGGTCGCGGACATCGCTCCGCCCGGTCCCGATGCGTGTCACCCACAAGATCGCCAAGCCGGCGGCACCCCGTCGGCGGACTCGGTTCGACCTGGAGATCGAGGGTAATCACACCTACCTGGCTGACCATGTCGTCGTCCACAACTCGCCGGAAACGACCCCTGGCGGCCGAGCTCTCAAGTTCTACGCCAGCGTCCGGCTCGATATCCGCCGGATCGAGACGATCAAGACGGGCACCGAATCGGTCGGCAACCGGGTCCGGGTCAAGGTCGTCAAGAACAAGGTCGCGCCGCCGTTCCGGGTCGCCGAGTTCGACGTCATGTACGGCGAAGGCGTGTCCAAGGAGGGCGGCCTCCTCGACGTCGGCGTGGCGATGGGCGTCGTCGATAAGACGGGCGCCTGGTTCACGTTCGAGGACACCCGCCTGGGCCAGGGTCGCGAGGCGTCGAAGGAGTTCCTGAAGTCCAACGCTCAGATCGCCGCGACGATCGAGGGCAAGATCCGGGCCAAGGTCGCCGGCGGCGATGCGGCCGTTCCGGTCGAAGGAATCGAAGAGGCGGAATAGGGCGGGCCTGATGCGGCCCGTTCGCCCGCAGCTCGCGCCCCTGTCAATGAGTCGAGGGACGACTGTTCGTCACCGCGATCATCTGGCTGGGCCTCGGCTGAAATCGAGATTCCATCCCCGCCGCACGCTCGTGACGGGATGAATTGCCCCCTCGCGTCGCCTGTCGTCGGGACCAGGAGTCGTCCTCGTGCCAGCTGACGAGAACGGCGACGGCAGGCAGCGCCCGGGAGGGAGCCATGGCACCGACCGGCGCGGGCGGCGAACGAACCCGGCCGAGACCCGCGCGCGCCACGCCCTGGTGGAGGACCCGAACGTCGTCCTCGAGGCCGCCCTCCGGTTCCTCGAGGTCCGGCAGCGCTCGGTGGCCGAGGTCCGGCGGCGCCTGACGCGGGCCGGCTATCGCGAAGATCTCGTCACGGGCGCCATTGCCCGGCTCGGCGACCTCGGGATCCTCGACGACGAGGCGTTTGCGCTGGCATGGATCGAATCGCGGGATCGCGCCCATCCTCGTGGCGAGCATGCCCTCATGCTCGAGCTCCGCCAGAAGGGCCTCGAGGCCCCGACGATCGCGGCCGCCCTCCGGGCTCGCCGCGAGGCCGCCGTTCGCTGGGAAGCCGAGACGGATGATGGCGAGGACCCCGAAGGAGCGCCGCACCCGTCCGCCGACGAGGCGGCGGCGAGGAAGCTCCTGGCTCGGCACGCCCGGGCCCTCGAGCGGATCGCTGATCCGCGGGCCCGACGCCAGCGGGCCTACGCGCTCCTCGCCCGCAACGGCTTCGGGCCGGGGATCGCGGCCGAGGTCTCGCGGGAGCTGCTCGCCGCCGCCGACGCGGAGCCGACCTCGGACTGATCGCGCGCTCCCTGTTGGCGTTCACTGCAGCGACCGCGCTGATCGTCGTTGGCGACGTGCTGAAAGTCCGCAGAATGCCCGAGCAGCGGGAACTGCCGCCTCAAGACGCGGAGATATGGATCGGTCCGGCGGCGTAGGTCGCCACGAACTCTCGCGCCATCCCGTTCTGTCGCCCGGTCTCATTGGGAGCGAGGCAGGCGATCGCGTATGTCGCTTCCATGGTCATCAGCCGCCAGGTGCTCGTCGTGGCCGGCTCCAGCGTGGGTCCGGTGACCTGGTGGGCAAACGGGGGTGCACCGGTATCCACCCCCTGCTCCGCGCCGGCCAGGTGCGTTGCGACCAACGCTGCGAACTCGGCGAACGAGTGACCTTCGTCAAGGCGCCAGATGTGGAATCCGCCGCGGGCCGAGCTGCTGTTCACGAACGTGATCTCGATCAGCCCAGGCCTGATCGGTCCGGCCGGAGGTTCGAATTGGCAGTCCGCGTCGGTCAGCGAAACCGTCCCTCCATCCGTCGGCGCCGCGAGCGTCGCTGATGGGCTGGGGGCCGGCGACCGGGTTGGGGGCGGAGAACTCACCGTCGCTGCACCCGCTGCGGGTGCACTCGACATCGGACCGGTTCCGGACGTGCATGCAGCGAACGCGACGAACAACGCGATTGCTGCCAGCAGACCGCCCGCCGCTGACGGTTCGGTGGAAGGCCTGGACATGCCAACCTCCGTTCCTTCCCTCAACCGCGGGGCCGGGTCGGCTGCCAGTCGAGCGCACCGGAGTACCAGCAGCCGGTGCGGTATACGGGACGCGGGACCCCACCAGCGACGTCTGCCACGAAGTAGCCCATGCGGCTATCCGGATCGTCCTCCTCGTGCCCGCAATAGGCGATCTGCCGGCCATCGGGCGACCATCGAGGGCGGACGCCCTCACCACCGACGAAGCGGAGGCCTGAGCCGTCTGGTCCGATCACCCAGATGCCCGGCCGCCAGCCGGTGGCGCCTTCGTAGGGCGCTTCGAAGGCAATGAGCGAGCCGTCAGGCGACCACGTTGGGTCCTTGCCCGCCGCCAGTTCACGCGGTTGGCTGCCATCCAGATCCATGACCAGGATCCGTGGATCCACAAGGTCAAGTTCGCTACCGTTCGGCTCGCGGGGCCCGGCGTAGTACACGAATTGAGAGCCGTCAGGCGACCAAGCGCCGCGCGATACACGAACCTCACGCCAACGATCAGCGTGGTAGCGGAACGCCTCCTGGGCTGTGCCGACGTCCAGGACGACGAGGTCCCCTCCGGGGCGGCCGGAGACGACCGACAGTCCAGTCGTGTACAGGATCCGCGAGCGATCCGGCGACCAACTCTCCGTCAAAGGCCCCCCTTGCAGGCCAGGCATCGGAACCGTCAGCCGCCCTTCGCCGGATTCAGCATCGATGACCACCAGCCCCCGTTCGTCCCAACCCGCCAGTGACATTCCGTCCGGCGACCACTCGAATCCGCCAATGGACCACTGCTCGTTGAGGACTCTTGGCTGGTCGGGCGAATCGGCCGCGACAATTACGAGTTGAGATGGCCGGCCCCACCCGTTTCGGACGAAGGCGAGTTGGCTCCCATCCGGTGACCACGCCGGCCACTCCATCCCGTTCCAGCCGTCGCCTGCGACGATTGACTCGACGCTCGATCCGTCGGTGTTGACCGAGATCAGTCGTCCGTCAACCTGGAAGGTAATCCTCGTCGAGGTGGGTAGCGGTGGCCGTGACGACCCAGTGAGCAGTGCCGTCACAACAAGGAGCAATGCGGCCCCGACGACGACCGCCAGGCGCAGCCAAGACGTTCGGGCTCGGGCGTCGGCCGATCGTAGTGAGGTGCCAATACGCACCCGCGGCCGGACGACCGTCACCCCAGCCCCCGCGAGCTCCGCGGCGGGGACCAGCCGCCAGCTGGCGGACAGCAGGCGCGAGGCGCGCTGGTGGCCGGTGACCAGCTTGCGGCAACGGTCACACGAGTCCAGGTGCAACCGTTCCGCCGGCGTCAGGTGGTCATGCGTGCCGAGGTCGGCGACCTCGGCGAGGGACGCATCATCGAGGTGTCGGCGGAAGGCGATCATCATGAACCCTCCCGGTAGTCGGCCAGGTCCCGCGCCAGGCGCCGGCGCGCCTTCCAGAGCGAGGCGGCGATGCCGCCCCGCGACAGCCCGAGCACCTCGGCGGCCTCCTCCTGCCGGTAGCCGAGCCCGTAGACGAGAGCTACCGCCTGTCGCTCGCGGAGGGGCAGGCGAGCCACGGCGCGTGATGCGTCGAGCCCCAGATCCGGGTCGACGGGCACGAAGACGGCGTCGGCCGCGTCGATGGACTCACGGCCCGACCGTCGTCGAGCTACCTGCCGGACCGCAATCGTCCGCAGCCACGGCCGAAGGCGGGTCACATCTCGCAGGTCGCCGAGGTGCGCTCGCCCGTAGAGGAGGGCCTCTTGGGCGACATCCTCGGCCGTGGCGCCCGCGCCAAGCGCCCGGCAGAGCCGGCTCAGCTCGGCGAAGAGGACGGGATAGTCCTCGTCGAACGCTTGGGCCGCATCTGTGGCCGAGAGCACCGCATCCACACTGTAGTAGTGGCGCAGGGAGCCCGAGATCGTTTACCGGAGACCACCAAACCACGCGGCCCCTGCCGGCGGTCCACGCGCCGTAGCAACCGGGTCGCTCCCCTCAGCCGTCACCGACATCCACGCCACCCACGTACCAAGGAACCGTCGACCTCTCGACCGGGCATGGCGGGCCCGCCTCAACGGCCAGGTGTTGCGCCCCACGTTCGAACGAACCGGTGACGGTCCACGGCGTGGGTCCCACCGGCGATTCGTTACGCCCCACGTCACGAATCGCCGGCCAGTGCGCTCCCGGGCCGGTTCCAAATCGATCGACCGGCGCCCCAACGGTCGCTTGGTACGTGCCACGCAACGGCTGCCGCGCGACCGCCGCGACCGCTGCCCCACCGACCTGCATCGATCGGGGAGGCTCCGTAGTAGGCTACGCCGTGACGGGTCGTGCGCCGAGCGAAGCGCGATCCGATCTGGTCGACGGCCGAGCCCGGCGTCCCCGAAGGCCGCGTCTCCGCCCCGACCCTGAACGAACGACACGCGTCCGGCGTGCCCTCGCCGGATGGGAGGAGAAGATGGAAAACGTCGCCATCGCCCTCGTGGCGCTGGCCGGCGGTCTTGCCGTAGGCGCCGCGCTGGGATTCCTGGCCCGGAGCCGATGGGCGAACCAGTCGGTCAAGGTCGCCCAGGAGAAGGCCGGTCGGATCGTCTCCGACGCTCGCGCCCAGCAGAAGGACCTCATCCTCGAGGCGAAGGAGGAGAAGATCCGCCTCCAGCGCGAGGCGGAGGACGAAGCCCGCTCCCGGCGCAACGAGCTCGCCGCCCAGGAGCGCCGCCTGGTGGCCCGCGACGAGCAGCTCGACCAGCGCTCGGACATGCTCGAGCAACGCGATCGGAAGCTCCTGGAGCGCGAGATCGAGCTCGAGAAGCAACGCGAGGAGCTGGGCAAGCTCAGCGCCGAGCGAGTCGCCGCCCTCGAGAAGGTCAGCAGCCTCTCGGCCGACGACGCCAAGGCAATGCTCCTCGAGGCCATCCGCGAGGAGGCCGAGCACGACGCCGTGAAGCTCGCCCGCTCGATCGAGCGGCGGGCCCGCGAGGAGGCCAACGAGAAGGCCCGCGACATCATCGTGACGGCGATGCAGCGGGTTGCCGCCGACCACACCGCCGAGCACACCGTGACCGTCGTCCACCTGCCGAACGACGAGATGAAGGGCCGGATCATCGGCCGCGAAGGTCGCAACATCCGGGCCCTCGAGCAGGCCACCGGGATCGACCTGATCATCGACGACACACCCGAGACCGTGGTCCTGTCGGGCTTCGACCCCGTTCGTCGCGAGGTCGCCCGGATCGCCCTGACCAAGCTCATGGGCGACGGCCGGATCCATCCCGGCCGGATCGAGGAGGTGGTCGCCAAGGCCCGGGCCGAGGTCGACCTCGTCATCCGCCAGGCCGGCGAGCAGGCCGCCTACGACGCCGGTGTCCCGGGCCTGCCGGCCGACATCGTCAAGCTCCTGGGCCGGCTCAGGTTCCGGACGAGCTACGGCCAGAACGTGCTCGTCCACTCAACCGAGACGGCGGCGCTGGCAGCCACGATCGCGGGGGAGCTCGGAGCCGACGTCATGGCCGCCAAGATGGGCGGCCTGCTCCACGACATCGGCAAGGCCGTGGACCACGAGGTCGAGGGCCCGCACGCCGCGATCGGGGCCCAGATCGCGATGAAGGCCGAGCTGCCGTTCAAGGTCGTCAACGGTATCGCCGCCCATCACCAGGAGGTCGAATACGCCTGCCTCGAGGCCCCCATCGTCCAGGTCGCCGACGCGATCTCGGCATCCCGGCCGGGTGCCCGGGGCGAGACGATGGAAACCTACGTCAAGCGCCTGGAGGACCTCCAGGCGATCGCCGATTCATTCGGCGGGGTGGAGCGCTCGTTCGCCGTCCAGGCCGGGCGCGAGGTCCGGATCCTCGTCCGGCCCGAGGAGATCGACGACCTGACCGCGACCCGCCTCGCCCGCGACATCGTCAAGAAGATCGAGGAGCAGCTGACCTACCCGGGCCAGATCAAGGTCACGGTCATCCGCGAGACGCGCGCGGTCGAGTACGCGAAATAGCCCGCCGGCGTCAGCCCGCGAGCAGCCGCAGGTCGCGGATCAGGACGAACATCACGGCGAACCCGACGCCCGCGGCGAGGAGGCCGGCGGCGTAACCGCGGCCGCCCTGGCGTGCGCGCGACCCGGCCACGAGGCCCACGATCAGCGACCCGATCGCGGCGACCGGGATGAACAGCAAGACGCCGAGGCAAGCCATCTCGACGCAGTCCCGGTACAGGAACTGGAACAGGCCGGCCGAGGCGATCGTCACGACCGCAGCCGACAGTCCCGCGCCGAGCATCGTCCGCCCGAGGTCCGGTTTCCGTCTCATGCCGGATTCAATGCCGCAGCCGACATTTCGTTACAGACCGCAGACCGTGGGCGCCGGTGCTACTGTCCGCTGGCCCCGGAGGTGAGATGACGACAGCCCAATCCCAGACCGCCGGCCGCGTGCGGCTCGGCAATGCCGTGAACGCGGGTCTGCCCCGCCCGCCGGGCGCGTGCCGCGTGCTGCTCATCGGCGACGTCATCGGGAAGCCAGGACGGGTCGCCGTGGAGAGCATCCTCGGGGCGCTTCGCGAGGAACGCGGGATCGACTTCGTGACAGCCAACGGTGAGAACCTCGCCGGCGGGATGGGCCTCACGGTGTCCACGGCGGAGGCGCTCCTGGGCGCCGGCGTGGACGTCATCACCAGCGGCAACCATATCTGGGACAAGCGCGAAATCTACCCGTACCTGGAGTCGTCCGAACGGGTCCTCCGGCCGCTCAACTACGGGACCCACGAGGTCCCCGGCCGCGGCTGGGGCACGTACCACGCCCTCGACGGCTCGGAGCTGGCGATCATCAACCTCCAGGGCCGGACGTTCATGCAGCCGATCGACAACCCGTTCACCGAGGCCGACCGCCTCCTCGACGAGTCATCCGAGCCGCTGCCGCCGATCCGCCTCGTCGATTTCCACTGCGAGATCACGTCCGAGAAGAACGCCATGGGGGTCTACCTCGACGGGCGGGTCTCGGCCGTCGTCGGGACGCACACCCACATCGTCACCGGCGACGAGCGAATCCTGCCCGGTGGAACCGCCTACCAGAGCGACATCGGGATGACCGGGCCGATCTGGAGCGTCATCGGCTTCGCCCCGCGGACGGTCTTGCCGCGGTTCATCAACGCCCTGCCGACGCGCTTCGAGGTCGGCGACGGGCCGGTGGTCTTCAACGCGGTCCAGGTGGACATCGACCCGGCAACCGGCCGGGCCCTGGCGATCGAGCGGGTCTCCCGGCTCCACGAGGGATGAGCGACGGGCAGCTCGGGCGGCCCGGGCGACCGCAGCGGCACGCGCCCCCGGGCGAGCCGGTTGTCCCGCCGGCGCCCTCGACGATCGATCTCCACACCCACACCTCGCGCTCCGACGGGCTCCTAGAGCCGGCCGCGCTCGTCGCCGCGGCCGCCGCCGCCGGCGTCCGGCTGCTCGCGATCACCGACCACGACACCCTCGCCGGGGTCCGCGACGTGCTGGCGAGCGGGGCCGTCCCGCCGGGCCTGGAGCTCATCGCCGGCATCGAGCTCAACGCCATCACCGCCGACCGGGCCGATCTTCGGGAGAGCGAGGTCCACGTCCTGGGCCTGGGCGTCGATCCCCACGACGAGGCCCTCGAGGCGGCGCTGGCGAGCCAGCGCGCCCGGCGGCGGATTCGCTTCGAGCGGATGGTCCGGCGGCTCCGCGACCTCGCCCGCCCGATCGACGACGCCCTCGAGGCGTTCCCGGCGACCGGCGAGGAAGATGCCCTCGGCCGCCCGCGCGTCGCCCGGGCGATGATCGCCAAGGGCTACGTGGCGAGCGTTGAGGAGGCCTTCTCGATCTACCTGTCCCGGGGCCGCCCGGGCTACGTCGCCCGCGAGGGCCTGGGCCCGATCGAGGCGATCAGGGTCATCCGGGCCGCCGGCGGCCTGGCGGCGCTGGCCCATTTCTCCGAGGCCCCCGAGCGGCCGGACGTCATCCGGGAGCTCCGGGACGCCGGTCTCGGCGGTCTCGAGGTCTACTACCGAACGTTCGACTCGGCCACGGTCGAGGCTGTCGCGGCGGTCGCCCGGGCGACGTCGCTCGTCGCCACCGGCGGCAGCGACTACCATGGCGACCTCGAACCATACGCCGCCACCCACGCCGGCCTGTGGGTCCCGCCCGCCGTCGAGGCGCCGCTCCGGGCCGCCATGTCAGCGGCGGCAACCGAGACCAGCACCACGACCGACCGATGATCGAACGTCCGCCGACTCGCGACCGCCGCCACCTGCCGATGCTCGAAATCGAGCCGCCGGCACCATCGGCCGCGCGAGCTGCGCCCGACCCCGACGACGCACGCGTCGCCGAGTTCCGGCCGGAGCCGCGGGCGCTGCCCAGCTTCTTCGTCTGGACCCTCGGCTGCCAGATGAACCGCAGCGATTCGGAGGAGATGGCGGGCCGGCTCCTCGCGGCGGGAGCCACCGAAGCTCCGACGATGGAGGCGGCCGACCTCGTTGTCATCAACACCTGCGCCATCCGCGAGCTGGCCGAGGCCAAGGTCATCGGCCGGCAGGGCCACCTCCGGCGCCTCAAGGACGCCAACCCGTCACTGCGCGTCGTCCTGACCGGCTGCGCCGTGCGCGAACGGGACCGCGACGGTCTTGAGCGGCGCTATCCGGCCGTCGACTTGTTCCTCCGGCCGGACGAGGAGCCCGAGCTCGTGGATCGTCTCGGGCTGGCCTCCGCCCAGGCGCCGGTGGGCGCCGTGGGCGCAACGACGGTCGTCGGGCGAACGGTCGTGGGCGTCGCCGATCACCTGGCGGCAACGCGCGCGGCGGCGGTCGCCGGCGGGGCCGTCGCGCGCACGTCGGCCGTCAGCGCCTGGCTGCCGATCATCTACGGCTGCGACAAGACCTGCACCTACTGCATCGTGCCGTTCAGCCGCGGCCCGGAGCGGAGCCGCCCGTTCGACGAGATCGTCGAGGAGGCCCGCTCGATCGCGGCCGCCGGCTTCCGCGAGGTCACGCTCCTGGGCCAGAACGTCAACTCGTACGGCCACGACCTGCCGGCCGAGCCGCGCTTCGGGCACATCGCGACGGAGCGCTGGGCGGGCCGCCGCCTGGACCTCGGGTCCAGGCCGGACCTGGCCGAGATCATCCGGGCGATCGACGCCATCCAGACCGCCGACGGCGTGCCCGCGATCCCGCGGCTCCGCTTCATCACCTCGCATCCCTGGGACCTCTCCGACCGCCTCATCGAGGCGATGGCCGAGTGCCCCAGCCTGTGCGAGGCGCTCCACCTGCCGGTCCAGTCGGGCGACGACGACGTCCTCCGGCGGATGGGCCGCCAGTACACGACCGAGCACTACCTGGAGCGACTCGCCCGGATCCGCGAGGCGGTCCCCGGGATCACGATCTCGACCGACATCATCGTCGGCTTCTGCGGCGAGACCGAGGCCCAGTTCGAGCGGACGCTCCGGTTCCTCGAGGCCGTCCGCTACGACCAGGTCTTCGCGGCCGCGTACTCCGAGCGTCCCGGCACGCCCGCGACGCGCCTCGCCGACGACGTCCCGGCGGCCGTCAAGCGGCGCCGGCTCAACGAGCTCCTCGCCCTCCAGGAGCCGATCGGGCTCGAGCGCAACCGCGGGTGGCTGGGCCGCGACGTCGAGGTCCTCATCGACGCCGTCGCCCGTGAGCGCTCGCACGACCACGACGAGGCCGCCACCCCGGGGGAGGGGAGTGAGCCCCGGGGTGTCCGGCCCGGCCCCCCCGAGGTCGGCCTGTCGGGCCGGACCCGGGGCAACAAGCTCGTTCACCTTGCCGGCCCGGCGGATTGGGTCGGGCGGCTCGTCGACGTCCGGATCGAGCACGCCGGGCCGTACGCGCTTCGCGGCGCGGTGGTGGGCGATCGCCCGCTCGCGTGACGGAATCGCCGCCGCTCCTCGTCATCGCGGGGCCGACAGCGACCGGCAAGACGGGTCTCGCCATCCGGCTGGCTCTCGCTCTCGGCGAGGCGGCCATCCCGGCCGAGGTCATCAGCGCCGATTCGCGGCAGGTCTACCGGGGCCTCGACATCGGGACGGCCAAGCCGACGCTCGAGGAGCGGCGCGGCGTCATCCATCACGGCCTCGATCTCGTGGATCCCGATCAGCCGTTCTCCGTCGCCGACTTCGCCGATCATGTCGCGGCCGTCCTGCCGCCGATCGCGGCGCGCGGCGGCCTCGCCATCCTCGCCGGGGGCACGGGCTTCTACCTCCGCGCGATCGCCCGTGGCCTCGACACGGACGCCCTGCCGTCCGACTCGGCAGTCCGGGCCACGATCGAGGCCGAGCTCGTCGCCTCGGGGGTCGCTTCGGGTGCGGCCCGGCTTCGCTCGCTCGCCCCGAACCTCGCCGCTCGGGTGGACCTGGCGAACCCCCGCCGGGTCGCCCGCGCCCTCGAGATCGCAGAGCTGGCCGGCGATCGGCCGCTCCCGGCACCGCGCGGCTACCCGGGTCCGGTTGCCTGGCTCGGCCTCGACGTCCCGCGCGAGATCCACCGGCGCTGGATCGCCGAACGGGCGCGGGCCCAGTTCGACGCCGGCCTCGTGGAGGAGGCGCGCGCCCTTCGGGCGCGCTTTGACCCCGCCCTGCCGGCCCTCTCGGCGATCGGCTACGCCGAGTCGTGGGCCCTCCTCGACGGCGAGATCGACCGCGAGACGGCCATCGAGCGCGATGCTGCCCGGAACGTCGCCTTCGCCCGCCGGCAGCGGACCTGGTTCCGCCACGAGCCCGACATCGAGTGGCTCGACGGGACCACGATGGGATCAACCGCCCGCGCCCGCGCCGTCGCAAAGGCGCTCGTGGAAAGGTGACGGCGGGCAATAATGTCCGGCGTGAGGGGTCGGCCGATCCAGACTCGGATGGTCGGACGAAGAACGGAGCTGGTGCGGATCGAGGCGGCGCTCGCGCCCACGCGATCGGGCCGCACCGCGCTTGTCGTGCTCGAGGGCGAGCCCGGGATCGGGAAGTCGCGTCTTGCGGACGAGGTCGCGCGGCGAGCAAAGCGGCGAGGCTTCGCCGTGTTGCAGGGCGTTGCGCTCCACCTCGTGGGACCGGCAGCGCCGCTCGCGCCGGTCACCACCGCGCTGGCCGACAGGCTCCGCGCCCTCGACAGTCTGGAGCGAGTCCGGCTGCTTCGCGGCCTCCGGCGCGAGCTGAGCGGACTGTTTCCGGCCGCCATTGTGGGTGCGTCCCGGATGAGTCCGAGCCTCCCGGAGCACGAGGGCCTCCGCCAGCACCGCATCTTCATGGCGCTGCTCAGCCTGGTGTCGAGGCTGGCGGCAGGGCGACATCTCCTGCTGGTCGTCGAGGACGTGCAGTGGGTGGATTCGTCGACGGCGGATCTGCTGCGCTTCCTGGCGCGCGTCCGGGAACCGTCGATCGCGGCGCTCCTCACCGTCCGATCCGATGGGACGACCGGCGACACGTTCGCGACGCGGCTCGTATCGGACGTCGGATCCAGCAGCGAGGTGCGACGCGTCGAGCTCGGACCGCTCCCTGTTCGCGAGCTCGGCCAGCTCGTCTCAGATCTCATCGGCATGCCGATTGACGACGATCATGCCCGGACGCTGCATCGGCGAACCGATGGGAATCCGTACTTCGCGCAGGAGCTCATGCTGGCCGGGTTGTCGCCCGACGGCCCGCTGCCGCCGTCCCTGCAGGACGTGCTTCTGTCCCGACTTGCCTCGCAGCCGCAGTCGGTCCAGGAGCTCCTGCGGGTCATGGCCGTCGTCGGCCGCGAGGTGGACGATCGGCTCCTCGCCGAGCTGTCCGACCTGCCGGAGCGTGATCTCGAGCTGGCCCTTCGGTCCGCCATGGTGTCCGGGATCCTGGCCCAGAATCGCTCGGCGTCCAAGTACCGCTTTCGGCATGCCTTGATGCGTGAAGCCATCGACGCCGATCTCCTGCCAGCGGAGAGCCGACGGATTCACTCGCGCGTGGCGGAGGTGCTCGTCGCTCGTCCGGGATTCGTTGGCGCCGTCGAGCGGTCGGCCATGCTCGCCCATCATTGGCAGGCGGCGGGTGAGTGGGACCACGCGCTGGCAGAGCGTTTGGCCGCAGCGGATCGTGCGTTGGAGATGGGGGCGACGGCGGATGCCTACGCCCAGCTGGCGGCCGCGGTCTCCGTCTGGGACCGCGCCTCGCGCGCAATGCAACGCCGGCTTGGCGATCGACGCGGGCTCTACCTCCGCCTGGTCACCACCGCGCACGGCAGCGGACGCTTCGCCGAAGTGATCGCCGGACTCGATGAGCTCGAACGCATTGGGCCACCCGCAAGCGTTGATGAGGAGCTCCGGCTGCTGGGCCTCCGGTGCAACGCCTCCTGGGCGCTGGGTGACAACGATGCCGCGCTGGCGGTGGCCCAGCGCGCGGTCGCACGGGCGCCGGCGAACGACGCTCGATCCCGCGCCATGGCACTCCATTTCCTGGCCGGCGTCTACATGGTCACGGACCGGGCGGTCGAGGGGCTTCGCATCGCCAAGGAGGGGCTGCGTCATGCGTTGGCCAGTGGCGAGCGAACGGCGGAGCGGTATCTGCGCGGCGTCATGGCCTTGGGACTCCAAGCTGCTGGTCGCAGCACGGACGCACTGCGGGAATCGAACCGCGCGTACGGAATCTCGGCCGGAGGCGACCTGATCGAGCCATATGCGACGCCCATCAACCATGCCACGCTGCTGGCTCTGTGTGGGCGCTATGAGCAGGTACTGACCGTGACGGCCCGGCCGCGGCAGGAGATCCAGCGCGCCGGGTTGACGGAAACCTACGGCGCGGCGCTGGACAACCTGGAGCTCTACGCGCTCATTCGGCTCGGGCGACACGCAGACGCCAACGGGATCCTCGATCGCACTCGAGATGCTCCACCCAAGATGTCCAGTCTCGTGCGCGAGCGGGTCGCATTCGAGGCACTCCTCCGCGTCCGGGAGGGACGGCTGGCGGAGGCGGCGACGCTCACGACGTGGCTCCGAGTCGAGGCCATGGCGCAAGACCAGAACTGGGTCTGGGGCGCCCTTCGGCTCGCTGAGCTGGAGCAGCTCCTATTCAACGGCGAGCTCACGGCCGCAACCGATCGCGCAGCCCAGATCGACGGTTCCCAGCTGGCCAGCGTCATGCCGTTTCGCCTGCGCCTGCTCTGCCTCGCCCAGCGGGCGGTCAGCGACGCGCTCACGGCGTCACGTGGACGGAGCGAAAAGCTTGCGGCCGAACGAGCGCGGCTCTCCGGCGAGACGCGGGCGATCAAGACCTCCATCACGCAGTCGACGGTCGAATGGGAGGCCTTGATCCTGGAAGCCGAGGCCGAAGCGCTCCGCGCCCAGGCCGAGGCCGCCGACGCCTGGCGCCGGGCAGCCGACGCCTGGATGGCGGCAGGCGTCCCATTCGAGACGGCGTACGCCTCGTGCCGCCTTGGCGAGGCCCTCCTCGCCCGACGCGACCGGGCAGGGGCATTGTCCGCCCTGCAGGCCGCACGGGCCACTGCCACCCGCATCGGGGCGCCGTTGATCGAGGCCATGGCGCGGGGCATTGCTAATCGGGCGGGAATCACGGAGCTCGGAGACGACGCCGGTGAGCGCCCAACGGCCGCACCGCCGGCGCGCGCGCCGCTCTCCGCTCACGGAGCGCTGAGCGGCCTGTCGGTCCGAGAGCGCGAGGTCCTCGCGCTCGTGGCTGAGGGCCTCACGAACCGCCAGATCGCCGAACGGCTGTTCATCAGTGAGAAGACCTCGGGCACGCACGTCTCGAACATCCTCGGCAAGCTGGGTGCCGTATCACGCGCACAGGCGGCCGCCATGCTGGCTTCGGCGCCTGGGAACGGGTGAGGATTCGGGAGACCTCCTGATGCGGCGGGGATCCGCCGATCCTACGGTGATGCCGTGGAACGGTTGCCACCGATCGAATGGCGAATCCGCCGGATTCCGAGCTACGGGGCCCGGGCGCGCCATCTCGAGGTCGTCGGGCTGGACGTGGCCGATGGTGACGAGATCGGATGGTGGTGGGAAGACGGGCACCGAGTCGACGGGCAGCGGATCGCGGCTCACAATCGTCGCCTCAGCTGGCGACACAGCTTCGAGCGCGAGGGGATCTACCGGCTCGGCCTCGCAGACGGCCCGGCGAGCGCCGCCGGGACCGCCTATGTCCCGGTTGGCTCCAGCGGTCGCGAGCTCACGGCAGCTGGCCTCATCCTCGGCGCGTCGAATCCGGCCGCCATCGTGCGGTACGGGCTACTCGTCCCCGGAGCCGCGGCCCTCGACGACGAGGTGTCGCGCGGTCGGCTCCGCTGCGACTTGCCCGGACGCGGACCGTTGACCGGGCAAGTCGCCTGGGTGGCGACATCCGCCGACGGATGGTGGCACATCGGCGGCCTGCTCTCGCAGCCCGGACACATCGATCGCGCCTTCCGCCTCCACCTCTGGCCTGGGGGCCGCGCCGACGGCCAGCACCGTGTCGGCCGTGGGGAGCTGCGCGTGTATCGACCGGCCGGCGTGCCGGGATCGGATGCGCCGGAGCGAGCCGTCACTGGTCTGATGGTCGGCTGGCTGGATGACGGTTTGCCCCCGGGAGATCGGTGAGAAATACCGAATCCTCCCGATGTGCCCGGCTCGCCTCGGACCTAGTGTCCAGCTGCCAATCTCGGGCGGCAGGGTGCAGACAACGGGCTGTCGGTCGCCACCGGAGCTCGCCACGCCTGCGCGAGACCGACCGTGTGCACGGAGGACCCCGTCGTGCTTGCACTTCGCCGCGCCCTGGCAACGACATTCGTCGCCTCCCTGCTATGGACGACCTTCGCCGCTCCGCCGATCGCCGCGGTCGGCGAGCCTGTGGCAGGCTGCGCGCCCGGCGAGCTCCAACTCGCCTCGGTCACGGACGCCGGGGTCAAGGGGAACGCCAACAGCAGCACCTTCCGCGCGGACATCAGCGCCGACGGCACCCGAATCGCCTTCACCTCGTCAGCCACGAACCTCGACCCGGACGACCCGGACGCCTCGACCGACATCTACGTCAAGGACCTGGCGAGCGGTGACCTGGGCCTCGTATCCCGGTCCGCGGCTGGGGTCAAAGGCAATGCGAGCAGCTTCCACCCCGCGGTGGCCGCGGATGGCGGGACCGTCGTCTTTGGGAGCTTCGCGTCGAACCTGCACCCGGCCGACGCTGCTGCTGATCAGGACGTTTACGCCAAGCGCCTGGCCGACGGGGCCCTGTTCCTCGTCAGCTCCAGCTCCAGCGGCACGAAGGGCAATGGGACCAGCTTCGAGCCGACGGCATCTGCCGATGGGACGCTGGTCGCATTCACCTCGGGCGCGAAGAACTTCGACCCGTCGGACACCGACGTCTACACGGACGTCTACGTCAAGGACCTGGCCTCCGGCGCGGTGACGCTCGTCTCGACGACGTCGGCGGGCGTGAAGGGCAATGGCAGCAGCGGGCGGGCGATGATCTCGGCCGACGGGACGAAAGTCGCTTTCTGGTCGCGTGCGACCAATCTCGACCCGGCCGATCCGGACGCCCATCCGGACGTCTACGTCAAGGACCTCACCACGGGCGCTTTGACGCTGGCCAGCGCGACCGCCTCCGGCCAGAAGATGATCGAGACCGGGCTGCAGGTCGAGGGACTATCACCTTCGATCTCCGCTGACGGCAGCCGCGTCGCGTTCCTGAGCTCCGACAGTGGCCTCCTGCCCGGCGACCCGGACTCCCTGCTGGACGCCTACCTGAAGGACCTCTCGTCAGGGACACTGTCGCTGGTTTCGACGGCGGCCGACGGCAGCAAGGTCAATGCCGCGATCCACCGCGTCCTCCTCGCCGGCGACGGGGGTTCGGTGGCGCTCGCGAGCCCGGCGTCCAACCTCGCCCCGGGTGCCCACCTGGGCGGGACGAACGTCTTCCACAAGGACCTCGCGAGCGGCATCGTCACGATCGCGTCGACCTCAGCCGCCGGAGTGACCGGGAACGGAACCGACGAGGAGCCCGCGATCAGCCACGATGGCGGCCGGATCGCCTTCTGGTCGTTCTCGGCGAACCTCGTCTCCGGGGACCTCGACTCGATCATGGACGTCTACGTCAAGACGCTGGCCTGCGGGGGCGGTCAGGAGCCGCCGCCGGGCGGCGACGACTTCGAGTCCGGCGTCCTTGACCCGGACGTCTGGGACACGAGCATCGTCACGGGCGGCACCGACGGTACCCGCTGGTGCCGGCCGGATTCGAGGTGGCATCAGCTGGCGAGCGATCCCTGCGCCGGGGCAACCCAGTCCCCGCCGTACGGGAGCGTCACCGTCGCCGACGGCTCGGCGACCTTCGCCGCCGACAGCACGCGACGAGGATTCCCGTACGTCTGGACGCAGGATGGCGTGATCCCGGCGAGCGGCGACTGGGTCGTGGAGGCCCGGATGACGTACACCGCCGTCCAGTCCCACGGCACGGGCCTGCACTTGGTGCCCTGGTCTGACGCGACCCCGGCCGGAAACAACCCGCCGTTCCGAGGACCCTCCACCGCCTGCGCGACGTGGGTCGTGTGGGGCGACTCTGCGGGCCTCCGCACCCGGCTCGCCGGCGCCACGGTGTCCCTGAGCGCCGGCGCGACCCACGACTACCGGCTCGAGTACGTCGGCGGCAAATACCTCCTGTTCGTCGACGGCGTCCTGCGCATCGGGCCCGTCGAAACGGTGCTGCGAGCCGACCGGCTGTGGCTTGGCAACCCCGTGATCAGCCACTGGGGCCTGGCCGACTGGTCGGACTTCCAGATCGATCACGTGCTCGTCAGCCAGCCGGCGCTCATCGACGGCGACGCAAACGGCGTACCCGACGGAACGCAGGTTTGGACGCCCGTCGGCGTCCCCGCCCACAGCGACACCGACCTCGATGGGCTGCCGGACTACTGCGATCCGGCGCTCGGCTCGGAGGACACCGACTCTGACGGCGACGGGCTATCCGACGTCATCGAGATCTGGCTCGGCTGCAACCCGCACGACCCGGACACCGACGGCGATGGGGTCTGGGACTACGTCGAGGTCCTGGTCGGCACGAACCCGATCGCGGTCGACACCGATGACGACGGCGAGGGCGACGGAGGATGGCTGCTGCGCATCGTCCATCAGATCTGCGGCTGCGGCGTCGGACTCGAGGACGACACGAATGGCAATGGCGTATTCGACGTCGTCGAGTACTACTTCTTCGGCGGACTGTACGACCCGGCGCTCCACGGCGGTGGCGGGTTCGGAACGCTGATTGAGTACCTCTGGCACCTGTGCGGGTGCGCCCCGGACGACCCGGACGGCGACGGCATCCCCCGGATCGTGGAGCACGTGTGGGGCGGTGGCGGCGACCTGCTGCGCTACATCATCCGCTGCGGCTGCACCCCTTGGGACGACCCCGTTGGCGGTGGCTTTCGGATCGAGTTCCTGCGGCTTCTCGGCGGCGGTGGCCAGCTCGACGAGGATCCCGACGGGGACGGCCTGATCACGGTCATCGAGCTGCTCATCGGCTGCAATCCCTACGATTCCGACTCGGACGGGGACGGACTCAACGATCACGACGAGATCTACCTCTACGGCACGGATCCCCTCAACGCCGACACCGACGGCGACGGCCTCAACGATCGCATCGAGATCGAGATCGGCTGCAACCCGCTCGATCCCGACAGCGACGATGACGGCCTCGACGACGGCGAGGACCCGGCGCCACGGGCGGCCGTCGTCGCCTGCAGCCCAGATGCGCCGGACCCGGTTGTCGCCGTCGGGACCCCCGTCGTCGCGACGGCCACCTTCGCCGGGTACGATTCCGGCGTCGCGACCGCTTGGCTCGACTGGGGCGACGGCTCGTTGCCCGTGACCCGGACCGGCGAGGGCTCGATCACCGCGGACCACGCCTACTCGGTCGCCGGCGTATACGTCCTGACCTGCGCGGTCAGCGACGTCAACGGCGGCACCCAGTCGCGCGACTACCGGTACGTCGTGGTCTACGATCCCGGGGCCGGATTCGTGACCGGCGGCGGGTGGATCATCTCACCGGTGGGCGCTTATTCGGTCGACGTCACTCTGACGGGTCGAGCCAACTTCGGCTTCGTCTCGAAGTACCACAAGGGAGCCACGACTCCGAGCGGCCAGACCGAGTTCCAGTTCCAGGTCGGCAACCTCAACTTCCACTCGGAGACGTACCAGTGGCTGGTGATCGCCGGGGCTCGCGCCCAGTACAAGGGGACGGGGGCGATCAACGGTCAGGCGGGCTACGGCTTCCTGTTGACCGCGATCGACGGCAGGGAGCTTGGAGGAGGCGCGAGTGATCGATTCCGCATCAAGATCTGGGACCTGGAGACCGGCGCCGTCGTGTACGACAACCAGCCAACCGCCGATGAGACAAGCGATGCGAGCACGGACCTCGGCGGTGGCTCGATCGTGATCCACAAGTGACCGCTCGAATGACGGATGGAGGTGATCGGATGACTCGCACTCGTTTCGCGGCCGTGCTGGGTGTCGTGGCCGCCCTGACATTCGCGCCGTCGGCGCTGGCCGCGCCATCGCCGGACACGAACAAGAACGCGCTGTTGGTCGAGTTCGATTGTGGGACGACGTCGTTCGTCGGGGCCACGATCCTGCAGAACGCCGCTGCCGCGGCCCAGATCGTGGATGACGACGGCGCCGTGATCCAGATCGTCACGTTGTGGAGCTACAGCAATGGGGAGCGAACGGAGGGCGAAGAGCTCCGGTTCACGACCCCTGGCTTCGACCACAACGGGGCGGCGACCCTCACGTGCGACTGGTGGAACGCCCTGTACCCGGATCTCTACTGGCGCGGCGAGATGGTCATCCACCCCGGCGACTGATCGGTTGTCCCCGGCCGGCCACGACACGTCGAGGTGCGTCGCGGGGTTGCGTAGGCGGTCCGGCTATCCTGTGCGGCGATGTCCCGGGACCGTCTCATCGAGCTCGCGCCGCCCGCCGAGAAGGCCTTCCTCGTCGCCGTCGACACCGGCGACGATTCGGGCTGGTCGGCCAACGATTCGCTCGTCGAGCTCGCCAACCTCGCGACGACGGCGGGGGCCGAGGTCGTCGGCGCGGAATGGCAGAACCGCCGCCACGTTGATCCCAACTGGTACGTCGGAAAGGGCAAGGCCGAGGAGCTCGTCGCCGCCAAGAACGAGACCCGCTTCGACCTCCTCGTCGCCGACGACGAGCTCTCGCCGGGCCAGCAGAAGGCCCTCGAGGGCCTGCTCAACGTCAAGGTCATCGATCGCAGCCGGCTGATCCTCGACATCTTCGCCCAGCACGCCCGGACCCACGAGGGCCGCCTCCAGGTGGAGCTGGCCCAGCTCGAGTACCAGCTGCCGCGCCTGACCCGCCTCTGGACCCACCTGTCGCGAACGCAGGGCGGGATCGGGTCGCGCGGCCCGGGCGAGAGCCAGCTGGAGACGGACCGCCGGATCATCCGCGACCGGATCAAGAAGATGAAGGAGCGGGTCGAGGACGTCCGGCGCTCGCGCGAGACGACGGCCCGCGGTCGCGACCGGCGGCTCATGGCGACGGTCGGCATCGTCGGCTACACGAACGCCGGGAAGTCGACACTCCTCAACGCCCTCGTCGGCTCGGAGGTGGCGCTGGCCGAGGACAGGCTCTTCGCGACCCTGGACCCGACCTCGCGCCAGGTGCGGCTCGGCGACGGCCAGGCGGCGATCGTGACCGACACCGTGGGATTCATCCACAAGCTGCCGCACCAGCTCGTCGACGCCTTCCGGGCGACGCTCGAGGAGGTCAACCGGGCCGACGTCCTGCTCGAGGTCGTCGATGCCGCGGACGCCCACTTCGCCGAGCATCGAATCACCGTCCAGACGGTCCTCGACGAGCTCGGGGCGGGCGACAAGCCGCGCCTCGTCGTGTTCAACAAGGCCGATCTCCTCGATGCCGCCGCCCGGAACGGCGACACCCCGGCACCGGCGATCGCCGGCGCGGTCTTCGTCTCCGCCCTGACCGGTTTCGGTCTCGAGACGCTCCGGGCCGAGCTCGCCGCGCTCCTCGCGTCGCTCTGGGTCGCGGTCGACGTCCACGTCCCGTACGCCGCCGGCGAGCTCCTCGCCCGGGTCCGCGAGCGGGGCACGGTCGAGCTCGAGTACGGCAATCGCGACGTCAGGGTCACCGGCCGGGTGGCGCCTGCCCTGGCCGGCGAGCTCGAGCGGACGGCCGCGACCTGGGCCGCGTCCCTCGACGGCGCCGAGGCTGAATGAGCGCACCGCGTCGCGGCGGCGCCGCCATCCGCCGGGGCGGCCGGATCGTGGGACCCGACGGCCGGGTCACGACCTGGTCGATGGCCGAGGGCACCCGCGGGCGCCGCTGGCGCTGGTCCATGTCGGATCGCCGCGGCCTCGTCGAGGTCCACACCGTCGAGCTCAACCCGGACGGCCGATTCGCCCGGCTCGAGTCTGCCACCGCCGCGGGGCTCCTGACGCTCCACCGCGAGCCCGACGGCAGCCTTCACGGCAATCGCGTCGGCGAGCGGGGCGTGGACCACCTGACGTTCGCCGCGCCCGCGCCCGAGGTGGTCGTCGTGGGCTCGGGCCCGCTCGCGGTGGCGATCGCGAGCGCAGGCTCGCCGGCCGAGGCGGCCGCGGCCGGCTGTCTGGCGGTCAGCGACGACCTCGACGTCTCGGCCGTCGCCGTGTCGGTCCGGCGCTCGACCGGCGGCGACGTCGAGCTTCGCATCGGTCGGGGCGAGCTGCGGGCGACACTCGACGCGGATGGTCTTCCGGTCGACGGGGCGGGCTCAAGCACATCCTGGGGACTCGAGCGCGACTGACGTGCAGGCCGCCGTGGATGGCCTGTGGACGACGCCTCTGGAAACGGCCTTCGATCGCGAAAAGTCGTGGATAAGTGCCTTCCCGCACCACCGGCCGCGCCCGTACATTCTGTCCTGCCCGGAGGGGCTGCGAACCACTCGCGATCCGGTCTGGTGCTTGCACCGGCCACCGGTAGGAAACCAGGCGCTTGCGTCTGGGGGGCCGCCGAGACGAACCACCTGTTGCTTGCAAGGGGTGGGGCGGGGAACGCTGAGGGAGCGGAGTTCCTCCGGGCGTTTTCGTGTGCCCGCGCGACCCGCGCCCAGCTCAGCACCGGCGGGGCAGACGGCCCGCGGCGATGGCGCGGCAGGGTGGGCGCCCATCCCAGGGTCTCGGGCGGCCCTGGCGTGGCACTAGCAGATCGAGCGGCGCTCGTCCGGGCGAATCCGCGACTCGTCGTGGATGCGATGTGGACGCCCCGACGCGATTCTTCGGGTCATCGCCGAATCTCGTGGATAAGGGCCTTCCTCGGGTCCCGGTCCGGGCCTATTGTTCGTCTTGCCCGAAGGGGCCCCAAACGGACGGCGCTTCGACCGGTGGCAACATCGGTCCCACTCCCGGAGCTTGCTCCGGGTAGCGGATGGAGCACCGATCGAGCGGCGGTTCCTTCGGGCGTTTCGTCGTCCTCCACGTTCTTCCCTCGTGATCCCCGGGTCCCTGCCGTGCCCTTCCGCGCCCGCCGCGATCCCGAGCTCGAGCCCGATGCGATCCGTGCCGCGCAGGCCCGGATCCACCCCGCTTTCACCGGCTCGCCGCAGTACGTCCACGAGGGCCTGTCGCGGGCCGCCGGCGTCGAGGTCGTCCTCAAGGTCGAGTGCGTCAACCCGATCCGGGCCTTCAAGGGCCGGGGCACCTGGCTCGTCGTCGAGGGCCTGGCAGGGGAGGGGAGGGTGGCCCCAGATCGGCTCGTCGTGGCCGCATCGACCGGCAACTTCGGACAGGGAATCGCCTTCGCCGCGCGGGCCCACGGCGTGCCCGCCGTCGTCTTCGCTGACGAGGGGGCCAATCCCGCGAAGCTCGACCGGATCCGGGCCTTCGGGGCTACGGTCGTCCAGGAAGGGAGGGACTTCGACGAGGCCCGGGCCGCCGCGGCCGAGTACGCCCGCGGCCACGGCGCCGAGCTCGTCACCGACGGCGGGGACCCACGGATCGCCGCCGGTGCGGCGACGCTCGCGCTCGAGGTGACGGACGCGGCCGCGGCGGGTGCCGTGCCGCCCCCAGCGACCGGCTACGTGCCGCTCGGCAACGGGGCGCTCCTCGTCGGGGTCGGGGCGTGGCTGCGCCATGCGGCGCCAGGCTGCCGGATCGTCGGCGTGGCCGCGGCCGAGGCGCCCTCGATGGTCCTGTCGTGGCAGGCCGGCGAGGTCATCGAGACGCCGACCGCGGCGACGTACGCCGACGGGATCGCCTGCCGGGTCCCGGTGCCCGAGGCCCTCGACATGCTCGTCGACCGGGTCGACGAGCTGGTCCTCGTGAGCGAGGCCCAGCTCCACGCCGCCGAGGCCGAGCTGACCGCCGCCACCGGGATCACGGTCGAGGGGGCCGCGGCCGCCTCCTGGGCCGGCCTCCTTGCCGACCCGCAGCGCGAGGGCTCGGCCCTCGTGATCCTGACCGGGTCAAACGCCAGGCCGCCGGCCTGACCCCGCCGCTCAGGGCGCCACGACCTCCCAGAGCTCGTAGACCCCGTTGGCCTGGCCGGGGGCCGTGTCGCCCTGGAAGAAGTAGAGCGGCAGGCCGTTGTAGGTGACCTGGATCGAGCCGTCGTCGGCCCGGGTGATCGTGCCAAGCTCGCCGGTGACGCCGTCGCCGGCCGTGGGCGTCTCGCCCGCGTCGACCGTGAGGGCCGGCCAGACCGCCAGGCAATCGCCGGTGCAGACGCTCTCGCCACTGTCCCTCACGTCCTCCGTGAAGATGTAGAGGGTCAGCCGGTTCGAGCCGGCGATGAGGACCGTCCCGACGGCCCCGACCTCGGCAGCCTCGATCGTCGCGCCCTCGCTCGGCGCCTCCGAAGGAGCATCGGTTGGTGCGTCTGTCGGCGCCTCGGTGGGGGGCGCGGCGGTCGGCGTCGGCCCGGGCGTCGGTGGGCTGACGGTCTGGGTCGGCGTGGCCCCGCCGCAAGCGGCGAGGCCGAGCGCGAGGGGGATCAGCAGGGCGTGGGCAAGGAACGTGGGACGTCGCATTTGGGGTCTCCTGGTGCCGAGCCGCGAAGGCAGCTCGGTCGACGGTCACTACGACGGCCGACATCAACCGGTTTCGGCTCCCTCTGCCCCTCAGCCCCGACAGGCGCCCCCGGCGTGGACGACGGATCGAGGGACGCAGATGGCGGGGCAGCCGTTGACGTGCCGCGGAGAACGCAGACCACAGACGATTGGGCTTGCGCCCTGACTCGCGACCGCGTACCCGATACCCGCTACGAGGGGATTTCGAGTCCCGGCATCCAAGGATCGCTCGCCGTCTCCGACAAGTGGGCCCGCTGTCACCCGGGCCAGGTGGACACGCTCGCCGGCATGCCCCGCCGTGAGGTCCCGAGGGACCTCGGCGGCGCCTGGAAACGGGTCCTGACGCCGCCGAGCGTTCCTCGAATGTGCGATCGACCTACTCGATCAGCTCCGTCGTCCAGTTGCGCTGCTGAAGGGCGAGGTCGAGCCGCCGGATCGTTTCCGACAGCTCGTCGACGGTTCGGCGCTCGACCCGGGGATCCACGGTCGGCAGCTCCCGGATGTCGTCCTTGGTTCGACGTTCGCCGAACCAGGAGCGGCCTGCCTTGCGAGACCCTGTCACCCGTTCGACGGCCTCGACCACGGCTCGGCGGGCCCGGACCTCCATGGTCAGCCGCTCACGACGCGCGATCGCCTCCATGACACTCATCTCCCGGCGATCGAACGCCAGCCGGGCGCCGTTGTTGGTCTGGTTGATCCGGACGGTCAACGACTCGACCCGGTCAAGCGAGCTCGTGAGCTGGGCCACCAGCTCCGCCGGATCGTCACCGGTCGCCTGATCCTCGTACCGCAGGGCAGCCGATGCCAGGCGATCGCGGAGGGCGTCCACCTCGGCGATGGCGTCCTTGCGGGCGGCGAGGGCTTCGGCCAGCAACATCGTACGCCACCTCCTGGTGCAGGCGCACATGTTCGCGATGCGACTCCGAAGTGTCAAGGGCCGACTCGCTGACCGCACGGTTGACATGTATGCTATCGTTCTGCATATGAAGCGTATGCAGGTTCAGTTCACGGACGAGCAGGCCCGCGCGCTGCAGGAGCGGGCGAGCGGTACGAGGCGGCCGATCGCCGCGGTCGTTCGTGATGCCGTCGAAGCCTGGATCGCAACCGACCAGCGCCACATGCGACACGCGCGGGCCGTGGCGGCTATTGGCGGCTTTCACTCTGGCCTCGGGGACCTGGCCGAGCGCCACGATGACTACCTGGACAGGATGTGATGGCCCTGAGGATCTTCGTCGATACGTCGGCGCTCCTGGCCCTCCTCGACGAGGACGATCGATTCCATCGCGATGCCGCTGAGACACTCAAGGCGATCGGACCGGCAGCCGAGCTCCTGACGCACAACTATGTCCACGCCGAGGCCCTCGCCCTCGCCCGACGAAAACTGGGCAATGCCGCCGTCGAGCGACTGGTGAGCGAGCTCCTGCCGCGTTTGACGACGATCTGGGTTGACGAGAGCCTCCATGGGGCAGCGCTTGCGGCCCTCACGGCTGGAACAGGGTCGATCTCGCTGGTGGACCGCGTGAGCTTCGAGGTCATGCGCCGTGAGGGGATCGACCAGGCCTTCGCGTTCGACGCCGACTTCGAGGCGCAGGGCTTCCGGCAGCCGAGCATCGACGCCAGGATCCGGCAGGGGAGGCGGCTCAGCGAGGCTCCGGCGCCCTACGACGCGGCCGACGAAGCAGAGCTCGTCAGTGTCTCGGAGATCGCGAGTCGCGCTCGTCGACCCATCAGCACGGTTCAATCCTGGCGGCGACGGCACCCTGACTTTCCGGTGCCCATGGCCGCACTCGCGGCCGGCCCCGTCTGGACGTGGCCGGTCGTCGAGCACTGGATCAACGGGCGGACCGGGCACCGGGCGCGGGCTTCGAGGTCCGCTCGCGACCCCATGCCGGGCATGTTGTAGCTACACGAGATGTTGACGGTGCCCGAGGCCGCCCGCCGCGCCGGCCGAAATCCCGAGACGATCCGTCGCTGGATTCGGGAGGGGAAGCTGCGTTCGAACAAGGTCGGAACGCAGCACACCATCGCGGAAGCCGATCTCGAGGCGGTCCTCGGCGAGGACGACGAGATGTCGCCGCTCCCGCCGGAATGGCGACTCATGGCCGACGGACGGCCAATGCCGAACGTCGTCGCTGCCGTCCGCCGCTCGCGCGCCGATCACTGAGCGTGCTTCTTGTCGTCGACAGCAGCGTGATCGTCGCCGTCCGCCTGGCGGAGGGGCGTCTCGGGCGCCTCGCCGGTCAGGACCTTCGCGGTCCGGCTCATCTTGCCGCCGAGGTCACCTCGGCTCTGCGCGTTCCCGAATCGGAGTGAGGTTCATGGCCACGCGTCAGAGCTCCTCGAGCGGCGTACCCTCGCCGGCGTCGGCCTCGGCCGTGCCCCTGAGCGCGTCCTCCCAGGCGCCGTCGATGCGATCCAGCAAGTCGGTGACATTCCTGGGATCGGGATCGGCCTCGTCGAGTGCACTTGAGAGCAGCGAGCGAGCCAGCGACCCGGCGGTCGTATGCGTCCGCTCGGCCAGCCGTCGTGTCTGGGCATCTCCAAGGATCTGCGCGACTTCGCTCATGAGCAACATCAGGTGCAGCGGATCGGTCGGCGACACGTCGAACTCAGCGAGGTGCAGATAGAAGGCGCGGGCCTGTTCCGACTCGGCGTGGATGACGAATGCTCGCGCCTCGACGATCTGCGCTGCCTGAGAGGCGCGAAGCATCGCGTCCTTGACGAGCGCCGTGCCGAGCCCCTGGCCTTGGGAGGTGAGATCGACGCCGAGGCGCGCAAGCAGGATGATCGGGACTGGGCTGCAGCCGGCGGACTTCAAGAGCGCCGGTGGCGCGTCCTCGTGCGAGATGGCGGCAGCCGCGAGCGCGTGGTAGCCGACGACCTGGGGGCGTCCCGCCCGCGTGACGACGTAGACACGGGCCGTGCCAGCCGCCTGCGCGGTTCGGGCACTCTGACGCAGCCAGCGCGTCTGGGCTTCGGAGCCGCAGTCGAAGGCCGAGACGTCGTTGTGCTCGGGCTGGTAGGGGACCGGGTCGTCGATATCCACGGACGGCGCTACTTCGCCGGCTACCGCTCGAGGATCGAGGGTTCAGTCAGGAAGCTGCGCAGCCGTGGCTTTTCGACCGGCGGCCGGTCGAGCATGTCGACGAACGCGTTCCAGCGATCAGGTGGCAGGCGGAACTCGCGGCGGTCGGCGAGGACCTCCTCCGCGCGAGCGATCGAGGCGCGCAGGACAAAGTCGCTGACGGTCGTCGATGTCGCTTCGCTTGCCCGACCGATCAGGTCTCGCTGCTCTTGCGACGCGCGCAGCGCGATGCGCTCGCCTTTTGCCAGACGGCGCGTCTGCGCGGTTGGGGCTGGCATCTTGGCCATCGAGCCACCTCTATCCGTTGCAACAACGTGCGTACAGAATACGGGCGGCCCGCTCTGGCGTCAACCGGGCTGCCACCGCCGACCTACTTCCGATGCCCGCCGAGTCATGTCTGCGGGCAGCTGCCTTGCCCGATGAGGTCGAGGGCCGGCTACCCCGGCCGCGAGCGCGGCGACCGCGCTGAGCGAGCATCGCGGATGGTCACGATGTCGACCCGGTCGGCGGAATCGTTGTAGCGCTAGACAACGAACATCCAGCGCCTGTCTGGTTCGTGGCTCCTTCCGATTTGCCGGCCGAGCATGTCTGATCGGTAGACGCGACGGCTCAGCCGTGGCCGAATCTCGACGTGCTCCTTGGCACTCGTCGGCTGACCGCTAAGGGTCCAGGATCGTGGGGCTCGATTCGCATACAGCGATCAGCCGGAAGGACGAGACGTGGCGAGCGATGGTCCAGGTGATGCGCACGGTCGCGTCGCCCTGCCCGAGCGGAGGGCGTCCTCAACGTCTGACCTCGGCGCCCTGCTCATGCCCTGGTTCGTTTTGCTGCTCGTCGCCCTTCCACTTGCAGCGGGTGCCTTCGCAGCAGGCCGGACGGACTGGCAGTACCAGCTCGCGGGCCTGGCGGATCCGTTCCTCGGTCGACCGGCGCCCGGCTTCACGATTATCCTCGGCGTCATCGCGTCCTTCCTCCTAGCCGTCGGCGTGTGGGTCGGCCGCGCGCTGTTACGGCGGACGGAACCGCTCGCAGCCGGGCGCATGGCGCCGCCGCGGATCCGGGCACGCTGGTGGTTCGTGCTCGTGGTCGCCTGGGCCGCGTACGGGCTCGGCATCGCGTCGGTCGCCGCGGCCGGAGGGATCCGCGACTACCCAGGCACGATGCGGCTGGAGTTCGGGCCCCCGGTCGAGAGCACGATTGAGGTACCCGCCACCTGCCGCACGGCGGTCGCGTTGCCCGACGTCATTGCGGAGGTGCAACCGAATGTCGAGGGCCTGTACGGCTTGGTGCTCCGGAACCTCCCGACGGGCGAGCGCCGCCGCTCGCCGGAGCCTACCGGGGTGTTCGTTGAGCTGATCGGCGGCGGGAATGCAGCGACGGCCTACGAGCTCCCGAACGTGCCGGTCCGACCGCTCCCGCATATCGAGATGACGCTCGGCACCGGCGAGACGCAGTCGGGTCCACCAATCGGCTTTCTCGGCGCGTACCACTACCGGGTCCTCGACTTCGAGGAGGCCGGGATGAGCGGCATGGTCGACGTAGAGGGGGCGCGGTTCAGCGATCCGTTCGGAGACGGGACGGGGCCCGGGAGCGTCCGCTGGGTGAACCTCGAGATCCAGAACGACCCGTGGCCGCCGGCCATCGCCGTCCGCATCGAGTGGACCTGCCGACCCTGACTCTCCAAAGCCCTTCGGTCTCCGCCCTCGCGCGCTCCTCGCCCGCTCGGCGGGCTACCAGCGAGGTGCTCGGAGCCCGCCGGCGGCCGAACCGAGGCGCAGGGTTGACTAAGTCGGACTAATCACGTACCGTCCGGCAATGGCTGACACCGTCAACATCCACGATGCCAAGACCCACCTCTCGCGCCTCGTCGAACGCGTCGAGGCAGGGGAGGAGATCGTCATTGCGCGTGGCGGCAGGCCAGTCGCCAGGCTAGTACCGCTCGGTCGCCGGACCAAGCCGCGCGAACTCGGCGGTCTGCGTGGCAAGATCTGGTTGGCGCCAGACTGGGACTCGCCGGAGCTCAACGCCGAGATCGCCCGCGACTTCGAGGCATGATCCTGCTCCTGGACGCGCACGTCGTCCTGTGGGCCGTCTCTGAGCCCGAGGCGCTCGCGGCCGCCGCTCGTACGGCGATCGAGAGCCCTTCCAACGACGTCGTCGTTTCCGCGGGCTCGATCTGGGAGCTCGAGATCAAGCGAGCTCTCGGGAAGCTTCGAGTCGAGGTGGAGCTGCTCCAGGAGCTGGAGCGCGTGGGCTTCAGTGTCCTGCCGATCACGGCCGCAGATGCCATCAGCGCCGCACGGCTCGCAGCGCACCACCGGGATCCGTTCGATCGGATGCTCGTTGCGCAGGCCTCTCGGCTCGGCGCGGTCGTTGTCACGCGCGACTCGATGTTCAGCCGCTACGAGATTGAGATCCTCCCGGCCTGAACGCCGGGCTGGCGGTGCGTCGTATGTTCGCCCAGGCACTTCCGGTCGCCGCCGAGTCATGTCTGAGGCAGCTGCCTTGCCCGATGAGGGCGAGCGCCGGCTACCCCGGCCGCGAGCGCGGCGACCGCGCTGAGCGAGCATCGCGGATGGTCACGATGGCGACACGGTCGGCGGCCTCGTCGTAGCGGTAGACAACGAGCATCCAGCGCCACGGTCCGAGGATGAAGCGATAGCCAGCCCAGCGGCCTTCGAGCGGCGCCCCGAGGCGCGGAAAGCGACGGAGTGGCTCGAGTGACGCCCGCAGCCGTCCAACAGTCGATGGCGGGAGCGAGAGCGTCTCAATGAGGGCCTCCAGGTTGCGTCTCGCCGTCGGCGTGACGTCGACCGTGGCCACGCGTCAGAGCTCCTCGAGCGGCGTACCCTCGCCGGCGTCGGCCTCGGCCGTGCCCCTGAGCGCGTCCTCCCAGGCGCCGTCGATGCGATCCAGCAAGTCGGTGACATTCCTGGGATCGGGATCGGCCTCGTCGAGTGCACTTGAGAGCAGCGAGCGAGCCAGCGACCCGGGGTTCGTATGCGTTCGCTCGGCCAGCCGTCGAAGCTTCGCCGCGCGCGCCTCGTCGAGCACGATGTTCACCCGCGCACTGCTCCGAGACATGGCGCCACCCTAGCACACCGTGACACGCGCTGTGTACGCTCGCTCGGAGTCCGTCCCCGAGATGGCCCAACCCGTCTGCGACGTCCAGTCGGCGTTGGAAGGCGTCGGACTGGACGACCACCACGGGACGGCGATACCCGGGCTCGGAGCCGACAAGGTCGGGCAGCTCGGCCCAGCACACGTCGCCCTGGGCTACCACGTCGTGTCGCTGAGGCGTGCCCGGGCGGCCCTCCGCAGGAAGTCATCAGGTCCAGCCTGGCCGTCGATCCGAGGCTCGCGGCGTCCGCGCTCGGGTTCCAGACCTTGATCGGCAGCTACTTCCGATAAGGTGAGTTATGTCTGCTGGTAGTTCGGAGTGCGCTAGTCAACCCTACCAAGTCGTACATACGTTCGGACCGTGGTCACCTCGAGTTCGGGGCAGACTCCCTAGCGCCTCGCGTCGCCTCCCGAGCTGTCGGGCCTTCGGTTCGGCTCAGGAAGAAGTCGCGAGTCGCCGAGTCAATGCAGTACACGTAGCAGCCACGGAGGCCGCGGGTCAGAAGAACACGGTACGTGCTCTCCACGAACGCCGCGAACTCGGCATCGGTGACGCCGCGGCGGACGATGCGGTCGCAGGATTCGTGGCGCTGGCCGACCCATCCCCCATCCATCGGGCGGTAGACGAGGTCGGGGCCAAAGATGACGCCGACGTAGTCGAACTCGAAGCCCTGGGCGGTGTAGACGCAGCCGACTTGGTCGATCCCCTCCTTCGCGCTCGCCCAGAAGTCGGACTTGGGGATGCCGGGCCCGAGCCTGCCCGCGCCGGCCCGGGCGTTTCAGGGCATCGCCCACTCCCCTGCCCTCACGTCGTCAACGAGGTTGCCGTCGGCGGTGGCCGCAGGGTTCACGAGATGACATCTCGGAGAGCCGCGAAGTGTTCCACGAGCCTCGCTGGACCGTAGTGGGCGTTCAGACCGCTCGGATTCGGGAGCACCCAGAGGAGTGCGTCGCCCAAGCGCCGAGACTGGAGCCCCGCTCGGACGTGCGCCTCGCCGAAGGCATGGTCGAATACGGAGATCCCCAGGATGGCGACGGCACGAGGCCGGCGGAACTCCACAGTGCGTCGGAGAGCCTCCGCACCGGCCCTGAGCTCGTCGCGCGTGACCTCCTTCGCAGTCGCCGTGGCCCGGTTGACCAGGTTGGTGATCCCGATCCCGAGCGCCAGTAACGCGGACGTCTCATCGGGCCGCAGGTGCCGATCCGTCCAGCCAGCTTGGTGCATCGTCGACCAGAGCCGGTTGCCAGGCGTCGCGAAGTGGTAGCCGGTGGCCCCGGAACAGAGGCTCGGATTGATCCCGACGAGGAGGATCCGAAGGTCGTCAGCGATGAGATCGGGAATCGAGCGTCCGGCACCCTCAGGACACCGTGCGCGCGGCGGGGGCCAGGGCACCCACTCGGGCTCCGACTCGCTCATGCCGTTCCCTCTGGCTGGGCCGCCGCGACCGCTGGCTTGTCTGCCTGGATGGCAAGTCTGCGCTCCCGATCAGCTGCGGGGGTGAGTTCGAAAGCGACGTACTTTCGGAGCTTCACCATATTCCACGTCTCGAACGGGACATTGAGGAGGGCAAGTACCTCGGCGACTAGAAGCGGGTGTGCATGGCCCCCACGGCTCCAATCGTCCTTCTCGTCGGCCGCAAGAAGGACGGCTTTGTGGAACTGCACGCCGTCCTGCTGCGCGGTTAGGAGTCCTAGGAGAAAGTCGGCCCAGACATAGAAATCACCATTCCCCGTGTCCCTGAAGCCAGGTGGTGTCTTGGTTGTGTCGCGGGCTGCGGCAATCGATAGGAAGCGGGCCCTCGGCACGTATGGCACGGACGCCTTGGACTGAAGGGTCTCGAGAATCGTCGCGATTCGTGCGCTCGTGCCTGGCTCGAACGCAAAGGCATAGGCGGCCTCGAATTCCCCCAGGAGCGCTTGGAATCGTTCGTGGAATGGATCGTACGAAGGATCTATCTTGCCGACCTCTTCGGCGAGCGCCAGATACTTGTTCCGGATGATGGCTCCATATGTACCGATGGCGTTGATTCGATTATTCCAGTACTCCTGAACGACCTGGCCAGGGAGCACCAGCGGGCCAACATGCTTCCCCGCAAGGTAATCGACGGCATCGGTGTTCGCGCGGTCTGTTGCCAGCTTGAAGACGGCACTTGTGTCGAGTCCGAAGGCGATTGTCAGAACGGTGCTCGGCGCGTAGGGCTGCGCCTCGGCTAGCGTTGCCTCACGTAGGGCCGCGATCGAGTTGATCTGGCTGCCCCGGTCCAAGCACAACTCGAGAGACCGGATCAACCGCTCGACGGGTGCGACCATCTCAGAACCAGACCTCGGCAGCAGACTCAGCGAGGTGCTGCCCGACCTCCGCCGCCGTGTCGGTGGTCCAGAGATCATAGCTTGCTAATTGATCAGTCCACTCATCCTGAACGGCCAGCGGCAGAAGCTGGTTGCGAACACCGGCCCAGGTCAGCGCGCCAATCGGGCGCCTCTCAACTCGGGTGAGCAGAGAATTGCCCAGCGTAGAGTGCCAGTACGCGACGTCATCTTCATCGAATCCTGGCCAGTTGGATGCTTGCCTGGGGCGAACAAAGTGGAGGAAGCCGAAGGGCTCGGGCGTCTTCGTCGATTGGATAATGGATCGCCGAAGGAAGACCAATGTGCCCTTGTTGTACGAGCGCTTCATGAGTTGGGCGACGAATTCTTCCCTGTCCGGGTTCAGATCGCGAAGAGCTGTAAGCGCCGGTTCCCACGACCGGCTCTCGTAGACGTTCCGGGCTGCATCTCCGAATCGGCGTTCGACGTTGCCAGTGCCGAGATTCCCAACAACTATTCGCCTCACCACCAGTTCGAGGACGCGTTCCATACCGACTTGCGCATCCTCGGGCGGCAGTTCGGACATGGAGAGTAGAAGCGGACGAACCGTTATGACACTGAGCTCGTTGAGAGCGCTGAAGACCTTAAGTTGAGCGGATTCAGCGGGCCCTTCAAGGGCCGGATCCAGCATTTGGAGGTACAGACTCAGCTTGTCCTCGAGCTGATCAAGGAGTTGGCCAACGGGCGGCGCAGCTCTCGGTCCCGGCCTTCGCTGTGCCAAGAAGTCGAAGAGGTCCTTGGGTAAGATGTGGCCGGCGCGAGCGGTGACGACGTGTCTGATGTACTGGACGAAGGTGTTCGTCCCTGCCTCAGCCAGCGGTTTGGCGATCGCTTGCCACCTCGAATACTGTCTCTCTCGATCGACCGCTCCGCTCTGGCTGAGGAGGTAGTTCTTAAGGAGGTCCGCTGTGGTTAACTCCCGACCGCGCGTGTTGATGACCTCAAAGACTCGGAATGCGGACGCTGCGTTTGGGTGAACGAAGACGGCGAATTGAAGTCGATTGCCTAGGAAGTCGGCCCAAATACCAAGCCGGCGAAATGGGTCTGGCGCCAAGTCACGATGCAGACGGTCGGATAGGTAGGCGTAGGCGTCGACGAGGCCTCGAGACAGTCCATCTTCGCCAGTTGGAAGGGCGGTCCGATCAATGGGTTCGCCGGCTAGGATCATGCCAAGGGTGCGGTCGTCCGTCGAATCCGCGAGCGATATTCGTCGGGTCTCCTTGTCACTCTGATAGTCGATCGTCTCCAGGAAGTCGGATCGAATGCGGTCCGCAAGAGCAGACCTTCCGTTCGCGACCGCCTCTCGGTGTAGAGCGCTCGCAAGTAGCGTTATCGTGAGGAGTCGCTGCTGGCCATCCACGACCTGCCTTCGCTGAGATGACTCAGCAGTGAGAATGACGAGGCCAAGGAAGTATGAGTCATCATTGAGACTCCGACTGATGTCGTCCCAGAATTCCGAATACTCCTCAGGCGTCCAGGCGTACTCACGCTGGAAGGGCGGCACTTCGAAGAGCGTGGTCGAGATGAGTGCTCCGGCGGTCGTCGCCGCTGCACTGAATTGGCTACTCAACGCTGCCACCTTCGCCACTCCGTTGACTCAGTTGCTGGTTCAGCTCGAAGAGGTTCTCCAAGATGGTCCCGTCGCTGACGGGACCACCCCAGCCGTAGGCCGCGAACACGGTGAGATCGAGATCACGGTGGGCGTTCTCAAGCCAGAGCGGACGCTGGTTATAGAGGTTGGTCAAGGTTCTCTTCTCCAGTTCGCCCACCGTGAGGCCAGGTGGGTTCAGCCAGCCGTCGCGAAGTCCGACGAGGCGGCGGGCAGCCTCCCCTACTCTGGCGCGATGCTCGGAGTTGGAACCCGGAAACGGGAAGGTTTCGAACGTGGTCGACGGTGTGTACCTTGGACGGGTCTCGAGACGGGTACCCGTTGCCAACGCCCAAACCTCGTGGACACGCGACTGCAAGACCCCGAACGTGAAGTCATCGCTCTTCGCGAAGGCAATCAGCTGGTGATCCGGCAGTGTGTGACCCGCTAGCCACACAAAGAGCCGGTGCTTCGTGAGGTTGGGTGTCGCAAGGTACCGTGGCAGACCGTCGAGGGCCTTACGCATGCCAGACCTTGGTTCGACATGGAGCCACCAACGGTCCGCGTAGGCCGCGCGCGCGTTGTGCACGCGGGTGGGCTGAACGTGCCGCCAGACGTACTCAAACGGCGCCTCGTAGAGGGCAGCCTCCACCTCGGACATGGTCGTTCCGAAGTCAATAATCCACATGCTCCTGGGCCGCCGGGTGATGTCGAGACCGTTTACCCAAGGCCGCACGACATCGGCGTTTGAACGGCCGTCCGGGTTCGGCTGAGCGAGAAGCCAAGCGGCGGTCTCCGCGTCGATGTCGAATGCTCCGCCCTTCGTGTCGCCCATGAACGAGATCCCGAGGTTCTCCGGAAGGCGCCGGGCCTTCGAGAGGTCGACTCCCGACGTGAGGTTCGCGTTGATCGTGTTCGTCGACCGGCCGTCGAGCTGGCGCTCAGCCTCTCTTCCATCGTCCTGACCAATGAAGCTGATGTGGACCGCCGCGCCGGAGAGGATCCAGGGCTCGTCCGAGCGCGCGAAGAAGATGTCGCCGGTCTCCTTAATCCGCTCTAGGACCTTCCGATTCGCGCCCCCGCGGATTCCCTGCGTCGCGAGCAGCCCAGCCCGGCTGACCGACCCATGTTCGATCAGTCCGCGTGCCTTCTCGTGCCAGTAAGTGACGAAGTCCGCCTCGCGCGGGACGCGGCCATGGAACACACGAAACAGCGTGTCCACGTACTCATCGCCGAGCCCGCGCCGCATCAGCTTGCCGCCCAGGAACGGCGGGTTACCGACGATGAACTCGGCTTTGGGCCACTCGGCCTCGCGAGGCTTCGACGGGTCGGAGAGGTCGAGCAGGGCGTCCCGGGTTTCGATGTGGTCGAGGCGGCGGAGGATCGGGTCGCGGCGGTAGCCGAGGCCGTGGCGGATCATCCACTGGATCTCGCCGATCCAGACGGTCACCCGGGCGAGCTCGGCTGCGTAGGCGTTGATCTCGATGCCCAGGACGGCCTCGGGGCCGATCTGGGGGATCTGCATCGGTCGTTGGAGGACGAGCGAGCCCCAGTTGATGGCCTCGAACTCGAGGTCCTTGAGGGCCCACAGGGAGACGATCAGGAAGTTGCCGGAGCCGCAGGCAGGATCGAGCACCCGGACGCGTCGAAGTCGCTCGAGGAAGGCCTCGAAGACGGCGTTGGGGTCCTGGTCGCGCGGCGTCGACTTCGTAACCTTGCGGCCCGACATGAGGAGCTGCGTGACCTTCGTCTGCATCTCGACGAACTCGCGCCGGAGGGGCCGGATGATGACCGGCTCGACGAGGTTCCAGATCGCCTCGCGATCGGTGTAGTGAGCGCCGAGCTGGGCCCGCTGGTCGGGGTCGAGGCCGCGCTCGAAGAGCGTTCCGAAGATCGCGGGCTCGATCTGGGCCCAGTTGAGGCGGCTGACCTCGAGGAGGGTGTTGATCTCGGTCCCGGTGAGCCAGAGCGCCTCGGACGAGTCGAAGAGGCCGCCGTTGAACCAGTCGATCTCCTCGACCCCGAACAGGCCGCCGGCCTCGCTCATCTTCGCGAAGAGGTCGGCCAGGCCCCGCTGGAAGACGTCGGCCTTGCCGTGCGCCGCTTCCGAGAGGCGCTGGATGATCCGCTTCGGGAGGAGGCCGGCGTCCTCGGCGAACATGCAGAACAGGATCCGGTCGAGGAAGTGAGCGACGGCCTCGGGGTCCTCGCCGCGATCGCGGAGGTTCTGGGCCAGGCCCGCGAAGGTGCGGGCGGCCTTCTCGGTGATCTGGGCCGGCTCGATCCTGGGGCGGAACTCTTCGGGCGCGGTGAAGACGTCGCGGAGGAGGGCGAGGGCGGTCGACGGGTCGTCCGCGGCCAGGTCGTCGAGGGTGATCGTCTTGAGGACCGGCGAGAGGCCCGTGAAGTTGGTCCGGATCTCGATCCGCTCGAGGTCGCTGACGATGAGCAGCGGCGGGTTGCCGAGGTCGTCGCGGTAGTTGAGGAGCTGGACGTAGGCGGCCTTCAGGTTCGCTCGGTGGCCCTTGTACTCCCAGGCGAAGAAGTCGCGCTTCCAGACGTCGGCGAAGCCCTCCCCTCCCCCGGCCTTCGCGACGTGCTTCTCGAACGCGTATTGGATGCCGGTGGGATCGGCTTCGTGGGGCGTCGGCTCACCGAGCATCCGGCACAGGTCGATGAAGTGGGACTGGGAGGAGGCCTTCTCGGTCGTCGTCACGCCGCGCCACTTGGCGGCGAACTCGGCCGGCGTCAGCGTTGGCTGGCTCAATGATCCCCTCGGCATCGCGCGATCGCGTCGTCGCCAGGGCGCGCATCCCTGTCGACGCCGTACGTCGCTCGATCTGGGTGGACTATACGATGCCCCACGCGGTCGGCGCCTCTGCTGCGCTTACGTCGGCAACGCCGCGCTGAGCATCGGGACGAGATCCGCGAGGTAGGCCTGCTCCTCGGCCGTGACGATGCCGTCGAGGCGCGCTACCCGGGTCATCTCCTCGAGGTAGGCCAGGTGCAGTTGACGGGCCACGTCCCGATTGATCCCGCACGCGTGTGCGAAGAGCGCCAGGGCCTCGCGCTCGTTGTCCGTGACCCGTCCATCCTCGACGACCTGGTCCAGCAGGCCGAGGTAGGTCGTCGCCGCGGCTTCCGGGATCCCGAGGTCCCGCGGAAGTCGGAAGACCCGGCCGACCTGGACGATCGGCTCGGATTCCACGGTTGCCGGCCGCACCTTCAGCGCGGCGTCCAGCGCGGGCCTCGGCCAGGGAGGCGCCGGCGAGGGTACGCCGAGGGCCCAGAGCCTTGGAGCGAGGTAGCCCACGATGGCGGCGACCGCCCGGGCATCGTCGAGCGCGACGTGCTCACGGCCCGCCCAGAGGTCGAGCTCGGCGCAGCACTGGTGGAGCTTGCGGGACTTCGCCAGCCCGAGCTTCTGGACGACCTCCATCGTGCAGAGCCCCTCGACCGGTCCCCAGGCGACGCCGGCCCGCACCGTCTCCGCCTGGAGGAAGCCGACGTCGAATGGGGCGTTGTGGGCGACGATCACGGTGCCAGCCAGTCGTGCCAGGAGGTCGTCACGGATCTCGGCGAAGGTCGGCGCGTCAGCCACGTCCCTGTGGCGCAGGCCGTGGATCCGGCCACCCAGCGAACGGTCGCCGGGATTGACGAGGGTCGACCACTCCTCGATCGTCTCGGCGTTCGGCCCGAGCACGACGACCGCGATCTCCACGATCCGATCGCGGACCGGATGGAGGCCAGTCGTCTCGACATCGACTGCCGCCCATGTCGGGACGACCTTCGCCGGCGCCTCCGTCACCCAGCGCTCCCTGGACTGCCGACCGCGGTGGTCACGAGGCTGGCCGCGGTCGCGGAGTGGATCGCTGGCAGTCGAAGCACAGGATCCGACCTCCGAATCGCTCGGCGTGCGCGCGCGAGTAGGCGGCGACCTTCGGCGTCACCGGCTTCGAGCAGCTGGCGCAGGACTGATCTCGCGATGCGGGCACCTCGGTCTCGACTCCGGCGGGCATGGAACTCGGCGTGGGTGGAAGCCCGAACCGCGTGGCGTAGTCGGGGAGCATCGGCCTGTGCAGGGCAACGAGCTGCTCCCCGATCGCGAGGATCGTGGCGGGGCTCACCACCTTCGCGATGAGCCGAACCGGGTTCCGCTCATCGATGCTCCGGTGGATGGTCTCGACCAGCTGCTCGATCTTGATGACCGTGTCGAGCCCGTCGATCGCCGAAGCGGCCCGCTTCGACTTCGGGATATCGATGCGGGCGTTGTTCGAGATGAGGACCGCTGGGATCAGGTTTGGCTTGATGGTAACGACGCGACGCGGCAGTCGAACCTCGCCGCTCTCGAACAGTTCACGGAGCACCGCCAAGTGCCGCTCGTTCTGTTTGACTGGCGACTCCATCCCGTGGGCGAACCTGCCGCCGTACCGATACCAGTGACCACGTTCGTCGATCTTGACTCCTTCGCTGAAGGCCTTCGTCTCGCAGACCCACACGTCGAGCGCCCGATTGATGATCAGGTGATCGATCTGGGCGGCACGACCCGGGCGTTCGATGCGGAGATCGTGGATGACGATGTAGCCCTCGCGGTCGGCGTATTCGAAGTTGATCGCATAAGCGGCTTCGCGTTCACCCTGAATCCCGGCTCGGACTGCCCAGACCTCGTCCTCGAGGCGTTTCCGCGTGCGGCCGTCGAGGGCGGAGCGTTCGAGAAGGGCGGCCAGGGCGTCGAGATTGGGCTGCTTGGAGTCCGCCTCCTTGAGGACGGTCATGGGTCATCAAACACCTGCCCGGGCGGGGCCTCGCTTCGGACAGGAGGTGACGTCGGGTTCGTGGGATCGGCCTCGTGAGGCGTCGGCTCGCCGAGCATCCGGCACAGGTCGATGACGTGGGACTGGGCCGACGCGCGCTCGGTCGTCGAGACGCCGCGCCACGTCCTCGCGAACTCGACGGGCGTCAGGCTCGGCTGGGTCAACGGCTCCCTCGGCATCGAGCGATCGCCGTCGCCGTCAGGACGCGCATCCCTGTCGACGCTGTACGTCGTCCGATCTGGGGTGACTATACGACGGTGCCGTGGACGCCAACGTGCCAAGGGGTGCTGCCGCTGGCCAGCTGATCACCTGAGCCGGTAGACGTTCGCCCTATCGCCGATCCGGATGACGAGCACGAGCAGGCGGTCGTCGTGGATCTCGTAGATGACCCGATAGTCGCCGATGCGGATGCGCCACATCGGTACCCGTGCCCCGTCGGTGAGGCGGATTACACCAGCGGGTCGTGGATCCACTTCAAGACGGTCGACCGCCAATGCGATCCGGCGCTGGACGTCTGGCGTGAGCTTCGCGAGCTGGCGCCTCGCGGCCGGCGCGAAGTCGATCCGATACCTGCCGGCCACGCGCTGCCTCTGACGCTACAGGCCCAATTCGCGCTTGACCTGCTCCCAGGGGATGGCGGGCGTGTGCTCCAGTTCCTTGCGCGCCTCGTGGGCCATCTGGGTGTCGTACTCGTCCTCTGCCCGCTCCAGGAACTCGACCTGCTCCATCGGGATGATCGCCGCGACTCTCTTGCCGCGGCGGGTGACGAGGATCCGCTCCTTTCGATAGGCCACTCGGTTGACGAGGTCCGCGAACGACTCGCGCGCCTCGCTGACGCTGACATGGCCCTCACCGTGTTCGTCGCGCTCGATGTACATTTCGTACGAACCGTACGCCCAGCAATGTGGATCGTCAAGTCGCCAGCGACCCGGTGCCGCTCACGAACGGGTTCTCGATCCGGACGCCCCCGATCTCCTGGCCGTGCTGGAGATCCTCGGAGAGCAGGATCTCGGCGCCGGCGACGCGCGCCGATTCGAGGATGAGGGCGTCCCAGAATGAGACCTGGTGGTCTTCCTCGGTCCGCGTGGCCGCGAGGACGACGGCGGGATCGATGGTGACCACCGGCCAGGTCGAGTAGAGCTCGACGACCTCGCGCGCCTCCGCGCGTGTCAGTGGCTGGGCGAGCTTCCGGGTCGCCGTGACGTAGAACTCCTGAAGCACCTGGGTGCTGATCGTCCCCGTGCGATGCCGCCAGAGGTCCGTGAGCGCGGCCGCGGCGACGGGCTGCTTGACCGTTTCGCTCGCGTCGTGGGCGTACAGGAGGACGTTGGTGTCGACGAACGCCCTGCGCTCAGCCACGACCGCGTCGGTCCAGGCGCTCGGCGTAGAGGTCGTCCCGCGTCCAGGTTCGGCCGCCGCGGGGGCTTGCGTTGGCCATCAGGTCCTCGGCCCGGGCGCGCGCCTGTTCGTAACGTTCGTCTCGATCCGCAAGCTCGGCGAGTTCGCGGGCGACGAGGGCGCTGACCGACGTGCCTCGCTTGGCCGCGACAACGCGTGCCCGCCGAATCACGTCCTCGTCGAGTTGGAGGGTCAGGTTCGTCTTGGCCATCGCGCAACCGACTCCACAGCGGCTGATGTGGACCACAGCCTATCACGTGGAGCAAGAGGTCCCGCAGGCAGCTTGGGAGCCCCACCATCTTCAGGTTCGAGAGCGCGTGGGCGGTGTAGGCCAGGCCAGCGGCGCATCCGCCCGTCGTGACCTCCCGGTGAGCCGCAGTGAAGTGCCTCGGTCTAGCCTCGGGCCATGGTCGGTGGCTGGCTTGACTGTAAAGCGCCTTCTCGGATAGCGTGCACCCGCTTGACGGGAGAGATCCCGTGAGAACTCGCGCGGTGATCCTGCGGATCCGTGCGCTCGACCCCAGTGCACATGTCGTCCATCAGGATGGATCGCACCAGAAGTGGCGGCTGCATGACGGGAGGTCCGTGATCGTGCCCATCCACGCTCGAGACATCCCGACTGGAACCATCCGCAGCATCGAGCGACAGGGCGAGCCGTCCCTGGGCCAGCGGTGGTTGTCGGGATCGGGCCGTCATGACTGAGCACCGACGATACCGAGCCAACTACAGGTTCGACGGGCGCGCCTGGATCGTCCAGTTCCGAGAGCCGGACATCGCGACCTTCGGTCGGACCCTGGCGTCGGCAAAGGCGCATGCGCGGAGCGCCTTGGCCGTCTTCCTGGAGATATCCGATCTTGTCGCCGCGGGCGTCGAGATCGAAGACGACATCGCGCTTCCGGCTGGCTCCGCGGAGGTCGGCGACCTCGTGCGGATGCGCGGCGAATCCGAGACCCTGCGGGCACAAGTCGTCACCGAGACGCGCCGGGCGGCGGCCGTCCTTCGCCGTGCCGGCCTCTCCACGCGCGACGTGGGCGAGATCCTCGGCATCTCGGGTACGCGGGTGGCCCAGATGGAACGCGAGTCGTCCGCGCCCTGATCCCGGGCTGACGGGCATGGCCGCCGCTTGATGCCGCCATCGTGCTGCGCCATGGCGGCTCGCGTGGCGCCGCGTAGACCGGCAAGGGCCCGAGTGCACCACAGTCCGTCATACGGACTGTGACGAGATCGGCGTGATACCGCCTGGTGTCATCCGGCCGTCCGATGACCCTGCGCCTGACGCCCGAGGAGGCCGAGGCCCTCCGCGAGACCGCTCGCCGCGAGCGACGGTCGATGCAGGAGGTCGCGCGCGAGGCGATCGCGCAGGGCGTCACGAGCCGGGTCCGGCGCCGCGACGAGCACCTGGCCCGGATCGCGGCTTCGGGATGTCACCGAGATGTCGTTCGCGAGCACGGTTGTGAGCGCGGGCCCACGCGACGTTCCCCGTCATCGCAGCGGGGGTGATCTCGAATTGGAAGAACGGCGTCGGAGCATGCCTTTGTCAGGCGTCGACAAACTCGCGCCGCAGGATCGTCTCGCACGCGCTCGCCAGCTTGGTCACCAGACTCCGGCCGATATTCGCCGAGGCCCCGCGGGCGCTTGCGAGGACGCCGCTTGCCGGCACCAGACCCGGCGGCTCGGGCGCGATCGTGTAGGTCGGCAGATGCATCTGCGCGGGTTCCGGGATGCGGTCCAGGAGAACACGGTCGGGAGCGACATGGAGCATCAGCGATGTCTCGACCACGCCCGCGTGCTCGGCCTCCCAGCCCGGGAACTGACCTCCGAAGACCGCATCGAGATCGGCCGTCGTGAGTTGCTCCCACCAGTTGATGTGAAGGACCTTGACGCCGGCCGATTGGCCGAGGTCCCGGAGGGCGAGGTCGATGCCCTCGATCGCGAAGTAGGTGTTCTCGTAGTTGCCGTTTACCAGCGCGATCGAGCGCGCGCCCTTCGCGACTAGGCTGCGGACAATGTCGCGGACCAGGGCGGTCAGCGTTGTGCCGTCCAGCGAGGTAGTGCCCGGAAAGGTCTCGCCGCCGCCGGTCGAGGGCTGGGACTTGTAGCCGTAGGCGATGGCCGGCGCGACGATGCCCGGCACGCGCGTCGCCAGCTCCAGGCACAGGGCCTGCGGGACGACCGTATCCGTGTCGAGGGGCAGCTGCGGGCCATGCTGCTCGAGGGCGCCGACAGGGATGAGGATGATCGAGTGCCTGACCCGATCTCGGAACTCCTGCCAGGTTTGGTCCGCCATGACCCGAGGGTCGCGCGACATCGCTAGAGCCCGTACCAAGCCGTGGCGCCGCCGTCGGAGACGACCACCGAACCGGTCATGAAGGCACTCGCCTCGGAGGCCAGGAAGAGCGCTGCCCGAGCGATCTCATCCGCGGTTCCCCAGCGACCCAGTGGCACCGGGCTGAGCTGGGCGCGCTCGAGTGAGGCAGGGTCGCGTGCCTCCTCGAAGAACGTGCGAAGCATCGGCGTATCGATCGGGCCAGGGCACAGGGCATTGACCCGGATGCCCTCCGGTGCATGGTCGACGGCGAGAGCCCGGGCCATGTTGACGAGCCCGCCCTTGGCGGCGCAGTAGGCGACCGACTCGCGGGCACCCACGAGCCCCAACTCCGAGGCCACCAGGACGATCGCGCCGCCGCCGGCACGGCGAAGCGCCGGGACGCCGTACTTGGCGAGATGGAACGGCCCGGCGAGGTTCGTGTCCAGGACACGGCGCCACTGCTCCAGCGAGGTGTCCTCCGCGCGGCCGGTGAGGAGGACTCCGGCGACCGAGACCAGGAGGTGGATGCTGCCTAGGTCGCGCTCCGTGGTCGCAACCAGCGCCTCGACGTCGCTCGCGACGGAGACGTCGGTCTGCCTGAATCGGGCCTTGCCACCCGTGCTGCGGATTGACGCAGCGACAGTCTCGCCTTCCGCGTCGCGCCGGGCGACCACGACGACGCTGGCGCCGGCCGCTGCGAACAGCCGGCAGGTCGCGGCACCGATGCCGGAGCTGCCGCCCGTTACGATCGCGACCTTGCCATCGAGGCGCAGCGCGGTCGGCGGATCAGCCACGGGCACGTTCTTGGTTGACCCGCCGCGCCAGGATCGCGACGAGCTCGTAGATGACGTGACTGGCGGCCGTCGCAGTGATCTCGGCGTGGTCGTATGCCGGGGCGACCTCCACGACGTCCGCCGAAACGATCCGCACATCGGACAGGCCGCGCACGATCCCGAGGAGCTCGCGGCTGGTCAGGCCGCCCGCCTCGGGGGTGCCGGTCCCCGGAGCCGCTGCCGGGTCCAGAACATCGATGTCGATGGAGACATAGGTTGGGCGGTCCCCGATCCGCTCGCGGATCCGGTGGACGACGTCGGCGATGCTCCCGGACTCGAGCTCCATGGCCGGAACGACCTCGAAGCCGAGTCGAACGTCGTCGGTCAAGTCATCGGGTGAGAACAGTGGTCCTCGGATGCCGATGTGGATCGAGTGACCGAGCGAGATGAGGCCCTCCTCCGAGGCGCGCCGAAACGGTGTTCCGTGGGTCACCTCGGCGCCGAAGTACGTGTCCCAGGTGTCCAGGTGGGCGTCGAAGTGGACGACGGCGACGGGGCCCCACTTCGCGGCGACGGCGCGCAGCAGCGGCAGCGCGATCGTGTGGTCGCCGCCGATGGCGATGAAGTGGCGCACGTCGTCGAGCGCCTGGCGCGCGGCCGCCTCGATCTGCGAGACGGCGGCGTTGATGTCGAACGGTGTGACCGCGAGATCCCCGGCATCCACGACCTGGGCCACGCGGAACGTCTCCACGTCCAGCGGCGCGTGATACCCACGCAGGAGGCGCGACGCAGCGCGAACGGCGAGTGGCCCGAATCTCGCCCCGGGGCGATACGTCACGCCGGAGTCGAACGGCACGCCGATGATCGCGATGTCGGCCTCGTCGACCTCGTCACGGCGCGGGAGGCGGGCGAACGTCGACGGCCCCGCGTACCGCGGGACGGCGCGGGGATCGACCGGTCCGCGCGGTTCCATCAGGCAGCCACCAGGCGCCGAGCGTGATCGGCGATCGCAGACACCGAGGGAATGACCACGTCCTCGAGCTCCTTGGCGGCGGGAATCGGCACATCCGGCTCGGCGAGCCGGGCAACGGCTTTGACACCGGCGGGCCCGAGGGCCTCGACGGTCCGAGCGATCAACTCGGCCGACAACCCGAAGCTGTGGTAGTCCTCGTCCACGACGAGCAGTCGACCGGTTCGGGCGACCGACTCGACGACGGTCGCGTGATCAAGCGGCACGACCGAGCGCAGGTCGATCACCTCGACCGACAGCCCCCCGCCGGCGGCCAGCTCGGCTGCGGCGAGGCTGCGCTCAACCATCGTTGAAAGCGTGGCAATCGTAAGGTCGCTGCCGCCGCGGACGATGCTCGCCTGGCCGATGGGGACCGTGAAGCGCTCGCCGGGAACATCCGTACCGAGGGCGAACTCGGGCAGCTTGCGGAGGTACGCGTCCTTGTGCTCGATCACGACGACCGGGTCGTCGTCCTCAATGGCCGACGCGAGCAGGCCCTTGTAGTCGTACGGGTTGGACGGCGCGACGACCTTCAACCCGGGAAGGTGGGCGAGCGTCCCCCACAGGACCTGCGAGTGCTGGGCCGCCACCCCGATACAGCCACCGGCCGTTCGGATCGTGATCGGCATCGCGACGCTACCGCCGGACATGTACCGATTCTTGGCGATGCCGTTATAGATCTGCTCGAGACAGACGCCGACAAAGTCGACGAACATGATCTCCACGATCGGACGATAGCCACTCATCGCCAGGCCCACGGCCATGCCGGTGAAGCCCATCTCGCTGATCGGCGTGTCGCGGACCCGCCACTCGCCGAAGCTGCGGAAGAGCCGCCGGCTGGCGCCGAACGTTCCGCCGGAGTAGCCGACGTCTTCGCCGATGAGCAGGGTCCGCGGATCGCGTGCCATCTCGAGCTCGAGCGTGTGGGCGATGAGGTCGCTGACGTTGCGCGCGATCACGTTCACGGCGTCCTCGCGAAGACATCGGTGAGAGCCGCCTCCGCATTCGGTCCCGGGGCCGCGCGCACCTCGGCCAGCAGCCGCGCCATCTCGACCGTCGCAGCGTCGGCGATCTCATCGAGCTCAGACGCGGAGGTCCGGTCATCGGTCATCAGCCGCGCGCGGGCGATGGCGATCGGATCGCCCTCCTCGATGGCACGTTCCCGCAGAGCAGCCGACCGATAGTGATCTGGATCGCCCTCGTAGTGACCCCGGAATCGGTGGCATGAGGCTTCGAGCAGTGCGGGCCCCTGGCCCGCCCGGGCGTGCTCCACGGCCTCGGCGAAGGCAAGCGCGAAGGCCTCGACGTCGGTCCCGGTGACGCGCCTGCCCCAGGCGCCATACGCGGCTGCGCGCGCCGCGATGCCCGGCCTGGCGACCGCCTCGGCCGCCGGTACCGAGATCGCGTAGTCGTTGTTCTCGACCAGGACGACGAGCGGCAGCTGCCAGATCGCGGCCATGTTGAGGGTCTCGTGGAACTGGCCGGTGTTGACGCCACCGTCGCCGGTGACGGCGACTGCGACGTCATCCGTGCCGTCGAGCCGGGTGGCATAGGCGTGACCCAACGCGACCGGCAGCGACGAGCCGACGATGCCCGTCGACGAGAAGCGATGCGCCGGGTCGAACAGGTGGAGATGGCCCCCCTTCCCGCCCGACAGGCCGATGCCCTTCTCGTAGATCTCGGCCAGCAACGGCAGCAATGGCACGCCCTTCGCGATCGCATGCAGGTGCGAGCGGTGCGTGCTGACCACCCAGTCCCCCGGAAGGAGCGTGCCGACCATTCCGGCCGCGATCCCCTCCTGGCCCGTCGCGAGATGGAGCTCGCCGCGCAACTCGCCAGTGGTCACTCCCTCGGCGCACACGGCCTCGAACGCCCGCATCCGCGTCATCAGGCGGTAGCGCTCGAGCAGGGATACGGTGGCGGGTCCGCCGGCTGTTGCTGGCATGCGGAGCTCCTGGTGGGGGGGCCGCCGGCGGGGCGGCCGGCCCCACTGTAGGGTCACTACTCGATCGGGATCTCCCGGTATCGCGCTGCGAGATCAACGCCCTGGCTCCGTCGATACGCGGTTGCCACCACGTACCACACGGCGCCGATGATGATCACGACGAAGGCTCCGCCGATGGCGAAGCCGCGGTCGATCGTGAACAGCTGATCCTCCCAGAGCCGCCACGCCCCGAACAGGCTGGCGACTGTCCCAAGGAGCCCGACCAGTGAGAGCACCGGAATGCCCGCGATCCGCATGGCGATCGGCGAGTTCTCGAACTGCTCTCGGCGGACATATGGGAACAGCGTCGCCCAGAGGCACACGACGGCAAAGCTGATGGCGAACGCGAAGAAGCCCGACACGATGCCGAGCAGGTCGGTGAAGCAGTAGAGGGCGAGGACGACGATCCCCACAATGGTCGTGACCGCGATCGCCCAGTGCGGTGAGTGGTAGCGATCGTTGACCTCCGCGAGGGCCGACGGCGCGACGCCGTCGATGCCCCAGGCGAGCAGCGCCCGCGTCGCGTACGGCACCACCGTGCCGCCGACGAAGAGTGCGATCAGGATGACCCACGCGCTCATCAGGACGGACAGGATGACGTTGCCGCCGGCGATGGCCGTGAAGAACGGCACGAACGGTGGTGCGTCGAGCGGGACGCCGGTGGCGCCAGCCGTCAGCAGGAAGTCGTTCCCGAACGCGTTCCGGTACAGGAACATCATCACGATGAAGACCAGGCCGGTGAGGATCTGCGAGCCGACGATGCCCACGAGCAGACCGCGCTGGACGTTCTTGACCTCGCCTGAGAACGATGTCGCGGTGATCGCGAACCAGATCGAGAAGGCCGGCCACAGGATGAAGAACATCGTCTGCGTCAGGTCGAACGCGGGTGCCGGCAGCACGCCGGCCGCTTCACCGTCGGCCAGGACCTGGTCGTAAGCGCCCGATCCAGCTAGGGCGTTGAAGTTCGACTGGAAGTGGAAGACCCCGACCATCGTCAGGACCAGGACCGCGGCGGTGAGGAGGATGGACGCGATCGAGATGACCGCGGCCCAGCGCTGCCACCGGAAGTAGGTCCCCGCGCCCCGCCAGTGCAGGAATGACATCAGCGCGATGAGGAACAGTCCAGCGGCAAACGTTCCAACTCCACTGCCGAACCAGTTGGCCGCGTCGAGTAGGCTACGGTTGCCCATCTGGACGGCGATGGCCGCCAGGGTCGGGCTCAGCGCGAACTGGGCGAAGAAGGCCCCGTTCAGACCGTAGTAGAACATCTGCCAGAAGGCGAACGAGAAGCTGAGTGCGAAGCCCACCAGCGGGTTCAGGGTTCGCGACAGGAAGACGTACTCGCCGCCGGACCTGGGGTACATCGCCGAGAACAGCGCGTAGCTCGCTCCGATCCCGACCGCTCCCAGGATCGCGAAAAGGGTTGCCAGTTCCATGGATGCGCCGGGGTAGGCGCTCCAGACCGCGATCGTGAAGACGATGTACGAGAGCGCGATCGTGGTGAACCCGAAGGCCAGGACGTCAGTCGTCCTGACCTGGCGCACAAGCCCTGAGCTGGCGCGCGTGAAGACGCCCCTGGTGCTAGGAACCGAACCCGGTGTTGTGATTGAACCTGCCATGCGGGCCTCCTCCTACCTACCCGGCGACCAGCCGTACGTCCGTGACGCCCTTCCTCCGATCGAGATCGACGATGACGCCGTCCAGGATCCCTTCCCCGTACTCGCTGCCAGGATTGGCGATGATCACGCCCTCCAACTTCCTGATGCCCTTTGACTCGTGGATGTGCCCGTGCAACCCGATCAGTGGGCGATATCGGACGATCGCGTCGCGCACCGCCGTGCTGCCAACCGGGATCATTTCCAGGCCACTGGCATTGACCCGGGGGCGGAGGTAGTCATCGAGCTTCGGCGCGAGGTCGAGGTCGGTCCCGAACGGCGGCACGTGCAGGCTGAAGACCGTCCGGGAGGGGTCATCGAGGCCCTCACCGACCGCGTCGATCTTCGCGGCGAGCTCGTCTTCGCTGATGTCGCGAGGGCAGGCCCACGGAGTTGGGTTCCCCCAGCCCATGCCCATGATCGAGAAGCCGTCGCCCAGCTCGACGACTCGACCGTTTGGGTCCTCGATGACCGCGGACCTCGCGATCTCCTCGTCGACCTCGATGAAGTCATCGTTGGCGCCGGAGACCATGACACGAACGCCGGACGTGCGCAGCTTCGCGTCCGCTTCGTCGATCCAGCCCCGAACCCGCTGCAGAACCAGGGTTCGAAAGAGGGCGTCGATGCGCGTCTGGTCGGATTCGTAGTAGGCGACCTCCTCCGGTGTGAGCTCGACCCAGTATTGGCCGGCGTCTTCGATCCACGTCCGGAGCCGTGCGAGATCCTCGCCCTCGACTTCCCGATCAATGCCCAGGAACGTTGCCCGCCGCCTCCCCTTCGGGGCTTCAACAAGCGGTACGACGAACTTGCCGGTGATGTCGCCGCCGACGATGATGCAGTCCGCCTCGTAGAAGTTCCCGGCATTCAGGAACTTCTTCCAGCACTTCCTTGAGCCGTGGAGATCGGAGCAGAAGTAGATGCGCATCAGGCTGGGATCGGTCCCTCTTGCGCGGCTCCCTATCGGCCGATAGGCTGACGGTCGTGAACGTTGCCGCGCGGATGCCCTGTTGTCAAGAGGGTTGGTGATGCGCGCCGCCGAAGCGCACGCGGAGGTCCCGCCGGTAGGGCTGGAGGCACTCGAGCTCCAGCGGGCAGCGCACGAGCGGGGGCTATCCCTGCGGCTGATCGGATCGCTGGCCATCGCCGCCCGCTGCCCGACCCACCGGCACCTGTTGAGTGACCTTGGCCGACGCCCGCCTCGGGACATTGACTTCATGGCCTACGACCGGGACGGGCCTCGACTCGCGCCGCTGTTCGCGAGTCGCGGATACGTCCTCCACCCGACCGTCAGCCACAGCCGCGAGTGGGGTGTCAAGCGCCTGATCTACACACACGCTCGGCACGCGTTCAAGGTCGACGTCTTCCTCGATCAGCTCGTGATGGCCCACACGATCGACCTCGTCGGGCGGCTCGAGCTTGACTCGCAGACCGTGCCGCTGGCCGACCTTCTGTTGTCCAAACTCCAGATCCATCGGATCACGGAGAACGATCTGATCGACCTGATCGTCCTGCTGGCCGAGCAGGAGATCGCCGACGGGCACCAGGCGATCGAGGGGCGTCGCCTCCAGGAGGTTCTGGGCTCAGACTGGGGCTTCTGGTATGGCGCGCTCCAGAACCTCGAAGCCCTGGCATCGGCCATCGACCGCCTCCCGGCAGTCCCGGACGAAGTTCGTTCGACCGTGAGCGGACGGATCGTGCAGCTCCGGACCGTGATCCAGGCGGCGCCAAAGACGACTCGCTGGAGGCTGCGCGCCCGGCTGGGCACGAGGGTTTCGTGGTACGAGGACGTCGAGGACATTGACGTCTGATGGCTGTGGCACCCGCTAACCGAACTGTGCCCGCGCCCAGCACGCGTGAACGGATCCTGTTCGTTGCGGCCGACCTCTTTGCCCGCCAGGGGTTCCACGCCACAACGACTCGCCAAATCGCCGATGCGGTCGGGATTCGCCAGCCGTCGCTGTTCCACCACTTCAGCTCGAAGATGGCGATCGCCGAGGCGATGCTCGAGTGGGATCTTGGTCGGGCGCTGCCGCATGTGCGCGCGGTGGCAGCCCTGCCAGCGCCGGCGTCAGCGCGCCTGTTCCGTTACCTGCTCGATGACGTGCGTCACCTCTCCGAGGCCCCGTACAACCTCGCCGGGCTCTACACCGAGGAGGTCATCAGTCGACCGGAGTTCCTCGCCTGGGATCGGCAACGAAACCAGCTGCACGACATCGTCGAGGCGATTGTCCGCGAGGGCGTCGCGACTGGGGAATTCATCGAGGTCAACACCGCGCTCGTGCGCGAGGCAATCGGCGGCATTCTCGTTCGCGCGCTGACCGTGCATTCCGGTGGTCGTGGCGGCGGTCAGGCCTTGGCCGACCAGGTCGCTCGCCTCGTCGTTCGAGGCCTGCTGCGCGACCCGTCGGAGATCGACGAGGTCCAGGCCGTGGCGCTGGCACTGGGGGTGTAGTTGAGGCTGGCTCCTCGGGCCCGACTGGTGCTGACGATGGACCGGCGCGACCAGTCGAAGCCGGCGTGGAACATGGGTTGGCAGGTCCAGGCCGTCGTTGCCGCCCTCTGCCCGGGCGCCGGGTGCTCGAGGCGCTCGAGCGCGACCGCCCACGGCGTCGTCTCCGTCTGGCCTTCGACCGTCGTGGTCTTCGACGCAGGGTCTCCCTTCGCCGTCATTCCTGCATCGCCTAGGACTCGGGGTCGTACATGATCTCGCGGACGTCCTGCGCGCAGCGGCAGGACCGGGCGATTCGAGCCGCCCATTCGAGGGCTTCCTCGCGCCAGTCCACCTCGATGATCGAGAACCCCCCGACGACCGCCTTGGTCTCTGGCACGGGTCCGGCTTCGACGGTCCCGTCGGTGCCGACGATCGCCCGCTGCTGTCGCAGCAGCCCGCCACCGAAGATCCAGACGCCGGCCGCCTTGGCGTCACGAACGACCGCGCGTGACGCCTCGCCGACCGCCGGCATGTCCTCCTCGGGGATGTGGTCCATCGAGCCGTCGTCGAACGAGATCAGGTAGCGACTCATGTCGTGTACTCCTGGATGCGCTTGCCGTGGCTGCGGTCGAGGAGGGCCGGCATCCGGTCCCCCATCTTCTTGACGACGGCCGGGACGTCGATCGTGAGCAGCTCCCGGTCGCGCATGAGGACACGGCCGTCGACGATCGTCGTCCGCACGTCCGAGGAGCGGGCGCTGTGCACCAGGGTGGCGGCAAGGTCGTGGACGGGCTGGGTATGCGGCCCTGAGAGGTCGACCAGGATGATGTCGGCCCGCCGGCCGGGTGCGAGGCTGCCGATCGTGTCGCCCAGCCCGACGGCGCGGGCGCTCTGGAGCGTCGCGTGGTGGAGCGCCTGGCGCGAAGTCAGCCAGCGGGGGTCGCCAGTGGTCGACTTCTGGATGAGCGCGGTCAGGGACATCGACTCCCAGACGTCGAGGTTGCCGTTCGAGGCGGCGCCGTCCGTCGCCAGGCCGACGTCGATGCCGATCTCCCGGAGGGCCCGCACCGGCGTCGTCGTGGGCCAGCCGAACTTCAGGTAGCCGCGCGGCGCGGTCGCGACGGCGACGTGGCCGGCGGCGGCGGCCAGGACGGGCAGGTCGCGCTCGAGGATGCCCGTGCCGTGGGCGATGAGGACGTCCGTGTCGAGGATCCCGGTCCGGGCCAGGACCTCGACCGGGGTGATGCCCCGGCGTTCGAGGCTCACGTCCGCCTGGTCGCGGTTCTCCGAGGCGTGGATGTGGATCGGCAGGCCGTGCTCGCGGGCGAGCCCGGCGGTGGCCTCGAGGTCGGCGTCCTCGACGGTGTAGGGCGCGTGCGGGGCGAGGGCGGTCGTGATCCGTCCGTTTGCGGCGCCGCGGTACTCGAGGGCGAAGACGAGCGACTTCTCCCGGCCCTCCGGACCCTGGGACGAGAAGAAGGCCTCGCCGAGGTGCGCCCGGATCCCGGTCTCCGCCACGACCGCGGCGACCGTGTCCATCGAGAAGTAATGGTCGGCGAAGGTCGTGACGCCACCGCGGAGCATCTCCGCGCAGGCCAGCCGCGCGCCGAGCTCCACGTCCTTCGCGGTGAGGTTCGACTCGATCGGCCAGACGTAGTCGTTGAACCACTCGTCGGTCTGGACGTCCTCGGCGACGCCGCGGAGCGTGACCATCGGAGCGTGGGTGTGGCAGTTGATGAGCCCGGGCATCGCCACCTGCCCGCGGGCATCGATCCGCTCCCCTCCCCTGCCCTCCACCGGGCCGGCCGTCACCGACTCGATGACGCCGTCGCGGACAACGATCGTCGCGTTCTCCCGGAACCCGATGCCCTCCTCGTCGTCGTGGACGAGCGCGGTGCATCCGGTGATGACGAGATCGGCGGGAGTGTCGCTCACGGGCCCACCGTACGCCGATTCCCCGGCGCCACGTGCGCCGCTCGCCACGCAATGCCTCGCTGCGATGCCGTGATCGCCCTTATGCAGCTCAGCAACGTTCCTGTCAGTAGACTTCGACGGCGATGAAGGACAAGTCACACAAGGGCCAGCGCCACAAGGGTTGCGGCCTCTGCGACACCGACAAGCGCGCCGGCAACGGCGGCGCGCGACGCCCGCCGCGGGATCGACGGTCGCTTGAGACGATGCGCGAGGACGTCCGGACACACGAGCCTCGGTCCCCGGTGGGCTGATCCGAGCGCCACATCGAGAGTCGGGGAAACCACGACCGCCGGGTTCCCGGCACGCGCGGCAACATCGACCACATCATCGTCGCGCCGGCGAGCGTCTTCGTCGTCGACGCCAGGGCCTACGTGGGCCTCATCGAGGTCCGGAACTACGGCTGGTGCCGGTCAGGCGCCGTTGGTCCCGCGGCTACACTCAACGGGAGCTGGCCCGTATCGAACGGATCGTGATGGCGCATCGGGACCTGCTGCTGAGACGGTGGAATGACTTCTTCGGCGCCGAGTAGACGGCTCAGACACCCGCTGGCGATCTCGGTCGCCCTGGATGGTGAAACGCTTCGGGTAAAGGTGGAGGACGGGCGGGAGATCGCCGTCCCGACCGGGTGGTTCGACTGGCTTGCCGAGGCCAAGGACGTCGAGCGGCGGGACTTCAGGATCATCGGCGGGGGCGAAGGAATCTGGTGGGAAACCCTCGACGACGGGATCTCTGTCCCACGGCTGTTCGGGCTGCCTGAGGACATCTGAGGCGCATTCACGGGTGTCCGTGCCCCGGCTCCGCGGGCTCCCGCACGTTTGACGCGTTGAAGCCGGCCGGGCGGATCGTCAGCGCCTTTTTGGGCCGCTAGCATTGGGCCGTGGAAAGCTGGGAAGCGTTTGCACGGGCCGAGCCCGACCTGGCCGCCAGGGGCCGGGACCTGCTCTACCAGCGCGGCGACGGAGAGGCGTTCCTCGCCACGGTGGCGGCCAACGGGACGCCGCGGATTCATCCGCTGAACGTCGGGGTCCGCGACGGGCGCCTGCTGGTGTTCGTCCAGGCCCACTCGGCCAAGGCGCGCGACCTCGAGTCGAACCAGCATTACGCCCTGCACGCGCACCAGGACGCGGAGCATCCGCACGAGTTCATGGTCCGGGGCCAGGCACGCCTGGTGACCGATCCTGCTCTGCGCGCCGCCGCGGCCGCCGACTGGTTCTTCACGGTGTCGGAGGCCTATCCGCTCTACGAGCTCCTCATCGAGCACGCGCTGCTCGGCGAGCGCGAGACCGCATCGCGTTGGCCGCCGCGATACCGGTCCTGGCGAAGCGCCTAGCCGGTCGGACCCTCTCGGACTTGCACGACCTCCGACATCGACCGGTTGCCTCGAGTTCTCGCGAACCCTTCCCGCCGAAGTAGCGGCATAACCTCGCCCGTTGCGCACCGGTTTTCGCTCGCACAGATAAGCAGCAGCGAAGTGTCGGTGGTCACCATCGGCGGATGAGCGCCACCTCGTCTGGTCTGTCTAGGGCGTTAGCCTTGACGTGCCCGCTCCCCTAGCCTACCGTGCGGCATGAGGCGGATCGATCTGCTCCGACTCATCGCCGTGGCCGCACAGGAACGCGGCATCAGGTAGGCGTTTGTTCGCGAGGGCGGCGACCACGAGATTTGGCAGCTCGACCGCCAGCAGGTCGCGATCCCCCGACATCGGGAGATCGGCGAGCGGACGTCCGGCAGGATCCTTAGGAGCCTCGAGCCTCAATTCGGAGAGCGATGGTGGCGACGGTGAGACGGACATACACGGCGATCGCCGAGCGGGACGGCCGCTGGTGGGCGATCAGCGTGCCGGAGGTCGATGGCGTCTTCAGTCAGGCCCGACGACTTGATCGAGTCGAGTCGTCGGCCCGCGATGCGATCTCGCTGAGGCTCGAAGTTCCGCCCGAGTCCTTCGATGTCAGGGTGGTCGAGAGCCACGACCCGCCGACCAAGGCGGTCATCGACGACATCTCCGCCGCCCGCGAGGCGGTCGTCGCCCTTCAGCGGGAGACCGGGACCAGGACCCGGGACGCCGTGATGGACCTGCACGAGCGCGGTTACCCACAGCGGGATATCGGCCGGATGATCGGCATCTCCCACCAGCGCGTCGCCCAGCTCCTCGCGTCGGCCGCCAAGCCGTAGGCTGCTCCTGATCCTCGATGACCAGGTATCTCGCTCTCCTGCGCGGCATCAACGTTGGCGGAAAGAACACGGTGCCGATGGCGCGCCTGCGGGACCTCCTCCAGGAGCTGGGCTATTCGGACGTGGCGACGTACATCGCGAGCGGCAACGTCATCCTGAACTCCAACCGCCCGCCGTCCGAGATCAAGCACCAGATCGAAGCGGCCCTGCCCAGGGCGTTCCGGCTCGACAGCGAGCTCGTCGCGGTCCTGGTCCTGTCCCGGGACCGGCTTCGGGCGGTCGTCGACGAGAAGCCCCAGGGATTCGGCGAGCAGCCCGACGTCTACCACAGCGATGCGATCTTCCTGATGGGCATCGACGCGGCTGCGGCGATGGCGGTCTTCGACCCTCGGCCGGGCGTCGACACTGTCTGGCCGGGTGACGGCGTGATCTACTCGCAGCGTCTCAGTTCGCAGCGGACGAAGAGCCGTCTCAACAAGGCGATGAGCAGCCCGGCGTACAAGTCGATGACGATCCGAAGCTGGACGACGACGCTGGCGCTGGTCGACTTGATGGGACCCACGGACACGGCGGGGAGCGCCTGAGCGATCGGCGGGCGTGAGGATGCTCCCGGGCGGTAGGATCCACGACGCCGGTGTCCCGACTCGCACCGGGATCCTCGCGACCACCGACATCGACAGTTTGGTCCGCTGCGTCGCGGTAGTCGCAGTCGGTGCAGCCCCGTTGCCTTGCCCGCTCGCGGCCAGCCGCCTGGGCGCGGCTGCGTGTCGAGCTTCGCGATCGCGGATTGCGGATGCCAGTCAGCGACTCCTGGATCGCGGCGACCGCCATTGCCCTCGGCGTGGCCGTGGTGACCCAGGACGACGACCACGTCGAGCTCTCGGGCCTGGCCGTCATCCGCGCCTGATCAGGAGGCGCGCTTCGCTATCGCGCGGCGTCGGGGATCTCGATCGAGGCGCTCGGGGCGAGATCGAGGGCCGGCCACTCCCCGGTGGCACAGACGGCACCCACCTCGGCGGCCGGGACGGCGGCGATGGCGGCGGCCTCGCCGCCGGGATCCGCGGACGGCGAGCCGTTGATCTGGGTGATCCAGTCGGGCGGCGCGAGGTTCGGGTCGGAGAAGTCGATGCCCTCGATGAACGCCACCACGTCGGCCCACGTTCGGGGCGTCTCGACGCCGGCCAGGAGCACCGCGAGCGGCTCGTCCGATCTGTTGGCAACCTGAAGGCGGACGGAACCCGCGGTCAGCCCTGTGCTCGCCTCGAGGTCGCAGGTGGTGCCGTCCCAGATCACGTTGAGGGTACCGGTGAGCTCGAACGACTCCGGCCTGGGCTCGCCGCGCCGGAGCGCGGCGAGGAGTGCCGCCATGAAGGCATCGGTGTTCGCGGACATCGCGGCCCGGATGGGCCGGCCGTCGGTCGTCCGCCGGATCCGACCCGAGGATGGCCCGTCGAGCTCCACGCTGACCGTCAGGTCCTCCCACGTCACGAGTTCGGGGTCAACGAGGGCGAGGGCCGCGAGGGTGTCCCAGAACGAGGTCCCGAAGGTCAGCGCCGGCGAGCGGGCGTACATCTCGAAGGCGATGTCGGCGCCCGCCGCGGCATGGTCCGCCTCGAGGATCGCGGCGAAGTCCGGCGGGACCGGGACGTCGTTCGTGGCGTCGAGCGGCACGAGCGTGACCGGGACCTCCGTATCGAGCACCGCCGCGAACGCATCGGGATCGACGGCCACGTTCCACTCGACGCCATGCTCGAACGTCACCTCGTCGATGGCCACGTTGCCGGGCACGTCGATCGCGCCGGCCATGGCGTGGATGCCGGCGAGCTGGCCCGGCAGGTCCGGGTGCGCCGTGAAGGCGTCCGCGATGTTCGACCACGGCCCGAGGGCCACGATCGTGAGCGGCTCCGGTGACGCGGCTGCGGTCTCGGCGATGAGGGTCACCGCGCCCGTGGCCGGCTCGGGATCCGCCGCGGGCAGCGCGACGCCGTAGAACGCGTCGGCGCCGGCGCGCCACTCGTCGGGGAAGAGCCGTCCGTGCTCGCCCGGCGCGTCGCGGCCGCAGCCGACCGGGATGCCCTCGATGCCGAACGCCCGGAGCAGCTTCCGGACGTTCGCCACGCCATCCGCGCAGTGGACCTCGCCGTTGCCATCCACCGCGATCGCCCGGACGTCGACCGCCGGCTCCCGGAGCAGGGCCATGAGAGCGAGGAGGTCGTCCCCGGCGAGGTCGGTGTCGACGAGGATCGGCAGCGGACCGGCCGCACCCGGCGTCGAGGTCGGCGCGGCGGGCGAGGTCGGCGTCGATGTCCCGGGCGACCCAGACGGCGACGGGCTCGTCGGCGAGCAGGCGAAGACGACGAGGCTCAACGCGACGGCACGAACGACGGTCCTCATCGGGCGGCCTGATCATGCCAGCCGTGCGCCCTATGCGTGGTGTCAAGTCGACCTGATCGGTTCTCCGGTACCGACCTCGCGAACTGCGGCCGAGGGAGCAGGTATCGCCGATGGGCGCGAGATCATCGTGCCCATCGAGTGGTTCGACTGGCTCGCCAACGCCACCTGGGAGCAGCGCTCGGAGCTCGCGCCAGGCCGTGATCAGCGCGGCCTGGACAGCGTCCTCCGCCAGGTCGACGTCCCGAAGGATCCGACAGGCGATCTCCATGCAACGGTCGCCGACGGTGCGGGCGAGGGCATTGAATGCCTCGCTGTCGCCACGCCGGGCCCGTTCCACGAGCGATCGCTGCACCCGTCCCTCCTCGTGCGGTGAGCGGTCGAGTCTCGACCGATACCACATAGAGCATCGCGTATGCACGACCGGTGCAATCTTCGACGCCGCGACCCGACGCACCCGTGCCGGGTCGGCGACCGCGTCGACCTCGACGGCTCGCGCACGGCAGCCTCCGGGCTGAACTCGGCTACGCGGGCATCACCTGGGATCGAGGGCGCGGTACCAGCTTCACCTGGCGGCGCTGGTCCAGGTCGGCTCGCCGAGCATCGGGACGTCGACGTCGATGCCGAGTCCCGGCCCGGTGGGCACCTCCCCGACCCCGCCGCGCGAGCGTGGCTGGTGACCGGCGACGTGCTCGTTGGTCCAGTCGTTCATGAACGAGACGGCGAAGAGGGCATCGGGCGGCGTGCCGGCGGCAAGGTGGGCGGTCGTGGCGCTGACGATGTCGCCGCCCCACGAGTCCTCGATCATCAGCCGGATCCCGAGCTCGACCGCGGTGTCGCGGATCAGGCGCGCCGGCAGGAGGCCGCCAACGCGGCTGACCTTGAGGTTGACCTGGTCCATGGCCCCGAGGCCGGCCGCGTGGATGAGGGTTCCGAGGTCGGTGATGACCTCGTCGAGGACCATCGGCAGCGACGTCAGGCGCCGCACCGCCAGGCACTCCTCGAGGGTCGGGCACGGCTGCTCGATCCGGAAGCGCGGGACGTCGCGGACGAGGTTGGCGAAGAGGATCGCGTCCTGGCGGCGCCAGGCGCCGTTCGCGTCGCCGGTGATCTCGTCGCCCGGGCCGGTCTCGGCGACGACCGCCGCGACCCGCTCCGCGTCGTCCCCCGGCGCGGCACCGAGCTTGAGCTGGAAGCGACGGATCCCATTCGCCCGCTCACGGCGGGCGAACGCGGCCATCGACTCTGGCGAGCCGAGCGGGATTGCAACGTACAGCGGGAGCTCGGCCTGGAGCGCGCCCCCGAGCAGCGCGAAGACCGGTTGGCCGACGATCCGGCCGAAGGCGTCCCAGCAGGCGACGTCGATGGCACTCCTGGCGTAATCGTGGCCCGTGAGCGCGACGTCCATCCGGCGATGGACGTCCGCGAGATTCGTCACATCCCCGCCGACGACGGCCGGCGCCAGCTCACGCAGCGCCGCGCGGGCGCCCTCGGCGTGGGCCGGCAGGTAGGTCGTCCCTAGCGGACAGACCTCGCCGAACCCGGTCGTCCCATCGCGGGTCGTGACGCGCACGACCGTGCTCGCGAGCCGGTTGACGACCCGGCCCGACGACATCACGTAGTCGCCATGACGGTAGGTCAGGTCGTAGCCGAAGACGTCGACCCGATCGATCCGGCCGCCGTTGTCGCTGCCCATTCCTGCAACGGTACTCGGTCCCCGGACCGGCGGGACCAGGGCAATGACCTGGAGCGCCTGCCGGCCGGCCGGCGGAGCACAGGGTCGGCGCTGAGCAGCGAGTCGACGACAGGTAGATCGCCGAACGCGGGCAACCGCCAACCGCGGTGGAGGCGCCGTAGACTCATTGCATGGCGGAAACGCTGCCCGAAGCCGTTGCTCCCGAGCTCAGGCGTTCCGGCCCGGACGAGCGCTCCGGGCCGCTGAGCCGCGTGCTGCAGTGGCAGCTGGCCATGCCGGTCCGCGCCTGGCTCCTGATCGGGGGCCTGCTGGTCTTCCAGGTGGCCTGGGCGCACGCCGTCCTGTGGGCGAGCGGCCGGCTGGCCCTGGGGTCGCTGGACAGGGCGGCCATCGTGCTGGCGGTCTACGGGCCATTCGCGTTGGCCGCGCTGGCGATCAGCAACCGCGCCGGCCAGCGAGCGCTGGTGTCCTTCTGGCCGGCAACCGGCTGGCCCGAGGCCGTGCGATCGCAGTGGGCGGACCGGTTCACCCACGGACCCGCGAAGATCGAGTGGGCCGCGCTTCTGGTCGGCGTCAGCGGCGGGCTCCTGGCCCTGGCTGCGTCACCAGCCTCGGTGCTCGGCGAGCCGGAGGGCAGGGCCGCGGTCTTCCTCGCCTACGCGCCGGCGTTCGTCCTGGGCTACGGGATGCTGCCTCCCGCGCTGGTCATCACGCTTCGCTGGCTCGGGCTCGTCGCCCGGATCCATCGCGAAGCGTCGGCGATCGACCCGTTCGACCGGGCACCGATCTACGCCTTCTCGCGGTTGACGGTTCTCCCCGGCCTTGCCTACGCCGCCGCCACGTATTACTCGGTCACGGTGAACGCGGCGTTCCAGGCCGGGAACCTGCCCTCGCTGGCGTTCCTCGCCACGGCGATGCTGTTCAGTATCGCCGCCTTCGTCGCCCCCTTGTGGGGCATTCACACTCGACTGGCCGGGGCCAAGGATGAGCTCTCGCTCGACGTCGAGCGGCGAGTGTCCCGCGTCGCGGCGGAGCTGTACGGGCGCATCGACGCGGGCGACTTCGCCTCGACGCCCGCGCTCAACGACACGCTCACGGGACTCATGACGCTCCGACACCGCGTCAGCCGTGTGCCCACCTGGCCGTGGCCGCCGCAGCTGTTCCGGGGCTTCGTGTCGGCTCTCCTGCTGCCGATCGTCGTGTTCGTGGCCAGCCGTTTGATCGATTCGCTCCTGCCGTAACCGCCCACGACGAGCGCCCCGATCCGCTGGAAAGCTGGCGAACCGAGGATCTCCGGAGCCTCGCCCTCCCGCGGCGTTGGGAGGCCGCACTCCGACACCGGTCCTCTGATCTCGACGACGACGTTGGTGGTGCGCCGCGGCAACGGTAGCCCCGAATCCCGGCAGGCCTGCGCGTACAATCCCCGTCTGGTCGGGAGGCGCTGACGGCACCACCCTTCTCCCAGGTCGCCGCCTAGGTTGTGTCCGAGCCAATGGCGAGACCGGCCCGTCCAGCACTTGCGTGGTGGCCACGCGAGGGGGAGGGTGCCGTGTCCGTCAGAAGGCTCCTGATCATCACGCTCGCGTGTGCCATGGTGGTCACGTGGCAGGCGTCCATCGCAACGGCCAAGCCCGCCTCGTCGTGCACGGATCCTGCGGGGTGCATCGTTCTCGGGCCGGGCGAGGCGGTTCGGCTGGGAACGCTCCTGGTGACCGGCGAGCTCGGCGCGCTGGGCAGAGAATCCGCCCAGGCGGTGGAGCTCGCCATGGAGACCCGCGGCAATCTCGCCGGGCATGCCATTCAGCTGGTCCACCTGGGCGACGGATGCAATGCCGGACTCGCCACGACGACCGCAGAGGCCGTCGCGGCGGACGGACTCCTGGTGGCCGTGCTCGGCGCCACCTGCTCAGGCGCCTCCATCCCGGTCGCACCCATCCTGGGTGGCGCGGGGATCACCACCATCACGCCCTCGAGCACCAATGCCCAGTTGACCGATCCCGCTCTGCGCGACCCGTTCTTCTTCCGGTTCGCCTACAACGACCAATACGCGAGCGACGAGCTCGCGAGCTTCCTCATCGGCGACGGCGCGTCAACGGCCGCGACCGTCGTCGGCGACCATCCAAGCCTCCTGGCCACCGGCCAGCGCTTCGCCGATGAGTTCGTCGCTGCGGGTGGGACCCTGGCGAACGAGTTCGTCGTCGGCAGCAGCCAGGACGACTTCTCGTCCGAGCTCGCGGCGATCGCGTCCGATGCGCCGGACGTGATCGTGTTCATCACCTTCCAGAGCGCCGCGTTCGTCACGCAGGCGAGGGATACGCCCGGGCTTGAGACGACGATGCTGGCGTCCACGGAGGTAGCCCAGGACGTGGTCGCCCAGCTCGTCGAGCCGACCGATGCCGAAGGTCTGGTGCTCAGCCTGCCCGATTTCGGCTTCCTCGAGGAGGAGCCGTACCTCAGCACCCTGGGCGCGCCGTTCAACGACTCGTTCGGCGAACCGACCTTCCCGTACCACGCATACGCGTTCGATGCCGCGAACCGGTTGATGGACGCCATCGAGTCCTTCCAGCAGGGCAACAGCCAGAAGCTGACCATTCCCCGAACCGCCCTGCGAGATGCCATCGCGGCAACCGCCGACTACCCGGGAGTGACGGGCTCAGTTACCTGCGATCCGAACGGCGACTGCAACGGGCAGTTGTTCGTCATCCGCGTGGTGGAGGGTGGTGTCCTGGTCGAGCCGTCGTAGAGTGTTCCGGGCGACGAGCGTGAGATCGTGGACCAGGGCCGTCGCGGCCAGGAGGCCGTCGACCGTCGGGATCGGGTCCGGGACGCTCAACCGGCCCCACCGATCGGCGATAGCCGTGTCGATCGGCAGGATCCGATCGCCGAATGTGTCGGTGAGCCGGCCGAGCCACTGCTCGGGCGCCGGGGCCGAGGCGGCGCTCAGGCGTCCCACGCGGTCGTCACCGCGGCTCGATTCTGGCGGTTGGAATCCCCGACCGGTCGAAATCCTCGCGGATGGATCGGACGATCGCCGCGGCCTGGCGGACCGCGGTGGCCGACTGGATTGGCGTGACGGGCTCGATGTCGTCCGGGTAGCGACTCTCGGACGCGTACCTGGACAGGCGCGCCAGGTCCGGAAAGCGTCGCTTGAGCCGCCAGCGCGGCGCGAGCCGGTTCCGAAGGTCGTCGAGGTCATGGACCCTGGGTGGATCCGTCCCGTCGAGGACGAGGGCCGCCTTGAGGGCCTTCTCGGCCGCCTGCTGGGCGAGGTTCGCCACGATTCGTGGCCGCACTCCCCGGCCGGGTTGAGATCGCGCTGCCTCCATGTCGCCCAGGGCGTAGGCAAGCCACACCAGCCCGTCCTGGACCTGCCTATCGTCCATAGACGACCAGGCCATCGCGGAGCGCATCGGCGAGCGCGGTCCCGGCCGTCGGTCGCGCGGCGTCGCGTTCGGATGCCACCAGGATGTCCTTCGCGAACGGGGCCGACCGGAGCAGGCTCGCGATCTCGATGGCACGCTCCCGACGGTCGGTGACATGGTCGAAGGTCACGAGCAGGTCGACGTCGCTGTCGCGACGGGCATCTCCCCTCGCCTGGGACCCGAAGAGGATCACGCGCGACGGCTTGAACCGGCGCACGATCGCCTCGATGGTCGCCGGCCAAGCGGCCCGGATCGCCGGATCCCGAATCGTGGGTGGTACGGCCGGCTGCTGGTCAGCGAGGGTCCGCGCGGCCCGTGTCAGCGCAGCGGCTCGGCTGTGACCGAGTGACCAATCCGCGACGTCCCGCAGTGCGGCGCGTGGTGCTCCCGGTCGAAACACCAGCGGTCCCCTGGGCCTCTCGCGCCGGACCACTCCATCAGCCTCGAGCGCCTGCACCGCTCGCTGGATGGTCGACACCGGCCTGCCCACCACCCTCGCGATGTCGGTCAGGGTTGCCCGACCGGTTTCATCGAGAACGATGACCGTTGCCGCGAGCGGCTCCGAAAGCGCCGAGGTCATGGTTTCGATATTCTACGCGATCTGCGTAAACGTCAATCGTCATCGGGCATGATCTCGCGGACTTCTTGCGCGCAGCGGCAGGCGACGGCGATCCTGGCGGCCCACTCGAGCGCGTCCTCGCGGGAGGGCACGTCCACGATCGCCAACCCACCGACGAAGGCCTTGGTCTCCGGGTACGGGCCGTCGGCGACCGTCCCGTCGGTGGCCACGATGCTCGCCCGCTGGCGTTCCACGCCGCCGCCAAAGACCCATACACCGGCTCGCCTCGCCGCATGGACGACCTCGTGGGTGGCCCTGGCGACGTCGGGCATGTCCTCCTCGGGCGTGTTCATCGCGCCGTCATCGAACGAGATCAGATACCGCGTCATGCCATGCCTCCATGTCCCCGCGGCCTCAAGCGGCCGCGTCTCACCCTGTCACGAACGTCGCTGCTTCGCTGCGCCACGCAGCCGGCGGTCAACTTCAACGTCATCGCTCCTTCGCGGGTCGATGCTGGGTAGACGCTGGGCCGGGCGGTAACTCATCGGTCTCGCGTTGGGCGCCGGATCGATCGCGGTTTGGGACACGCAGCAATGCCCGGCGACCGATGCGGTCTGCGACCATACGGCCATGACCCACGACCACGGCCACGACGACCACCACGACCACGACCACGGCCACCACCATCACACCGTCGCGTACGCCGACGCGGTCCGCGAGCTTCGGGCCGACAAGGACGAGTTCTTCCGGGCGAACCACCACAGCCCCGTGCCCGAAGCGGAACGGGCCGGCTTCACCGGGCTCCCCTACTACCCGATCGACGAGGCGCTCCGGTTCGAGGAGCTCGCGCTCGAGCCGTACGATGGCGACGAGCCGGTCAGCTTCGCGATCCCGACATCGGACGGACGGCTCCGGCCGGCTGCCCGGGCCGGGGTCCTGCGCTTCGAGATCGACGGCCTGGCGCTCCACCTGACGGCCTACACCTTCGAGAACCAGTCCGACGACGGCTCGATCTTCGTGCCGGTCCTGGACGCAACGTCCGGCGTTGAGACGTACGGCGCCGGCCGATACCTGGACCTCGAGCGCGAGGAGGACGGGACCTACACCCTCGACTTCAACCTGCTCTACCACCCGTCTTGCGTCTACGACGCCCGGTTCTCGTGCCCACTGACGCCGTCCGAAAACCGCCTCCCGGTCCGGATCGAGGCCGGCGAGCGGCTGTAGCCATGACGCAGTCAGCCACCGGTCCGCTGGTGGTGGTCTTCACCGGATGGTCCAGCCCGGGCCTCTGATCCTCGGTCTGGCCGCTACCGTCCGGAAGGGGCACGCCCGGTGATCCGGTGTCTGCCTCTCATGGGATCAGACGGGTCCTGGATGCCGCTCACGGTCGCGAGGTAGAGCCGGAGGTCCGGGCACGATCCCGCGATCGGGAAGTGGTCGAATCGGACAAGGGCTCCCGGCGGCCCATGACCTGGCGAGCAATTCGGCCCGATGGACGTGTCCGCCCGAACTGGCGCCACCATGAGCGCGATGGCCATCCATCCTGCCACCGCCGTCCCGGCGATCCACCTCAACAGACGAGCCCTGGTGGAGCGCATCGCGTCCTCTCGGCCGGAGCTCGCGTGGTTCCCGAGCCACGCGACATCAAGAAGACGGTTGCCCCTCGACTTCGTTTCGCTTGTCCGGCGAACCGCGAGAGCGGCGATCGCCGGTCAGTCGGGCTCGCCGCCGACTGCACCGCCGTGCACTTCCACCCAGCCGATGGAGATGCGGTGCCGCGTCACGGCGCTACCCCAGGTGCCAGAACGGACCGATGAGGCCGAGCCGATCGAGGATCGCCTGGTTCTGCTCGCGGGTGTGGGGCTGCCAGTCGGGCGAGAGCCGGTCGCCCCACCACGCGGCGGCGAGCTCGGCCAGCGTCGTGATCGACGTGGTGGCGCCACGCTCGCGCCCGGCAAGCCAGCGATCGAGGTGGGCTTCCGACCGGAAGAGCAGCATCGTCCCTCACGTGAAGCCGATGTCGGCCCACCACCGGGCGGCCGGCACGAGGACGTGCCAGATCGGCGACGGATCGTCGGGCCGGCCGTTGCGGACCCCGATCGGGATGGTTCCGCCGCAGTCGGGGCAATGGGTCTCAAAACGGCTGTCGACGTGGAGGGCGGCCCCGATCCCGAAGGCGTCCCAGGCGCAGTTCGCGTACCACCTTCGACCGGCGGCCTGGACCCGGAAGTCGGTCGGCCGGGCGGCGAACGGGGCGGCCATCAGGATCTCGCCGGCCTCGTCGAGGACGAGGGCGTGGCCGTCGTGCAGGCGGCGCCAGCCGGCCCGGACCGCCGCCTCCCCCACCCCGGTCGCCGCGCCGACCTCGGCCGCCGTCGGCGCGCGACCGACCTCCACGAACCGTTGGTATGTCGCGTTCCGGAGCTCGACATCGGCCGGGTCCATCGGCAGATCATACGGTCCTGCCCGGAGTCGCCCAAGAACGACCGGGTTGAGCTCTCGAACCAGCGAGGCCCTGGCTCGACCGGCTGTCCCTCGGGTGCCACTCGCGGGACGCCCGTGTCTGGACCACCGGACCGGCGGGGTGCAGGATATGGGGGCACTCATCCTCGTCATCGCGGTTTCGGGTCCCGAGGGCTCGCGCGGACGATCGCCGCTCCCTGTCGGCCCGGACCGGAAAGGAGCGTCTCATGACCGAGCCGTTGAGCGGCTGGGCCGCCAGGCACCTCACGCTCGATGCCCTGAAGGCGATGCAGCTGGCGTTCACGTCCGGTGGGGCCGGCGCGCTGGAGGCGGAAATCCTGGCGATTGCCGAGGCGGCCGGGGTCGGCGCCCCGGAAGTCGTGCGTGCGATCGCGATGGCCCAGAACGCGGGCACCGCCATCGTCCGGACGTACGCCAAGATGGTCTCGAACTCGATCGTCACGTCAGGCCTGAAGGCCTCGCTCAGTGCCGCCGCCACGGCCGGCGGCGCCGCGGCCGGCGGGGCGGCTGCGGGCGAGGCCCTGACCGCAACCGGCGGGGCAGCTGCGGGCGAGGCCCTGACCGCAGCCGGCGCCACCACGGGAGGTGCGACGACCACGACGACTGCCGGTGGCCTCCTCGCCCAGCTCGGAGCACTGTCCGTCGCCGCCAAGCTGGCCGTGGCCGCTGCGGTCGTGGCCGTCGTGTACGTCGGGGCCGGGATCGCCGGATCGCTCTCCGGCGATGCCCCGATCGAGCCGGCGCCGGGTGTCTCCGCTGAACCTCGGTCGGAGGAGCAACGCGCATCGGACGCCCTGGCCGAGGGCTCGGCGCGCGCCAGCGAGGGCGATCTCCAGAAGTCGCGTCGGGTTCGTCGTGGTCGAGGTGACGAACCACGCGAATCACGCCCTGTCCGTCCGTCGGGCGGAGGACATCGCCGCCCATGAGGCCGGCGAGCGCGACATCCTGGTCTGCAACTTCCTGCACGGTGGCCTGTGCGCCGACCAGTGCGTCGACACGCCGAACGGCCAGGCGTGCGGGCAGAACGTCCGCGCCAAGCTGGCCGAGATCTCACGCCACCCGGCCGGCGACGCGGGGCTCAATGAGGCCTGGAGGTCGCTGTGCAGCCAGGTCTCCAACGTCTATCCGGCCGTCCTCGCGGAGGGCTGGTCGGGCGTGCGCGGCGACGCCGCCGTGACCCTCGACTGGGCGAACTGGATCTTCCCCGCCCGCCCGTGCCAGTTCTGAAGCCCGCTGGCCGCTACCCGCGGCGGATGCCCACGAACGGTTGCGGACCATTCGTCGCCGGATCGCGGCCAAGCCTACGGCAGGATCTCGACGACGTCGCCGTCCCCGACGGGATGATCGCGGCCGACGCGCTGGCCGTCGAAGCGGGCCGAGGGACCCCAGACCCGGGCGCCGCTGAAGCTCGCCGCGAGGTCGTGGTGGACCCAGTCGGCGACGTCGGTCACCGTCGCCCCGGGCTCCAGGGCGATCGGGTCCGGTTCCGTGGCCCCGGCCGTTCGGAGGCGGACCCGGATGAGGCCGGTCAGGCGCCAGGCGGCGTCGCGGAATGCGTCGAGGCTGGCCTCGTCGATGACGGACACGGCGACGACATCCAGGTCGGGGAAGGCTGCGGCGAGGCGTGCGATCGACTCGGGCGTGGCCTCGTCGGCCCGGGTCGCCGCAAGGAAGGCGGGCTTCTGGATGTCGGCGATGGCGACCTCGTCGATGACCGGTCGGAGCTCGGCGGGCTCGGCGGTCGCCCGGACGCAGTAGACGATGGCATCGGCCGCCCGGAGGACGCCGAGCAGCGCCCGGCCGCCGCCGCGGTCCTCGTTCGCGCCCTCGATGAGCCCGGGGATCTCGACGAGCTGGACGAGGACGCCGCCGATCCTCGTGAGCGCCGGGATCGGCCGCAACGTCGTGAACGGGTAGTCGCCGGTCTTGATCTGGATCTCGGAGAGGGCCTGCAGGAGCGACGACTTGCCGACGTTCGGCGGTCCCACCAGCGCGATCTGCGCGGCGCCCTCACGGCGGACCGCGATCGAGTCGCGATGGACCGCGCTCGAGCGCACCCGGGACTCCTCGATCTCCGAGAGGAGCCACTTGCGGACGTCCGCGTACGGGCCGTTCCGGTAGTCGGGCAGCTCCTCGAGCAGGGCGCGGACCTCGCGGATCCGCTCCCGTCCCTCTTTCCCTGTCAGTCGACGCTTCGCCACCTGGGCGAAGGTCCGATGCGGCATCGGCATCGTGATCTCCCGTCGCGCTTTGCGCGCTTGATCGGTGGGAACGGCGCGGCGCGGGCAGCGGTTGCTGCCGTCGGCGGCCTGCGTCCGTCCCGCCCCTTCCCTCGACGCTGGGTTGGTGGAAGGGGCCGATCAGCCGTTCTGCTTGGAGATCGTGGCGGCCCATGCGTCCTGCGGACGCCGGGCGAGCTGCCGGTTCATCGGGATTGTCCCTGCCTGCTCGGGGGGCGTTGGAGGATGAGCGTACCGCACGCTGTCGAGGGGTGATCGGCTAGAGTGGCCGGACCGCCCGCCCAGGGTCTGGGCCGGACCCAGGGCCCGCTTCCACGGAGGACATCGATTGATCCGCCACCACGCCCGGCCGGAGGGATCGCCGCCGGCCAACGGCTACAGCCACGCGGTCGCCTTCGATGGCCGCCTGGTCGTGGTCTCCGGTCAGGTTCCGCTCGATGCCGACGGTCGACTCGTGGGCCCCGGCGATCCGGAGGCGCAGGTCAGGCAGGTGTTCGACAACCTTCGGACTGCCCTCGCGGCCGCCGATGCCGGCCTCGAGCACGTCGTCAAGCTGACCTTCTTCGTGACCGATCTCGACGACCTGGAGGTCGTGCGGCGGGTTCGCGACGAGTATCTCGGCCCGGGACCCCGGCCCGCCAGCTCGCTCGTCCGCGTTGCGGGCCTCGTCAACCCGGCGTTCCGCGTCGAGATCGAGGCGCTGGCCGCCGTCTGAGGCGACGGCGGTGCCGCAGCGCTATCCGGTGCTGCGCGTCAGTCGAACGAGGGGGATGACACGGCCGGTGATCTGCTTCGGGTACTCCTCGAACCACGGTAGCTGCGCGACATGCTGGTCCCAGAGACCGGGCCGGTCGCTCTCCTCGACGATGGTCGCGGTGGCATCGAAGGTCTCGTTGTCGACCTCCAGGCTGACTCGCGGGTTGGCGCGCACGTTCGCGACCCAGGCCGGGGTCACGGGCGATCCGCTCGCGGTCCCGGCCACGACGAAGTCGTCGCCGTCGACGGAATAGGTGAGGATCGAGCGGCGTCGCTCCCCCGTCTTCGCCCCGGTGGCGAACATCAGGAGCAGCGGATGGCCCGCCAGCGGCCCCTGGCTGGGTCGACCGTCGTGGGCCCGCAGGTCGGCGATCAGGGACTCTTCCCAGGCGTTGGGATCGAAGGCTGGTTCGGACATCGTGTGCCTCGCGGTGCGCGTAGGTAGTTGCATGCGCAACTATACCTGATCGCCTCGTTGGCGTCCATCCCGAACGGTTTCGCGACGCGGCGCCGAGCCGTCGCATGACCGGAATCCCGCTGTCGAGAACACCTTCCGAGGTTCATGACTATCGGCGTCATGTCCGGGGTCCCATGGACACTGGTGCCGCCGCGTCGCTCGGTGCCGCCGCGTCGCTCGGCGCCGCCGGGCCCCCTGGTGCCGCCGGGTCGCTCGGTGCCGCCGCGTCGCTCG
>JBFMEV010000011.1:0-78838 GCA_040752335.1 Chloroflexota bacterium
GGAGTGCCGAGATCGGAGGGACCGGAGCGACCCCGCGGAGCCGGGCGACCCGGCGGACCCGGACGGCCCCGTGAAGCCGGGCATCCCGGCGAGGCACCGCGCGGCTTTGGCTTCAGACGGGCGCCGGATCAGGGACCCGGGCCCGGCGCTCACCGGCCCGGGCCCACCACGCGCCGGCCATCGGCCGGTCCGCGGCATGATGCGGGCATGCCGCCGTGGCGCGATGGTCCACCGCCCTGGGCCGCCCGACCCCGGCGAGACGAGGGCGTCCCCCTGGAGGGCCAGGCGCGGCGTCGTCCGTCGGACCGTCCGCCGACGGACCGCCCGCCGGTCGAGCGCCCCCGGCCGGCGTCCTCGCGACCGGCCCCGTGGCGGCCGGCGTCCTCGCGACCGGCCCCATCGCGGCCGGGATCGACGGGTCACGACGCCCCCCAGCGGCCAGCCGGCCCCCGACCCTGGCCCGCCCGCCGTCCGCCGTTCGAGGCGGATCGTCGCCCGCCGCTCCGTTCCGCGCCGCCCGAGGCGGTCACGCTCGGCGCCGGTGAGGACCTCGTCGCCGGCCGTCGCCCGGTCGAGGAGGCCTTCGCCGCCCGCCGGCCCGCGATCCGCCTCCTGGTCACCCCGGGCCGACGCCAGGCCCTGGAGCGCCTCGTTCTCCACGCGACCACCCTGCGGATCCCGATCGTCGAGGTCGAGGGCGGATCCCTCACGGCCCTGGCCGGCTTCGACGGCCACCAGGGCATCGCCCTGGTCGTGGAGCCGCGGCGCTTTGCCACGCCGGACGAGATCCTGGCCCGGGCGATCGAGCGCTCCGAGCCGCCGTTCGTCCTCGTCCTCGACTCGCTCGAGGATCCCCAGAACCTCGGGACCGTCCTCCGCAGCGCCGAGGCGGCCGGCGTCCACGGCGTGGTCTTCCCGACCCAGCGCCAGGCGCCCCTGAGCCCGGCGGCCGTGAAGGCCTCGGCCGGGGCGACCGAGCATCTGCTGCTGTGCCCCGTCGACGATCTCGCCGGCACCCTCACCGACCTTCACGTCCACGGCGTGCGGATCGTGGGCTCCGAGGCGGACGCGCCGCTGACCGCGCGCCAGGCGGACCTCCGCGGCCCGCTCGCGATCGTCGTCGGGAGCGAGGGCCACGGCCTGTCGCCGGCGGTCCGGAGGCGCTGCGATCTCATGGTTCGGATCCCGATGCGCGGGGCGATCGGGTCGCTCAATGCAGCCGTCGCCGGCTCGGTCCTGCTGTTCGAAGCCCTCGGCCAGCGCGAGTCGGACACGGGGCCGGCGGCAGATCCGGCGCGCCACGTCGGCGATCCGGCGACCCCGGTCGAGTCACCCTCCGCCGACGGAACGCGGCCCGACGAGACCACGGCGCTGCCCGCCGAAGCGCCGCCCGCCGGGGCGGCGCTGCCCGGTGCGTCGACCGCGCCTCGGCGCCGGCGACGCCCGGCTGGCGCTGCTTGACCGTCCCACGCAGCCGGCCCTATCATTCCCGGGCGCTTCGACACCCCTTAGGTGCCCATGCGCCGCGCCGACGTAGCTCAATTGGTAGAGCAGCGGTTTTGTAAACCGCCGGTTCCGGGTTCGAGTCCCGTCGTCGGCTCCATCTGTGCAGCCTCCGGGCCCACATAGCTCAGTCGGCAGAGCACTTCCTTGGTAAGGAAGAGGTCATCGGTTCGAACCCGATTGTGGGCTCCACCTCATGACCTCCGTCGGTCCCCGGAAGAGACGATCAGTGGCGAAGCCGCGCCCGATGCGGCAGGTCCGCAGGAAGTAGTGGAGAGAGACAGGTCACCGTGGCCAAGAAGAAGTTCGAGCGCACCAAGCCGCACGTCAACGTCGGCACGATCGGCCACATCGATCACGGCAAGACGAGCCTGACCGCGGCGATCACCAAGTACCTGGCCCTCAAGGGCGCGGCCGAGTACCGGGCCTTCGATTCGATCGACAACGCGCCCGAGGAGCGGGAGCGCGGGATCACGATCGCGATCGCCCACGTCGAGTACGAGACCGAGCACCGCCACTACGCCCACGTCGACTGCCCCGGCCACGCCGACTACATCAAGAACATGATCACCGGCGCGGCCCAGATGGACGGCGCGATCCTCGTCGTCGCCGCGACCGACGGGCCGATGCCCCAGACCCGCGAGCACATCCTCCTGGCCCGCCAGGTCGAGGTCCCCTACATCGTCGTCTTCCTCAACAAGGTCGACGCCGTCGACGACCCCGAGCTGCTCGACCTCGTCGAGCTCGAGGTCCGCGAGCTCCTCACCAAGAACTTCTTCCCGGGCGACGAGATCCCGGTCATCCGGGGCAGCGCGCTCAAGGCCCTCGAGGCCGGCGACGACCCGGCCGACCCCGCCTACGCTCCCATCCAGGAGCTCATGGACGCCGTCGATTCCTACATCCCGACCCCCGAGCGGGCGATCGACAAGCCGTTCCTGATGCCGGTCGAGGACGTCTTCGGGATCAAGGGCCGGGGCACCGTCGCGACCGGCCGGATCGAGCGCGGCGTCGTCAAGGTCGGCGACGAGGTCGAGCTCATCGGCGTCAAGGCGACCCGCAAGATCGTCGTCACCGGGGTCGAGATGTTCAAGAAGCTGCTCGACGAGGGCCGCGCCGGCGACAACGTCGGCTGCCTCCTGCGGGGCATCGAGCGCGACGAGATCGAGCGCGGCCAGGTCCTGGCCAAGAGCGGCAGCGTCAAGCCCCACACCCGCTTCGCCGCCCAGGTCTACGTCCTGACCAAGGAGGAGGGCGGCCGCCATACCCCCTTCTACAACGGCTACCGGCCCCAGTTCTACCTCCGGACGACCGACGTCACCGGCTCGATCGGCCTGCCCGGCGGGGCCGAGATGGTCATGCCCGGCGACAACGTCGAGATGCAGGTCGAGCTCATCACCCCGATCGCCCTCGAGACCGGCCAGCGCTTCGCCATCCGCGAGGGCGGCCGGACCGTCGGCGCCGGGGCGATCACGAGCATCGCCGAGTAACCGATGGCCAAGGTCGAGGCGCGCCCCACGCTCCAGCTCGCCTGCACCGAGTGCAAGGAGCGGACGTACACCACGCGCAAGAACAAGAAGAACGATCCCAACCGGATCGAGCTCAACAAGTACTGCCCGCGCTGCCGGCGCCACACGCTTCATCGCGAAGCGAAGTAGCATCCGGCGTTCCGCAGGGGTGTAGCTCAATTGGCAGAGCACCGGTCTCCAAAACCGGCGGTTGTAGGTTCGAGTCCTATCGCCCCTGCCACACTTGAAAGGCAAGACGCCAACCCGTGACCCGCATTCGCCGCTTCACCGCCGAAGCGATCTCCGAGCTCAGGAAGGTCTCCTGGCCGACCGTCGAGCAGACCCGCAACCTGACCGTGCTCGTATTCGCCGTGAGCCTGGCCGTCGGGGTCTACGTGTTCGTCTTCGACCAGCTGTTCGTCGGCGCCATCGGCTTCCTTTCGGGAGTCCTGCGGTGAGCATGGCGATGAGCGAGACCGAGACTCGCGGTCCGGACAAGCGCTGGTACGTCATCCACACCTACTCGGGCTACGAGAACAAGGTCAAGGCCAACCTCGAGCACCGGATCGAGTCGATGGGCATGGAGGACCGGATCTTCCAGGTCCTCGTTCCCATGGAGGACGAGATCGAGATCCGCCAGGGCCAGCGCCACACCGTCCAGAAGAAGGTCTACCCGGGCTACGTCCTGGTCGAGATGATCCTGGACCCGGACAGCTGGTTCGTCGTCCGGAACACCCCGGGCGTCACGAGCTTCGTCGGCGGCTCGAACATCCCAGGCGTCCGGAGCGAGCCGATCCCGCTCGACGAGACCGAGGTCAAGCAGATCCTCCGGCACATGGGCGTCGAGACGCCGAAGTACCGGGTCGCGTTCACCAAGGGCCAGAGCGTCCGGGTCACCGACGGGCCGTTTGCCGAGTTCATCGGAACGGTCGACGAGGTCAACCCCGAGCGCAACAAGGTCAAGGTCCTCGTCAGCATCTTCGGCCGCGAAACCCCGGTCGAGCTCGACTTCCTGCAAGTCGAAAAACTCTAGGAAGGCAGGCACCCGCTCCCGTGGCCAAGAAGATCCGCATCGTGCTCACGCTCCAGCTGCCCGCCGGCAAGGCGACGCCGGCGCCGCCCGTTGGCACGGCCCTGGGCCCGCACGGCATCAACATCGTCGAGTTCACGAAGTCGTACAACGAGAAGACCGCCGACAAGACCGGCCAGGTCATCCCGGCCCAGATCACGGTCTTCGAAGACCGCTCCTTCACCTTCATCCTGAAGACGCCGCCCGCAGCGGACCTGCTCCGCAAGGCCGCCGGGATCGACAAGGGTGCCGCGACGGCCAAGCGCGAGACCGTCGGCCGGGTCACCCGTGACCAGGTCCGCGAGATCGCGGGGATCAAGATGGCCGACCTGACGGCCAACGACCTCGACGCCGCCGCCCGGATCGTCGAGGGGACTGCCCGGAGCATGGGCATCGAAGTCATCGGCAGCTAGGGCCACAGCCAGCAGCGACCGGGCAACCGTGCCCGGCGGCAACCCCACGAGACGGGGGAGACCGGCAGCCCGGTCGACGGAGGAGAATCAAGGCATGGCGCACCACGGCAAGAAGTACATCGCGGCGGCGAAGCTCGTCGACCGAGCGCAGAGCTACCCGCCGGCGGAGGCCGCCCGGCTCGTGAAGGAGACCTCCACCGTCGCCTTCGACGCGTCGGTCGAGGCGCACCTGCGGCTCGGGGTCGACCCGCGTCACGCCGACCAGATGGTCCGGGGCACGGTCGTCCTGCCGCACGGCACCGGCAAGGTCGTCAGGGCTGCGGTCTTCGCCCAGGGCGAGAAAGCCCAGGAGGCGCTTCGCGCCGGCGCCGACGAGGTCGGCGGCGAGGATCTCGTGAAGAAGATCGAGGCCGGCTGGCTCGAGTTCGATGTCGCGCTTGCGACGCCGGACATGATGGGCCAGGTCGGGCGCCTCGGGAAGATCCTCGGTCGACGCGGCCTGATGCCCAACCCCAAGGCCGGCACGATCACCTTCGACCTCGAGCGGGCCATCCGGGAGGTCAAGGCCGGTCGCGTGGAGTTCAAGGTCGACAAGGCCGGCATCGTCCATGTCGCGGTCGGGCGGGTCAGCTTCGAAGCCGAGCAGCTGGTGGCCAACCTGGCGACGCTCGTCGACGCCATCAACCGGGCCAAGCCCGCCGGCGCCAAGGGCACCTACCTGCGAACCCTGTCGATCGCGTCGACGATGGGGCCGGGCATCCGGGTCGACATCCCGGGCGTCCTCGCGGCGGCCGCGGCGGCCTGACGTCCGCGGCGGGGCTGAGGGCCGACAACCTCGGTCCCGTGTAAACTCTCGCTCGGCCTTCGGGCCGGATCGACATGACAGACGGAACCGCTGAAGACAGCGTGGGTCCGCGGGCCGCGACCTCGATCGAGGTGACGGCCGCGACTTGATCCGCCGAGCCGGACCGGGCATCGCCCGGGGACGACGGCGACCACGCCGAGGCAGGAACGCTGGCCTCCGCCCCTCGCGGGTGGGTGCCGCCCCTGCGGTCAAGGCTCTCGCCCGGCAGCCGGGCGACCGTCGCAGGGGCATCGGCGGCCGCGCCGCCGAGCCCACCGCCGCGCGCCGGCTGCGCGCAGGGAGCTACGGAGGACACCATGCCGACCGAGGCCAAGCGACGGACCGTCGACGAGCTGCGCCTGCAGCTCAGCCAGAGCCCGACGCTCATCGTCTCGGAGTACCGGGGTCTCACGGTCCGCGACATCGGCGAGATCCGCCGCAGCCTGCGCAAGCAGGACGTGACCTACAAGGTCATCAAGAACCGGCTCATGAAGATCGCCGCGGCCGACACCCGCGGAACGGCGCTCGATGCGCTCCTCGTGGGCCCGACGGCCATTGCCTTCGGCGCCGACGAGACGAGGACGGCCAAGGCGGTCCTCGACACGATGCGCCCGTTCAAGCAGGTCAGGATCACCGGCGGCCTGCTGGGCGACCGGGCGATCGACGCCGACGGCGTGACCCGGCTGGCAGCGCTTCCCTCGCGGGAGGTCCTCCTGGCCCAGATCGCCGGCGTCATCGCCTCACCGCTGGCCACCACCGCCGGCCTGTTCGACGCGCCCCTCCGGGACGTCGCCGGCCTGGTCGCCGCCCTGGCCGACCGCCAGGCCGCGGCCTGAGCCCCGATTCCGAGACACCCGAACCACCACCAGACAACGGAGATCCGAACCCCATGGCAACGATGACCACCGACAAGCTCCTCGAGGCATTCGAGTCCATGACCGTCCTGGAGCTGTCCGAGTTCAAGAAGAAGTTCGAGGATCGCTTCGGCGTGACCGCCGCCGCTCCGGTGGCCATGGCCGCTGCGCCTGCCGCCGGTGCGGCGCCCGCCGCCGAGGCCGCCCCGGCGGCCGAGGAACAGACCGAGTTCACGGCCACGCTCGTCGAGATCGGGCCCAACAAGATCCCGGTCATCAAGGTCGTTCGCGAGCTCACCGGCCTTGGCCTCAAGGAGGCCAAGGACCTCGTCGACGCGTTCCCCAAGCCGGTCAAGGAGGGCGTTGCCCGCGACGAGGCCGAGAAGATCAAGGCCGCCCTCGAGGAGCAGGGCGCAAAGGTGGAAATCAAGTAGCACCACCTCGGCGTCGCCCCGGACCGGCCCAGGCGGGCGTTGGCGCTTCGGGCCGGGCGCTCACGCACGTTCCAGTGCGCTCGTGCTCGGTGCTCACGGCGCCTTCGCCTGAATCGCCCAGGACGCCGCGATCGGCTCGGAATCTCGGCCGGTCACCGCTGCTTCGCCACGACCGGGTCGGAGTGTCGGTGGCACTCGGCCTGGTCGTCTCGGCGAACCGCACCGGACCGCACCGGGTGGTTCATGCCGGAACGGGGCCGGCCGGTTGACAACGCAAAGAATCGCGGTATCCTTAGCCGTTCTGTGAGCGCGGCCTTTCCATCTCCCCACGTCCTCCGTCAAGGAGCGGTCGTTCATGCTGTCTTCCGCTGAGTTGTCGACCCTCTCGAACCCGTCGGCGGCGCGAAAGCGCTATGCCCGGATTCCCGAGGTCCTCCCGGTCCCCAACCTGATCGAGCTCCAGCTGGAGTCGTTCCAGTGGTTCATCGAGAAGGGCCTGCGGGAGCTGTTCGACGAGATCAGTCCGATCAAGGACTTCACCGCCAAGGTCATGGAGCTCCAGTTCCTGGACTACGAGTTCGGCGACCCCAAGTACTCCGAGGAGGAGTGCCGGACGAAGGACCTGACGTTCAGCCGACCCCTCTACGTCAACGTCGAGCTCCTCATCAAGGAGACCGGCGAGATCCAGCGCCAGCGCGTCTACATGGGCGACTACCCCTGGATGACAGACCTCGGCACGTTCGTCATCAACGGCGCCGAGCGGGTCGTCGTGAGCCAGCTCGTCCGCTCGCCGGGCGTCTACTACAGCGAGCTCGAGGACCCGGCTTCGGGCCGGATGCTCTTCAGCGCCAAGGTCATCCCGAACCGCGGTGCCTGGCTCGAGTTCGAGACCAACAACAAGGACCAGCTCTGGGTCAAGGTCGACCGCAAGCGCAAGATCGCCGCGACGACCCTCCTCCGGGCGGTCGGCTACGAGACGAACGACGAGATCGCGGCCCTGTTCAGCGCCGTCGACGTGGATCCCGAGCACCCCTTCATCGCCAACACCCTCGACAAGGACGTCACCCGAACGCCGGCCGAAGCGCTCATCGAGGTCTACAAGAAGCTCCGGCCGGGCGATCCGCCGACGGGCGACAACGCCCGCCAGCTCGTCGAGGGCCTGTTCTTCAACTTCCGGCGCTACGACCTCGGCCGGGTCGGGCGCTACAAGTTCGACAAGAAGCTCCAGGGCGCGGCCGAGCGGATGGGCATCGAGCTGCCGCGCGACGGCCGGACGATCACCCGCGAGGACATCGCGGCGATCGTCGGTCACCTCATCGAGTGCAACCGGGGCCTCCATCCCAAGGACGACATCGACCATCTCGGCAACCGTCGGATCCGGGCCAATGGCGAGCTGATCCAGAACGCCTTCCGGATCGGGCTCCTGCGGATGGAGCGCGTCGTCCGCGAGCGAATGACGATCCAGGAGATCGACAAGGCCACGCCCAACGCCCTCATCAACATCCGCCCGGTCGTGGCGGCGATGAAGGAGTTCTTTGGCGGCAGCCAGCTCAGCCAGTTCATGGACCAGACCAACCCGCTGGCCGAGCTGACCTCGAAGCGGCGCCTTAGCGCCCTCGGCCCGGGTGGCCTGTCGCGCGAGCGCGCCGGCTTCGACGTCCGCGACGTCCACCACAGCCACTACGGCCGGATCTGTCCGATCGAGACGCCCGAGGGTCCAAACATCGGCCTCATCGGCTCGCTCGCGACGTACGGCCGGATCAACAGCTACGGCTTCATCGAGACGCCCTACCGGCGAGTCAAGCGGACCGTCGGCTGGGACGACCCGGCCCTGCTGACCTACGCCGCCGGCGGCGATCTCGCCGCCAAGGGCGGTGCGATCGTCCTGCGCAAGGGCGAGCCGTTCACCTCCGAGGCGGCCGCGGAGCTGAAGCGCCAGAAAGCCAACGCCTTCCCGATCCGCTCGATCGTCACCGACCAGATCGAGTACCTCCCGGCCGACGAGGAGGAGCAGCACGTCGTCGCCCAGGCCAACGCCCGGCTCGACGACGACGGTCACTTCCTCGACGAGCGCGTCGCGTCGCGCTTCCGGGACCAGTTCCCGGAGGCCCGCCCGGACCAGATCGAGTACATGGACGTCAGCCCCAAGCAGGTCGTCTCGGTGGCCACGGCGCTCATCCCGTTCCTCGAGCATGACGACGCCAACCGGGCCCTCATGGGCTCGAACATGCAGCGCCAGGCCGTGCCCCTCCTGGAGCCGGAGGCCCCGATCGTGGGCACCGGCATGGAGGAGCGGGCCGCCCGTGATTCCGGCCAGGTGGTCGTCGCGACCCGGGCCGGCGTCGTGACGAGCGTGACCGCCGAGCGGATCCGGGTCGAGGCCGACTCGGGCGAGCTCGACGAGTACCGGCTCCTGAAGTTCGTCCGCTCGAACCAGGGCACCTGCATCAACCAGCGCCCGATCGTCGACGTCGGCCAGCGCGTCGACGTCGGCCAGGCGATCGCCGACAGCTCCTCGACCCAGAACGGCGAGCTGGCGCTCGGCCGCAACGTCCTCGTGGCGTTCATGAGCTGGGAGGGCGGCAACTACGAGGACGCGATCGTCATCAGCGATCGCCTCGTCCGCGACGACCTGTTCACGAGCATCCACATCGAGAAGCACGAGATCGAGTCGCGCGACACGAAGCTCGGGCCCGAGGAGATCACCCGCGACATCCCGAACGTCGGCGAGGAGTCCCTCAAGGATCTCGACGAGGAGGGCATCGTCTACATCGGGGCCGAGGTCCGGCCCGGCGACATCCTGGTCGGCAAGATCACGCCCAAGGGCGAGACCGAGCTGACCGCCGAGGAGCGCCTGCTCCGGGCGATCTTCGGCGAGAAGGCCCGCGAGGTGAAGGACAGCTCGCTGCGCCTGCCCCACGGCGAGCGCGGCAAGGTCGTGGAGATCCGCGAGTTCAGCCGCGACAACAACGACGACCTCCAGCCTGGCGTCAACCGGCTGGTCCGCGTCGCCGTCGCCCAGAAGCGCAAGATCTCGGTCGGCGACAAGATGGCCGGCCGCCACGGCAACAAGGGCGTGATCGCCAAGATCCTGCCGTCCGAGGACATGCCGTTCCTGCCCGACGGCACGCCGGTCGACATCATCCTCAACCCGCTCGGCGTGCCGAGCCGGATGAACATCGGCCAGATCCTCGAGACCCACCTCGGCTGGGCCCTGCACACCAAGGGCGAGATGGCCGCGACCGCCGTCTTCGACGGGGCCACGGAAGAGCAGATCCGGGTCGAGCTCAGCGAGGCCGGCCTGCCCGAGGACGGCAAGATCGCCCTGCGCGACGGACGGACCGGCGAGCCCTTCGACCGGCCGGTGACCGTCGGCTACATCTACATGCTCAAGCTCCACCACCTGGTGGAGGACAAGATCCACGCCCGGTCCACCGGGCCATACAGCCTCATCACCCAGCAGCCGCTGGGTGGCAAGGCCCAGTTCGGTGGCCAGCGCTTCGGCGAGATGGAGGTCTGGGCCCTCGAGGCCTATGGCGCGGCGAACATCCTCCAGGAGCTCCTGACGGTGAAGTCCGACGACGTCCTGGGCCGCGTCCAGACGTACGAGGCGATCGTCAAGGGCGAGGAGATCCAGCCGCCGCGGGTCCCCGAGTCGTTCAAGGTCCTCATCAAGGAGCTCCGCAGCCTGGGGCTCAACGCCGAGATCCTCGATCCCAACGACGAGGAGATCCCGCTGGCCGAGGACGACGCCGCGGGCTACCTCCTCCCCGATCTCGGCGGGATCAACCTCGCCGGGTTCGAGGACTGAACCGAACGTCCTTCACGCGGCGGCGGGTCCCGGCCGGCCCGCCATCGCTCGCCACACGCCCGGATCGCGCCGCTGAAGCCAGGCGGCGGCGCGGAGGAGAACGATGCTCGAGGTCAACAACTTCAACGCGATCCGCATCTCGCTCGCCAGCCCCGACCAGATTCGGGAATGGTCGAAGGGTGAGGTGACGAAGCCGGAGACGATCAACTACCGGACGCTCAAGCCCGAGAAGGACGGTCTCTTCGACGAGCGCATCTTCGGTCCCACGAAGGACTGGGAGTGCTACTGCGGCAAGTACAAGCGGATCCGGTACAAGGGCATCATCTGCGACAAGTGCGGCGTCGAGGTCACCCGCTCGAAGGTCCGCCGAGAGCGGATGGGTCACATCCAGCTGGCCAGCCCGGTCAGCCACATCTGGTACTTCAAGGGCACGCCCAGCCGGCTCGGCATCCTCCTCGACATCAGCCCCCGCAACCTGGAGCGGATCCTCTACTTCGCCCTCTACATCGTCACGAGCGTGGACGAGGACGCCCGCCGCCGGCTGCTGGCCCAGCTGGAGGAGGAGGCGACCGGACGGGGGGGCAAGTCCGGCCAGGCCCTGTCGGAGCTCGAGGACGAGCTACGCGCCAACCTGACCCGCCAGAAGGACGAGCTTGCGGTCCAGCTCGCCGTGACGAAGGCCGACCTCGAGGCCCAGCGCGCCGCCCGGACGGAGGAGATCGCCGTCGCCGCCCAGGCCGTCGAGGCCGAGCTCAAGGCCCTCAAGTCGGCCGCGGCCGCCGAGACGATCGTCTTCGGTCCCACCGGCGAGGTCATCGTGGCTGCCGGCGAGAAGGGCGGCAAGGACGCGACTGCCCGTCTCCGGGCGGTCGTGGGCGCCGAAACCGAACGAGTCAACGAGGAGATCCAGGCCCGCGAGCGCGACGAGGCCACCGCGGTCGACCAGAAGGTCGACGACCTGCGGGCGGCGATGGACGACGCCCTCCGCGCCGAGCGCGAGAAGCTGGCGGAGCAGGCCCAGGGGACGAAGGACGAGCTCCGTCGCCTCCGCGACGAGCTCGACGCCATCAAGCCACTGCAGACGCTCGGCGAGACCGAGTTCCGTCAGCTCGACGAGCGCTTCAACCAGGCCGGCCGGGGCCGGCTGTTCAGCGCCGGAATGGGCGCCGAGGCCGTCCGCGACATCATCAGCCGGATGGACCTGGAGGAGCTCGCCCGAACCCTCCACGTTGAGGTCCGGACCAGCTCCGGCCAGCGCCGCAAGAAGGCCATCAAGCGGCTCCGGCTCATCGAGGCCTTCCGCCGCTCCGGAACCCGGCCCGAGTGGATGATCCTGTCGGTCCTGCCGGTCATCCCGCCGGACCTCCGGCCGATGGTCCAGCTTGACGGCGGCCGCTTCGCGACGTCCGACCTGAACGACCTCTACCGGCGGGTCATCAACCGCAACAACCGCCTCAAGCGGCTCCTCGAGCTGGGTGCCCCCGAGATCATCATCCGCAACGAGAAGCGGATGCTCCAGGAGGCCTGCGACGCGCTCATCGACAACGGCCGTCGCGGCCGGGCGATCGCCGGCACCGGCAACCATCGCCTGAAGTCCCTCAGCGACATGCTCAAGGGCAAGCAGGGCCGGTTCCGCCAGAACCTCCTCGGCAAGCGGGTCGACTACTCGGGCCGCTCGGTCATCGTCGTCGGGCCGGAGCTCAAGCTCCACCAGTGCGGGCTGCCGAAGAAGATGGCCCTCGAGCTGTTCAAGCCGTTCGTCATGCGGCAGCTCGTCGAGAAGGGCTTCGCCCACAACATCAAGAGCGCCAAGCGGATCGTCGAGCGCGTCCGGCCCGAGGTCTGGGACGTGCTGGAAGAGGTCATCAAGGACCATCCGGTCCTCCTGAACCGGGCCCCGACCCTCCACCGCCTCGGCATCCAGGCGTTCATGCCGGTCCTCGTCGAGGGCTCGGCCATCCAGATCCACCCGCTCGTCTGCACGGCCTTCAACGCCGACTTCGACGGCGACCAGATGGCGGTCCACGTGCCGCTCTCGACGGCCGCCCAGGAGGAGGCGCGGCAGATGATGCTCTCGACCGCCAACCTCCTGTCGCCGGCCGACGGCAGCCCGGTCGTGGCCCCGACCCAGGACATGGTCCTGGGCTGCTACTACCTGACGATGGAGCGCGACGGGACCCCGGGGCTCATCCGCAGCTTCGCCGACGAGGACGAGGCTCTCTACGCCTACGAGCTCTCTGCCCGGGGTCTGGCCGGCGCCTCGGAGCGGCGGAGCGAGGCCGACGGCAATACCGGCAACCACGTGCCGGCCGCGGCCGCGACCGGCGTCACCCTCCACGAGCCGATCGACGTCGTCGTCGGGTCGTGGGACGAGGAGGCCGGCGTCCTCCGCCGGACGTCCGTCCGGACGACGATCGGCCGGATCATCTTCAACGGCATCGTCCCGGAGCGGCTCCGCTTCGCCAACCAGACGATGAAGCGGGCCGAGCTCAAGCGCCTCGTCGACGAGTGCTACCGGATCCTCGGTCCCGACGAGACCGCCGACCTCGTCGACGGCATCAAGAACGTCGGCTTCCAGTTCGCGACCCGCGGCGGCATGACGATCGGCCTGTGGGACATCGTGACGCCGGCCGACAAGGGCGCCCGCCTGACGGCCACGGACACGGCCGTCACCGACATCGACAAGCAGTTCCAGCGGGGCCTGATCACCGAGGACGAGCGCTACGAGCAGGTCGTCGAGCTGTGGCAGCGGACGACCAAGGACGTCTCCGACGCGATGATGGCGACGCTGCCCGAGGACAACTCGCTCCGGATGATGACCGACTCCGGGGCCCGCGGGAACAAGGGCAACATCGGCCAGCTCGGCGCCATGCGCGGCCTCATGGCCGACCCGTCGGGCCGGATCATCGACGTGCCCGTCCGCAGCAACTTCCGCGAGGGCATGTCGGTCCTCGAGTACTTCATCTCGACCCACGGTGCCCGCAAGGGCCTCGCCGATACCGCCCTCCGGACGGCCGACTCCGGCTACCTCACCCGGCGCCTGGTCGATGTCGCCCAGGACGTCATCACCCGCGACGAGGACTGCGGCACGGAGGAGGGGAGCTGGATCACGGCGGCCGACACGGCCGACATGGTCGGCGCCTCCTGGCCGGCCACCGACGACGGGACCCGGGCCCAGGTCCGCGAGGAGTTCCGCAAGCGCCTCGTCGGGCGGCTCTCGGCCGCCCCGATGCCGGATCCCCGCTCCAAGGCCAAGAACCCGCCGCTCCTCGTGGATCGCAACGACATGATCACCGAGGAGATCTCGATCGCCATCGAAACGGCCGGGATCGACGAGGTCCTCGTCCGCTCTCCGCTGACCTGCGAGGCCCGCTACGGGGTCTGCCGCCGGTGCTACGGCCGAAACCTCGCCACCGGCGAGCCGGTCGGCGTCGGCGAGGCCGTCGGGATCATCGCCGCCCAGTCGATCGGCGAGCCCGGCACGCAGCTGACGATGCGGACCTTCCACACCGGCGGTGTCGCCGGCCTGGACATCACCGCCGGCCTGCCCCGGGTCGAGGAGCTGTTCGAGGCCCGGATCCCGAAGGGCAAGGCCGAGATCAGCCACATCGACGGCTCCGTCACCATCCTTCGCTCCGACGCCGGGACGAAGGTCAAGGTCACCAGCCGCGAGTCGTACGACACGGCCCTGGCCGTGCCCAAGGCCGCGGAGCTGCTGGCCGCCGCGGGCGACCTCGTCGAGGCGGGCCAGGTCATCGCCCGGGTGGCGGGCGATCCCCCGACCGACATCAGCGCCCCGGTCCGGGGCTTCATCGTCCGGACCGACGACGGCCTCGTCGTCCGGGCCGAGGACATCGTCGAGCGGGAGTACGGCATCCCCCACAACGCTCGCCTCCTCGTCGACGACAACGCCGAGGTGCGGGCCGGCGACGCCATCACCGACGGCCCGATCAACCCGCAGGAGTACCTCGACACGCGGGGCCGCGACGCGGTCCAGCGCTACCTGGTCAAGGAGGTCCAGAAGGTCTACCGGAGCCAGGGCGTCACGATCAACGACAAGCACATCGAGATCATCGTCCGGCAGATGCTCCGGAAGGTCCGGATCGACCAGCCCGGCGACAGCGAGCTGCTGCCGACCGAGCTCATCGACCGGCTCGACTTCGAGGAGGTCAACAACCGCGTCCTGGCCGAGGGCGGCGAGCCGTCGACGGCCCAGACCGTCCTCCTCGGCGTGACGAAGGCTTCGCTGAACACCTCGAGCTTCCTCGCCGCGGCGTCCTTCCAGGAGACCACCCGGGTGCTGACCGAGGCTGCCATCAACGGCGCCAAGGACCACCTCATCGGGCTCAAGGAGAACGTCATCATCGGCAAGCTCATCCCGGCCGGGTCCGGGGCGCCGGCCAACCTCGCGGCCCGAAAGGAGCGCGAGCGGCGGGCGGCCCTCGAGGCCCTCGCCGGCGAAGCCCTCGAGGAGGGTGGCGCGGCCTACAACCCGTTCCTCGAGGAGGGCGTCGGGCGGCCGGCCGAGGACGACGCGGCCGGGCTGGCCCGGGCTGCGACGATCGCCGGCTCGGACGAGGACGAGTTCAACCCGTTCCTCGTCGAGACGGGTGGCGATGGCGACATCGACCCCGACAAGAATCCCCTCCTGCAGGGCGAGGCCGAGGAGGCCGAGAAGGCCTGACCGGATGCCGGGCCCCGTTCGCCCGGCGCCCGGTCGCGACCCGCTCGCGTTTGACATGCGATCGGGCCGATTGCTACACTCCGCGATCGTGGCTCCGGATGGAGGAGCCCCGTCAGACACGCCGTCGACGGGCCCGCCGGAACCCCCGAAGGATGGATGGAAAGGGTCCTCAGCGAGGGTCCCGGACCCCGCAAAGACGGACCCTGCGGTCGTCCGACCGCCCGCCCCGGCGTCACCGCGCCGACCGACCGACGAAACCGAAAGGAGCAGCGTCTTCGTGCCGACGATCAGCCAGCTCGTGCGCCACGGCCGGCGTGCCAAGATCCAGAAGATCAAGGCCCCGGCGATGCGCAAGAACTGGAACAGCCTGCGCCAGCGCCAGGTGCCGATTCCCGGCGCCCCGCAGCGTCGCGGCGTGTGCCTGCAGGTCCGGACGATGACGCCCAAGAAGCCGAACTCGGCCCTCCGCAAGATCGCCCGCGTCCGGCTCACCAACCAGATGGAGGTCACGGCCTACATCCCCGGGATCGGCCACAACCTCCAGGAGCACTCGGTCGTGCTCGTTCGCGGCGGTCGGGTCCGCGACCTGCCGTCGGTCAAGTACCACATCATCCGTGGCGCCCTCGACGCGGCCGGCGTCCGCGACCGGAAGCAGGGCCGCAGCAAGTACGGCGCCAAGGCGACCCCGGGCGTCGGAGGCGCGCGCTGATGCCGCGCCGGACGAGCACCCCTCGCAAGGCCAAGTACGAGCAGGTCCCGGCCAACCGGACCACGGCCCGCTTCCACGCCAAGCTCATGAAGGAGGGCAAGCGCAACCTGGCCGAGCGGATCCTCCGCCAGGCCCTGGCCCGGGCCGAGTTCCAGGCCAAGCGGCCGGGCCTCGAGGTCCTCGAGGCGGCCCTCCGCAACGCCACCCCGATCATCGAGGTCAAGCCCCGTCGCGTCGGCGGCGCGACCTACCAGGTGCCGGTCGAGATCCGCGGCGATCGGCGCCTCTCGCTCGGCGTTCGGTGGCTCGTCCAGTCGGCCCGCAAGCGCAGCGGCAAGAGCATGAGCGAGAAGCTCGCGGCCGAGTTCGTCGACGCGATGAACGGCCTCGGCGCCGCGGTCAAGCGGCGCGAGGACACGCACAAGATGGCCGAGGCCAACAAGGCCTTCAGCCATTTCAAGTGGTAACCCGGGAAAGGTACGGACCGTGACACGCCAGGTTCCGCTCGCCCGCACGCGGAACATCGGAATCATCGCCCATATCGACGCCGGGAAGACCACCGTGACCGAGCGGATCCTTTTCTACACCAAGAAGATCTACAAGCTCGGCGAGGTCCATGAGGGCGCGGCCACGATGGACTGGATGCCTCAGGAGCAGGAGCGCGGCATCACGATCACCGCCGCGGCGACGACCTGCTACTGGAACGATCACCGCATCAACATCATCGATACGCCCGGGCACGTGGACTTCACGGTCGAGGTCGAGCGGAGCCTCCGCGTCCTCGACGGCGCGGTCGTCGTGTTCGACGGCGTGGCCGGCGTCGAGCCCCAGTCCGAAACCGTCTGGCGCCAGGCCGACCGCTACTCGGTGCCGCGGATCTGCTTCATCAACAAGCTCGACCGGACCGGGGCCGATTTCTGGCGCTGCGTCGACATGATCGTCGACCGCCTCGGGGCGCGACCGGTGCCGGTCCAGATCCCGATCGGCTCAGAGGACACCTTCGAGGGCGTCATCGACCTGGTCGCGATGAAGGCGATCCTGTACCGCGACGACCTCGGCAGCCAGATCGATGTCGTCGACATTCCCGAGGCCCTCCGGCCCGAGGCGGCGAAGCACCGCGAGGCCATGATCGAGGCCGTCGCCGAGGCCGACGATGCGCTGACCCACAAGTACCTCGAGGGCGAGGAGCTGACGACCGACGAGATCCGCCACGGCCTCCGCCTGGGCACCCTCCAGTCGAAGTTCGTGCCGGTCCTGACCGGCTCGGCCCTCAAGAACAAGGGCATCCAGCCGATGCTCGACGCGGTGGTCGACTACCTGCCCTCGCCGCTCGACGTGCCGCCGACGATCGGGATCCGGCCGGGCACGGACCAGGAGCTGGTCCGGACCGTCGACGACAAGGAGCCCTTCGCGGCCCTGGCCTTCAAGATCGCCGCCGACCCGTTCGTCGGCAAGCTCGCCTTCTTCCGCGTCTACTCGGGCACCCTCAAGGCCGGCTCGTACGTGCTCAACACGGCCAAGGGCAAGAAGGAGCGGGTGGGGCGGATCCTCCAGATGCACGCCAACCACCGCGAGGAGATCGACGAGGCCTACGCCGGCGATATCGCCGCGATCGTCGGCCTGAAGGACACCTTCACCGGCGACACCCTGGCCGATCCCGACCATCCGATCCTGCTCGAGACGATCTCCTTCCCGGAGCCGGTCATCGAGGTCAAGATCGAGCCCAAGACCAAGGCCGACCAGGACAAGATGGGCATCGCCCTCCAGCGCCTGGCCGAGGAGGACCCCACCTTCCGGGTCAAGACCGACGCCGAGAGCGGCGAGACCCTCATCGCCGGGATGGGCGAGCTCCACCTCGACGTCCTCGTCGACCGGATGGTCCGGGAGTTCAGGGTCGCCGCGAACGTCGGCCGGCCCCAGGTCTCCTACCGCGAGACGATCCGGCGCAAGGCCGAGGGCAACGGCCGCTTCGTTCGCCAGACCGGCGGCAAGGGCCAGTACGGTCACGTCGTCCTGACCCTCGAGCCGAACGACACCGGGGCGGGCTTCGAGTTCGTCGACAAGATCGTCGGCGGGACGATCCCGCGGGAGTACATGCGGGCCGTGGAGCACGGCATTCGGGAGACCCTCGAGACCGGCGTCTACGCCGGCTACCCCATGGTCGACGTCCGGGCGATCGTCCACGACGGCTCGTACCACGAGGTCGACTCGTCCGAGATGGCCTTCAAGATCGCCGCCTCGATGGCCGTCAAGGACGGCGTCGAGAAGGCCAGTCCCACGATCCTCGAGCCGATGATGCGGGTCGAGGTGACGCTGCCCGAGCAGTTCATGGGTGACGTCATCGGAGACCTGAACAGCCGGCGCGGGCTGGTCGAGGCGACCGAGGTCCGGGGCACGACGGTCGTCGTCCGGGCCGCCGTGCCGCTGGCCGAGATGTTCGGCTACGCCACGGACCTGCGGTCGATGACCCAGGGCCGGGCCAGCTACTCGATGGAGCTTTCCCACTATGCCGAGGTTCCTGGCGGTCTTGCCCAGGAGCTCGTCGCCAAGTCACGCGTTTCCTGACCCGGTCGGTCGGCACGAGGAGCAGCCAACGATGGCCAAGAAGAAGTTCGAGCGCACCAAGCCGCACGTCAACGTCGGCACGATCGGCCACATCGATCACGGCAAGACGAGCCTGACCGCGGCGATCACCAAGTACCTGGCCCTGAAGGGCGCGGCCGAGTACCGGGCCTTCGATTCGATCGACAACGCGCCCGAGGAGCGGGAGCGCGGGATCACGATCGCGATCGCCCACGTCGAGTACGAGACCGAGCACCGCCACTACGCCCACGTCGACTGCCCCGGCCACGCCGACTACATCAAGAACATGATCACCGGCGCGGCCCAGATGGACGGCGCGATCCTCGTCGTCGCCGCGACCGACGGGCCGATGCCCCAGACCCGCGAGCACATCCTCCTGGCCCGCCAGGTCGAGGTCCCCTACATCGTCGTCTTCCTCAACAAGGTCGACGCCGTCGACGACCCCGAGCTGCTCGACCTCGTCGAGCTCGAGGTCCGCGAGCTCCTCACCAAGAACTTCTTCCCGGGCGACGAGATCCCGGTCATCCGGGGCAGCGCGCTCAAGGCCCTCGAGGCCGGCGACGACCCGGCCGACCCCGCCTACGCTCCCATCCAGGAGCTCATGGACGCCGTCGATTCCTACATCCCGACCCCCGAGCGGGCGATCGACAAGCCGTTCCTGATGCCGGTCGAGGACGTCTTCGGGATCAAGGGCCGGGGCACCGTCGCGACCGGCCGGATCGAGCGCGGCGTCGTCAAGGTCGGCGACGAGGTCGAGCTCATCGGCGTCAAGGCGACCCGCAAGATCGTCGTCACCGGGGTCGAGATGTTCAAGAAGCTGCTCGACGAGGGCCGCGCCGGCGACAACGTCGGCTGCCTCCTGCGGGGCATCGAGCGCGACGAGATCGAGCGCGGCCAGGTCCTGGCCAAGAGCGGCAGCGTCAAGCCCCACACCCGCTTCGCCGCCCAGGTCTACGTCCTGACCAAGGAGGAGGGCGGCCGCCATACCCCCTTCTACAACGGCTACCGGCCCCAGTTCTACCTCCGGACGACCGACGTCACCGGCTCGATCGGCCTGCCCGGCGGGGCCGAGATGGTCATGCCCGGCGACAACGTCGAGATGCAGGTCGAGCTCATCACCCCGATCGCCCTCGAGACCGGCCAGCGCTTCGCCATCCGCGAGGGCGGCCGGACCGTCGGCGCCGGGGCGATCACGAGCATCGCCGAGTAACCGATGGCCAAGCAGCGAATCCGGATCCGCCTCAAGGCGTACGACCACCGACTGCTCGATCAGTCGGCGGCCCAGATCGTCGAGACGGCCCAGCGCACCGGTGCCGACATCATCGGCCCGGTGCCGCTGCCGACGCGGATCGAGAAGTTCACCGTCATCCGCTCGCCCTTCATCGACAAGGACAGCCGGGAGCAGTTCGAGATCCGCACCCACAAGCGGCTCGTCGACATCCTGGATCCGTCGTCAAAGACGGTCGACGCCCTGATGCGGCTCTCGCTCCCCGCGGGCGTCGACATCGAAATCAAGATGTAGGGCGGCGGAGATGTCGATTGGACTCATCGGCCGCAAGGTCGGGATGACGCAGGTCTTCAGGGACGACGGCACGATGGTCGCGGTGTCGGTGCTGGAGGTCGCCCCCAACACCGTGACCCGCCTCCGGACGACCGAGCGTGACGGCTACACCGCCGTCCAGCTCGGCACGGACGAGAAGCGACGGCTCTCCAAGCCCAGGGCCGGCCAGCTCAAGGGCTTGCCCTCGCTGGCGACCCTGCGCGAGTTCCGGCTCGACGACCTCGGCGGCTACGAGGTCGGCCAGGCGATTGCCGTCGCCGACGTGTTCGCCCCGGGCGACCTCGTTGACGTCACCGGCGTCTCGAAGGGCAAGGGCTTCGCCGGCCACGTCAAGCGCCACCACTTCGGCCGCGGTCCCAAGACCCATGGCTCCGACCACCATCGCGAGCCCGGCTCGATCGGTCCGGGCACGACCCCCGGCCGCGTCTACAAGGGCGTCCGGATGGCCGGCCACATGGGCGACGAGCAGGTCACGACCAGGAAGGTCAAGGTCGTCGGCGCCGACGCCGAGAAGAACCTGCTGCTGCTCCAGGGCAGCCTGCCCGGCGCCCGCGGCAGCCTGATCCTCGTGAAGAAGGCCTGACCGATGCCCCAGACGACGCTCTACGACAAGACCGGCACGTCGGTCGGCAACGTTGAGCTCAGCGATGAGCTCTTCGCCGCCCCGGTGAACGTCGCGGTCCTCCACCAGGTCGTGACCGCCCAGCTCGCCGGCCGGCGAGCTGGGACCCACGACACGAGGACCCGGGGCGAGGTCCGCGGCGGGGGCCGGAAGCCGTATCGCCAGAAGGGCACCGGCCGGGCCCGCCAGGGCTCCAGGTCCGCGCCTCACTACCGCGGCGGCGGGGCCGTCTTCGGACCGCACCCGCGCTCCTACGAGCAGCGCCTGCCGAAGAAGATGCGCCGCCTTGCCCTGCGCGGCGCGCTGACGGCCAAGCTCGGCGACGAGGCGATCCGAATCGTCGACGCCTTCGCCCTGGAGCGGATCAAGACCCGCGACTTCGCGGGCATCCTGGCCGCCCTCAACGCGACCGGTCGGGTCCTCGTCGTCGCGCCCGCCGGCGACGAGCAGCTCCGGCTGTCGGCCCGCAACCTGCCGACGGTCGAGGTGATCCTGGCCGACTCGCTGAACGTCGTCGACCTCATCAAGGCCGACACCGTCGTCATCGAGCAGCCGGCCCTGGCCCGGATGGAGGAGGTCTACCGATGAGCGCCCTGACCGCTCCGGAGATCGTCCTTCGCCCGGTGATCAGCGAGAAGTCGATCGACGAGTCGAGCCGCGGCAAGTACACCTTCGCCGTCCATCCGGACGCCAACAAGATCCAGATCAAGGCGGCGATCGAGGAGCTGTACAAGACCGACAAGGTCACCGTCGTGGCCGTCAACGTCCTGACCCGACAGCCCCGGAAGAAGGTCACCGGGACCCGCCGCGGGCGGATCACCGGGCGCATCTCCGGCTGGCGCAAGGCCGTCATCACCCTGGCCCCCGGCCAGAAGATCCAGTTCTTCGAGGGGGTCTAGGCGATGCCGCTGAGAAGCTACAAGGCCACCTCGCCCGGCCGTCGCGGGATGACCCGCTCGACGTTCGAGGAGATCACGACCGACGAGCCGTTCAAGCCGCTCCTGGAGCCACAGAAGCGCGGCTCCGGTCGGAACAACGCCGGGCGACTGACCGTCCGCCACCGCGGCGGCGGCGAGAAGACGCACTACCGCCGGATTGACTTCCGGCGCGACAAGCATGGCGTCCCCGCCCGGATCGCGACCGTCGAGTACGACCCCAATCGCTCGGCCCGGATCGGGCTCCTCCACTACCGTGACGGCGAGAAGCGCTACATCCTCCTGCCCCACGGCCTGAAGGTCGGTGACATCGTCCTGTCCGGGCCCGAGGCCGACGCGCGGGTGGGCAACGCCCTGCCGATCGCGAACATCCCGCTGGGCACCACCATCCACAACATCGAGCTCATTCCGGGCAAGGGCGGCCAGATCGTCCGGTCGGCCGGGACCTCGGCCCAGCTCCTCGCCAAGGAGGGCGACTACGCCCAGGTCCGGCTGCCGTCGGGCGAGGTCCGCCGGGTGAGCATCAGGTGCATGGCCACCGTCGGCCAGGTCGGCAACCTGGACCACGAGAACCAGAGCCTCGGCAAGGCCGGCCGCGCCCGTCACATGGGCCAGCGGCCTGAGGTCCGGGGCGTCGTCATGAACCCGCGCGACCACCCGCACGGCGGCGGCGAGGGCAAGTCCCCGACCGGGATGCCGCCCAAGACCCCGTGGGGCAAGCCGGCGATGGGCTACCGCACGCGGCGTGGGGTGGCCACCTCGCGGCTCATCGTCCGCTCGCGGCGCCGGAAGTAGCGGGGAGGCAGGCACGAGATGTCCCGTTCCATCAAGAAGGGCCCGTTCGTGGAGGCCCGCCTCCTCGGCCGGATCGAGGAGATGAACAAGCGCAACGAGAAGAAGGTCGTCAAGACCTGGTCGCGCGCGTCGGTCATCTTCCCGACGTTCATCGGCCACACCGTCGCCGTCTACAACGGCCGCAAGCATGTCCCGGTCTACGTGACCGAGAACATGGTCGGCCACCGACTCGGTGAGTTCGCCCCGACCCGCACCTACCGCGGCCACGGCAAGCACACCGACCGGTCCGTGAGTCCGAAGTAGGAGCCGTCGACGTGCGTGTCTCCGCTACCGCCAAGTACCTCCGCGGCTCCACCCGGAAGGCCCGCCTGGTCGTCCAGGCCATCAGGGGCCGGTCCGTGGAGGAGGCCGCCGCCGTGCTCCGGTTCATGCCCCAGCACGCCGCCAGGGACGTCGCCAAGGTGCTGAAGAGCGCCGCGGCCAACGCCGAGAACAACCTGAACATGCCGGCCGACGAGCTGGTCGTCCTCGATGCCCGGGCGGACGAGGGACCGACGATCAAGCGCTGGCGGCCACGGGCCCAGGGCCGGGCGTTCCCGATCCACAAGGCCCAGACCCACATTACCGTGACCGTCGGCAACCGGGAGGACTGACTATGGGACACAAGGTCCACCCGTACGGCTTCCGCCTCGGGGTGACGCGCACCTGGACCGCCAAGTGGTACCAGGACAAGGAATACACGACCCTCCTCAAGGAGGACATCGCGATCCGGGAGCTCGTCAACCGGCGGCTCGCCAACGCCAGCGTCAGCGGCCTGGAGATCGAGCGCAACTTCGGTCAGGTCACCGTGACCGTCCACACCGCCAAGCCCGGCATCGTCATCGGCAAAGGCGGCCAGAACGTCGAGATCCTGCGCCAGCAGATCGGCGCCCTCACCAAGCGTAAGGTCAAGCTCGAGATCAAGGAGATCCGCCAGCCGGAGCTCGACGCCTATCTCGTCGCCGTCAACATCAGCCAGCAGCTGACCCGCCGGATCGCCTTCAAGAAGGCCATGAAGCAGGCCATCCAGCGGTCGATGAAGGCCGGCGCCAAGGGCGTCAAGATCATGGTCGCGGGCCGCCTCGGTGGCGCCGAGATGGGCCGCCGCGAGTGGGACAAGGAAGGCCGCATTCCGCTCGGCACGCTCCGCGCCGACATCAGCTACGGCCAGGTCCACGCCCACACCACCTACGGCCGGATCGGGGTCAAGGTCTGGATCTACCGGGGTGACTTCGCGCCCGAGCGGCCCGTGGCGCCGCCCCAGGTCGCTCTCGGGCAGGGGGTCTGACCGATGCTCCTGCCGCGACGCGTCAAGCACCGCAAGGTGATGCGAGGCCGGATGTCCGGCGTCGCCAAGGGCGGCCACTTCGTGGCCTTCGGCGAGTACGGCCTGGCGACGACCGAGCCGGCCTGGATCACCAGCCGCCAGATCGAGGCCGCCCGGCGGGCGATGACCCGCTCGGTCAAGCGCGGCGGCAAGATCTGGATCCGCGTCTTTCCTGACAAGCCCGTCACCAAGAAGCCGGCCGAAACCCGGATGGGATCCGGCAAGGGCGCACCCGACCACTGGGTCGCGGTCGTCAAGCCCGGCCGCATCCTGTTCGAGATGGCCGGCGTCGGACGCGACGAGGCGACCGAGGCGATGCGCCTGGCCAGTCACAAGCTGCCCGTGGCGACGCGCGTCGTCGTCCGCGAGTCTGCCCTGATGGAGGGCCCCGACGATGGACATCGGTAAAATCCGGGAGCTCTCCGACGCCGAGCTCGAGTCGGCCCTGCGCGACGCCAAGCAGGACCTCTGGAGCGCCCGGTTCGCGCTGTCCACCCGGCAGCTCAATGACACGAGCACGATTCCGCAGACCCGCCGACGGATCGCCCGGATCCTCACGGTCCAGCGCGAGCGGCTCACCGCGCGGACGGCTCCGGCCGGCCGAAAGTCGGCGTGAGGGATCGATCCATGACTGAAGCCAGGGGCCCCGGCCGGGGCCAGCGCAAGACCAAGACCGGTCGGGTCGTGAGCGACAAGATGGACAAGACGATCGTCGTGTCCGTTGAGCGCCTGGCCCGCCACCGCCTGTACAAGCGCGTCATCCGCCTGACGACGAAGTTCAAGGCCCATGACGAGCTCAACGACGCCCATCTCGGCGACACCGTCCTGATCGAGGAGTCACGGCCGCTCTCGGCAACGAAGCGCTGGCGCCTGGTCCAGGTCCTGGCCCGGGCCGGGGGGCACGGCTCGCCGGCCGACGTCGTCGCCGAGGAGGCCGAGGTGTCCGAGGCGATCCACGCCGCGGCGCACCCGGGCCGGGCGCGCCATGAGGCCACGGACGAGGCGGCGGCGCCCGAGGCTGAGCCGGAAGGGGAGGACGCGTGATCCAGCCCCAGTCCCGCCTCAAGGTCGCCGACAACACCGGTGCCCGGACGATCCAGTGCATCCGGGTCATGGGCCGCTCGCTCAAGACGACCGCCGGCGTGGGTGACGTCATCATCGCCAGCGTCAAACAGGCCATTCCCAACGCCGCCGTCAAGAAGGGCGACGTCGTCCGGGCCGTCATCGTCCGGACCGCCAAGGAATACGGCCGGCCGGACGGCAGCTACATCCGCTTCGACGAGAACGCCGCCGTCCTCATCAACAACCAGGGCAATCCCCGCGGAACCCGGATCTTCGGTCCGGTAGCCCGCGAGCTGCGAGACCGGAACTACATGAAGATCGTGTCGCTCGCCCCGGAGGTGCTGTGATGGCAGCGCGGGTCCACGAGCACGGCCACCCCACCCGCGTCCCGGAGATCCGCAAGGGCGACACCGTCGTCGTCATCGCGGGCAAGGATTCGGGCAAGCGCGGCGTCGTGGAGCGGGTCATCCGCCGGACGGCCAGCCGTGGCGCGCTCCGCGTGCCGTACCGGCGCGGAACGCCCACGAGCGGGACCGCGGTCGTCGTCGGCGGCCTCAACATCGCCAAGCGCCACACCAAGCCGCGCCAGACGAGCGGCCGGACCGACCGGATGCCGAAGGTCCAGCAGGGCGGGATCCTCGATCTCGCCATGCCCCTCGATGTCTCGAAGGTCATGCTCGTCTGCCCCAAGTGCGACCGGCCCACCCGGATCGGCCACACGACCCTCGAGGACGGCCACCGGATCCGCGTCTGCGGCCACTGCGGCGGAGCCCTGGAGGTGACGGCATGATCGCGAGCAACCTCCGTCAGCGGTACCTCGCAGAGGCCGTGCCGTCGCTCCAGAAGCAGTTCGGCTACGGCAACCCGATGGAGGTGCCGCGGCTCCAGAAGGTCGTCGTCAATGTCGGCCTCGGCGAGGCCCTGACGAACGCCAAGGCCATCGATGCCGCGGTCAAGGACCTGGCCTCCATCACCGGCCAGAAGCCGATCGTCACCAAGGCCAAGCGCTCGATCGCCCAGTTCCGCGTCCGGACGGGCAACCCGATCGGGCTCAAGGTCACCCTTCGCGGCCAGCGGATGTGGGACTTCCTGGAGCGCTTCACGCTCCTGGCGCTGCCCCGGATCCGCGACTTCCGGGGCGTGCCCGGCCGCTCGTTCGACGGGCGCGGCAACTTCTCCATCGGCCTCCGCGAGCAGATCGCGTTCCCGGAGATCGACTACGACAAGGTGGACCGTCTCCGGGGGCTGGAAATCAGCATCGTGACGACGGCGAAGACCGACGAGGAGTCCAGGCGTCTGCTGGAGCTCCTCGGCATGCCCTTCGCGTCGTAGGCGCGGGGAGGAGCACCGATGGCCAAGAAGTCGATGATCGCCAAGGCGAAGCGGACCCCCAAGTTCGGCGTCCGCGGCTACCACCGCTGCGTTGTCTGCGGGCGGCCGCGGGCGTTCATGCGCCGGTTCGCGCTGTGCCGGATCTGCTTTCGCGAGCGAGCTCTGCAGGGCGAGCTGCCGGGCGTCACGAAGTCGAGCTGGTAGGACAACGATGAACATCTCCGATCCGATCGCGGACATGCTGACCCGCGTTCGCAACGCTTCCAGGGCTCGACACCAGGAGGTGGTCGTGCCGGCGTCGCGGACGAAGCGCGAGATCGCCCGCATCCTCAAGGCCGAGGGCTTCATCGCCGACTGGACCGAGGAGCAGGCCGGTCCCGGCCGGGCGATCCGCCTGCAGCTGCGCTACGTCGACGGCAAGGTGCCGGTCGTGTCCGGCCTGAAGCGGATCAGCAAGCCCGGCCTCCGTGTCTATGCCCGCAAGACCGACATCCCGCGGGTCCTGGGCGGGCTGGGCATCGTCATCGTCAGCACGAGCCAGGGGATCATGACCGGCGCGCAGGCCCGCAAGGCCCAGCTCGGCGGCGAAGTCCTGGCCTTCGTCTGGTAGCCGCGATGTCCCGAATCGGCCGTCTGCCCATCCCGGTCCCTGCCGGCGTCGACGTCGAGATCGACGGCCGCCGCGTGACCGTCAAGGGACCCCGCGGCACGCTCAGCCGGGAGCTCCATCCGGACATGCTCCTCAGCCGCGAGGAGGGGACGTTCGTCGTCGCCCGCCCGAGCGAGGAGAAGGTCCACAAGCAGCTTCACGGGCTGACCCGGACGCTCGTCAACAACATGGTCGTCGGGGTGACGACGGGCTACCGCAAGGGCCTCGAGATCACCGGCGTCGGCTACCGGGCTGCGCTCGTCGGGAAGAAGCTGCAGCTCAACCTGGGCTACAGCCACCAGGTCGAGATCGAGCCGCCCGACGGGATCAGCTTCGAGGTGGAGAATCCCACCCGGCTGGCCGTCGTGGGCATCGACAAGGAGCTCGTCGGGCAGGTGGCGGCCAAGGTCCGCGCCAGCCGGAAGCCGGAGCCCTACAAGGGCAAGGGCGTCCGCTACGCCGGCGAGGTGGTCCGCCGCAAGGCCGGCAAGGCCGGCAAGATCGGCGGCAAGAAGTAGTGAACGGTCGCGCCGAGATCGGAAGCCAGGGGAGTGCGGCGCCGAGCGCCGGAAACGAGCGCACCCGAGCGTGCGTGAGTGACGGCGCGAAGGCGCCAACGCCGCGATGGCTGATCAGCGGGGCGCCCCAGGAGTCAGAGGCATGACCACCGTCGCCAGCCGCGGCGCCGCGCGACGCAAGCGCCACGAACGGATCCGCCTCCGCCTGGAGGGAGATCCCGGGCGCCCGCGACTCGCGGTCTTCCGCAGCCTCAACCATATCTACGCCCAGGTCATCGACGATTCGACCGGCGAGACGCTGGCCGCCGCGTCCTCGCTCGAGAAGGAGCTCCGCTCCGGCTCGGGCCCCAAGACGAAGGAGGCAGCCGAGGTCGGGAAGCTCATCGCGGCCCGGGCCCGGTCGGCAGGCATCGAGCGTGTCGTCTTCGACCGAGCCGGGTTCCGGTATCACGGGCGCGTCAAATCGCTCGCCGACGCGGCCCGTGAGGCCGGACTCGACTTCTGAGGAGCTGCCGTGGCACGAATCGATCCCAACAAGCTCGCGCTCGAGGAGCGCGTCGTCCAGATCAACCGGGTCGCCAAGGTCGTCAAGGGCGGCCGGCGCTTCAGCTTCAGCGCGGTCGTCGTCGTCGGCGATGGCGCGGGCCACGTCGGTGTCGGCCTGGGCAAGGCCGGCGAGGTGCCCGAGGCGATCCGCAAGGGCGTCGAGGACGCCAAGAAGCACCTCATCCGCATCCCGACCGTGGGGACGACGATCCCGCACGAGGTCCGCCGGGAGTACGCCGCGAGCAGCGTCCTGCTCCGGCCGGCCTCCCAGGGCACGGGCGTCATCGCCGGCGGGTCAGTCCGGGCGGTCGTCGAATCGGCCGGGATCCGCGACATCCTGACCAAGGTCCACGGCTCCACCAACCCGGTCAATGTCACCCGGGCGACCCTCGAGGCGCTCAGGATGCTCCACTCGGCCGAGGAGCTCTCGGCCCGGCGTGGCGTTCCGCTGCGCAGCCGGATTGCCGGCCAGCCGGCTGCGGGGGAGGCCAGCGGTGCCCGGTAGGCTGCGCGTCACCCAGGTCAAGAGCACGATCAGCCACATCGCCCGGAACCGGGCCACGATCAAGGCCCTGGGGCTCCATGGCATCGGCAGCAGCGTCGAGGTCGTCGACAACGAGGCGACCCGGGGCATGGTCCGCCAGGTCCGGTTCCTCGTGACCGTCGAGGAGATCCCCGCCGCGGCCGGCAAGGAAGACGCGAGATGAAACTGCACGACCTGAAGCCTGCGCCGGGCTCCCACCGGGCGAAGACCCGCGTCGGTCGCGGCATCGCGGCCGGCAAGGGCAAGACCGCCGGGCGTGGGACGAAGGGCCAGAAGGCCCGCGCCGGCGGGGGGATCCCGGCCTGGTTCGAGGGCGGCCAGACGCCGCTCCACCAGCGGATTCCGAAGCTCCGCGGGTTCAAGAATCCGTTCAAGATCGAGTACGAGGTCGTGAACGTCGGGGCGATCGCCGGCCTGGTCGAGCTGGGCCTGCTCGAGGCCGGCGAGATGCCCGGCGCCAGGAAGGCCAAGGGCGCCGCCCCGGCGCCGATCACCGTGAACCAGGAGATCCTCCGTGCCGCCGGTCTCGTCCGGTCGCTCGACAAGCCGATGAAGATCCTCGGCAACGGTGAGATCTCGACGGCCCTGTTCGTCGTCGCCGACCGGATCACCGCCTCCGCCCGGGCCAAGATCGAGGCCGCCGGCGGCAGCGTCTCGCTGCTGGAGGTTCCGACGCGGGCGATGCCGCCGATCGGTGTCGCCGGCGACCAGGTCGAGGCCGAGGCCGACGTCGAATCTGTCGCCGCGGTCGAGGCCGTGCCCGAGGCCGCGCCAGAGCTCGAGGCCGCGCCAGAGCTCGAGGCCACGCCCGGGTCCTCCGCCACCCCGGACGCGGTGTCCGCGCCGAAGCCCGCGACCCGCTCGAGGGCCAGGGCGAAGGCGGCCCCGACCCCGAAGTCCGATCCGACGGTGACCGCACCGGAGGCCGCGGCCGGCGACACCGCCGCCAGCGCCGATCAGCCCGCGGACGCCTGACCGGTGTTCGAATCGATCCTCAACGCCTTCCGGGCGCCGGACATCCGGCGCCGGATCCTGTTCGTCCTCGGGATCCTCGTCGTCTACCGGCTCCTGGCCCAGGTGCCCCTGCCGGGCGTGAACCGCGACGAGCTGGCGAGGTTCTTCGAGAACAACCAGGGCTTCCAGATCCTGGACCTGTTCGCCGGCGGCGGCCTGTCGTCGTTGTCGATCGTCGGCCTGACGATGAACCCCTACATCAACGCCTCGATCATCATGCAGCTGATGCAGGGGGTCATCCCCTCGCTCCAGGCGCTGAGCCGTGAGGGCGAGTACGGCCGCCAGCGGCTGAACCAGTACACGCGCTACCTGACCGTCCCGATGGCCTTCCTCCAGGCCTTCGGCATCCTGTCGGCGCTGAACGCAAGCGGGATCATCATCGGCGGCTTCGGCCTCGGCAACGCCCTGTCGTGGGTCCAGATGGTGACGATGGTCGCCGGGGCGGTGGTCCTGATGTGGCTCGGCGAGCTCATCACCGAGAAGGGCATCGGCAACGGCATCAGCTTCATCATCTTCGCCGGAATCGTCAGCCGCGCCCCGGCTGCCGTGGGCCAGCTCCTGACCGGTGGCCTGCCCCTTCGGGACATCGTCCTGTTCGCGGTCCTGGCGGTGGTCGCCGTCGGCGTGATCATCTACATCCAGGAGGGCCAGCGGCGGATCCCGATCCAGTACGCCAGCCGGGTCCGCGGCCGGCGGATGTACCAGGGCGGCCAGACGTTCCTGCCGCTGCGGGTCAACCTGGCCGGAGTGATCCCGATCATCTTCGCGATCTCGATCCTGCAGTTCCCGGCCCAGCTTGCCCTGTACTTCTCGTTCTCCACGGTCGAGGGCGTCAGGAACGTGGCCACCGCGATCGCCGGCTTCCTGTCGTCGACGACGATCCAGTACGCGATCATGTACTTCCTGCTGACGGTGGGCTTCACATACTTCTACACGGCGTTCACCTTCAAGCCCGACGAGACGGCCGAGCAGCTCCGCAAGAACGGCGGCTTCATCCCCGGCATCCGGCCCGGCCGACCGACCCAGGACTACCTGGCCCGGGTCGTGTCCCGGATCACGATTGCCGGGGCCCTGTTCCTGGGAACCGTGGCCGTGGGCCCGGTCGTGGCCGGGGTCCTCGACCCCAACCTCGCCGGCGTCGCCCTCGGCGGCACGGGCCTCCTCATCGTCGTGTCTGTGGTCGTCGAGACGATGAAGCAGATCGAGGCGCAGCTGATGATGCGCAACTACGAAGGCTTCATCCGATGATTGGGGCGCGCCGCCTGGCGGGCCATCGCGGCGTTGCCGCCTGTGCGCGCTCGCTCACGCACGTTGGAGTGCGCTCGCTCACGTGCTCGGCGGCGCCTTGCGCTGACCTCGCCATCCGGCGCGCGACCGGCCCCGGATCGCCGGGGCTCGTCGTCCCAGGCGCGCCGGTGGCGTGACCCTCGTCGTTCTCCTCGGCGCACCCGGCGCTGGGAAAGGGACGCAGGCGGCGGTGCTGCGGGACCGCCTTGGGATCCCGCACATCGCGACGGGCGACCTGTTCCGGGCGGCCGTCCGCGACGCCACGCCGGTCGGTCTCGAGGCCAAGGGCTACATGGACGCGGGCCTGCTCGTCCCCGATGACGTCACGATCCGGCTCCTCGAGGAGCGCCTCGCCCGACCCGACGCCGCGGCCGGCGCGATCCTCGACGGCTTCCCCCGGACTGCGGTCCAGGCGCAGGCCCTCGATGCCTTCCTGGCGGGTCGCGGGGGCCGGGTCGATGCCGCGCTCCTCATCGAGGTGCCCGCCGAGGCCCTCGTCGCCCGGTTATCGGGTCGTTGGATCTGCCGCGCGGCCGGCCATCCCTACCACGAGACGACGAATCCGCCGCGAGTCGCGGGTATCTGCGACCTCGATGGCTCGCCCCTGTACCAGCGCGACGACGACCGGCCCGAGACGATCCGGGCCCGCCTGGCGAGCCAGCTGGCCGACCTCGATGCGGTCGTGACCCACTACCGGGCGACCGGCGTCCTCCGCTCGGTGGACGGCCTTCGGCCGATCGACGAGGTCTCCGCCGGCCTGCTCGCGGCGCTGGCCGCCCGCTCGGCGACGGGCGCATCCTCGGGCGCGTCCACGGGACGGGCTCGATCGTGGTGACCCGCAAGTCGCGGCGCGAGATCGAACAGATGCGGCGCGCCGGGCGGGTCGTGGCCGAGGTCCTGGCACTGGTCGAGGAGGAGCTCCGACCCGGCGTTTCGACCGGTCGGCTGGACCGCCTGGCCGAGGATCACATCCGGGCCTCGGGCGGCATCCCGTCGTTCAAGGGCTACCTCGGCGGCGGCCGCTACGGCCGCGGTCCCAAGGCCTTTCCGGCGAGCACCTGCATCTCGATCGACAGCGAGGTCGTCCACGGCATCCCCGGCGACCGGGTCGTCCGCGACGGCCAGATCGTCTCGGTCGATGTCGGCGCGATCGTTGACGGCTGGCACGGCGACGCCGCCCGGACCTTCGTCGTCGGGGACGCGTCGCCCGAGGTGACCGAGCTCGTGACCTCGACCCGGCTGGCCCTGATGGCCGGGATCCGCGCCTCGGTCGCCGGCAATCGCATCGGCGACATCTCGGCGGCGGTCGAGGACATCGGCCGCGAGCATGGTTACGGGATCGTCCGCCAGTTCGTCGGCCACGGCATCGGGACCGAGATGCACCAGGACCCCCAGGTCCCGAACTACCGGACCGGCGCGCGGGGGATCGAGCTCCAGCCAGGCATCTGCCTGGCCATCGAGCCGATGTTCACCCTCGGCGGCGACGAGGTCGCGGTCCTGCCCGACCTCTGGACCGTGGTCACGGCCGACGGCTCGCTGGCAGCCCACTTCGAGCACACGATCGCCGTGACGGACAATGGCCCGGAGATCCTGACGAGTGTCTGAGGGCGCTCGCCGCCGGTTGCCGGAACAACAGCAGTTCTGATACGCTACGCGTTCGTGTGTCGGCCCGCCGGGCCGGCACTCGCCGTGAGAAAGGGACACACCACCGCCCGTGGCCAAGCGAGACGCGATCGAAGTCGAAGGGACGGTCCTCGAGCCGCTCCCGAACACCATGTTCGCGGTCGAGCTGGAGAACGGCCACCGCGTGCTGGCCCACATCTCCGGCAAGCTCCGGATGAACTTCATCCGGATCCTGCCGGGCGACCGAGTCAGGGTCGAGCTGTCGCCGTACGACCTGACCCGCGGTCGGATCACGTACCGACTGAAGTAAGAGCATCGTTCGGCCGCCCCCGCCCCGGCGGTGGCCGAACCCACAGGCACCGAGGATCCGTTGAAAGTCAGAGCTTCCATCAAGGCGCGCTGCGACAACTGCAAGGTGATTCGCCGCCACGGGACCGTGATGGTCATCTGCACCAACCCGAAGCACAAGCAGCGGCAGGGATAGCAGCCGATGGCACGAATCGCCGGCGTCGACATTCCCCGCGAGAAGCGGGTCGAGGTCGCCCTCACCTACATCTACGGAATCGGGCTGCCCACCGCCCAGAAGATCCTCACCCAGACCAACGTCAACGCCGACACCCGGGTCCGGGACCTCACGGAGGAGCAGGTCAACCGCCTTCGCGAGCTCATCGACCGGCGCTACAAGGTGGAGGGCGATCTTCGCCGCGAGGTGGCGCTCAACGTCAAGCGACTGATCGAGATCGGCTCGTACCGCGGCCTCCGCCATCGGCGGAACCTGCCGGTTCGGGGCCAGCGAACCAAGACGAATGCCCGGCAGCGGCGCGGACCCAAGCGGACGGTCGGCGCACGACGCAAGGCGACGAAGTAGTGACGAGGTACAGCAGGACGCATGGCTGAGCGGAAGCGGGCCGTCAGGCAGCGTCGTCGGGAGCGGAAGAACGTCCCCCAGGGGCACGTCCACGTCCAGGCGTCGTTCAACAACACGATCATCACGATCACCGATCCGGCCGGGGCCGTGATCAGCTGGGGCTCCGCCGGCGTGGCCGGCTTCAAGGGCTCTCGCAAGAGCACGCCCTACGCCGCCGCCATGTCGGCCGACATCGCCGCCCGCAAGGCGATGGAGCACGGCATGCGTCAGGTCGAGGTCTACGTGAAGGGTCCCGGCGCCGGTCGGGAGCAGGCCATCCGCTCGCTCCAGACGGCCGGCCTGGAGGTCACCGCGATCACCGACGTCACGCCCATCCCGCACAACGGCTGCCGCCCGCCCAAGCGGCGCCGGGTCTGAGGGGAGGCGATCGCATGGCCCGCTACACAGGATCCGTCTGCCGGCTCTGCCGCCGCGAGGGCACCAAGCTGTTCCTCAAGGGCACCCGCTGCTACACCAAGAAGTGCGCCTTCGAGCGCCGCCCCAGCCCGCCCGGCCAGCACGGCGTTCGGCGCCGCAAGATGGGTGACTTCGGCATCCAGCTGCGCGAGAAGCAGAAGGTCCGCCGCGTCTACTCCGTCCTCGAGCGGCAGTTCCGCAACTACTTCGTCGAAGCCGGCAACCGCGAGGGCGTGACCGGCGAGAACCTCCTCCGGTTCCTCGAGACCCGCCTCGACAACGTCGTCTTCCGGCTCGGCTTCGCGACCTCTCGGGCCCAGGCCCGCCAGCTCGTGGCCCACGGCCACTTCGCGGTCAACGGCACGCCGACCGACGTCCCGTCGTTCGAGGTCAAGCCCGGCGACCGGATCGAGGTCCGCGAGTCGCGCCGCGATCGCGAGCCGTTCAAGCTCGCCAAGGAGACGCTCCGGTCCCACCAGGCCCCGGAGTGGCTCAGCCTGGAGCCGGCCCGCCTGGCGGGCTCCGTCCTCAGCCTGCCCCGCCGCGACCAGATGCCGCTCGACCTCAACGAGCAGCTCGTGGTCGAGTTCTACTCGAGGTAACCCGAACCCATGATCGAACTCGAGAGCCCGCAGATCGAGCCCGTCGAGGAAGTCGGCACGTACGCCAAGTACGAGGCCGGCCCTCTCCAGGCCGGCTACGGCGTCACCCTCGGCAACGCGCTCCGGCGTGTCCTCCTGTCGTCGCTCGAGGGTGCCGCGGTCACGTCCATCCAGATCCGGGACGTGTACCAGGAGTTCTCGACGATCCCGGGCGTCAAGGAGGACGTCACCCAGATCGTCCTGAACGTCAAGAAGCTGCGCCTCAAGAGCTTTGCGACCCATCCCGTCCAGCTGAGGATCACCAAGAGCGGCGCCGGCCCGGTCCTGGCCGCCGACCTCATGGAGTCGGCCGACGTCGAGATCGTCAACCCGGACCTGGTCCTCATGACCCTCGACTCGGACGACGTGACGATCGAGATGGACCTGACCGTCGAGCGCGGCGTGGGCTACCTCGGCGCGGAGCGCTCCGAGGCCCTCCCGATCGGGGTCATCGCCGTCGACGCCATCTTCACCCCGGTCCGGAAGGTCAACTACTGGGTCGAGAGCATGCGCGTCGGCCAGGTCACGAACTTCGACAAGCTGACGATCGAGATCGAGACGGACGGCACGATCGGCCCGGAGGAGTCGCTGAGCCGCGCGGCCGGGATCCTGGTCGAGCAATTCCGACCGTTCATCACCATCGGCCAGGCGGCGATGCCCGGCGATCGAGCCGGGGCCGGCGTCCCGCAGCTCCCGCCGAACATGCTCGACATGCCGATCGAGGAGCTCGACCTGCCGATGCGGGCCTACAACTCGCTGAAGCGCAACAACATCGTCAAGGTCGGCCAGCTCCTCCAGCTCAAGGATGACGACCTGCTCCGGATGCGCAACTTCGGCAAGAAGTCGCTCGACGAGATGAAGGAGCGCCTCCGGATGCGCGGCTTCATCCTGCCCGAGACCGAGCCATCGGCCTTCGAGGGCGACGGCGAGCTCGACGGGGTCGACGTCGAGGCCGAGGCCGAGGACGCCTGACATGGCGCACCGCGTCGATGGTCGAAAGCTCAGCCGCAAGACGGGCCCGCGACTGGCCCTCTTCAAGAACCTGACCGTCTCGGTCCTCCGCTACGAGCGGATCAAGACGACCGAGGCCAAGGCCAAGGAGGTCCAGGGCCGCGTCGAGCGGGTGATCACGCTCGCGAAGCAGGGGGACCTTGCGGCACGTCGCCGGGTCGTCTCGGAGTTCCCGAACGAGCCGCTCGTCGTGACCAAGCTGTTCGACGAGATCGCCCCGAAGTACGCCGATCGGACGTCCGGCTACACCCGGATCGTCAAGATCGGCCAGCGCTCGGGCGACGCCGCCGAAATCGTTCAAATCGAGCTGGTGTAATTGGCACGCTGAGCAGGTCGTCGTCGCTGGGCCGAGGTCAGCCCAAGGCGGCGCGGAGCACGCGAGCGAGCGCACTCCAACGTGCGTGAGCGAACGAGCGGACGCGCCAACGCAGGGATGGCCCGGCTGAGCGACGACCCAACTGGCGCCCGAGAGGGCGCCCCGACGCGCTATGTCGCGACGGTTGAATACGACGGCACGGACTTTGCCGGGTTCCAGCTTCAACCTGGGGCCCGGACCGTCCAGGGGGCGCTGGAGGCGGCGCTGGCCACTCTCTCGGGAGGGGTCCGGCAGCCCGTCGACGGCGCCGGTCGGACGGACGCCGGGGTCCACGCGACGGGGCAGGTCATCGCCTTCTCCTACGCGGGGCGCCTCTCGGCGGCCGAGCTGACCGAGGCCCTCAACGGCCTGCTCCCGCCGGATGTCGCGGTACGCGACGTCCGACAGGCAGCCCGGGGCTTCCACCCTCGCTACGCGGCGCGGTACCGGGAGTACCGCTACACCGTCTGGAACGGGCCGCGGAGCCCGCTCCGGGAGCGCACGGCGCTCCGGGTGCGGACCCCCCTGGACGTGGACGCGATGGCGCGAGCCGCGACGGCCTTCGAGGGCCGGCACGACTTCAGCGCCTTCGGCGGGGCCGATCCGCAGCCGATCCGGACCGTCCATCGGGTCCGGGTCCGGCGGCGGGGCGACCTCGTCGAGATCGACGTCCGGGCCGACGCCTTTCTGCGAGGGATGGTCCGGCGGATGGTCGCCGCTCTCCTAGCGGTGGGGGCGGGCAGGCAAGATGAGCGAGCGGTCGTCGCGGCCCTGGCCGAACGACGACCGGCCCTCGACGGGGCAGCCGCCCCGGCGAAGGGGCTGTGCCTCCGCCGCGTCGTCATGGGACGGGGCGAACGGAGCAACGGAGAGAACGAGGAACGATGAACGCCAAGACCTACACGGTCCGGGAGAGCGAGATCGAGCGACGCTGGTTCGTCGTGGACGCGACGGGCCAGACCCTCGGCCGCCTCGCGACCCAGGTCGCCCGTGTTCTCTCGGGCAAGCACAAGCCGACCTACACCCAGCACCTCGACACCGGCGACCACGTGATCGTCCTGAACGCTTCGAAGGTGGCGGTCAGCCGCGACAAGGTGGAGAGCAAGCTCTACATCCGCCACAGCGGCCACCCCCAGGGCTACAAGGAGGAGTCGCTCGGCAAGCTCCTGGAGCGCCGGCCGGAGGAGGTCGTCCGGCGGGCCGTCAAGGGCATGCTGCCGCGAACGCGGCTGGGGGCCCAGCAGCTCAGGAAGCTCAAGATCTACGCCGGCAACGATCATCCCCATCAGGCCCAGCGGCCTGAGCCGCTCGCCTGACGGAGGAGCCAGCGACGATGTCCACGCCCACCTTCAACTCCGGCACCGGCCGCCGCAAGACCGCCGTTGCCCGTGTCCGTCTCCTGCCCGGCGAGGGCGAGATCGTCGTCAACGGCCGCTCGCTCGCCGAGCATTTCGGGAACGCCATCGACGAGGCCGACGTCCGCCTGCCGTTCCGGGTCACCGGCACGGAGGGCCGCTTCAACGCCATGATCAAGATCGAGGGTGGCGGTGTCACCGGCCAGGCCGGCGCCATCCGCCACGGCATCGCCCGGGCCCTCCTGGAGCTCGATCCCGACGGCCACCGGCTGCCGCTCCGCCAGGCCGGCCTCCTGACCCGCGATCCGCGGATGAAGGAGCGCAAGAAGTACGGGCTCAAGCGGGCCCGCAAGGCCCCCCAGTACACCAAGCGGTAGTCGCCGCCGGCTGACGGCCGACCGCGTGCGTTTGCAGCCCGCACGCGCTCGCTTGACCCCGTCCTGGCCGATTTCATCCCGCTCCTCGACGCGACCGTCGCAGCGTGCGCCGAGCACGTGGCGAATCGCGTTACGCTCGTCCCATGGCTGGCGACGGCCCAGTGCAACGAACCGGACTCCTGGTCCACCACACCTATGACTTCGGTCCAATGGTGCACTTCGTGTTCAGGTGCCGCGGGCGGGACCGGCTCGATCAGGTCGCCGCCTCGATGGAGGTCAGTGACGCTCGTTTCTGGCTCCTCGGCGACCTCCCCACGCCCATCTCGGACTTCACGGAGCGTCGCATCCGGGATGCTGTTCTCGAGGGCCCGGTCCACGTCGAGCGCGTCGCCAGCCGCCAGTGGCGAGACTGACCGAATGGGATCACCAGGACTGCGGTCTCACCTTCGCCCTCGACGATCAGCTGGTGGCACGCCTCGCACCGCTACAGTTCTGGAATGAGTGACAAGCCCGACGCGACGTTGCCCCTCCGCGGGAGGGATCTGCTCAGCGCGGGTGACCTGACCCCCGACGAGGTCCGGCGCGTGTTCGCGACGGCTGCGGCCCTCAAGGCCGAGTTTCTGGTAGCGCGGCGGCACGAGCGGCCGCCGCTCGTGCGGCGGACGCTGGCGATGCTCTTCGAGCGGCCGAGCCTGCGGACCCGGGTGACGTTCGAGGCCGGGATGCTCCAGCTCGGCGGCGGGGCCATCCAGCTGACCTCCGGCAACGTCGGCTGGGGCGAGCGGGAATCGGTCGCCGATGTCGCTCGGAACCTCCAGGCGTTCGTCGACGCGATCGTCATCCGGACCGGCCACCACGAGATCGCCGTGGAGCTCGCGGCCGCCGCCGACGTTCCCGTCATCAACGCCCTGACCCTCCACGAGCATCCCTGCCAGGCCCTGGCCGACGTCTTCACGCTGCGGGAGGCGTTCGGGCGCCTCGAGGGGCTCGTGGTGACCTTCGTCGGTGACGGCAACAACGTCTTCCACTCGCTGGCACTGGTCGCCGCCGGCCAGGGGATCGAGGTCCGGCTCGCCCATCCGGACGGCTACGGCCCGGACCCGGCGGTGGTCGCCATGGCCGAAAGGCTGGCCGCCACGAGCGGTGCCCGGGTCGCCATCGGGCGAGATCCGCGCGAGCTCGTGGCCGGGGCGGACGTCATCTACACCGACGCCTGGACATCGATGGGCCAGGAAGCCGAGGCCGACGAGCGGCGCGTCGCGTTCGCTGGGTACCGGGTCGACGAGACGCTCTGCGCGGCGGCCGGGCCGGGGGCGCGGGTGATGCACTGCCTCCCGGCGCACCGCGGCGAGGAGATCACGTCCGAGGTGATGGACGGGCCGCGGAGCCTCATCTTCCGCCAGTCGGAGAATCGCCTCCACGTCCAGAAGGGCCTCCTCGTCGAGCTGCTCGGCGACCCGGGGTAGGATGCGGTCCGATGAGCCAGGCCCTCTACGAGCAGTACAAGGATGCCCTTCGGCGGGGCCACGTGGCCGCCCTCCGAGGCCGGCTCGACGCAGCCGAGGCCGCCTACCGGGCGGCCGCGGCGATCGCTCCGGACCGGGCTCTGCCGTACGTCAGCCTCGGCGGGGTGCTGCGCCGGGCCCAGCGGATCGACGATGCCCTGGCCGCGTTCGGGGTCGCGCTGACCCTGGCGCCCGAGGACGAGGGCGCGCTGCGGGGGCGGGCGGAGCTCCAGGCAGAGCGGGGCCGGCGGGCGGAGGCGGCGATCGACTTCGAAGCCCTGGCCGGAATCTTCGATCGGGCCGGCCGCCTGACCGACGCCGCCGACGCCGCCCGGCGCGCCCTGGAGCTGGCCGAATCGAGGTCCCGGCGCCGCGAGATGGAGCGCCTCGGGTCGCTCCTGCGCGAAAGCGGGACGGATCGCGACGCGGTCGATGCCCTCGATCGGGCGCTCCGGATCCTGGAGGCCGTCGACGCGGGCGTCGAGGCGCCGCCGCCGGACGAGGCCGCGCCGCCGCCGGTGGGGGTCCAGGCGACCGCCCCGGCCGAACCCGAACCGGAGCCCGAGGCGACGCCACAGCCGGAGGCCGAACAGGAGCCCGAGGCGTCGCCGGAGCTCTCCGCTCAGCCGCCATCGCCGCCGGCCCCCGATCCGGCGGTCCTCCGGGCCGTCGCGGACGCCCTCCTGGACAGCGGCGACACCCGGGGCGGAACGGAGCGGCTCCTGGCGCTGGCCGCGCTCCATCGGGCTGCCGGGCGCCTCGACGCCGCGATGGACGCCTGTCTCGCGCTGCTCGCCGTGGCCCCGTCCGACCATCGCCTGCAGCGCCAGATCGCCGCGATCCAGCTGGATCGCGGCTGGAACGCCGCGGCCGCCGAGAAGCTCCGCCTGCTGGCCCGCCTGGCCGACCTCGATGGCGACGCCGAGGCGCGGGCGGCGATCTCGGCCTTCGCCGTCGAGCGAGGCATCGAGACACCGCCGGGGTCGGTGCCCCCGGGCTGACGCGGTACACTCGCTGGACGATGCCGCAGCTCATAGCGTCGATCCTGGACCAGGTCAGGCCCACGACGCTCCTCGACATCGGGCTCACCGCGGTCCTCATCTACTGGCTCTTCAGCCTCATCCGCGGGACGCGAGCGGTTCGGCTGGTGATCGGCGTCAGTGTCCTGTTCGTCGTTTACTTCGCGGCCCAGGCGCTGTCCCTCCGCCTCCTCACCCAGATCCTCCAGGCGGGCGCCGTCGTCGGCCTGGTCGCGGTCGTCGTCATCTTCCAACCCGAGCTGCGGCGAGCCCTCGAGCGGATCGGTCGGGTCGGCTCGTTCGCCTGGCTCTTCCAGGCCGAGAACCGCGAGGCCGAGGAGGTTGCCTCGGCCGTCGCCCGGGCGGCAGCGCTGCTGTCCGGTGACGGCCACGGCGCCCTCATCGTCTTCGAGCGCGACACCGGGCTGGAGGAGATCGCCGAAACCGGGGTCATGATCCACGGCGATCTCACCGTCGATCTCCTCCGCACGATCTTCATGCCCCGTACCGCCCTCCACGATGGGGCCGTCATCGTCCGAGGGGCCACGGTCCTTGCCGCCGGCGCGCTCCTGCCCTTGGCCGAGACGACCGTCCATACGGAGCGGCTGGGGACCCGCCACCGGGCCGCCCTCGGGATCACCGAACAGACCGACGCGGTCGTCGTCGTCGTGTCCGAGGAGAACGGCCAGGTCAGCCTCGTCGAGCGCGCGAGGATCGTCCGCAACCTCGGCGAGCTGCAGCTCGCCCGGGCCCTCCGCGCGCTGCTCGATCCCCAGGCTGACGGCGGCCGGTTCCGTTTCCGCTCGACCGCCGGGACGGCGCACCGATCGGCGACGAGCGGCGTCCCGTCCCGCCTCGTCGGACGAACGCCGGCCCCCGCACCGACCCCGTCACAACTCCCGAGCCCGTCCCAGCCGTCATCTCCGCCGTCCTCCGATCCGGCGGTCGCACCGGAGCCTGATGCCGCGACGGTCGCGGTGCCCGCGGCCGGTGGATCGCCGCCGCCAGGCTCGCCGCCGCCAGGCTCGTCGCCGGCAGGCTCGACGCAGACGCCTCGGCCGGCCCGGTCGGGCAACCCGGGACGATGACGCGAATCCTGCGCCTCGTCGTCCACAACTGGCCCCTGAAGCTGGGGGCCGCCGCTCTGGCGACCCTGCTCTACGCCGGCCTCGTGATCTCGACGAACGCCAAGGTCTTCCCGGTCAGCATCCCGATCGAGGCGACGGGCGCGACCGGCGACATCACGATCCTGTCCGATCTCGGCGCGGTCCGCGAGGTCCGCTACCTGGCGCCCGAGGACCTCGGGCTCCGGCTGGACAGCTCCAACTTCCGGGCGACGGTCGACCTGAGCGAGGTCGATCCGGCCGTGGGCCGTGTCTCGGTCGACGTCGAGGTCGAGGCCATCGACCCGCGTGTGACGGTCCTCGACTTCGAGCCCCGCCGGATCGTCGTCGAGCTGGACGTCGTCGTCAGCCGGACCGTCCCGGTGCGGGCGGTGATCGGACCCGTCCCGAGCGGCCTCGACGTCGGCGATCCCGTCGTCGAGGACGAGGAGGTCACGGTCACCGGTGCGGCCTCGCTCGTCGAGCGGATCGCCGAGGTCCAGGCCCGGATCTCGGTCGATGCCTCGGGCATCGACGTCAATCGCCTCGTCGACCTGTTGCCGGTGGATCTCGCCGGCGAGCCCGTCTCGCCGGTCGACGTGGAGCCGACGTCGACCCGTGTCCGGCTGCCGATCTTCAGCGACCGCCAGACCAGGACGCTGCCGATCCGGCCGGTCGTGGCCGGCTCTCCGGCGGCCGGCTTCGAGGTCGCCTCAGTGACCGTCGATCCCATCGTCGTCGCGATCGAGGGCGACGCCGACGACCTGGCCGTGCTCGAGGTCGCCGACACCTCGCCGGTCACGATCACCGGCGCAACCTCGAACGTGACGGCCACGGCGACCCTCGAGCTCCCGGATGGGGTCCAGGCCCTCGGGGAGGTGGCGATCACGGTCACGGTGACCCTGCGCCCCGTCACCGCCTCGCGCTCGTTCGAGGCCGGCCTCATCCTCGTCGGCGCGCGGGCCGATCGCGAGTACGCGCTGTCGACCGACCGGGTGCTGGTCACGATCGGCGGCTCGATCGCCGACCTCGACCGGCTCTCGGGCTCCGATCTCGTCCTGACCCTGGACGTCACCGGCCTCGAGGCCGGGAGTCACGAGGTCAGCGTGAGCGCGAACCTCCAGACCGGGCTTACGCTGATCGGCGCGAGCCCGAACCCGATCATCGTGACGATCAGCCCGCCACCGGCCACCCCAAGCCCGCCGGCCTCGCCCAGCCCGTCGCCCTGACGCGCCGGACCCATACCACTCCCGATTCGAACCGCCCGCCACCCTTCCCGGAGGATCGACCGACCGTGGCCCGCCTGTTCGGCACCGACGGCATCCGCGGCATCGCCAACGTCGAGCTCAAGCCGACGACCGCCTACGCCCTCGGACGGGCGACCGCCCACCGGCTCGTCGGCGTCCGGGGCGCGATCGTCGTGGGCCAGGACACCCGGCGCTCCTGCGACCTCTTCGTGGCGGCCATCACGGCCGGGGCGACGAGCCTTGGGACGGACGTCCACCAGGTCGGCGTCGTGCCCACCCCGGCCCTGGCCTTCCTGGCCGGCGGTGGCGAGTACGCCGCCGGGATCATGGTTTCGGCGTCCCACAACCCGGCAGCCGACAACGGCCTCAAGGTCCTGGACCAGGACGGCCTGAAGCTCGACGACACCGTCGAGGACGAGCTCGAGCAGCTCATCTGGCGGACCGAGGAGCTGGGCGGGGTCGGCAATGACGATCTTGGCGTGGCCGTCGACGCCCGTGAGCGGACGGCCCGGTACGTCGCGGATCGGATTCGCCTCGCCTCGGCCGTGGACGCGGGCGGGCTACGGCTCGTCCTCGACGCGGCAAACGGCTCGGGCGGCGGGGTGGGCCCCGGGATCCTCGAGGCCACCGGTGCCGCGGTCGAGGTCATCAACAACCGGCCCGACGGGACGAACATCAACCTCCACTGCGGGGCCACCGATCCATCCGGGCTGGCCCGGGCGGTCGTCGAGCGCGGCGCCGACGTCGGGTTCGCCCTCGACGGCGACGCCGACCGGCTCATCGCGGTCGATGCCGCCGGCCGGATCGTCGACGGCGACCAGATCCTCGGCGTCCTGACCCTCGAGCGGCTCGCTCGCGACGGCCTGGCCGGTCGGACGCTGGTCGTGTCGGTTCTCTCCAACGGCGGGCTCCAGGCCGCCGTGGAGGCTGCCGGCGGGATCGTCGTCAGGACGCCCGTCGGCGACAAGTACATCCTCGAGGGCATGCAGGTCGCCGGGGCCGGGCTCGGCGGCGAGAAGAGCGGCCACGTCATCGTCCGCGAGCACACGACGTCCGGGGACGGGATCGTGACCGCCCTGGAGGTTCTGCGGGTCATGACCGCGGCCGGCCGGTCCCTGGCCGACCTCGCCGCGACGATCCCGCTCCTGCCGCAGCAACAGCGCGCCGTCCGGGTCCGTCACAAGGACCAGTGGGAGGGGGATCCGGTCCTCCAGCGGGCCATTCGCGAGGCGGAGACACGTCTCGGCGGGTCTGGCCGGATCCTCGTCCGGCCATCCGGCACGGAGCCCGCCCTGCGGGTGATGGTCGAAGGGCCGGACGCCGCCCTGGTCTCGGAGCTGGCCGACGCCATCGCGACCATCGCGGCCGAGCGGCTACACTGACGCAGGTGCCCTCCCCATCGAGCCAGGAACCACCCGGCGGCGGCCGGGCGACAAGACGAAGGACCTGAACCGATGTGCGGCATCGTCGGCTACACCGGGCCCCGCGAGGCGGGGCCGATCCTCATCGAGGGGCTCCGGCGCCTGGAGTACCGGGGCTACGACTCGGCGGGCATTGCCCTCGTCGATGAGGAGGGCGACCTCTTCGTCGAGAAGAAGGCCGGCAAGCTCGCCAACCTGACGACCGCGATCGCCGATCGCACGCCCCACGCCGCGATGGGCCTGGCCCACACCCGCTGGGCGACCCACGGCCGGCCCAACGACCTCAACGCCCATCCCCACGTCGACTGCAGCGGCAAGATCACGGTCATCCACAACGGGATCATCGAGAACTTCCGCGAGCTCCGTGACGGGCTGGAGGCGCGCGGCCACCGCCTCGAGAGCGAGACGGACACCGAGGCCATCGCCCATCTCGTCGAGGAGGCCTACGAGGGCGACCTGGCCGATGCCGTCCGATCGGCCCTGCGCCGGGTCGAGGGCGCCTACGCCCTGGTTGTCATGCACCGCGAGGAGGCCGGCCGGCTCGTCGGCGCCCGCCAGGACGTGCCCCTCGTCGTCGGCCTCAACGGGGAGGAGACCTTCATCGCCAGCGACGTCGCGGCGATCCTGGCCCACACGAACCGCGTCGTCTTCCTCGAGGAGGGCGACGTCGCCGACGTCCGGCCGAGCGGGGTCGTCGTGACCGATGTCCACGGCGTGGTCCGGGAACGACCCGAGACGGTCATCGACTGGTCGCCGGAGGTGGCCGAGAAGGGCGGCTACGAGCATTTCATGCTCAAGGAGATCCACGAGCAGCCCGATGCCCTCCGCCAGTCGCTGGCCGGCCGGGTGGGCCGTGACGACCGGATCCACGTCGCCGAGATCGAGCCCCTGGCCGACGTCCTCCGAGAGGTCACCCGGATCGAGCTGGTGGCCTGCGGCACGGCGTCGTATGCGGCGCTGGTGGGGGCGGCGGCCCTGGAGCGCTGGACCGGCCTGCCGGCCCGGGTCACGGTGGGCTCGGAGTTCCGCTACAGCCCGCCGCCGCTCGACGGCCGGACGCTCGTCATCGCCGTCACCCAGTCCGGCGAGACGGCCGACACGATCGCCCCGACGCGCTATGCCCACGAGCGGGGCTGCCCGATCATCGCCGTGACGAACACGGTTGGTTCGGCGATCACCCGCGAGGCCGACGCGGTCCTGTTCCTCCAGGCCGGACCGGAGGTTGCCGTCGCGGCGTCCAAGACGTTCGTGACCCAGGTCACGACCCTCGTCGTCCTGGCCGCGGCGATCGGGCGGATCCGGGGCGCGCTCGACGAGGCCACCGAGCGAGAGCTCGGCGCGGCCCTCCGGCACCTGCCGGAAGCGGCCGCTGCCGCCCTTGCCCTGAACGCCCCGAAAGCCCACGACCTCGCCCGTCGCTACGTCAACTCCCGTGGCTTCATGTTCGTCGGGCGGGGCTCGACATACCCAGCGGCCCTCGAGGGCGCGCTCAAGCTCAAGGAGATCAGCTACGTCCACGCCGAGGGCTACCCGGCCGGCGAGCTCAAGCACGGCCCGATCTCGCTCCTCGACGCCGAGTGCCCGCTCGTCGCCGTTGCGACGCGATCGTCCACCTACGACAAGCTCATCAGCAACGTCATGGAGGGCCGGGCTCGCGACGCCCGGGTCATCGCCGTCGCGACCGAGGGCGACGCCCAGATCGAGCGCTTCGTCGACGACGTCTGCTGGGTGCCCGACACCCACGAGGCCGTGAGCGCGGTCCTGGCGATCATCCCGCTCCAGCTGTTCGCCTACCACACGGCGATCGCCCGGGGCACGGACGTGGACCAGCCCCGGAACCTCGCCAAGTCGGTCACGGTCGAGTAGGTCGAGCAGGGGATCGGCGTGACCGGGCCGCTCGAGCCGCCGCCGACGGGCACGCAGGAGCTGGGCGTCGACATCATCAAGGTCGCCCGGATCCGGGACACCCTCGAGCGCTTCGGGGCCCGCTTCAGCCGCCGCGTCCTGACCCCGGCCGAGCAGCGCTACGTCCGCGACCGGCCCGAGACGTTCGCCGGCCGCTGGGCGGCCAAGGAGGCGGTCAGCAAGGTCCTGGGGCTCGGCGTCCGGGGCATCGGCTGGCGCGACATCGAGGTCGAGCGGCTCCCGACGGGCCAGCCGGCGGTGCGGCTCCACGGCCGGGCGGCGGAGCGGGCCGAGCAGCTCGGAATGGGCCGGATCGCGCTGTCCATCAGCCACGAATCGGACTACGCCGTGGCGATCGCGTACGGCGTCCGGACTGCCGGCGGCCGGTACGTCTTCCCGCTCGACATCGAGGCCCGGCTCGACGAGCGCGAACGCCGGATCCTGGCCCGGATGGAGCGGCTCCGGAGCCTCCACGAAGCCGCCGCCGCGGAGCGCGACGGTGGCTGACCGGGCCATGGGGTTCGGGCGCCGGGCGACCGACGCCGGGGTCTCGGAGCCGTCCGCGGCGTCGGGGGCCGCTCCGGTCATGACCGATCGCTCGGTCGCGCTCCTCCTGCCGGCCCGGCCGCCGCGCGGCCACAAGGGCACGTTCGGCAAGCTCCTCGTCATCGCCGGCTCGCTCGACTATGCCGGGGCCGCGCTCCTGGTCTGCCGGGCCGCCGGCCGGGCCGGGGCAGGCCTCGTGACGCTGGCCATCCCCGAGTCGCTCCAGCCCCTGTTCGCGGCCAAGGTCGTGGAGGCGACGACGATGGCCCTGCCCGAGGACGACGTCGAGGAGGTCGATCCCGAGCCGGCCCTGGCCCGGATCCTCGACCACGAGCACGACGCGATCGTCCTGGGCCCGGGCCTCCGGCCGGGCCTCGCCACGACCGAGCTGGTCCGCGAGCTGCTGGGGGCCGGCGACGAGGAGGCGCCCTCGCCGATCGTCCTCGACGCCGAGGCCCTGCGCTCGATGGCCACCCTCGGCGACTGGTGGACGGGCGAGGGCCGTCGACCGGCCGTGCTCACCCCGCACCCCGGCGAGTTCGCCCGGCTCCGGGCCGGGGCGGGGATCGACGCCGAGGCCGACGGCGACCTGGCGGCCGACGACGACGCGCGCTCGGCCGCCGCTCGCGACGCCGCCACGAGCTGGCGCCAGGTCGTCGTCCTCAAGGGCGCCCGGACGGTGATCGCCCAGCCCGACGGGACGGTGAGCGTGGCGCCGTTCGAGAACCCAGCCCTCGCCACCGGCGGCACCGGCGACGTCCTCGCCGGGATCATCGGCGCACTCCTGGCCCAGGGCCTGGCACCGGCCGAGGCCGCCCGCCTCGGCGTCTACCTCCACGGGCTGGCTGGCGACGCGGTCCGGGAGCGCCTCGGCGATGCCGGGCTCCTGGCCGGCGACCTGCCCGACGCCGTCCCGGGCGCACGGAAGCGCCTCGCCGCGGTGGCCGACCGGATGCGGCCGGGCAAGCGCCTCGGCTTCGCCGTCGGCGAGCCGGCCGGAGCGACCGACTGAGCGCCGCGGGCCCGGCCGCGCGGTCGATCGAGGCCCGGCTCGATCGGGCCGGCCTCCCGCCGCTGCCGCGAACCGCCTGGCTGGAGATCGACCTGGAGGCGCTCACGGCCAACCTGGCCACCATCCGTCGCCGGGCCGGTGCCGGCGTGCCCGTCCAGCCGGTGGTCAAGGCCGATGCCTACGGCCACGGGGCCGGCCCCGGGGCCCGGGCCCTCGAGGCGGCCGGTGCCGACGGCTTCTGCGTCGCCGCCTTCGACGAGGCCGCGGCCCTGCGCGACGCCGGGATCCGACGCCCGATCCTCGTCCTCTACCCGGTCCCCGCGGCTTGGGCGGCGGAGGCCGCCCGGCGCCGGATCGGCGTGACCGCCGGGGACCTCCAGCTCCTCGACGCGACCCTCCTCGCCGCGGCCGGCCGAGCCGGTCGGACGGCGCTCCGGATTCAGCTCGAGGTCGAGACGGGGCTCGGCCGGGGCGGGCTCAGGCCGCCCGAGCTGCTCGAGGCAGCGCGGCGGGTGGAGGCGTCGCCCGGCGTCCGTCTCGACGGCCTGTGGACGCACCTCCAGGCGGCCGAGGACCGGCCCGGCACGGCCGCACAGCTGGAGCGGTTCGAGGCCGCAACCGCGACCCTCGTGGCGGCCGGCATTCGGCTGCCGCTCCGTCACGTCGCCGCGAGCGGCGCCCTGGTCCAGGACGGGCTCGTCGCCTACGACGGCGTGCGGCCGGGCCTGTCGATCTACGGGCTCGTGCCCGACGAGCTCCTCGACATCGTCGGCGTCGCCGTCCGACGCGCCCTCCGGCCCGTCATGTCGCTCCACGCCCGGCCCGTCCGGGTCGCCGACCTCCCGGCCGGCTGGGGCATCAGCTACGGCCCGAGCTACCGCACGGCCCGGCCGAGCCGGATCGCGACGCTGCCCCTGGGCTACGGCGACGGCTGGCCCCGGTCGCTCTCGAACCGGGCCGAGGTCCTCGTGCGAGGACAGCGCGTCCCGCTCGTCGGGACGGTGGCCATGGACGCCGTCATGGCCGACGTCAGCGCGGTCCCCGGACCCCCGGTCACGACCGACGACGAGTTCGTCCTCCTCGGTCGCCAGGGGACGGCCGAGATCACGGTCGCGGAGCTGGCGCGCCGTCGCACCACGAACTCGTGGGAAACCGTGACGAGCATGGCCGGGCGCCTGCCCCGGGTGTACCATGCCGGCTCCGGACCGGAGGGCATCCGGACGCTCGTCTCCGGAGGAATCGGGTGACGCGCCTTGAACTGTGGAATGGGGACATCTGCGTCCTCGAGGTCGACGCGATTGTGAATCCCGCCAACCCGACGCTCTGGATGTCCACCGGGGTCGGTGGCGCGCTGAAGCGCGCCGGCGGCGACGCGATCGAGTTCGCCGCCGTCCGCCAGGGCCCGATCGAGCTCGGCGACGCGATCGTGACAGGCGGTGGCAACCTCGCGGCCAGGGCCGTCATCCACACCGCCTCGCTCGACCGCGACCGGCGCACGACCGCGCCGGTCCTGGAAGCCGCGGTCCGCAGCGCCCTCGCCCGGGCCCGCGAGATCGGGGCGACGAGCGTCGCCTTTCCGGCCCTCGGCACCGGTGTCGGCGGCTTCCCGCTCGACGAGGCGGCCCGGATCACGATCCAGACGGTCCGCGACGAGCTCGAGCGGAGCGAGGGGATCGAGCACGTCGTCTTCGCCCTCCGCGGGCTGGCGGCCTACCAGGCCTTCGAGCGGGCGCTCGCCGAGGGCCCGGCCCCGGCGGCGGCGCGCCGCCCCGAGCCGACCGCCGAGGGTGGCGCATGAGCGAGCTCGGGACATCCGGCTTCGAGCCGACCGATGAGCAGCGCGACGAGCTCGTGGAGCAGGTCGCCCGCGAGATCCAGCTCCGTGGCCTGACCGCCCCGGCGGTCCACTTCCTCCACGCCAGCCGGCCCTATCGCCCGCTCGGCGCCAACGCGATGCTGTTCTTCGATCCGGTCCTCCGGAGCCTGTTCGGCGGCGACCTCGCCGAGGCCACCGCCCTCCTGGCCGACGACGACGGGATCGAGCAGCTCATCGAGCGCCTGGAGGAGCTCGACGAGGAGACCGCCTGGGACGCCTGAGGGCGGTCCCTGACCGTCCCGGCCGAGGCCGGTAGCATGGGCGGGTGACCAGGGCACCCAACGCGCTCGTCGCGGTCGACGCCGGCGCGGCCACCACCGCCGTCGCCCTGCTGGGCCGCCCCGCGGAGCGCTGGCGGCTGGTCGGCTCGCTGGCCGCCCCGGCCGGCGTCGACGAGACCGACCTGACCGAGGTCCTGGCCACCCGCGTCCGGGCGGCCGACCCGGCCCTCGCCGACGCGATCGGGCTGCGGCCCGACGGTCTCGACGGCCTGCCGCGCCTGGTGAGCCGAAGCGCCCCGCCCCGGACCCTCGTCGTCATCGGCGCCTCGCGCCGGAGCGTGGCAATCCTCGAATCGATCGCTGCCCGAACCGCCTGGCGGGTCATCGGCGCCTCGACCGAGAGCCACGACCCCCGTGAGATGACGGAGCTGGCGCTGCGGGCCGATGTCTCGGCCGTGCTCCTCTCGGCCGGCGATCCGCCGGGTCCCGACGAGCGGCCGTCGCTCGACGACCTCGCCGGCCTCGTCGGGGCGGCGGCCCGTCGCCGACCCGAGCTCCAGGTTGTCGTGGCGCCGGCCATCCGTCGTCGAGGGGCCTGGCTCGAGAGCCTGGGCGCGGATCCGCCCGGGAATCCCGACCGGATCGTGGACGCCCCGCCGATCGGCCAGCGACGGTCCGCCGACGAGGGCCTCCGGGACGTCCTGGACGGGCTCCTCGCCGACCGCCACGACGGCCGTCGGGGCCTCCGCGCGACCGCGGCGTCGCTGGCCGACCTTCTCGAGCGACGGGTCGAGATCGTCGAGGTCGGTCACGACGGCGGCACCCGGGTCGTGGCGGGTCCGGGCGCCCCCGGCGACGATCCGACCTGCTCGGCGGTCACGACGGCCCGCGGCGCGCTCGTGCCGCCCGAGCCGGACGACGCGCTCGTCGACCAGGTCCTCGCCTGGACGACGGGCAGCCTCGACCGCCACCGGATGGGCGATCGGCTGCGCGACCTCCGCGCCGCGCCGTGGTCGGACGGGGCCGGCGACGGGGCGCGCCTGCGGCTGGCGGCCGCCCGGGCGGCACTCGCCCGGATCGCGGCCCTGACGCCCGAGCTCGCCGCCCTCCCGCCCCCGGATCTGCTGATCGTCGCCGGCGGCTGCTTCGCGGTCGCGCCCGGCGCCGCGGTCATGCTCGCCGTAGCCGACACCCTGCGGCGGACCGGCGCCACCCAGGTGGCGCTCGACCCGGCCCGACTCCTTGGCCCGATCGGCACGATCGAGGATCCGCTCGAGCGGCGGGCGCTCCTGGCCGACCTCGCCGGGGATGCTCTCGTGCCCCTCGGCAGCGTCGTCCTGGCGGCCGGTCTCGGTACCCGCCGCGACGACGGGCGCGTCGGCCATCTCACCCTCGAGCACGACGGCGCCAGGGTGGACCATGACCTCGTCGCCGGCGAGCTGGCGTTCCTCGACCTCCCGCCCGGCGCCCCTGCGACGGCGAAGTTCGAGCTGCGCGAGACCGCCCGGCTGGGTCGCCGGACCCGCCGTGTCTCGGTCGCGGTCGGCGGCGGGATCGCCGGTCTGCTCATCGACCTTCGCGACATCCCGCTCCGGCTGCCCGATCGGCGCGACCGCCGGCGGAGCGTGATCGCGGCCTGGTCGGCCCTGGCCTGGCCGGGAGACGAGCGATGACCGCGGTTCGCCGCGGCGAGGCCCGCCCCGGAACCGCGCGCGCCGCCGGCCCGGGAGCGGTCGCCCCGCCGGATGGCCTGGCCCTCGTCCGGGCCCGATCGGTGGTCATCGGGCCCGTCGAGACGACGTTTGCGCTCCGGCCCGGCGACCGGCCGCTCGTCGCCCACGGCGAGGCCGTCGTCCGGGGCGCGCCGCTCGCCGACCGTCTCCGCGATCTCCGGACCGAGGTCGTGGATGCGCCGCTCGACGCCGACGCAGCAGTCCCCGGAGGCGAGTGGACGCCGCCGCCGTCGCGCCGCCATGCCGAGCCCGCGCCGGAGCGAGGTGAGCTCCTCTTCCAGAGTGGCCGGCGCTGGCGTATCGGGACCGGCAACCATCACGAGCGACTCGAGGCGCCGTTCGCCGGGATCGTTCGCGAGGTCCGCCGCGGAACCGGGCTCGGGCTTCAGGCGCCGGCCCGGGCCGTCCTGGGCCGCGAGGTCCTGGGTGGTCCGACGTCGGGCCGCCTCGAGATCGTCGCCCCGCGAGACGGCGGGGTGCGGGCGCCCGAGATCGACGTGGGCGGGACCGGCGCAATCCTGGTCGTCGGTGCCCACATCGACGCCGAGGCGATCACCCGCGCGCGGGCGGTCGGCGTCCGGGGCATCGTGGTGGCGTCGCTCGGGGTGAAGGAGCGGCGCGACGTCCTCGCCTCGGAGCGACGGGGCCAGGCCGCGGTTCACGGCCCACCGCCGTTCGCCATCCTCGTCCTCGACGGCGCCGTGCGCCGTCCGATCGCGTCGCCGCTCATGGCGGTCCTGGAGCGCGTCAGCGGCCTCCCCGTGGCGATCGTCGACGATCCGCCCTGCCTGGTGATCGACGACGCCGGGGTGGACCTGCCCGCGCCGGAGCCGGACCTGGTGCGGGTCCTGGCCGGGCCGCTGGCCGGCGCGGAGGGTCGCTGGGCCGGTCTCGCCGGGCCGCATCGCTTCCCGGGCGGCGTGGTTCTCGAGGCCGGCTACGTCCGGTTCGGGGAGCGCCCGCCCGTCGCCGTCCCGCTGGGCGACCTGGAACGCTTCATCTGAAGGCGTCGCGCCGGCGCTCTACCGGGGACTAGTCGCCAGCGCCTGCGTGGATCGGGTCGGACTTGTCGCGCCCGCATCCTGGGACGCCACAGCGTTCCCGATGAGCGTGGCCGTTGGCCACCGACACGGAGCCGATCGTCCCGTAGCTGAGCCCAGCCCCGCCACCGGGGGCTATGGCCGAGGCCCCGGGATCGAACGACTGGGTGAACCAGTGCGGCTCGCCGGGGTCAACCGACTTCGGGTCGCTCCGGCCCTGCGGGAGCCGCAACCTGAGCTTCATTGTCTCGAGCTCCTCTCTCGCGCACGCCCAGCCTGGGTCAGGCACCTGGGATGTCAAGGTCCGGATGTCCCGATCCTCGGGCGGGTGCCACGACCGGCAGGCCAGCGGACCATCGGCTACGCTCGGCCGGATGACCCCTGCACAGCTCGCGATCGAGCGTGTCACGACCAGTGAAGAGGCGACGCAGCGGCTGGCCGCGGCGCTTGCCGGCGTCGCCGCGCCCGGCGACCTGGTCTGCCTGTGGGGCGAGCTGGGCGCCGGCAAGACAGCCTTCGCGAGGGGGTTCGGGCGAGGGCTCGGGGTCACGACCACGATCAGCTCACCGACGTTCATCCTCATGGCCGAGCACGAGGGTCGCCTGCCGCTCTTCCACCTGGACCTGTACCGGCTCACCGATGCCAGCGACGCCTGGGCCGGCGGGCTCATCGACGACCGGCAGGCCGCAGGGGTCACGCTCGTCGAGTGGCCGGATCGCTTCGGGCGGGCGCTCCCGGCTTCGCGCCTGGATGTCCGGTTCGATGGCCTCGGCGATGCGCCCCGGCGGATCCGCATCGAGACGGCGCGATCGTCCCTGGCACGCTACGTCGCGGCAGGTGAAGCGGCCGAGCTCGACGACGCCGTGGCGGCCCGATGACGCCGACGCGCGACGGCCGGCCATGGCTCCTGGCGATCGACACGGGGACGTCGAAGATCGTGATCGCCGCCGGCTCGGTCGATGGCCGCGTCCTGGCCGCGATCGACGAGCCGGCCGGGCATCGTCACGGCGAGCGGCTCCTGGCCGGGGTCGAGCGGCTCGTCGGCGCAGCGCACCTCGACCTTCGGGCGCTTGCCGGGATCGTTGTGGGGATCGGGCCGGGCGCGTTCACCGGCCTGCGGGTCGGGCTCGCGACGGCGAAGACGCTGGCCCACGCCAGGGGTCTCCCGATCGCCGGGATCGGGACCGGTGAGGCGCTGCTCCGGGCGGCCGAGACGGACCCCGGCGAACGGTCGACGCGCCGCAACGACCTCGTCCTGCTCCTGCCGGCGGGTCCCCACGACCGGCTCGAGGTTCGGCCGGGCCGCGATGCCCGCCTCCTTCCAGGCGGCATGGAACCCGACCTCGGCCCGAGCGACGTCCTCGTCGCGGTGGATCTCGCGGGCCGGGCGCCTCAGGCCGCCGTCGCCAGCGGCGAGCGGGCGCTCGCCGGCCTCGCCGCCGCACTCGTCGAGCTGGGTGCCCGGCGCCTGGCAGCCGGCTTCGGCGATGACCCGGCCCGGCTCGTGCCGGAATACGTCAGCCTGCCGCGCGGCGTCCGCGTGGCCGGCGGGGAGATCGAGTGGTCGCACGGCCCCCGGTGAGGCTCCGCGTCGGCCCGATGACGGTTGATGACCTGTCCGAGGTCCACCGGATCGAGCGGGCGAGCTTCAGCGTGCCGTGGCCGGACGACGCCTATCGCAGCGAGCTCGTGGCCAACCGGCTGGCGTCGTATCTCGTCGTCCGGGTCGATGGCCAGGCCGGGATCATCGCCTACGGCGGGATCTGGCTGATGGTTGACGAGGCCCACATCACCACCTTCGCGGTCGATCCTGCCTGGCGCCGCCAGGGGGTGGGGGAGACGCTCCTCACGGCGCTCCTCGACCTGGCCGTGGCCCGTCACGCCCGGGAAGCGACGCTCGAGGTCCGGCTGTCCAACCTTCCGGCCCGGCGCCTCTATGAGAAGTACGGCTTCCGGCCGGTCGGCCTCAGGCCGCGCTACTACTCCGACAACGGCGAGGATGCCCTGATCATGACCACCGAGCCGCTGACCGGCGGTTCGATGCGAGGGCGCCTCGCCGCTCTCCGCGCGGCGCTCGAGGCGGCGCCGCCGCCGTCGGGTCCCGCCGAGATCGCCGGGCCGGGATCGCCCGGTGGGGCGATCGAGCCGCCCGGTGGCGCGATCGAGCCGCCCGGTGGCGCGATCGACCCGCCCGGCGCTCGGCCGCTGGCCCCGCGCGGCCCCGGTCCACGCTCGTGACCGGCCCGCTGATCCTGGCCATCGAGTCGTCGTGCGACGAGACCGGGATCGCCCTCGTCGAGGGCGGTCGCCGGATTCACGGCAACGTCGTCGCGAGCCAGGTCGCCCTCCATGCCCCGACCGGAGGGATCGTGCCCGAGGTCGCCGCCCGGGCCCATCTCCGCTGGATCCTGCCGGTCCTGGACGACGCCCTGGCCGATGCCGGCGCCACCATCGATGACGTCGATGCGGTCGCGGTGACCCACGGGCCCGGCCTGGCGGGGTCGTTGCTCGTCGGGATCAACACCGCCAAGACCCTGGCCTGGGTCCACGCCAAGCCGCTCGTCGGGGTGAACCACCTCGAGGGCCACGTCTATGCCGCCTGGCTGCTGGACCCCGACCAGGCCGACGCCGCCGAGCCGGTGTTCCCGCTCGTGGCCCTGGTCGTGTCGGGTGGCCACACCTTCCTGGTCGAGATGCGCGACCACCTGGAGTACCGGCTCCTCGGCCAGACCGTCGACGATGCCGCCGGTGAGGCGTTCGACAAGGTCGGCCGTCTGCTCGGCCTGGGCTATCCGGGCGGCCCGGCAATCCAGCAGGCGGCCGAGGCCGCGCGCCACCATGACGCGGCGTTCCCGCGGGCCTGGCTCGGCGAGTCCTTCGACTTCAGCTTCTCAGGTCTCAAGACCGCCGCTCGCCGGATCGTCGAGGCCGAGCGGCTGCAGGCCGGGATCGCGGACGAGCCAGCGGTGCCCCTGCCCTCGCCGCGCGTCGCCGAGCTCGCCTGGGGCTTCCAGGATTCGGTCGCCGACGTTCTCGTCACCAAGACGATCCGGGCTGCCCGGGCCTGCAGGGCGCGATCGATCGTCCTCGGTGGCGGCGTCGCCGCCAACGCCGCCCTGCGCGAGCGACTGGTGGCCGAGGCGGCCGACCTCGGGACCCCGCTGATCATCCCGAGAGCCGGGCTGTGCACCGACAACGGAGCGATGATCGGCGCCGCGGCAGCCCGGCGCTTCGAGGCCGGCGAGCGGGCCGGCCTTGACCTGGATGCTCGACCGTCGCTGCCCCTGGCGTCACGATGACCGGCCCCCGGTCCCGGGCGGCGCGGCTGGAACCCCTGGCCGTTCGGCGGCTCCTCCGGGACGAGGGCCTGCGGGCCCGCCACTCGCTGTCCCAGAACTTCCTGGCCGACCCGGACGTCCTCGAGGCGATCCTGGAGGCGGCCGCGCCGTCGCCGGGCGACCGGATCCTGGAGATCGGCCCGGGGCTGGGGATCCTCACCGGCGCCCTGCTGGAGGCCGGGGCGGCCGTCACGGCCGTCGAGCTCGACGAGCGCCTGGCGGCCCTGGTCCGCGAGCGCCTCGGCCCGGCTCTCGCCGCCGGCACCCTCCGGGTCATCGAGGGCGACGCCCTGGACCAGGACCTGCGCCGGCTCGTGGCGCCGCCCTTCGCGGTCGTCGCCAACCTGCCGTACCACATCACGAGCCCGATCCTCCATCGGCTTCTCGGCCGCGCGCCGCGGCCCGAGCGGCTGGTCCTGATGGTCCAGTGGGAGGTCGCCGAGCGGCTGGCCGCGGCGCCCGGTCGGATGAGCTACCTGTCGGTCTTCGTCCAGTACCACGCCGAGGTGCGGATCGTGCGGCGCGTCCCCGCCTCGGCCTTCGAGCCGGCCCCGGCCGTCGAGTCCGCGGTGATCGTCCTGGAGCCCCGCCGGCCGGGTTCGCGGCTGCCGGTCGACGTGTCAGGCGTCGCCGAGGCCGAGGACGCCCTCTGGGCGCTGGTCCAGGCCGGCTTCCGCGAGCGGCGCAAGATGATCCACAACGTCCTCGTCCGCCAGCTCGGCCTTCCGGCAATCCGGGTCGACGCCGCGCTCGCGGCGATCGGCATCGGGCGGGATCGGCGGCCCCAGACCCTGACCGTCGATGAGTGGCTCGGCCTCCGGGCAGCGCTCGACGCCGGGCCCGCCATCCGGACCGTCGATGGCTGACCGCCGGTTCGCCGGGGCGGCCCGCGATGGCTGATTCGGCCGGCCGCCTGGCGCCGGTCGTGCGCCTGGCCCCGGCGAAGCTCAACCTGACCCTCGCCGTCGTCGGCCGGCGCCCCGACGGCTTCCACGAGCTCCATTCGGTGATGGTCCCCCTGGCCCTCTCGGACCGCCTCAGCCTTGCCCGGGCGGTCAGCCCGCGTGACACGCTGCGCGTCGAGGGCCGGGACGCCGGCCCGGCGGCCGACAACCTCGTCCTGCGCGCGATCGGCCTGGCGCGGGCCGCGGTCGGGCGATCGGTCGATGCCTTCCCGCTCGCCGCGCGCCTCGAGAAACGGATCCCCGTGGCGGCCGGGCTGGCCGGTGGCAGCAGCGATGCCGCGGCCGCGATCGACGCCGCCCTCGAGGCCTGGGGACGGCTCGATCCCGCGGCCCCGCCGGACCCCGAGCTGGACGATCTCCGCCGCGCGGTGGCGGCCCGGGCCGGCTCGGACGTGCCGTTCTTCCTCGCCGGCGGGCCGGCGCTCGTCGAGGGGCGCGGCGAGCGGGTGACCCGGCTGGGCCCGATCCGGGGGGCGCCGCCCGGGGTCCTGCTCGTGACGCCCGCCGTCCCCTCGGCGACGCCCGACGTCTTCGCGGCCTTCGATGCCGGCGGTGCGGCGCTCCCGACGGACCCGCGATCCACCCGCCTGACGTCTGACCACCTGGCGGCCGAGCTGCGGTCCGGGCTGACCGCCGCGGCCCTGGTTGCGAGGGCCGGGGTCCTGGCCACCGCCAACGACCTCGGACCGGCAGCGGGTGCGGTCGTGGCCGGCCTCGGCGCCCTCCGCCGAGCTCTCGCACGGCGACTCGGCCGGCCGGTGGGCGTATCCGGCTCGGGGCCGACCCTGTGGGTCCTCTATCCTTCGGCATCCGAGGCGGAGATGGCCGCCGCCGAGGTCCGCGTCGGCCTCGACGATGGCTCGCTCGCGGCCCCCGGCGAGGCCCCGCCGGCGATCATTGCGACCTCGATCGCCGCGCCGGCGCCGGCCAGGCCGGCGACCACCATGACAGGCGACGGAACGGAGGAACGGACATGACCCGGCAGGCGGTCTCGACATCGGGCGCCCCGGCGGCCATCGGGCCGTACAGCCAGGGGATCGCCAGCGCCGATCTCGTGTTCTGCTCTGGCCAGCTCGGCCTGGACCCCACGACGGGCGAGCTGGCCCCGGGGGTCGAGGCCCAGGCCGAGCGTGCCCTCCGGAACCTCGCCGCGGTCCTCGATGCCGCGGGCTGCTCCTGGGGCGATGTCGTGAGGACGACGATCTACCTGGCCGACATCGGCGACTTCGGTGCGGTCAACGGCATCTACGCCCGGTTCATGCCGGACCCACCGCCGGCCCGCTCGACGTTCGCCGTCGGGGCGCTGCCGAAGGGCGGCCTCGTCGAGATCGACGCCATCGCCTGCCGCAGGAGGTGACCGTCGCCTGCCGCAGGAGGTGACCGTCGCCTGCCGCAGGAGGTGACCTTCGCCCGCCGCAGAAGGTGACCTTCGCCCGCCACCCCGGCGTGTCATTGGCTGCCAGTCACAGAAACGTGCGTCGGCTTGCCGCCCGGGCCGCTCAGGCCGCGGTTCGGCTCGCTTGCATGTCTGGTGGTCACTGAACCCTGCGCAAATGACCACGGCGCCTCTGGCCCGGCCTGGCAGGCCGGACTTCCCGGGCCGGCCGTCGCGTTTCGGCCTGACACACCGGAAGGTGACGGCTTTCGGCCCCGCCGCTGCACCAAACCGGCCCCCCGAGCCGAACCGCGGCATAGCGGGTCGGAATTCCGGCGTGTGGGTCCGGGCGCCGCTTCCCGGATCTCCACAAGAGAGGCTACGTCACTCAGCGCCGGCCCTCGATTGACACTCCCGCGGCGCCGCCCATACCCTTTCGTGACCCGCATGACCCCATCACCACCCGCGCCGACAGGGCGAACCGCCGCCATCATCCTGGCTGCGGGCCTCGGGACGCGGATGAAGTCCCGCACCCCCAAGGTCCTCCACCCCCTGTGCGGCCGACCGATGCTCGCCTATGTCCTCGACGCGTGGGCCGACGTGACCCCGGACCTCGCGGCCGCGCCTCCGGTTGTGGTCTACTCGCCGCCCGTGGCCGCGGTCCGCGACGCCGGCCTCGGCGAGGCCGTCCGGTTCGCCCTCCAGGACGAGCCACGGGGCACCGCCGACGCCGTTCGCGCCGGCCTGGTCGAGATCCCCGAGGACGCGGCCGAGGTCCTCGTCCTGTCCGGCGACGTGCCCCTCGTCCTCGGGCCGCAGCTCCTGGCCATCCTCGAGCAGCGCCGACTGGACGACGCCGCGATCGCCCTGGCCAGCGTGTATGCCGCCGAGCCGGCGAGCCTCGGGCGGGTCGTCCGGAGCGACTTCGGGAGCGTGGAGCGGATCGTCGAGGCCAGGGACGCGACGCCCGACGAGCTCGAGTCGAACGAGATCAACGCCGGCTGCTACGCCTTCGATGCGGAGTGGCTTCGCCGCCGCATCGGCTCGGTGGAGCCGTCGAACACAACGGGCGAGCTCTATCTCACCGAGCTCATCCGCCTCGCCCGCGACGACGGCCGGATCGTGAGCGCCGTCGGCTTCGACGACGATGGGACGTTCGACGGCATCAACGACCGAGCCCAGCTCGCCGAGGCCGAATGGGCCCTCCGCGTCCGGCGAAACGAGGCCCACATGCGCTCCGGCGTGACGATGCGCGACCCCTCGACGGTCTATCTCGACTGGGACGTGGAGCTGGCGGCGGACGTCGTCCTCGAGCCCAACGTCATCCTCCGCGGGGCGACCTCGATCGCGACCGGGAGCTCGATCGGACCGGGCACCACGATCCTCGATTCGACGATCGGCCAGGACTGCCGCGTCTGGGCCAGCGTCGTGGAGCGGTCCGTCGTGGAGGATGGGGTCACGATCGGGCCGTTCAGCCATCTCCGGCCGGGCACCCACGTCGGCCCTGGCGCCGAGATCGGCAACTACGCCGAGCTCAAGAACACGACCCTGGGAGCCCGCGTCAAGCAGCACCACATGAGCTATCTCGGGGACGCCGTGCTCGGCGAGGGCACGAACGTGGGGGCGGGCACGATCACGGCCAACTGGGACGGCCGGACGAAGCATCGGACGACGATCGGCCGGGAGGCCTTCCTGGGCGTCGACACGATGCTCGTCGCGCCGATCGATGTAGGCGATCGCGCCAAGACCGGCGCCGGCGCGGTCGTGACGAAGTCCGTGCCGGCCGGCAAGCTGGCGGTCGGCGTCCCGGCCAGGATCCGCGAGCCGCGGATCCGGCCGCCGGACCCGGATGCCGATGAGCCCGGAGATCGATGAACGAGACCGTCGTCGAGCTCCTCGTCATCGTCATCCTCGTCCTCCTCAACGGGGTCTTCGTCGCCGCCGAGATCGCCCTCATCTCGATCCGCCATAGCCGCGTCGAGCAGATGGTCGACGATGACGTTCCGGGCGCCCGGCGGGTCCGGCGGGTCGTCGACGACCCGGGCCGCTTCCTCGCCGTCGTCCAGCTGGCCATCACCTTCATTGGCTTCCTCGCCTCCGCCTTCGCCGCGGTCAGCCTCGTCGAGGCCCTCTCCGTGTTCATGCTCGGGCTCAACGTCGGCGAGGCGTACGCAACGCCGATCGCGCTCGTCGTCGTGACGATCCTCCTGTCGCTCTTCACGATCGTCTTCGGCGAGCTCGTCCCGAAGTCGCTCGCCCTCGCTCATACGGAGCGGTTCGCCCTCGCGCTGTCGGCCCCGGTCGAGCTCCTCGGACGGCTCCTGGGTCCGCTCGTGACCGGCCTCGCCTCGCTCACCGACAGGATCGCCCGAGCGCTCGGGGCGGATGTCTCTCGCGAGGCCCAGATCACGGCCGAGGAGCTGAAGCTCATCGTCGAGCGCGGCGGCGAACAGGGCGTCCTCGAGGCCGAGGAGGAGCAGATGATCAACGCGGTCATCGAGCTCGGCGAGCGGCGCGTTCACGAGGTCATGGTCCCGCGCGTCTCGATCGTCGGGATTCGCGTGAACGCGACCTTCGAGGAGGCGATCGACGTCGTCATCGAGGAGGGCCACTCGCGGATCCCGGCCTACGAGGAATCGGTCGATGAGGTCATCGGGATCCTGTACGCCAAGGACCTCCTGCCGTACCTGAAGTCAGACGCCGCGCCGCGACCGGGCCTGCGGGCGCTCCTCCGACCGCCGGTCCTCGTCCCGGAGTCGATGACCATCGACGACCTCCTCCACGAGCTCCAGCGGAGGAAGGTCCACATCGCGATCGTCCTCGACGAATACGGCGGGACCGCCGGCCTGGTGACGATCGAGGACCTCCTCGAGGAGATCGTCGGCGAGATCCAGGACGAATACGATGTCGAGGAGCCGATGGTCGTCCGGATGTCGGAGGACGAGGCGCGGATCGACGGCCGGGCCGACGTCGACGAGCTCCGCGAGCTCTTCGACACCGAGCTCGACCTCGAGGACGAGGAGGAGTACGACACGGTCGGTGGGCTCATCTACCACCGGGTCGGCGGCGTACCCTCGCCCGGCGACTCAGTCCAGATCGACGGCCTGACGCTCACCGTCGAGACGACCGACGGGCGCCGGGTGGGCAAGGTCCTCGTCGTCCGCCATCCGCGAGAAGATCGCCCCAACGAGGACGACCGCTAGCGCGGACCAGCGCTCTGGTCAGGCGGCGATCACCCGGACGATGATCTCCTCGAGGCGGGCCCGGGCCTCGGGCAGGACGACCCCGGCGGCATCGAGCGCGGCCAGCGCCCGGTCGCGATGGAGCCGGGCCTGGGTCCGGGTGTAGCCCTCGGCGCCCGTCCGCTCCAGGATGGCCACGATCTCCGCGACCGTCTCGGCGGTCGGGGAGTGGTCGGCGTACAGGGTGGCGAGGCGGGCCCGGTCCTCGGGCCCGGCGTGCTCGAAGGCGTAGATGACCGGCAGGGTCTTCTTGCGGCGGGCGACGTCGGTCGGCTCCTTGCCGGTCGCCTGCTCCTCGCCCCAGATGCCGAGCAGGTCGTCGTTGAGCTGGAACGCCAGGCCCAGGTCCCAGCCGAAGGCCCGGTAGCGCTCGATGACGTGCTCGTCGTCGGTGGCGAGCAGGGCGCCGGCCTCGATCGAGGCGGCGATGAGGGCAGCCGTCTTGCGGCCGATCATGTCGAAGTACAGCTCGACCGACATCGGCTCGTCGGCCTCGCCCGTGGCGATGTCGATGAACTGGCCCTCGCACAGCGCAACGCAGGTTTCGTCGTACAGGCGCATCAGCCGGAGGACCTTCCGGTCGCTGAAGCCGAGGTCGGTGAGCCGATGGAGGGCGACCCGTGACAGGCTGAACAGCATGTCGCCGGTATTGATCGCCTGGGGGATGCCGTGGAGGCTCCAGAGGGTCGGCCGGTGGCGACGCTCGCGATCGCCGTCCTCGATATCGTCGTGGACGAGGCTGAAGTTGTGGCCCAGCTCAACGGCCGCGGCGCCCGGCAGGGCTGCCCGATGGTCGCCGGCGATCGAGGCGTAGGCGAGGAGCCCCAGGAGCGGGCGCATCCGCTTGCCGGACGCCCCGTTCGTGCCGTCGAGCCCCAGGTGGTAGCGGCACTGCTCGTAGACGCCGGCGGTCGCGGGGTCGCGGTCCGCCACGAGGCGCAGGATCTCCGCCTCGGTATCCGCGATGAGCTGCCCGAGATCGAGCTCGTGGGCCGCGGTCGACATCGTCGGTCGAGTGTAGCCGCCCGGGACCAAACGTGCGAGGCGCCGGTAGCCTGTTGCGGGCGCGACGATCGGCGACGGCCCGTGGTGCTACCGTCACGATCGTGCCGGCACCCCGTCGCTATGCCACCGACGCGATCGTCCTGTCGCGCTTCGACTACGGCGAGGCCGACCGGATCCTGACCCTCATCACGCCCGGCGCCGGCAAGATCAAGGCGATCGCCAAGGGCATCCGCCGGCCGAGCTCGCGGATCGGCGGCAGCCTGGAGCCGTTCGCCGAGCTGCGACTCCTGCTGGCCCACGGGCGGACCTTCGACGTCGTGACCCAGGTCGAGGTCATCCATCCGTGGTTGCGGCTGCGGGACGACCTCATCTCGTTCGGCACGGCCGAGTACCTCGCCGAGATGGCCGACCGAACCCAGGAGGAGCGGCATGCCTCGGAGGTGGTCTACGTCCTCCTGAAGCGCGGCTACGAGATCCTCGATGCCGGGATGGCGCCCGGCCGCGTCGCTCGGTGGTTCGAGATGCACCTCGCCGATGAGCTCGGTATCCGCCCCGAGATCGATCGCTGCGTCGAGTGCGGGCGGCTGCTCGAGGCGGACGAGCAGTACCGCTGGGTTCCGCCCCTCGGCGGCGTCCTGTGCCAGCGCTGCCCGGGTCCGCCCCACGGCATCGCCGGCCTGTCGCTCGAGGCCCTCAAGCTCCTGAAGGCCTACCAGCGGATGGACGTCGAAGCCCTGGCCGCCCTCCGCGTCCGGCCGGAGGTGGAGGCCGAGGTCGAACGGGCCATGCGCGAGTTCCTCGCCTATACCCTGGACCGTGCCCCGAGGTCACTCGCCTTCCTCGACGAGGTGCGCGCGGGCGCGCGCCCGCACGAGGGGCGCGCGGGCTCGCCCCCCGGCTCGGGGCCCGCCGCACCCCCCCCCGCCGGTGGCGCGCCGACCCCTGCTACCATCGCGTCGCCGATCCGTACCTCGACCGTCCATGCCACGGCCGGCCACCCCAGGAGCGCACGTGACCGACTCTCCCATCCGCGACCCGAACGAGGTCACGGCCGCCGTGCCCGACCTCGACACGATCGTCGGCCTCTCGAAGCGGCGCGGCTTCGTCTTCCCATCGAGTGAGATCTACGGCGGCATCAACGCCGTCTGGGACTACGGCCCGCTCGGGGTGGAGCTGAAGAACAACGTCAAGCGGGCCTGGTGGCGGGCGATGGTCCAGGAGCGCGGCGACATCGTTGGCCTGGACGCCGGCATCCTCATGCACCCCCAGGTCTGGATCACGTCCGGGCACGTCGGGAGCTTCTCCGACCCGCTTGTCGAGTGCGGGACGTGTCATCGGCGGTACCGTCTCGACGAGCTGCCGGGCGCCGAGGGGCTCTCGATCACCGACCTCAACGACCCGGCGGTCGTCGAGCGCTTCAAGCTCGCCTGCCCCAACGACGACGGACCGCTGTCCGCGCCGCGCCGGTTCAACCTCATGTTCCAGACGTACATGGGCCCCGTCCAGGACGACGCCTCGATCGTCTACTTCCGGCCCGAGACCGCACAGGGCAGCTACGTCAACTTCAAGAACGTCCAGCAGAGCTCGCGCAAGAAGATCCCGTTCGGGATCGCCCAGATCGGGAAGTCGTTCCGCAACGAGATCTCGCCGGGCAACTTCGTCTTCCGGATGCGCGAGTTCGAGCAGATGGAGATGCAGTACTTCGTCCGCCCCGACGAGGCCGCCCGGATCTTCGAGGAGTGGCTGCCGCGGCGCTGGGACTGGTACGTCCGCTACGGGGTGACCCCGGAGCGGCTCCGCTTCCGCGAGCACGCCCCCGACGAGCTGGCCCACTACGCCAAGAAGGCGGTCGACATCGAGTACCGCTTCCCGTTCGGCTGGAAGGAGCTCGAGGGCATCCATAACCGCGGCGACTTCGACCTCTCGCGCCACGCCGAGGCCTCGGGCGAGAACCTCGAGTATTTCGATCCCGCGACCGAGGAGCGCTACATCCCGTTCATCGTCGAGACGGCCGGTGGCCCGGATCGAGCCGCGTTCACGTTCCTCATCGACAGCTACCGCGAGGAGGAGGTTCGCGGCGAGCGCCGCGTGTCGCTCGCCCTTCACCCCGACCTCGCCCCCTACAAGGTCGCCGTCCTGCCGCTCCTCAAGAAGCGGCCCGAGATCGTCGAGCTGTGCCACCGCATCCTGGCCGACCTCAAGCGCGACCTGATGGCCGTCTACGACGACACCGCGGCGATCGGCAAGCTCTACCGGCGCCAGGACGAGATCGGGACGCCGTGGTGCGTCACCGTCGACGTCGATTCCCTGGAGGACATGGCCGTCACCGTCCGAGACCGCGATTCGATGGCCCAGGACCGGATCCCGGTCGAGGGCGTGAAGCGCGCGATCCTCGATCGCCTGGAGGCGGCGCGGCCGTAACGTAGCTGCCGATCGGGCGTCTGCCGATCGGGCGTCCTCGAGAATCGGTGGACAGGCGGCGGCCGCCAGGTCCAGGACGGAGGCCGGGATGGCAGGCGAACGCGTCACCTTCCGGAAGTCGGGCTGCCAGCTCGTGCTCGACGGCTGCGCGCTGCCGATCGGGGCGGTGCTGTTTCTCGGGGTTGCGGTTCTCGCGGCCGGTGGAGTCATGGGGCCTGACCCGCTAGTCCGGTTGTTCGGGGCCGTCGGCTTCGGCTTCTTCGGCGCCATGATGGCCCTGGGCGCGGTCACGACCGTCGCCCGCGGCACCGACGACCGGGTCGCCGAGATCGGGCCGGACGGCATCTGGCTACCGGGGATGGGCTGGCTGCCGTGGTCGGAGGTCGCCGAGGTCCGGCTCGACACGATTCGCGGGGTCGGCAGCGGCGACGCTCCGGTCACGGTCGGCTATCGGCGGCTCGGGGTCACGCCGGCCGATCCCGCCGTCCGACCGGGTGCCACGGAGTTGGCGGGCTGGGCGATGGCCCGGGCCTACTTTGCCTTCGTTCGACGGATCGCCCCGAGGCTTCGGCTCGGGTCTGACGACGTGTCGCCGTTCAGCGCCGGCGAGCCCGAGCTGAGCCGGACCGACGCCGACCGCCTCATCGCCGAGGCGGGCCGCTACGTCGAGGTCGTCGACGCGGCAGAACGCAGGGCCCGCGAGCGGGCCCCTCGCTGGGCAGGCGGCGCAGGGCCGGCGCCGCCGAGTACAGAGCTCTCGGCGGCCGAGGTCGCCGCTCTCGACGCGGGGCTCGCGCCCGGCCGGGCGCCCCGCACCCGTGCCGTGGCATCGGGGTCGGGCCTCGTCGACTCGACGATGTTGGGGACCGCCAAGCCGCGCGGGACATTCGGTCCGCCACCGCGCAGCCTTATCAGCCTCGTCGCCCGGCTCATCCCGGCAGCGATCCCGACCCTGCTGGCCATCGGCTTCCCGGTCGCGGCCCTGTCGGCCGGCGGGGGCGAGCGGATCGGCTGGTTCCTCGTCCTCTGGGACGTCGTCCTGGCAACGTTCATCATCGCCGCCCTGCTACCGTTCGTCGGCGAGGTTCGTCGACGTCGTGAGGTGGCCGCCAACCCCGTCTCGCTCGAGGTCGGGCCGGACGGCATCCGCATCCCACCCGCCGGCCGCGTCGCGTGGGACCACGTGGCCGAGATCCGAACCGAGCGGGCCGGCTTCACCACCGCCTTCGGCGACCCGCCGCTCGAACGCTGGCGCCTCGTGGTCGTGCGGGCCTCCGGCTCACCGCTGGATCGCTCGAGCGCCGTCGACTCCGACCGCATCGACGCCCGATTCGACGATGTCCTCGACCTCGTCCGCTTCTACCACCCGGTCACGGAGACCGGTTGAGCGTCAGACGCCCGCGGCGGCTGTCGGCGTCGCGTGGGCGGCGCGCTCTGGCCGCGTGGCCGGCTCGGCCCTGGCGGGCGGCTCCGGTGATGCCGGCGGCCACTCGGCGCGGAGCCAGGCGTCGATCGAAGCGGCCGAGCGCTTGCCGTCGCCCATGGCGAGGATGACGGTCGCCGCGCCGCGGACGATGTCGCCACCGGCGAAGACGCCGGGCATGGAGGTCATCCCGAACTCGTCCGTGACGATGTAGCCCCATGGGTTGATCGCGAGCTCCGGCGCGGTCGCGGTGAGGAGCGGGTTGGACCGGGTCCCGATCGCCACGACGACCATGTCGCAGTCGACCTGGAACTCGGAGCCCTCGATCGGCACGGGCTTGCGCCGGCCGGAGGCGTCGGGCTCGCCCAGCTCCATCCGCTGGACCCGGATGCCGGTCACCCAGCGTTCGTCGTCGCCGAGGACCTCGAGGGGCGCCGCGAGGAACTCGAAGCGGATGCCCTCCTGCTCGGCGTGATGGACCTCCTCGGCCCGGGCCGGCAGCTCGTCATGCGAGCGGCGGTAGACGATCGTGGCCTCGGACGCGCCGAGCCGCTTCGAGGTCCGGACCGCGTCCATGGCGACGTTGCCGCCGCCGACGACGACGACTCGCTGGCCATGGAGCACGGGAGTGTCCGAATCGGCGTGCCAGGCGCCCATGAGGTTGACCCGGGTCAGGTACTCGTTGGCCGAGTAGACGCCCTTGTAGTTCTCGCCGGGGACGTTCATGAAGACGGGCAAGCCGGCGCCGACGGCGATGAACATCGCGTCGAAGCGTTCGCGCAGCTCGGGCAGGGTGTAGGTCTTGCCGATGATCGCGTTGGCCTCGATCTTCACCCCGGCCTCGACCAGCCGGTCAACCTCGGCCTGGACGATGTCCTTCGGCAGGCGGAACTCGGGGATGCCGTAGATCAGGACGCCGCCCGGGGCATGGAAGGCCTCGAAGATCGTGACGTCGTAACCCTTCTTGGCGAGCTCACCGGCGGCGGTCAGGCCGGCCGGGCCGGAGCCGATGATCGCCACTCGCTTGCCGTTCGGTGCGGGGTGAGCAACGGGCAGCTCGTCGAGATGGGCCTGGGCCCAGTCGGCGACGTAGCGCTCCAGGCTGCCGATCGCGACCGACTTGCCGGTCTTGGCCCGGAGGCAGACGCCCTCGCACTGGTTTTCCTGCGGACAGACCCGGCCGGTCACGCACGGCAGGGCGTTGTCGTCGAGGAGCGATTCGGCCGCGGCATGGAGGTCGCCGTCGCGGAGGAGCCGGATGAACTTCGGGATGTTGACGGCGACCGGGCAGCCGTCGACGCAGTAGGGCTTGGGGCACTCGAGACAGCGCTGGGCCTCGAGGATCGCCAGCTGGTAGGTGAGGCCGAGGTTGACCTCGCGGAAGTTGGTCGCCCGCTCCGCGGCGTCCTGCTCCGGCATCACCGTCCGGTCGATGCCCATCCGCTCCTTCTTCGATAGCGGGGCCGGCGCGGCGGGAACCTCAGCCGGCGCGGGCTCGACGGGGCGTGGCTCGGTCACGCGGGCACCCCCTGGGCGGGCTCGGCGGCAGGTTCTGCGACGGCGTCGGCGGCCTCGCCGGCGACGCTCTCGTCGGTCGTGGCGCCAGGCTTCGGTCGCGTCCGAAGCCCGATCTCGCAGGCCCGGCGCTCCATCGCCGCCTGCTCGAACGGCCGGTACGTCGTGAGACGATCTGACAGTTCCCGGAAATCGACGTCGTGGCCATCGAACTCCGGGCCGTCGACGCAGGCGTAGCGGATCTCGCCGTGGACCGTCACCCGGCAGCCGCCGCACATGCCCGTGCCATCGACCATCACCGGGTTGAGCGAGACGGTCGTCTTGAGGCCGGCCGGCCGGGTCATCTCGGCGACGGCCCGCATCATCGGCACCGGGCCGACGGCGAAGACCTCGTCGATGCCGCCGGCGGCGATGACATCGGCCAGGGCCTCCGTCACGAACCCGGGCCGGCCGTACGAGCCGTCGTCGGTGCAGGCGATGACCGTGCCGCAGGCGGCGAGCTCCGCCTCGAGGATCACCCACTCGCGCGACCGGCCGCCGATGATGCTGGTGACCTCGACGCCGCGCCGATGGAGCTCCTGGGCGATCGGCAGGATGACGGCCGTGCCCACGCCGCCGCCCACGCAGACCGCGTGCCCATGCTCAGGAAGCTCCGTCGGGCGGCCCAGGGGTCCGGCGACATCGGCGATCGCGTCGCCTGGCTGGAGCTCGACGAGGTCGGCCGTGCTCTTGCCGACCGACTGGATGACGAGCGAGATCGTGCCGGCTTCCGGATCGCCGTCGGCGATCGTCAACGGGATTCGCTCCGCGCCGCGGCCCAGGTGGACGATCACGAACTGGCCGGGCTGCCGGATCTCGGCGATCCGGGGCGCCTCGAGAACGAGCCGGGTCACGTTCGGTGAGAGGCGCTCGTTCCGGAGAATGGGATGCATGCGGGGACCGCCACGGTACGAAGTCGTCGCTCCTGATCCTCGCAAGCGACAGCCACCGCACCACAGCGCCGGAACGCACGGTTGGCGGGGGCCGAACGTCACCTCCCTGGCGGGCCCTCAGCGTTGCACGGGCGCCGGGATCAGCCCGCGAAGAGGGCGGCGTCCTTGCCCTTCGGCCAATAGAGCTCCTTCTTGACGTGGAACTCCGGGAAACCGCGGTGCATCAGCTCGGTCTCGACGTTGATGATCATCTCGGGGTTGCCGCAGATGTAGACGACCGTCCGATCCGGTCGCAGCCCGAGGTCCTTGCACACGCCGGCGACCACCCGCTCAACCCGCCCGGTCCGACCGGCCCAGCCATCGTTGCGGGGGTCGTTGGGGCGCGAGATCGTGGGCACATAGGTCAGCGGGTAGCCCCTCTCCCGCTCGAGGCCCTCGAGGTAGTCGCGGTAGCCCAGCTCGTCCGTATACGAGCAGCCGTGGAGGACGACCGTCTTGCGCCGATCCTCGCGCAGCATCGTGTCCCGGATCATGGCGACGAACGGCGCGATCCCGGTTCCCGTCGAGACGTACAGGTGCGTCCGGTCGTCGTCCGGCTCGAGGAGGAACTTGCCCTTCGGCCCGATCATCCGCATCCGGTGGCCGATCGGCAGCCGCCACAGCGCCGTGGTGAACCGGATGACCGGCACGACCCGGACGTAGAACTCGTAGCCGTCAGTGCCGCTCAGCTGGGGCGGCGAGGCGACCGAGTACGGCCGCTGGAGGAGCTTGCCGTCGACGACGACGCCGGTCGTCATGTACTGGCCCGGCTCGAAGGGCGTCGGCTCGCCGTCGAAGCGAACCCAGAAGTAGGCGAGCTCGGGGGTCTGGTCCTCGCGCCGGACAAGCGTCGCGTTGTAGATCGGTGCGTCGGGCTCGATGACCCGCGTGTCCTCGGCGTGATGCGGCATCGGGCTGGTCGTCGCTCCCTGCGTGGGTTGCCCGCAGGCAGGGCTGCTCGCGGGCATGGCCGTTCGTCGGGATTGTAGTTGCGGGTCGTGGCCGCCGGGTTTCGACCCGCCGATCGGGAACCCAAACGGAACCCGCCCGCCTCCCAGCCGCAAACGTCGGGCGGCCGGGCCACCGACGGTACAATCCCGTGGACATCCGAACGATCTCCGCGGCCCACCGGCGAGCCCGCGCCGACCGGCGGGCCGCGCCGCCGCCCCGCCGCAGGAGCCCATCCACCCTGGCCACCGCCGCCCGGACCGACCGTGCCCCTCGCGCCCATCGCGCTTCGAAGCGCTACATCTACAGCTGGGGCGGGGGCGCGGCCGAGGGTGACGCCACGATGCGCGACCTCCTCGGCGGGAAGGGCGCCGGCCTGGCCGAGATGACGGCCGCCGGCCTCCCGGTCCCGCCCGGCTTCACGATCACGACCGAGGCCTGCAACGACTACTTCGCCGCCGGCGAGCAGCTCCCGGCCGGTCTCTGGGACGACGTCCTCGAGGCAGTGCGGGACGTGGAGTCGCAGACCGGCAAGGGCTTCGGCGACCCAGCCAACCCGCTCCTCGTCTCGGTCCGCTCGGGGGCCAGGTTCTCGATGCCCGGGATGATGGACACGGTCCTCAACCTCGGCCTCAACGAGGCGACGCTCCAGGGCCTCGTCCGGCTCACGGGTAACGAGCGCTTCGGCTGGGACGCCTACCGGCGCTTCATCCAGATGTTCGGCCGGATCGTCATGGACGTCCCGGGCGAGCGATTCGACCAGGCGCTCGATGCGAAGAAGCACGCCCGGGGCGCGAAGCAGGACACGGACCTCGACGCCGCCGACCTGCGCGATGTCGCGGCCGACTACCGGACGATCGTCCGCGAGGTCACCGGCCGCGACTTCCCCGAGGACCCCGACGAGCAGCTCGACCTCGCGATCAAGGCAGTCTTCGCCTCGTGGTTCGGGAAGCGCGCCCGGGACTATCGCGAGTACAACAAGATCGCCCACGATCTCGGCACGGCCGTCAACGTCGTGACGATGGTCTTCGGCAACATGGGTGAGGATTCCGGGACGGGCGTGGCCTTCACCCGCGACCCCAACACCGGCGACAAGGCCCTCTACGGCGAGTACCTCACGAACGCCCAGGGCGAGGACGTGGTGGCCGGCATCCGGACCCCCCAGCCGATCGCCCACATGCAGGAGGCGATGCCCGCGGTCTACGACGAGTTCCAGCGGATCGCCGATCGCCTTGAGCACCACTATCGCGACGTCCAGGACCTCGAGTTCACGATCGAGCGCGGGCGTCTCTACATGCTCCAGACCCGCTCGGCCAAGCGGACGGCGGCGGCGGCGGTCCGCATCGCGACCGATATGGTCGCGGACGGGATCATCTCGAAGGAGGAGGCCATCGGCCGGATCGAGCCGGCGATGGTCGACCAGCTCCTCCGGGCGACGTTCGATCCCAAGGCCCTGAAGGGCGCGACGAAGATCGTCAACGGCCTCAACGCCTCGCCCGGCGCGGCCGTCGGCCGCGCTGTCTTCGACGCCGACGTGGCGGTCGAGTGGGTCAATCGCGGCGAGAAGGTCATCCTCGTCCGGATCGAGACCTCGCCCGACGACTTCCACGGCATGGCCGTGGCCCAGGGGATCATCACCGCCCGCGGCGGGGCGACGTCCCACGCGGCCGTCGTCGCCCGCCAGATCGGCAAGCCCTGTGTCGCCGGCTCGTCCGACCTCATCGTCGACTACGCCACGAAGCAGGCCCACTGCAACGTGACCGGCACCGAGTTCAAGGAGGGCGACTGGGTCAGCCTCGACGGCTCGACCGGGGCCCTCTACGCCGGCGCGCTGCCGACGGTCGAGGCCCGCTTCGAGGACCAGCCCGAGCTCCAGGCGATCCTCGGCTGGGCGGACGAGCTCCGCCGGATGCAGGTCTGGACCAACGCCGATAAGCCCGAGGAGGCCGCCCAGGCCCGTCGCTACGGGGCTCAAGGCATCGGCCTCTGCCGGACCGAGCACATGTTCCGCGAGGGCGAGCGCCTCGAGATCGTGCGCGGCGCGATCCTGGTGGCCAACCGGGCCACGCGGGCCAAGGCGAAGGTCGCGGCCGGGGGGTCGGTCGATCCCGAGGAGCTCGAGGCGATCGCCACCTTCGATGCGGCGATGGCCAGGCTCGAGGCCCTCCAGCAGGGCGACTTCGAGGGCATCTTCGAGGCCATGGACGGCCTGCCGGTCGTCATCCGCCTCATCGATCCGCCGCTCCACGAGTTCCTGCCGAACCTCGAGGAGCAGCTTGTCAAGGTCACGAGGGCGGACGCGAACGGCGGCGCCACCGAGGCGGACCGCGAGCTGCTCACGGCGATCAAGTCGATGCGCGAGCAGAACCCGATGCTCGGGCTTCGCGGTTGTCGTCTCGGCCTCATGATCCCCGACTTCGTGAAGGTCCAGACGCGGGCGATCCTCAACGCCGAGATCGCCCGGGTGAAGGCCGGCGGCCACCCGATCGCCAAGATCATGATCCCGCTCGTCGGGCACGTGAACGAGCTGGCTGCGACCCGGGCCCTGCTCGAGGCCGAGGCCGTCGGGGTCGAGACGAAGGCGGGCGTCCATCCCGAGTACAAGTTCGGGACGATGATCGAGGTTCCGCGCGGCGCCCTGACCGCCGACGAGATCGCCCGCGAGGCCGACTTCTTCAGCTTCGGCACGAACGACCTGACCCAGATGACGTTCGGCTACAGCCGCGACGACGCAGAGGGAGGCTTCCTCCTGAAGTACGTCGAGGACAAGATCCTGCCGTTCAATCCCTTCCAGACCCTCGACGATGCCGTCGCCGGCCTGATGCGCATCGCCGTCGAGAAGGGCCGCTCCGCCAAGCCCGGCCTCGAGCTCGGGATCTGCGGCGAGCACGGCGGCGATCCGGCCTCGATCGCCAAGTGCGAGGCGATCGGCCTCGACTACGTGTCCTGCTCGCCGTTCCGGGTCCCGGTCGCCCGGCTCGCCGCGGCGCAGGCCTCGCTGGTCACGGCTGAACGCGACAAGTAGCCTGGCCAGCCCCCGGATCTGCCGAGCCATGGACGGGCTCACCGCGTTCGGTGTCGCCGCCCTCATGTTCATGATGCTGGCCTACGCCCTCGAGTCGCGCGGCCGGGCCCTCGTCGCGGCGTTTGCGCTCGGTTGCGCGCTGTCGAGCGCCTACGGGTTCCTCTCGGGGGCCTGGCCCTTCGGCGTCGTCGAGGCGATCTGGTCCGGAATCGCGCTTCGACGCTGGGCGAGGACGCCGGATCGCGCCTGATCGCGGGTAGGCTGTTCCCATGAATGCGTCCCAGACCGAGGCACCGCCGTCGGCTCCTGGTGCACATCGAGTCGTGGTGGTGGGCGGCGGGTTCGGTGGTCTGTATGCGGCACGCGCGCTGGGCAAGGACACCCGGATCAACCTGACCGTCCTCGACCGCCGCAACTTCCACCTCTTCCAGCCGCTCCTCTACCAGGTCGCGACGGGCGCCCTCGCCCCGGGTGAGATCGCCCAGCCCCTCCGCTCGATCCTGCGGCGGAACCGGAACACGACCGTCCTCCTCGGCGAGGCGGTTGGCCTGGATCCCGAGCGGCGCGAGGTCCTCGTGGCCGACGGTGGCCCGATCGCCTACGACACCCTCATCGTCGCGACCGGGGCCCGGCACAGCTATTTCGGCCACGACGACTGGGCGCCATTCGCGCCCGGCCTCAAGTCGATCGATGACGCGACCGAGATCCGGCGGCGGATCCTCATCGCCTTCGAGGCCGCCGAGCGGGAGGCCGAGCCCCAGCGCCGCCGGAGCTGGATGGAGTTCGTCATCGTCGGCGGTGGGCCGACTGGCGTCGAGCTCGCCGGAGCGCTCGGCGAGATTGCCAACGACACGCTCCGGAACGACTTCCGCTCGATCGACCCGCGCGATGCGACGATCCTCCTGGTCGAGGCGATGGACCGCGTCCTGCCGACCTATCCGGTCGACCGGTCGGCCTCGGCCCGACGCCAGCTCGAGCGCCTCGGCGTGACCGTCAGGACGGCGACGCGCGTGACCGACATCGACGAGGACAGGGTGACGGTCGCGCCAACCGCCGGTGGCGACGAGGAGACGATCCCGGCCCGGACGGTCCTCTGGGCGGCCGGCGTCCTCGCCTCGAGCTTCGGCCGGAAGGTCGCGGCCGCGCTCGGCGCCGAGACCGACAAGGCCGGCCGGATCATCGTCGACGATCACCTTACGATCCCCGGCCATCCGGAGGTCTTCGTCGTCGGCGACGCCGCGATCCAGCCCTGGAAGGCCGGCCGGCCGGTACCGGGCGTCGCCCAGGGCGGGATCCAGGGCGGGAAGTTCGCCGCCCGCACGGTCCTGGCCCGGCTCGACGGGCGTCCCACGCCACCGTTCCGCTACTCCGACCGCGGCGACGTGGCGGTCATCGGCCGGCTCTCGGGCGTGACGAACATCGGCTGGCTTGGGCCGCTCGGGCGCCAGGGCGGGTTCCTCGCGTGGATGCTCTGGCTGGGCATCCACATCGTCTATCTCATCGGCTTCGCCAACCGGATCGTCGTGGTCACGCGCTGGGCCTGGAGCTTCCTGACCCACGGTCGAGGCTCGCGCCTCATCACCGGGCAGCCCCTCCTGCCCGAGATCGAGGTCCCCGAGCCGCCGGCCTGAGCCGGTTCGTCAGGGGGCCGGAGGCGGTGGCTTCGACGTGGTCGCCGGCCCCACAGCGCCGAGGCCCAGGAAGCCGCCGAGCGCCAGCGACGCGACCGCCAGGACGTAGACGAGCAGCGGCACCCAGATCGTGATGTCGCCGCGCTCGAACGTGTCGCCCAGCACCTGGAGCAGCCACCACAGAGCGAGGACGACGGCGACGGCCGCGAGGCCCGCGATCAGCCACGGCCTGTTCACCGGCAGCGAGCCTGCTCCCGGTTCCCGCCCGACCCAGCGGACGGCGAGGATGAGGACGGCGGCCAGGACGGCAACCTGGGCGCTGACGTGGAACTCGTAGACATCGGCGATGGCCATGAGCAGGAACCAGCCGACGATCACCCCGACGGCACCGAGGTAGACGAACCGGTCGATCATCTCCAGCCGGATGGATCCGGCCGCCCTCGTCACGTCGCCGACCAGGCTCCCGCCGCTCAACGCCCAGGCGCCGATGGCCAGGGTCGCGGCCCCGACGACCTCGACGATCGTGAGGACGATGTCGAATGCGGCCCACTGGCTGAGGCTTGAGAGAAGGTCGCCCAGCTCGATGAGCCCGTAGGCGGCGACGATGGCACCATCGATCCGCAGGTACGTCCGCATCGGCAGGCCCGCGATCGCTGCCACCGAACCGGTCAGCACGATCGCCACCGCGGCGAGGCTGCAGAGGATCAGCAGCCAGTGGTTGAGCCCGAACGACCAGTCCTGGGTCACCAGCCCGACGATGTTGGCGATGACGATGGCGGCAGCGCCGCCGACGACCAGCTGACCGTCGCGACTCAGCCGAGACAGCGCCGACGCCGGCGCCCCGGGCGATGCCGTCGGCGGAGCCGGCTCCGCCGGTGCGGGCATGGGGTTCTCGGTGGCCATCGGACGCGCCTCCCTCCAGCGGCCGCGGCAGCGGCTACGGTCGGGGGGCCGCGACCACGGCCTACCTTAGTCGACGGCGGCCCCCGTGAGAACCCTCGATCGGCGGTACGGGGCGTAGGCCGGCCACCACATCGCCGCGTCGACGAGCTCGGCGACGTCCGTGTCCGCGGGGAGGGGTGAGAGGCCCGACCGGATCGCCTCGGCCGCGACCCGGATGGCGATCTCGCGCGACACCTGGCGGAGGCTGACGACGCTGGGGTAGAGCGCCCCGACGGCGAGGCGCTCCGCGGAGACGTGCTCGGCGAGCGTCTCGGCGGCGGCGAGGAACATCTCGTCGCTGACGCCGCGTGTCTCGGCCACGATCGCCCCCAGGCCCACGCCGGGAAAGATGAAGACGTTGTTGGCCTGGCCGATCTCGCGGCGCTCCCCGCCGATCTCGACCGCCGGGAACGGTGAGCCGGTCGCGACGAGCGCCTGTCCGTCGGTCCAGGCCAGGACGTCGGCCGGGACCGCCTCCGTGTTCGCGGTCGGGTTCGAGAGCGGCAGGACGATGGGTCGCGGGGTGCCGGCGCCCATCGCCCGGATGACCTCTTCGGAGAAGCTCCCGGGGTGGCCGGTCGTCCCGATGAGGATCGTGGGCGCGATCGCCCGGACGACATCGAGGAGCTGCGGGACCTCCTCGCGCCCGTGCCTGTCGAGGACGAGGCCGGCCTCGGTCGCCAGCTCGGCGGGGTAGGCCAGCTCGACCTTGTCGGCATCCAGCTGACGGCGGGCGGCGTGGCACAGGCCGTGCGAGTCGACCAGGACGAGGGCCCGCCGCACGTCCGCTTCGGCCACGCCGGCGCGGAGCATTGCCAGGCGCAGCAGCCGGGCGATCCCGATACCCGCGGCACCGGACCCGGCGAGCACGATCCGCTGGTCCTCCCACGAGCCTTTGAGGAATCGCAGGCCCGCCATCACGCCGCCCACAACCACCGCGGACGTGCCCTGGATGTCGTCGTTGAAGCACGGCACCCGGTCGCGGTAGCGGTCCAGGAGCCGCAGGGCGTTGTGCTGCTTGAAGTCCTCGAACTGGATGAGGCAGCCCGGCCAGACTTCACCGACGCCCTCGACGAAGGCCTCGACGAAGGCGTCGTAGGCTGCGCCGCGCAGGCGCGGGGCCCGGAAGCCGAGGTAGAGCGGATCCTCGAGGAGCCGCTGGTTGTCGGTCCCGACGTCGAGCGAGACTGGCAGGGTCAGGACCGGATGGATGCCGCAGGCCGCGGTGTAGAGGGCGAGCTTGCCGATCGGGATGGCCATCCCGCCGACGCCCTGGTCGCCGAGCCCCAGGATCCGCTCGTTGTCGGTGACGACCACGAGTCGGACGTCCTCGTAGGGAGCCGCCCGGAGGATCTCCGGGATCCGGTCGCGATCGGCGGGCGTGACCCAGATCCCGCGGGTCCGCCGGACGATGTGGCTGAACTCCTGGCAGGCCCGGCCGACCGTCGGCGTGTAGACGATCGGCAGGTACTCCTCCATGTACTCGGAGAGGAGCCGGTAGAAGAGCGTCGCGTTGCGGTCCTGGAGGGCCGCCAGGCCGATGTACTGCTCGAGGTCGTCCGACTTGCGCTGGATGTGCTCGTGCTCCAGGGCGACCTGCTCCTCGATCGAGAGGACGCGATCCGGGAGCAGGCCGTGGAGCCCGAACTCGGTTCGCTCGTCGAGCGGGAAGGCGAGATCCTTGGTCAGGAGCCGCCGGTTCAGCAGCTCGCTGCCGGTGACGTCGATCTTCGCCGGACGCCCCACGGCGATCCGGTCGAACGGGGATGGCAGCGGTCGCACGATGCGAGGATAGTCCGCCCGACGGACGTGCTGGCGCGAGGGCCATTCGACCCCTGCCCGCGACCACTCTCTGCCGCCTGACCCGGTCCGGATCGCCTCTAACCCGGCCGGTCGACTGGCAGGACGATCCGGAAGGTCGTGCCCGCGCCGGGGCGGTTGTCGACCGAGATCGCACCGCCGTGGGCCTCCACGAGATCGCGGGCGATGGCGAGTCCCAGGCCGCTGCCCCGTGAGCCCGGTCCCCGGACGAAGCGATCGAAGGGCCGCTCCGCGACGCTGGGAGCGAGGCCCGCGCCCGTGTCCTCGACCGCCAGGTGGAGGGTCGCGCCGTCGGGCGAGGCCACTCCCTCGACCCGGATGGAGCCGCCACGCGGCGTGTACCGCAGGGCGTTCGAGACGAGGTTTGAAACGACCTCCCGGATCCGGACCGGATCGACGTCGGCGAGCGGGAGATCGGCCGGCACGCTGACCCCGATGGCGACGCCGGCCTCGCCGGCCGCGACCCGGAACTGCGCCACCGCTTCCTCGAGGAGGACGTCGACGTCCGTCGGCTCGCGGTGGAGCGCCAGGCGGCCGGCCTCGGCCAGCGACAGCGTCCGGAGGTCCTCCACGAGCCGCTCCATGACCCGGGTCTCCTCGATGAGCCCGGCGATGTGGGCCTCGTCGGCCGGGTGGACGCCGTCGACGATCGCCTCGAGGTTGCCGCGAATGACGGCCAGCGGCGTCCGAAGCTCGTGCGAGACGTCGGCCAGGAGCGCCTGCCGCGCCGTCTCATCGGCCTGGAGGCGCTCGGCCAGGGTGTCGAAGGCCCGTGCCAGCTGGCGGACCGGGCGGGGGCCTCGTGCGGCATCCCCGACCCGCGCCCCGTAGTCACCGTCCTCGAGACGCCGGGCGACGTCGATGAGGGCGTCGAGGGTCCGTGCGCTCGCCCCGAAGACCCGGCCCATCGCGCCGATCGCGAGGATCCCGACGACGATCACGGTCAGGGCCGCCGCCTGGACGATGCCGCCGCCGGGGCCGCCGATGACCCCGATCGCGCCGAGGATGCTGACGACGATCGCGAGCAGGATCCAGGCGGCCATGAGGGTGAGGGCGAAGAAGAGGCACCCCATCGCCGCCCACGGGCCGCCACGCCGTCCCCAGCGGTGGGGTCCCCAGGCCGGCCGGCCGTCCGGCCCGAGTGGCGGCCAGGCCTCCTCGGCCGGCCACCACGGCGGTCGATGGCGGGGCCCGCGGCGCCACGGGCCGTGGGTCCCTGGAGCGGGCTCGTCAGGCATCGCGATCGTCGGCAAAGCGGTAGCCCACGCCGTGGACCGTGAGGACGTGGCGGGGCACCCGCGGGTCGGGCTCGAGCTTGCGGCGCAGGTTCTTGACGTGGGTGTCGATCGCCCGCTCGTAGGACTCGAAGGCGACGCCGTGGACGGCATCGAGGAGCTGGGAGCGGGTGAGGATCCGTCCCGGGCGCCGGGCCAGGGCGACGAGGAGCTGGAACTCGGTCGGCGTCAGCTCGACCTCCCGGCCGGCGACGGAGACGCGCATCCGCGCGACGTCGACCGCCACGTCGCCGGCGTGCAGAACCTGGCCCGCATCGCCGCTCTCGGCGCGCGACCCCGTTCCGGCCGTGAGATCGCTCCGGCGCAGGACCGCCCGGACGCGAGCGACGAGCTCCCGCGGGCTGAACGGCTTCGTCACGTAGTCGTCCGCCCCGAGCTCCAGGCCGAGGAGCTTGTCGAGCTCGTCGTCGCGGGCGGTGAGCATGACGATCGGGATGTCGCCGGCCTGGCGTAGTCGCCGGGTCACCTCGAGACCGTCGATCTCCGGCAGCCCGAGGTCGAGGACGACGAGGTCGGGCGCGTCGGACTCGACGGCCTGGAGCGCCGCCCGGCCGTCGGCCGCCGTGACGACGGCGTAGCCCGCGTGCTCGAGGTAGTCGCGGGCGAGCTGGATGATCTTGGGTTCGTCGTCGACGACGAGGATGGTCTTCATCGGGGACTGCATCGTAGGCCGTGCCACCCGGGCGGGGAAGCATCGAGGCCCGGGACCGTTGCCGGCCCGGGCCTCGACCAGGGATGGGGAGAAGATCGTCAGGCGTTGCCGCCGGACGACGGGGTGCCGGACGGGCCGCTGCCGGAGGGGCCGCTGCCGGACGGGCCACCGCCCGCCTGGCCGCTGCCCGGCGAAACACCGGCGGCGTCACCGGCCGGGCGATCGTGCTGGCGATGCCACTCGTCGTGGACTTCGCGGGCCCGCTCCTCCCACGGCCCGAAGCGACCACCATGGTGGCCGTAGCCGCCGTGGGCC